>JAJZFQ010000102.1 GCA_021805275.1 Pseudomonadota bacterium
GGGCTGACCTCAATCACCGGACTTTGGTCAAACCACGCACTGGTCTCCCAGGACGGGTCCGAAGAGAATGCCAGCTCAGCCGGTCTCGGCTCTGCAACCCAGGCGTTTCCGTACGACACCAGCGCCGGCGGCATAGGCCCCACCGGCCCCGGCCCGTTCGGTCCCGGCGTCGAGGAGCGCGATTACACCCGCCAGGTGAGTGAGGAGCTGCGACTTGGCTCCCAGGGCAGCGGTCGGCTTCAGTGGCTGGCCGGATACTATTACCAGGACCTGCAGTCCGAATGGGACATGTGGTCCGTCAATCCGCAGGCCGGCCCGATCGCCAATGTCTACGTCGACTACCAGCCGCAGACCATATTGCAGAACGCCGCTTTCGGGAACATTTCCTGGAAATTCCCCGAGGGCGTTACTGCCTCAGCAGGCGTACGGTGGTACCACTACTCGTACTCTCAGATCAACACCGAGTACGGCGATTTTACACCGTATGGCTTCGCCAATCTCTTGAGCGGCGCCCCGACGATAGCCGGGAACACCGCCCCCCTGGTCACCACGGCCGGAGGAAGTGCAAGCGGAACAAATCCCCGATTCGATCTGCGCTGGCAAATTAACAGCAACCACATGGTGTATCTGACGATCGCCAAGGGCTTCCGTCTCGGCGGAACCGATCAGCCTTTCGTCGGATACAACTATCCAGTGACACCCGCCATCTGCGGCGCACCCAGCTCACTCGTTCAAATTCAACAGTGCGGCCTGCAGGCCAAACTTTCCGCAACTCCGACCCAGGCCGGCACGACATACACGTCGTTGGCGAATTTCCCCAACGTGAACTCTCAGGGTGTTCCGCAATTTAATTCTGATTCCGTTTGGGACTACGAAGTCGGCACGAAAAATGAGTTCTGGAACCATCGCGCGCTATTCAACCTGACGGCGTATTTTGAGCGATGGATGGACCCCCAAATTTCCACCAACATTGCAGGATTTGGCTTCACCGTAAATGGCGGAAACGCGAACATCTATGGATTGGAAAGCGAATTCCGCGCCGAATTGGGCGACGACTTCAGCATCGCTGCCGATCTCGGCTATACCCACAGCAAGTTCCTGACAAACAGCGCGATCGACGGCATTCCACAAGGATATTCTGTGCCGGATACGCCGAAGGTCACCGGGTCTGCATCGCTCAATTATCATCACATGCTGAGCGATAATCTTTCCGTTATCGGCAACATCACATACGCCTATGTCGGATCCCGCTATGATCTACCTTATGGCGTAACGGTTTATCTGAACAATATTAGTCAGACTCAGATCAACCTCCCGGCATATGGAATTCTGAATCTGCGGGTTGGCGTGCGCACACCCCGATGGACTGTCGCGCTATTCGTAGACAACGCAACGAATAAGCAAACGCTGCTCGATCCGCTTCCGCAGATCAACCTGGCCATTCCGCAGTTCACCCGTTACATCGTCAACCAGCCGATCACCTACGGCATGGACGTCAGCTACAACTTGCGCTGATCGAAATTTCCGGCCAACCCGGCCTGAGAAGCGGCACAGCGAGTGCCGGGAGCAGATCTCTTCGCTCCCGGCACTCGCCATGGCTTGCCAATGACCAGCTGAGTGGTCCATTATCGATGACATCGAGATGACGGCCATGCGCCGGTCCAGAGCAGACTAGAAATGGGTCGCAGGCGAGACCCCGAATCACAGTTCATTCGAATACGCACGAGCAACGCCTGTTCGGGGAGGCGCGCGCAATTATTCCCAGCCATCCTCGAGGGAAGCAGTTACCGCATCGTCCGGTGATCCGCCGGGCCGTGCATTTCGGACTGCTCGCCGCGATCATGTGGTCCGTGGCGCAAGCGCACACCGCCCGGCCGGTGAAACATTTTGACATACCGGCCCAACCACTCGGACCGGCACTCTCCGCATTTGCTCGCCAAGCGAACGTCACACTGCTGTCGTCTGCCAGCGCCGTAGCGGGGCGGCGAGCGCCGGCAGTGCGCGGCGATTTTACGGTCACGGGGGCACTCAGCTTGCTGCTGAGAGCATCCGGGCTCTCGTTTCAGCTCGTCAGCCGTTCTGCCATTGCCATCGTCTCCTCTGCGCCACGAGTGCTTCTCGGGCGTCTTGCGAACGAAACGCCGCTCGACGGCAAGCGCCGGTCCACGGCGCGGCTCACGGGCTTGAGCGTGCGCGCAGCGGCACAAGACGCCTGGGGCAGACTACTTCCGCAGCCCCACCGCCTGCCCCAGGTCATCATCACCGCAACGAAGCGCCCGACGACACTTCAGTCGACACCAGCCAGCGTCACCGCGATCACTGCGTCCGAAATCATGCATCGTGGATGGACGGATTTTGACTCGCTCGCGCGCTCGGTCCCGGGGCTCGCGGTGCGCACTGCCGGACCCGGACAGACGGAATTCGAAATGCGAGGCCTGAATTCCTCGGGGGGAAACACATCGATGGTGGGCCTCTATTTGGGGGCCATTCCACTGTCGGCACCCGCCTCTGCCCAACTCGGCAAGGTACTTGTCAATCTCAGCCTCTACGACATCGAACGCGTCGAAGTACTGCGCGGTCCACAAGGGACCCTCTATGGAGCAAGTTCCATGGGAGGTACCGTTCGGGTCGTACCCCAGGCGCCGCGTCTTCGGCGGTTCGAAGCTTCCGGCGAGATCATAGCCTCGGCAACCGCAGCCGGGGGCGGCCTTAATCAGGCACTGAACGGCATGGTCAACCTGCCTTTCGGGCGCAAATTCGCACTGCGGCTGGACGGCTCCATTTCACATGACAGCGGCTGGATCGAGCGGCGGGTCATCGCGAACAATGCGGTCGCCGTAGACGCAGGAATCTTCCCCAGAGTCTCGCGACCGCCGAACTTCTATTCATCGCCACTGCAGGCGCAGCTCAATGGCGTCAATACGACTCGCGTGAGCGCCTCACGCCTGCAGCTACTGCTTCAGCCGAGCCACAGACTGTCAGTTCTTGCATTGATGGACTACCAACTGACCACCCAGGGCGGCCCGAATGCGGTCGATGTCAATGGGCAGGCGACTCACCCAGTCATGCCCAGCCTCGAGGCGCATTGGGAGATATACGATACCCCGGAGCCTCAGCGCGATCGTTTCGGACTCGGCAGTCTCGAAGTCATTTACCGCCTAGCCGCGCTTCGGATTTCCTCTGCGACCGGATATTGGGCACGCTCGACCACCGTCTCCCAGGATGCCACGGAAGAATCGGCGGCCGCGGTGGGGGCGTCGTTCGCGACCTATGCTCCACCGGCGGGAATTGGCGCCACGGGGCCCTCACCGCTCGGTCCGGGGGCGAGCGAACGAGACGATACTCGCCAGCTGAGCGAGGAGTTTCGCGTCAATTCCACGGGCGCAGGCCCCTGGCAGTGGCTCGCCGGGTGGTTTTATCAGGATCTTCATTCGAATTGGCAGCTTTCGGTCCTTGCACCTCAGGCCACAGCCGCGCTCGGCGGAACGAACATTTATGTCGATAATCAACCACAAAATATTCTACAGAACGCCGAATTCGGTGAGGTTTCCTGGCGCATCTCACCACGAATTTCGGCAACGATCAGCGTGCGCCACTACCGCTACGCACTACACCAGTCCAATAGCGAGTACGGTCTCTTTACGGTGTTTGGTGCCCAAGGCAATGGCATTGCGTACGATACCCGCGCAACGAGCGGTGCGTCGGGAACGGTACCCGAATTGAACCTCCGCTATACATTTGATCCACAGCTGATGGTTTACGCGACCGTATCGCAGGGGTTTCGTCTCGGCGGAGTGAATCAACCCATTCCAGTCGCACATTCCACCAATGGCAATCCCGTGCTGGTCGCCAACGAATGCGGTCTGCAAGAGAAGCTACTCGGGCCTTCGTTAAACGGTTGCAACCCGAATATTCTGCTGCAAGCGCCGAGCAGCTTTCGATCTGATTCGGTGTGGAGCTATGAAATTGGCGAAAAGTCGACACTGATGAAGCGACGCCTCACTCTAGACCTGTCTGCATATTACGAACGCTGGATGAATCCGCAGCTTGCAACGAACCTTGCGGGCTTCGGCATTACGGCCAATGGTGCGGACGCGCGAATCGAGGGCTTGGAGGCGGAAATGCACATGCTACTGGGGCGCGACTGGCATTTAGATGCGAACGCTGGTTACACGGACGCTGCCTTTTTGCACGCGAGTGCCATCATCGGCTATCCGGCCGGCACCGCGGTTCCCGATACGCCAAAACTGATGGGCTCTGCGGATCTGCGGTGGCGACACGACCTGACGGCCGATTTGGCCGCATTCGGCTCTGCGAATTGGAGTTACGTCGGGTCTCGCACCGACGCTCCTTACGGAGAGACGATTACGCTCTGGAATGTCGGCGAATACTTGGTGCATTTGCCGGCGTATAACTTGCTCAATCTGCGTCTTGGCGTCGAGAGCGGCCGATGGAGAGCCGCGCTCTTCGTCAACAATTTGATGAACGCACGGGTACTTCTTGATCCACAGCCGCAAATCAACCTTCAGACCGCCGCGTTCACGCGCTACACGGTCAATCGGCCGCGTACCGTCGGGATCGATCTCACGTGGCGGATTGAGTAGGGATCGTATGCGTGTTTTCAACGGGCAAGGTCAACGAGCCGCTGCGCAGCGCAGCAGGGGATCGAGGTAATGGTCGGTGGCGATGCGTTTCGCGGGACGCGGAGCAGAAGACGACTGCGAGCCGAAGCCTGTGGGCGCATGTTGCGTCGCAGGGTCGCGCTGCCTGGTCGTCGGATGACTTACGTGAGGAGATTGGCTGAGGTGCTTCTGGCGCGCCGGCCGCTTGAATCCTCCATTCGAGGATTTGCCAGGAGAGCGTCATGATTCGTAGGCGTCCCGTTCGACTAGAGCACATTGCCGGCATTGGCGTCGACCGCATGGGCGCCATCGCGGACGCACGCGGAGGAGACATTCTGCGGCTCGAGAACCTTGATACGGACATCCCTCCGGACGCCGAGGCGGTCGCGGCAACCTGCAAAGCTGCCTCGAACGATGCCGACAACAGCTATTTGCCATTCGTCGGTCAGATGCGTTTGCGCAACGCTGCAGCGGCGCACGTCTCACGGCTATCAGGCATACCGTATTCCGGTGAGCGCAATTGCCTGATTTGCGCTGGCGGACTGTCCGGCATTTTGAACGTCCTGCTCGCAACGGTCGAGGTCGGTGATGAGGTGATCGTCACTGACCCGACCTACGCGGGTCTGATGAATCGGATCCGGCTCGTTGGGGGCGTGCCAAAATTCGTACCGTTCATGTTCACTCCGGGCGAATTCTGGCGCCTCGACCGGCGCGCACTGCGTGCGGCAATCGGACCAAAGGTTTCCGCGATGCTGCTCATGTCGCCGTCTATGCCCTGCGGCGGCTATCTGGACGCGGACGACTGGGCACTCGTCGCCGAGTTGTGCGGCGCACACGACTTGAACCTCATCGTCGACGCCGCGATGGAACGGCTGCTGTTCGATCGGCGGCCCGTCATTCACCCAGCAGGTCTGCCTGGGATGGCACAGCGGACGATCACCGTTGGCTCGAGCGCCAAGGAGCTGCGCATGATCGGGTGGCGGGTCGGGTGGGTTGTGGCGCCCGAGCATCTCATGCCGGATCTCATGGCGGTTTCGTTGGCCAACGTCGTCGTGCCGGTCGGAATCGCGCAAGAGGCCGTCGCCACCGCGCTGGAGAAATCCAAAACCACTCTCGAGCCCTACGTGCAGGAGCTGCAGGCACGCCGCGATGCGATGGCGCGTGAATTGGCCGGCCTGCCGTTCGGCATTCCAGCAGGGGGCTGGTCACTGCTGCTGCGTGCGTCCGACTTCGGTACTGACGGCGCTACCCTTTCGGCGCATCTGCTCGAGCAGGGTGTCTGCGCTACTGAGATGTCGGGATGGGGCGAGACGCATGGAGCGGAGTACATTCGCTTCGTCTTTGCCAATGAGCCGGTATCGCGACTGGCCGGCTTCGGCACACGGGTCCGTGCGGCGCTAGGGGTCCGCTGAGATTTACTAGT
>JAJZFQ010000042.1:0-1705 GCA_021805275.1 Pseudomonadota bacterium
TCTGCCGTGAGACGCCCACCTGCCGTGCGACCTCCGCTTGCGGGTGCCCCGTAGCCAGCAGCCTCGCCCCGCGTCGTCGGCGTCGCTCCAGTTCCTTGCGCTTCTCTGAATGCTTCATCAGTACCCCGAATGTAACCATTCCGGGTGCTTGGACCGCAAGAAGCGGAAAAAGTGTCACTCACTTACGCATTTCTCAATAGGTGCCAGAGTCGAAGGCCTCGAGCAGCCCCGCGATGTTCAAAAAGGTGGTCTTGCCGGAGCCGGACGGGCTGCTGACCGCGACGAATTCCCCGTCCCCGACCTCGAGCGACAGAGCACGCAGTGCGTGGGTCTCGATCAGGTCGGTGCGGTAGATCTTGCTGATGTCCTGCATGCGCAGCGTGGCGGCCTCACTGGAGGGTCATTTGGAGAGTTTCACGGTGGGAGCATCGTGCAGCCGGCGCGGATCGGAGATCACGACCGTCTCGCCGGCCTGCAATCCCTGCAGGATCTCGATTTCGGAGATCGACGCGGCGCCGAGGGTGACCGGTACGCGCACCGCCTGATCCCCGCGTACGACGTACACGAAGCGGGTCTGCGGACTGATGTAGGCGCCGCGGTCCATGTGCAGCACGTCGTGATGCTCCCCGAGGATGATGCGCACCGAGGCCTGCTCGTTCTGGCGCAGCCCCGGAGGCGGCACGCCGTCGAAGCGCAGGCGGCCGGTGACCCAGCCGTCCTGCACCGAGGGCGCGATGTCGGTGACCACGCCCTTGACGGTCTGCCCACCGAGGGTGATCTGGGCCGGGACGCCCGCGGCGATGCCGCCGGCGAGGGACTCGGCGACCTGGAATTCGATTGCCAGCCCCGAGAGGTCGACTACCGTGACCAGCGGAGCGTTCTCCGGGACATAGGTGCTGTCGCGCTGGGCGGTGTCGGCGACGAGGCCGGTGACCGGGGAGCGCACGTGCAGTGCATCGATGCGGCTGGCGAGTCCGGCGACCTTCAGGGCCTGCGCATCGCGCGCCAGCGTGCGGGTGCGCAGGTCGAGCAGGATCTGCTGCTGCGACAGATGAGCGTTCTCGCGGGCGTGCTCGAACTTCAGCCGCGCGATGGACAGCGTGTCGTAGGCCCCTTCGTAGCTCTGCTCGCTGATCACGTGCACCTTCCAGGCCGCCTGCGCGCGCTGCAGCTCGCGCAGCTGCGCGTTCATGCGCACGGCGTCGAGATCGGCTTCCTGCTGACTGGTGAGCAGTTCCTCGCGCAGCTTCACCCGCTCCTCCGCGAGCGCTGCGTTCATGCTCTTCAGGGTCGCGAGCTGGCGCTCGTACTCATTGCGCAGCAGAGGGCTCGCCACCACCGCCAGCAGCTGTCCTTTGCTCACGTGGTCGCCGGCGTGCACGAGGAAGTGCACGGTTCCGGCGGCGGTTGCGAACAGCGTTGGGCTGACTGCGGCGATCACCGATCCGCGCGCGGCAACGTCCTGAACGAAATCTCCGCGCTGGACCGTTGTGGTCTCCAGGCGACTCAACTCGACCACGTTGCCGGACTCGGCCCAATCGTAGGAGAGCCACGCGGCTGCGGCCATCAGCAGGATGACCGATGCGCCGGCGGCCCAGACGCCCGGACGTCGGTGCCAGGGGCGCCGAGCGGCGGCGGCGACATCCTGCGCGGCCGTGGAGCGGATGGGCGTTGCGACGATCGGCTCGTCGTCCGTGGGCCGTTC
>JAJZFQ010000042.1:1805-24506 GCA_021805275.1 Pseudomonadota bacterium
GGGGGGGCGCAGCTTGGTGCCGCAGTTCGCGCACGGAGCCATCTTGTGGAGGATCTATGACCACTCGACGTACCGATTCCGCCCCCGCCAAATCCGATCAGACCGCCGCAAAGGCACCCGTTCGCCGTGCATCGCGGAGCAAGCCGAAGACGCTCGCCGAGCCACCGCGCCCGGCGATGAGCGAGCAGGCCCGGCGCACCATGATTGCGGAGGCGGCCTATTACCACGCGGAGCGTCGTGGCTTCGCGCTGGGAGGCGAGGAGCAGGACTGGCTGAGGGCTGAAGCGGAAGTCGACGCGCTGCTGAAGACCGCTGCGCACGGCAGGCGGCCACAGTAGTTGCCGAGGGCCCCCGGCGACGGGGGCTTGCTCGATGGTGATGCATCGCGAGCCAGACCGGGGCGTGCACCGTCCGGTCGCCGCTGGCGTGGCCCGACGGTCAGCACTCTGGCGAATGCAGCGTCCGGCGCGACGTCAATTCCACCCATCATTGACCTGTGATGTCATCTCGAGGGGTGACCCTCTATTGAGCCGGCGGAGGATTCGCCGCGACATGAGAGCGCATCAGGGGCGCCTCGGGGGCGTATGTGCGCCGGACTGCCGTTACGCCCGTGACGCAGGAGCTTGCCAACAACGGGAGAAATCGAGGTGAGCGGCGGCGGCGATTGGCCCGATTCGGCCGCGGAGCTGCGCCGATGACCGGCTCGAAGCGTGCGTGGCGCTTGGATCTTGCCGCGGCGCCGCCCCGGTGCGCCCCGTCTAATTGAGCACCAACGAGAGACGCTTGCGGTAATCCTTGACCAGCGCCGGACGGTCCGCCGCAAGTTC
Organism: Pseudomonadota bacterium; assembly: GCA_021805275.1. Next base: position 2,633 of record JAJZFQ010000042.1, read on the forward strand.
CAGAACGGACAGGAAGGTCTGCCGGGCGGCGCCGTCGTTGTACTGGCGGTTGCGGCGGATCACCTCGAGCAACTCCTCGAGCGCCTTGTCGAGCTCGCCGTCGGCGATGTGGCGCTGCGCGAGCGCCGAGCGGGCCTGCAGATCGTTCGCATCCGCGGCGATGCGTGCGCGCAGACTCGCGAGGTCAGGCAGCTCGGCCGCCGCGCGCAGACTGGACAGGCGCACCTTGAGGGCGGCGAAGCGCGTGTCCGCCTGGCCGCGAGCCCCGAGGGCCGCGAGCGCCCCGTCTGCCTCGGCCAGCTGCTTCGCATCCGGCGTTCCCGGCAGGCGATTGAGCAGGACCTCGGCAAGGTCGAGTCGCGCCTCATCATTGCCGGCGTCCGCCTCGATGGCGCCATGCAGCGCGCCGAGCGCGCCGGGGAAGTCCCCTTGTCCGATCAGCTGGTGGGCGCGGCGCCGCTCGGCCTCGGAGGAGCCCGGCAGCAGCCGCTCGAGAAACTCCTTCACCTGCCCCTCGGGCAGCGCCCCGACGAACCCGTCGACCGGGTTGCCGTCGATGAAGGCGAGCACGTAGGGGATGCTGCGCACCATGAACCGCTGGGACAGCTCCGGGTTCTCGTCGGAGTTGACCTTGACCAGCTTGAACCGCCCGCCGAGAGCGGCCTCGACCCGCTCGAGCACCGGTCCGAGGGCGCGGCACGGCCCGCACCATGGTGCCCAGAAATCCACCAGCACGGGAACTTGGCGCGAGGCCTCGATGACTTCGCGCTCGAACGTGGTCGCAGTGACTTCGATCATGTCTTCTCTCCGTGCCGGGCTAACCGTTTATCGGGACGCCGGGCACAGATTTCAACCGCGCGCGCGCGCGCCCCGGCGGTGCTTCAGCCGGCGCCGGCAGCTGCACGACGATGCGGCCCTCGCCGGGCATGAAGCGCACCTCGCCGCCGTGGCTGCGCGCCACCTGGCGTACGATGGCGAGGCCGAGCCCGGAGCCGGGGGTCTGCGCGTTGATCCGGTGAAAGCGCTCGAAGACCGACTCCTCCTGCCCCGCGGGTACTCCGGCTCCCTCGTCGCGCACCTCGATGCGCAGCGCCTCGCTCTCTGCGGACGCCGCGAAGATGCGAGCGCTCACCGTGCCGCGGCCGTGCACCAGCGCGTTATCAAGAAGATTGCGCACCATGTCGCGCAGATCGTCGGCGCGCCCGTGGATCTGCACGGCGTCCGGCACGTTCACCTCCAGGCGCCGCCCCTGCGCCTCCATCAACGGCAGGACCTGCGCGGCCGCCTCGCGTGTCAGGCGCGACAGATTCACCACCGGTAGCGTCTCTTCGCGCCGCTCGTAGGAGAGGGCCTCCTTGCGGGCGAGATCGATCAGCTGCTCGACCAGCCGGCCCATCTGGCTGAGCTCGCGCTCGACGGCCGGCCAGTCCGTGCTGCCGGTCAGGCGGGCGCGCTGCAGCCTGAGGTTCAGCACCGCGAGCGGCGTACGCAACTCGTGTGCGGCGTCGGCCGTCAGCCGTCGCTCGATCGCGTACGCGCGCGAGAGGCGGTCGAGCGCGCCGTTGACCGCCTCCACCAGCGGTTGGATTTCACGCGGCAGCCCGCCGGCCGGGATGCGCAGGTCCGGCTGCTGCGGCCCGACGCGGGCCGCTTCGCGCGAGGCGCGCTCGATCGGCTGCAGGCTCCAGCCGCTGATCAGCCACATCAGCCCGAGCGCGAGGACGGCGAAGACGATGAGCACCGAGACATGCTCGGAGTCCTCCTCGAACAGACTATCGACCAGCGTACCGCTGCTCATGTTGCGACGGGCGACGACGAGGCTGCGTCCGCCTGGGGCGCGGGCCGCCACGATCGGCTGCTTGCCGGAGCCGACACCGATGAATTCCACCGGGCCGATCGGTCCGTGCGCATCGACCGGGATGAACGGCAGCGGGGCGGCGAGATTGGCCGACCAGGCGAGTGGCCGATGATCGGGCCCGAACACCGTGAACGTGAAGCCCCGCGACGGGTCGGCGTACGCGCGCTGCCAGTCGCGCGGCAGATCCACATGCACCGCGCGCGGTGCGTCGAAGCGCAGTCCCTCCAGCAGTTCGCGGGCCTGGTTCTGCAGGGTGCTCGCCTGCAGCCCGTCGATGATGTTGTGCACCTCGAGGCGGTAGGAGACGAACGAGGCGCCGAGCCCGAGGGCGAACAGGGCGAACATCACCCCGAGCAGACGCAACCGCAGGCTGTGCGAGCGGCTCATGCGGCGGGCGCCTCGGTCAGCCGGTAGCCGATGCCCCACTTGGTCTCGATCGATACCGCGGCGTGCGCGTGCGCCAGCTTGCGCCGCAGGCGCGAGACCGCCGCCTCGAGCGCGTTCGCGCTGCCGGCGTCCTCCATCGCGTAGAGTCGATCCTCCAGCCGGTCCTTGGTGATCACCTGGCCCGGCACCCGCAGCAACTCCTCAAGCAGCGCGGCCTCGCGCCGGGTCAGATCGAGCGGTCTGCCGAGCACCGTAGCCTCGCGCGAGACGGTGTCGAAGGCCACCCCTGCGAGGCTGTAACGCGTCTCGCGCCGGCTGCCCACGCGACGCAGCACCGCGCGCAGCCGCGCCTCGAGTTCGAGCAGGTTGAAGGGCTTGACGATGTAGTCATCGGCACCTGAGTTCAGTCCGCGTAGCCGCTCGTCCACCCCGTCGCGGGCGGTGACGATGATGGCGGGCACCTCGGGCTGCACGGTGCGCAGCGCCGTCAGCAGCTGCATGCCGTCGATGTCGGGCAGGCCGAGATCGAGCACCACCACATCGAACGGGGCGACGCGCGCGCCGGCGAGCGCGTGCTCGCCGCGCTCGAAGGCATCGACCGCAAAGCCCCGCTCGCGCAGGTGATCGGCGATCATCTCGCGGATGGCCTGGTGGTCCTCGACCAGCAAAACTCTCATGGTGCTCGCGCCTGCGGCGGGACATTCGTACCATAGCCATTATCCGCGCACCGGCCGCCCGGCGCTCGTCAGGACTTGGTCAGCAATGGCTGGCAGTGTACGCGGGCTGGCCGCACTGAGATTGTGGCCCCTAGATCAATGTTCCGGAGGAGCGCAAGAAGCGATGTCCCGGTTTGGCGGTACCGGCCGCAGTGCGGCCCGCACGATCCGTGCCCGGCCGCGCGAGCCGCGCTCTGCGCTTCTGCGGCTGGCCCGTTTCGGGGCGCTCGCCGCGGCCGCTCTCATCAGCGGCTGCGCCACATACCGTGCCCTGCCGTTGCCCCGCCGCGCCCATCTGGCCGGCGGGCTGAGCGCGCTGCGCACCGAGGTGCCTGCGCTCGAGCGGGGTGCGGCGGCGCGGCGCATCGAGGTGAACCGGCCCCTGAGCCCAAGCGACATCGGGCTTCTGGCCGTGCTGAACGATCCGGCGCTGCGCACCGAGGGGGGCTATCTGGCCGGTGCCGAGGCCGCGCTGCTGCAGGCCTCGCTGCTGCCCAATCCCATCGCCGGCGTGGTCTACGAGCCGCAACTCGGCGGAGCGGGCGTCGCACCGAGCTGGACAGCCACGCTCTCCGAAGACGTCACGGCACTGATCACCTACCACACGCGGGTGAAGTCGGCCCGTTTCACATTCAAACAGGTCAGCGCCGAGTTGCTGTGGCGGGAGTGGCAGGTCGCGCAGCAGGCGAGGGTGCTCGCGCTCGATCTGTATTGGGGTGATGCCTCGCTGCGCGCGAGCCGCCGCGAGGCGCAGCTGCTGGCGGTGGAAGCGCGCGCCGCACGCGCCGCCGCCTCGAGCCGCAGCCTCGATCTGACCGCGCTGTCCTCGATACTGGCGGCCCAGGCGACCGCCGAGCAGAACCTGGCAAGCCTGCGGCTCGCGCAGCTGCGCGCCTGGCAGGCGCTCAATGCGCTGCTCGGTCTCGCGCCGACGGTACGCTTCCCGATCGCCGCGCCGCATCTTCCGCCGGTGCCGTCTCACCTCGCGCCGCTCATCGCCACGCTTGCCGAGCGCCGGCCGGATCTGCTCGCACTGAAGATGGGATATCGCTCGGCCGACGAGGACGTGCGCACGGCGATCATCGGTCAGTTCCCAGCCCTCGTGCTGGGGGCTCAATGGGACCAGGACAACGGCAACGTGCGCAACGGCGGTCCCGCCGCGCAGCTCGCCGTGCCGCTGTTCGATCGCAATCAGGGACAGGTTGGTTCGACGCGTGCGACCCGGCGCGTGCTGCATGCGCAGTACCAGGCGCGGCTCGATGCGGCAGTGGGCGCGGTCAACGGGCTGTCGGTACAGATCCGCCGGTTGCGCCGCGACGCCCAGCAGGCGCGCCGCGCTGCGGTCGATGCGTCCCGCCTGGCGCACGCGGCACGGCGCGCATATGCCTCGGGGGCGATCGATGAGCGCTCGCTGACCGATTATCAGAGCGCCGCCCTCGAGCGGCGGCTGGAGGCAAACACGCTCGAGAGCACCCTGGCTCAGGCGCGCATCGCCATCACGTTGGAGCTCGGACTCGGTCTGCCGCAGGTCCGCATCGTTCCGGCCGCGAAGAAGTCATGAGGACGCCATGAGACGCCGATTGATTGCCTGGGTTTTCTGTCTTGTGCTCAGTGCCGTTGCACTGCCGCGGCCGGCCGCCGCGGCAAGCGATGCGGGCCCGAGCGTGCTGGTGACGCTGACGCCGCTGCGTACCGGGAGCCTGCCGCACGTAGTGGTGGCCTACGGAACGGTGCAGCCGAGCAACACCGGCAGTCGCGTCATGATGGCCGCCGAATCCGGATTGATCGGAACCGTCGCGGTGCGTATCGGGCAGCGGGTCGCGGCCGGCGAGCCGCTCGTTGAGGTGCTGCCGAGTCCACAATCGGCCGCGGCCTATCACCAGGCGCTCTCCTCGCTGCGCGTGGCGAACGCGCTCGAGCGCAGCACGCACAAGCTGTTCACGCTGCACCTGGCCACCGCCGCGCAGCTGGCCGCGGCCGATAAGTCCGTGCTGGATGCACAGGCCAATCTCGCGGCGCTGCGCGCCAGCGGGGCCGCCGGCCCGCACGAGCTGCGCGCGCCGTTTGCTGCGGTCGTGACGGCGCTCAGCGCCGAGACCGGCGCGATCGTGAACACCGGCTCGCCGCTGCTCACGCTCGCCTCGCCGCAGCACCTGGTGCTCGCCGCCGGGGTGGTGCCGGCCCAGGCGCTCACCATGGCTGCCGGCGATGCGGCCGAAGTGCAGGCGACTGGTGCCGATGAGTGGACCCGGAGCCGCGTGGAGATGAGTGGTGCGGCGAGCATCGCCAACAGCGGTCTTGTGCCGGTGCAGATCAGGCTGCCGGCCGGTCGCTTCATGCCGGGGCAGGTCGCCCGGGCGCGCATCACGACCGCGCAGGTGAAGGGATTCCTGGTGCCGCACGCGGCGATCCTGGTGAACGAGCGCGGCGAGCCGTACGTGGTGCAGGCCGTCAAGGGGATCGCACACAAGGTGCCGGTGAGCATTCTCGATGAGTACCACGCCCAGGACATCATCAGCGGTGCGCTCGAGCCCGGCGCGCCGGTGGTGCTCGCGGGGGACTACCAGCTCGACAACGGTATGCGCATCCGCCTGGCCCGACAGAGTGCGGCGGGGACGACACGGTGAGTTTCACCGATTGGGTCGAGCGGCATCGGCGCTCGCTCCTCACCGTCGCTTTCGCCCTCGCGGTGGCCGGGATCTTCGCCGCCCTCTCGTTGCCGGTGGGGTTGTTTCCGGTTACGAGCTTCCCGCGCATCCGTATCGAGGTGAGCGCCGGCAGCATGCCGGCACGGCAGATGCTGGTCGATGTGACCGAGCCGCTCGAGCAGGTCGCGCGCGCCGTGCCCGGGGCGCAGGACGTCAGTTCCACCACTTCGCGCGGCGCGGCGGAAATCTTCGTCGATTTCCCCTGGGGCTCGAACATGAACCAGGCGTTGCTCGCGGTCGATGCGGCATTCGCCCAGGAGCTGCCCTCGCTGCCGAAGGGCACCAGCTACGACATCATCCAGATGAGCCCGAACGTCATCATGCCGTTCGTCTCCTACGCGCTCATCTCAAAGACCGTGCCGCCGACCCAGCTGCGTCAGCTGGCCCGGTTCGCGATCACCCCGCTCCTCACCGGCATCCCGGGCGTGCGCCGGGTTGGGGTGCTCGGCGGCGCGACGCCCGAGGTGCAGGTGTCGGTCAGCGTGGAGAAGCTGCATGCCTTCGGCCTGACGCTCGCTGGGATCTCCCAGGCGCTCGCCCAGACCAACGTCGTCCAGGCGGTCGGGCGGCTCGAGGACAACGATCTGCTCTATCTGGCGATCAACGACAACGCCTTCAACTCGTTGCGCTCGGTGCGGCAGGTCGCGCTGCGCACCGCGGGCAACGGCATCGTGCGGCTCGGGGCGATCGCCCGGATTACCATGGGGACGGTGCCTCAGTGGCTGCTCGTCGATGACAACGGCATGCCGGCGGTTACCTTCGATGTCTACCAGCAGGACACGGCCGACTCAATCACGCTCGCGCGCGAGGTCAAGCAGCGTCTCGCGGCGTTCATGAAGACGCAGCCGAAGGCGATTCACCTGTACAAGTGGTACGACCAGACCAAGATGGTCGGCTCCTCGATCGGCGCGCTCGAGGAGGCGATCCTGATCGGACTGGTGTTTGCCGCACTGGTGCTGCTTGCCTTTCTGCGCAACTGGCGGGTGACGCTCGTGGCGATGCTGGTGGTGCCGCTGTCGGTGCTGATCACCGTGCTGCTGTTGTCGCTGCTCGGCATGACCTTCAATATCATGACCCTCGGTGGCATCGCCGCGGCGATCGGCCTGCTGATCGACGATGTGATCGTGATGATCGAGCACATCGCGCGCCGCGCGGGCGTGCCGGGGCTCGAGAACCCGCATCAGAGCGTGCTCACCGCGGCGCGCGAGTTCCTTACGCCGCTGCTCGGTTCGAGCCTCGCCACCATCATCATCTTCATTCCGCTTGCTTTTCTCTCGGGCATCACCGGGGCGTTCTTCAAGTTCCTCTCCCTGACCATGGCCTCGGCGCTGATCATCTCGCTGATCCTCACGGCGTTCGCGGTGCCGCTGCTGGCTCGGGGACTGATCGATTTCAAGACGTTCCGCGATCCCTCGCACGGCAAAGAGACGCCGCTGAAGCGCATCCACGGCCGCGCGCTCAGCAGGCTGTTCGACAGGCCGCTGCTGCTGGTGCCGGCGCTGCTCGCGCTGCTGCTGCTCGGCTACCTCGCCTATCGCAACGTTGGCAGCGGCTTCCTGCCGCGCATGGACGAGGGCGGCTTCGTGCTCGATTATCAGGCCGCGCCCGGCACCTCGCTCAGCGAGACCAATCGCGAGCTGGAGGAGATAGAGAGCATCCTGCACAAGGATCCGTACGTCTACACGTTCTCACGCCGCACGGGCGCGGGGCTTGGCGGGGATCTCAACGAGGCGTACCAGGGCGATTTCTTCGTGCGGCTGATCAATCCATCGAAGCGCCCTGACATCTGGGCGGTGATGGATGAGATCACCAACAAGGTCACGCGCGACGTGCCGGGCATTGAGTTCGATACCCACCAGCTCATGAGCGACATGATCGGTGACATGGTGGGGCGCAGACAGCCAGTGGTCATCTCCCTCAGCGCGAAGAATCCGTCGGTGCTTGGCGGGGTCGCTGTCCGGGTCGCCGATGCGATCCGCCACGTGCCCGGGATCGAGCCGGCATCGGTCAACGACGGCGTGGTTCCGGCCGGCGATGCGCTCGACATTCACGTCGATCCGGCCGCGGCGGCGATGGAGGGGATGACGGTCGAGGATGTGCGCAACCAGGTCTACCACTACCTGCACGGGGCCGTGGCGACGCGCTATCTCGGCACGGTGGAGGATATCGGCGTTCGCCTCTGGCTGAGTCCGCCCGAGCGGCGTCTTTACCGCAGCCAGCTCGGCAATCTGCCGATCCGGGCCCCGAACGGACGCATGCTGCGCCTGGCAAGTGTTGCCACGGTGCGCTTCGTGGCCGGTCAGCCGGAACTCACGCGGGACAATCTCGCGCAGATTGTGCCGGTCACCGCACAGATCGGTGGTGGCCACGACCTCGGCTCGACGATCGCGGCCGTCAAGCAGGTGCTCGACAAGCCGGGTCTGCTGCCACCGGGGGTCTTCTACTCCCTTGGCGGTCAGTACAAGCAGCAACAGATGGCGATCCACGGCATGATCCGCGTGTTCGGCGCCGCGCTGGTGGCGGAGCTCATTCTCCTGCTGTTCCTCTACGAGCGCTTTACCATCCCCATCGTCATCGTGCTGAGCTCGCTCATCTCCACCGGCGCGGTATTCGTCGGACTGTGGCTGACGGGTGTCGAGCTCAACATCACGGCGATGATGGGCATGGTGATGATCGTGGGCATCTCGACCGAGATGGCGGTGTTCTACGTGTCCGAATACCAGGCGCTCGCCCAGACGATGCCGCGGCGCACGGCGCTTTACGAGGCGGCGCTCAACCGGCTGCGGCCGATCACCATGAGTACGCTGGCGATGATCCTCGCGCTGGTGCCGCTCGGGGCGGCGATCAGCGGCTCGGGCGATCAGATGCTCCAGCCGCTCGCCATCGCGATCATTGCCGGGGCCATCGTGCAGCTGCCTCTGGTGCTGGTGGCGATGCCGGTGGTGTTGGGACTGACGGAGCGCCTGGAACGCGAGGCGGCCTGAGTGGCCGATGTCAGTGCGCGGTGAGCCAGCGCTCGCCGTCCCGCCGGGCGCGGCCATCGGTCTCGAGCTTCAGCAGATGCGCCAGCAGTGAGCGTTCGGCAAGCGCATGCAACGCGGCAGGGACGTCGGCGTACACCGTTTCGACGAGTGCCGCGAGGCTCGCCGGTTCCTGCGCGCTCAGCGCCTCGCGCACCTGTCCCTCGCGATTCAGGCGGTGTGCGAGCAGGCCGCACAGGGCCTGATGAGGGGCGATGATCAACGTGCCGTGGCCCGGAGCGATCGCGCTGATGTCCATCGTCAGCAGCCGCTTGAGCGAGCCGATGTAGGCGCTCATGTCGCCGTCGGGCGGATCGATCACGACGGTGGAGCCCTGGATGATGTGATCCCCGGTGAACAGCAGCCCGTCCGGCTCGAGCAGAAAGCACAGGTGATTCGAGGCGTGGCCAGGCGTGTGCAGCACCTGCAGCGTGGCGCGCCGGCCGAGCGTGAGTAGCTCGCCTTCACCGAGCTCGCGCGTCGGCCGGAAGCTGCGGTCCTGGCCGTGCGGATGGGTACTGAGGCGTCCGAGGAGTGCGGCGCCCGTGAGCTGCCCGAGCGGGGCGGCACCCGGGGAGTGATCCGGGTGCGTATGGGTGACGAGAATCTGCCGTATCGGCCCGGGGGCGGCGCGCTGCAGGAGATCCAGGTGCTTCGGGTCGGCCGGGCCCGGATCGATGAGCGCCCAGTGGTCCGCCTCGCCGACGAAATAGCTGTTCGTGCCCGGGCCGGTCATGAGCCCGGCGTTGCCGCAGGTCACCCGCCAGACTCGCTCGCCGAGGCGTATCGGCACGCCCGGCTCGACCGGTGGGGTCTCGCCGGCTCTGTGGCGCCTGCCGCTCTCGTGGTGCATTACCCCCGGATGCTAGCATGAGCCGAGCCAATTCTGAGGAGTGCTACATGAGCGGCGCGGCGCACATGCCGACGGTGTATCTCACCCACGGCGGAGGACCGTGCTTCTGGATGGAATTCCCGCCGCCGTTCGGGCCGCACGCCTACGAGGGGCTGCGCGGCTACCTCGCCGGGCTGCTGGCGAGCCTGCCGGCCACCCCGAGCGCGATTGTGATGGTCTCGGCCCACTGGGAGCAGGTCGTGCCGACGGTAAGCACCGCCGCGCTCCCGCCCATGCTCTTTGACTACTACGGGTTCCCGCCCCACACCTACCGGTTGAGCTATCCCGCGCCGGGCTCCCCCCGGCTGGCCGGGCGGGTCCGCGGCCTGCTCGAGGCCGCCGGAATCGAGACCGCCGAGGATGCCGAGCGCGGCTTCGATCACGGCGTATTCGTGCCGATGCTCATCATCGATCCGGCGACGCGCATTCCCGTGGTCATGCTCTCGCTCGCGGCCGATCTCGATCCGGCGCGGCACCTGGCGATCGGCGCGGCGCTCGCGCCGCTGCGCGCCGAGCAGGTCCTCATCATCGGCAGCGGTAGCAGCTACCACAACCTGCGCGCGATCTTCGCCGGCGGGGAGGGCGGATCGGGCGCGTTTGATGCGTGGCTGGTCGAGACGGCCACGGCGATCGAGCCGGACGCACGCCGCGAACGGCTGCTCGGGTGGCGCTCGGCGCCAAACGCCATCGCCTGTCATCCGCGCGCCGAACACCTCATCCCGCTGATGGTGGCCGTGGGAGCCGCCGGGGACGATCCGGGCCACGCCACGTTCCGCGAGCACATCGCGGGCAAGGCCTATTCGTGCTTCAGCTTCGCGCGTTGAGACGCCTCAGCCCGCGCAGGCGGCCGAGGCGCTCGGCGCGAGCGTCGGATAGTCGGTATAGCCGGCTGCCCCACCGGCATAGAAGAGCTCAGGCCGCGGCTCGTTCAGCGGTGCACCGCAGCGCAGGCGCTCGAGCAGATCGGGATTGGCGATGAACAGGCGGCCGAACGCCGCCGCGTCGGCCTCGCCGCGCTCGAGCAGCGCCTGGGCGCTCTCGGGCGTGAGCTTCTCATTGGCGATGTACGCGCCGCCGAACTGCTGCTTCAGCTGCGGACCGAGGCGCTCGCCCTCGAGATGCTCGCGCACGCAGAGAAAGGCGATGCGGCGCTGCGAGAGTTCGCGGGCCACGTAGCCGAAGGTCGAGGCGCGGTCCGAATCGCCCATGCAGTGCGCATCCCCGCGCGGGGCCAGATGCACCCCGACGCGTCCGGCGCCCCACACCCGGATGGCGGCAGCCGTGACCTCGAGCAGCAGCCGGGCGCGATTGTGCACCGGTCCGCCGTACTCGTCGTCCCGCCGGTTGGTGCTGTCCTGTAGAAACTGATCGAGCAGATAGCCGTTGGCGCCGTGCACTTCCACGCCGTCGAAGCCGGCGCGCTCGGCATTCTCGGCACCGCGGGCGAATGCCGCGACGATGCCCGGAATCTCCTCGCGCGTAAGTGCGCGCGGCGTCACGTACGGGGTGGTCGGACGGACCAGGCTGACGTGGCCCTCGGGTGCGATGGCGCTCGGCGCCACCGGCAGCTCACCGTTGAGAAACAGCGGATGGGAAATCCGGCCGACGTGCCAGAGCTGCAGGAAGATCCGCCCGCCCTCGACATGCACGGCCTCGGTGATGCGGCGCCAGCCGTGAACCTGCTCGTCCGACCAGATTCCCGGGGTGTCCGCATAGCCGATGCCCATAGGCGTGACCACGGTGGCTTCCGTGAGAATCAACCCCGCCGAGGCGCGCTGGCGGTAGTACTCGCACATCAGTGCGTTGGGGATGCGCGCGGCGCCTGCGCGGCTGCGCGTCAACGGTGCCATCACGATGCGGTTGGGCAGACGCAGCTCGCCGAGCTGCAGCGGGTCGAACAATGTCGGCATGGGATTTGTACGGATGCGAGGTGGAAACCTCGTATTGAAGCATGGGGGATCAGATGCCGCAAAATTCATCGTGGAGCACTCCGAGCAGGCGCGTGACGACGCCCGGGGCGAGGGAGTAGTAGACCGTCTGCGACTGCCGCTTGGTGCGCACCATGCCGGCCTGACGCAGCACCGCCAGGTGCTGCGAGAGGGCCGACTGGCTGAGGGTGATGCGCTCATTCAGCTGACCGACGGACAATGCTTGGGGCACGAGATGGCACAGGATCATCAGCCGTTGCTCATTGCCGAGGGCGCGCAGCACCCCGGCCGCCGCGCTACAGTGCGGCTGCATGTCGCGCGCCGCGCGCGCCAAGGCGCCGCCGGCGCGGCGCACCTCTCCTGCGGCGGTTACGGATGTCGATGTCGCGCGGGTTCGCATTTGCGAAGGAGTGTAAACCATGGCGTCGTAAATCACCACTTGCTAATTTAGATAGTACTAATATAATTTGTCCTGATCATCGGAATGCCGGTTCTGCGGCACGCTTCGCGGGAGGATGTCATGTCAATCGATCGGGTCGTATTCGCTTTCGCCGGCACCGTCGTGCTGATCGGAGTGCTGCTCAGCTGGCTGGTGAGTTCCTGGTGGCTGATCGTGCCGGCGTTCGTCGGGGCGAATCTGCTGCAGTCGGCCTTCAGCGGCTTCTGTCCGCTCGCGCGGATTCTCAAGCGCCTCGGCGTCAAGCCCGGCGCAGCGTTTTGAACATGGCGGGCACGGCCATGAGGCCTCGCGCGCTCCTGTCGCGCACTGTCGTGTGCGCCGCCGCGGCCGTACTGGCCGGATGCAGCGCGCATCACGCTGCCGTCGAGCGCTCGAGCGCGCCGCCGCTGGCCTCGGTGCAAGTGCAGCTCGAGCAGGGCGCGGCTGAGGCGCGCTTCGACGGCATCGTCGAGGCGGTCAACCGCGCGACGCTCACCGCGCAGACCGCAGGGCGGGTGGCCTCGATTGAGCATCACGTGGGGGATTTCGTACCCGCCGGTGCGCTGCTGATGCGTTTGCATGCCACGATGCAGCGCGCCAACCTCGGTCAGGCCCGGGCGGCCCTGCACGCCGCGCGGGCGCGGGCGACCGAGGCGCAATTGCGTTACAGCCGAGTGCGCGACTTGTTCAATCAGCGGGTCGTGCCGAAGGCCGACTTCGACCGCGTCACCGCCGAGCGGGACGCGGCGCTCGCGGCGTTGCACAGCGCTACCGCTGCGGTTGCCGGCGCGACCGAGGGGGTCGACTACACCGCGATCCGTGCGCCCTACGCCGGCGTGCTCACCGAGCGGCTGGTCCAGGTGGGCGAGGCGGTAGCCCCTGGCGCTCGGCTGCTCGGCTTCGCGGCGCTGCAGCCGTTGCGCGTGGTGGTCAACATCCCCGAGTCACTCGCCGATACGGTGCGGCGCTTCGGTGCGGCCACGATCAGCTTCGCCGGCCGAAGCATCCCGGCCGAGCGCGTGACGGTGTTCCCGCAAGCCTCGGCTCAATCCAACACATTCCAGGTGTACCTGCCCATCGCCGGTGCCGTCCCCGGACTGTATCCCGGCATGCTCGTGCGCGTCGCCTTCGCCACCGGCAAGCGTCCCCAGTTGCTCGTGCCGCAGCAGGCCATCGTGCGGCGCAGCGAGGTGACGGCGGTGTATCTGGTGCAACCGAGCGGCAACACGCTGCTGCAGCAGGTGCGGCTCGGTGAGCCGCTCGGGGATCGCGTCGAGGTGCTCTCGGGGCTCACGCCCGGGGAACGGGTCGCACTCGATCCGCTTGCAGCCATGCGCCGACTCGAGCCGTTCCCGGTGCTCACCGGGAGCGCGCAGTGAGCACAGAGCTCGGCTTCAGCGGACGCCTCGCCAAGCGGTTTCTGCACAATCAGATCACCCCGCTGCTCGCGCTGCTCGCGGTGGGGCTCGGGCTGTTCGCGATCGCGATCACCCCGCGCGAGGAAGACCCGCAGATCAACGTCACCTTCGCCAACATCTTTATCGCCTACCCCGGTGCCTCGGCGCGCCAGGTCGCCAGCCAGGTGACCACGCCGGTCGAGCAGGTGCTCGGGGAGATCTCGGGGGTGAAGCACATCTACTCCGAGTCCCGGCCGGGACTCGCGGTGCTCACTGTCCAGTACGAGGTCGGTCAGCCGCGCAACGCGGCGATCGTACGGCTGTACAACGCCATTTATTCGCACCAGGACCTGTGGCCGCCGAACGCCGGTGTGTTGCCCCCGCTGATCAAGCCGATGGGCATCGACGATGTGCCGATCGTCACGCTGACGCTGTGGACCACCAATCCCCAGAGCGGCTCATATCAGCTCGGCCAGGTGGCGCGCGCCATCGAGACGCAGCTGAAGCGCGTGCCCGGCACGCGCAAGGTCTACACCATCGGAGCACCACAGAGCATCGTGCGCGTGCGGCTCGAGCCGGGCCGGCTCGCCGCCTACGGGCTTGACGCCGGGGACATCGCGCACGCCCTGCAGGCGGCCAATATGGTGAGCCAGGCCGGGGATCTGATCGGCGCCAATCGGGCCGAGCCGGTGCAGGGCGGGGTGTTTCTCGCCGGTCGTGACTCGGTCGCCAACCTGGTCGTCGGGGTGCACGCGGGCAAGCCGGTCTTTCTGACGGACGTGGCGGCGGTGTCGGCCAATCCCGATGCGCCGCAGTCCTATGTCTGGTTCGGCACGGGCGCCGGTGCCGCCGGACGAAATCTGCCGAAGGTGAGCTACGCCCCGGCGGTGACGATCGCCATCGCCAAGCAGAACGGCACCAACGCCATCACCATCGCGAACAGCGTCATGCAGCGGCTCGATGAGCTGCGCGGAACGTACATTCCGGCGGACGTGCACGTGACGGTCACCCGCAACTACGGTCACAGCGCCGACGAGAAGGCGATGGGGCTGATCGAGAAGCTCATCGAAGCCACGGTCTCGGTCGTGCTGCTCGTTGCGCTCGCGATGGGGCGGCGCGAGGCGCTGGTGGTGGGCGCTGCGGTCGGCGTCACCCTGATGGCGACGCTGTTCGCCTCGTGGGCGTGGGGCTTCACCATCAACCGTGTGTCCCTGTTCGCGCTCATCTTCTCAATCGGCATCCTGGTCGACGATGCGATCGTTGTGGTGGAGAACATTCACCGTCACATGCGTCTCGGGGGCGGCACGCTGAGCGATCTGATTCCGATCGCGGTCGATGAGGTGGGCGGGCCGACCATCCTCGCCACCTTCACGGTGATCGCCGCGCTGCTGCCGATGGCGTTCGTCGGCGGCCTGATGGGCCCGTACATGAGCCCGATCCCGATCAACGCGAGCTCCGGGATGCTGATCTCTCTTGGCGTGGCGCTGATGTTCACGCCATGGCTGTGCCGTAAGCTGCTCGGGCGCACGCACATCGATCCGAGCGAGCACGGCCAGCAGGTGCCGCTGCTGCGATTGTTCCAGCGGGTGGTCGGTCCGTTTCTCGAGGGTCAGCAGGGCCGCCGTCGCCGCCACTGGCTGTATGCGGGGATCGGCTTGGCGATTGTCCTGGCGGCGGGCCTGGTGGTCAGCGAGGCGGTGGTCTTGAAGATGCTGCCCTTCGACAACAAGTCGGAGTTCGAAGTCGTGGTCAACATGCCGGTCGGCACCACCGTGGAGTCCACCGCGCACGTGCTCGATGCGCTGGCCCAGGTCGTCGCGCGGGTCCCGGAAGTGAGTGACTACCAGGTGTACGCGGGCACGGCCGCTCCGGTGAATTTCAACGGTCTGGTGCGCCAGTACTACCTGCGCAAGAGTCCGCGACTCGGAGAGATCGAGGTGCAGCTGGTGCCGAAGGACGCGCGCAAGCGCAAGAGCCATGCGATCGCCATGGCCGTGCGGCCGGCGCTCGCGGCGGTGGCCCGTCGGTTCGGAGCCTCGATCGCGGTCGTGGAGGTGCCCCCGGGCCCGCCGGTGCAGGCGCCGATCGTGGCCGAGATCTACGGACCGAGCTACGCGCGCCAGCAGCAGATCGCCCTCGCCGTGCGCAAGGATTTCGCCTCCACGCCGAACATTGTCGATATCGATGACAGCGTCGATGCGCCCGCGCCGCGCCTGGTGCTCGAGGTGGAGCGCCAGAAGGCGGCGCTCCTCGGCGTCTCCCAGGAGCAGATTGCCCGCACGCTGCAGATGGCTTTGTCGGGCTACGATGCAACCTACGTGCACATCGGGCGCGAGCGCGAACCGATCCCGGTGCGCCTGGAGCTCTCGCCCGCCGATCAGGCGCGCGTCTCGAAGGTGCTGGCGCTGCGCGTGCGGGCGGCGAGCGGCGCGCTGGTGCCGCTCGCGGCGCTCGTGCGGGTCGAGCGGGAGACCTGGGATCAGCCGATCTTTCACCGTGACCTGCTGCCGGTGACCTACGTGACCGGCGATATGGCCGGCCGGATCGACAGTCCCCTCTACGGGATGTTCCAGATTGCCGCCAAGCTCGGCCGCAATCCGCCCGCCGGGCAGAGCGTCGTGCAGCACTTCATCGCCCAGCCCGCGAACCCAAATCAGTTCGCAATCAAGTGGGGCGGGGAGTGGCAGATCACCTACGAGACCTTCCGCGACATGGGCATTGCCTACTCGGTGGGGCTGGCGCTGATCTTTCTGCTGATCGTGGCGCAGTTCGGCTCGTACTTCGTGCCACTCATCATCATGGCGCCGATCCCGCTCACCATCATCGGGGTGCTGCCGGGACATGCGCTGCTCGGGGCGCAGTTCACCGCGACCTCCATGATCGGCATGATCGCGCTCGCCGGCATCATCGTGCGCAACTCGATCCTGCTGGTCGACTTCATCGACAGCTCGGTGCGCGAGGGTTTCCCGCTCGAGGAGGCGGTGGTGCGCGCCGGAGCGATTCGCGCCAAGCCGATCGCCCTCACCGCGGTGGCGGCGATGCTGGGGGCGGTGTTCATTCTGTCCGACCCGATTTTCAACGGATTGGCGATCTCGCTGCTGTTCGGCATCTTCGTCTCGACGCTGCTGACGCTGGTGGTGATCCCGGTTCTGTACTACGCACATCTGAAGCGCCGATCAGCGCGCGCGGCGCGTGCGAGCGCGGAGGGCGCCCATGGGTGACGAGCGTCCGTTCGCGGTGGCCTGGCCCGTCACTCGCGTCGCTATGTCTCATCAGAGGGGGTTCCCATGGCACACGTAGCCATCATTGGTGCGGGTCTCGGCGGGGTACCGTGCGCTTACGGCATGCGCAAGCGTCTCGGCAGCGCCCACCGCGTCACGCTCATCGGCGCCTCGCCGTACTTCGAGTTCACACCGTCGAATCCCTGGGTGGCCGTCGGCTGGCGGGACCGGGAGCAGACGCGCGTGGCGATGCGCGAGCCGCTCGGCGCGCACGGGATCGACTGGATTGAGCAGCTGGTCGCTGCGATCGACGCCGAGCACAATACACTCACGCTCGCCGACGGGCGCAAGGTCGAATACGACTACCTGGTGATCACCACCGGTCCGAAGCTCGCCTTCGATGAAATTCCTGGGCTCGGACCCGATGGGCATAGCGAGTCGATCTGCACCCAGGCGCATGCCGAGCACGCCTGGGACAAGTACCAACAGTTCCTGCGCAAGCCCGGCCCGGTGGTGATCGGCGCGGCGCCCGGGGCGAGCTGCTTCGGGCCAGCCTACGAGTTCGCGATGATCGTCGATGCCGATCTGCGCAAGCGCAAGATGCGTGACCAAGTGCCGATGACCTTCGTCACCAGCGAGCCGTACATCGGTCACATGGGACTCGGCGGGGTCGGCGACAGCAAGGGACTCATGGAGGGTGAGCTGCGCCAGCGGCACATCAAGTGGATCACCAACGCCAAGATCACCTCGGTGAGCGAAGCGGCGATGACCGTCCTCGAGCATGACGAGCAGGGCAAGCCGAAGCAGGAACACCAGCTCGGTTTTCACTTCGCCATGGTGTTGCCGGCGTTCAAGGGCGTCGACCCGGTCGCGGCCGTGCCGGGATTGTGTAATCCACGCGGCTTCGTGCTCATCGATCAGCATCAGCGTTCGCCGAAGTACCGCAACATCTTCTCCGCCGGCGTGTGCGTTGCCATTCCGCCGGTTGAGCAGACCCCGGTGCCGACTGGCGCGCCGAAGACCGGCTACATGATCGAATCGATGGTCTCGGCGATCTGCGAGAACGTGGGTGCTGAGCTCGAGGGCAAGCCGGCCGATGCGCGCGCCACCTGGAATGCGATCTGCCTGGCGGACTTCGGTGACACGGGCGCGGCGTTCGTCGCCCTGCCGCAGATGCCCCCGCGCAATGTCACCTGGACGAAGCTCGGCAAGTGGGTGCACCTGAGCAAGATCGCCTTCGAGAAGTATTTCCTGCGCAAGGTGCGCACCGGATCGATCACCCCGGTGTACGAGCGCTACGTGCTCAAGGTGCTCGGCATCGTCCCGCTGAAGGGAACGAAGTGAGTCGGGTGCGCAGCGCGATGCCGCTCGCCGCGACGCTGCTCGCGGCGAGCGCGGCGCTCGCCCAGCAGGGGCGCGCCGAGACACTCGAGGCGGCTTGGCGAGTGGCCGCGGCGCGCAATCAGACGCTCGCGGCCGCTGCTGCCGAGGTGCAGGCGGCGCAAGCCGGCGAGCGGGCTGCACGGGACGCGCGCTGGCCGAGCATCGAGGCCGAGGCGAGCTACACGCACCTCGGCCAGGCGCCGGAACTTCAGGTGATCACCCCGTCGCTGGCATTCCGCTCCGGACCGATCTTCAAAGACAACCAGTACGTCAGCGGAACGGTGCAGATGCGCGTGCCGCTGTACAGCGGCGGGGCGATCCGCGCGGGGGTCGCGGCGGCGCGTGACGGTTTCACCGGCGCAACCGCGACGCAGCGCGCCACGGCCGAGGACGTGAGGCTCGAGGTGGCGCAGGCCTACGTGGCGGTCTTGCGGTCGCAACGGCAGCTGCGCGTTGCCGATGCCGGTGTCAAGAGCCTCGCGGCGCATCTGCACGATGTCGAGGCGATGTTTCAGCGGCAGACCGTTGCCAAGAGCGATCTGCTCGCCGCCGAGGTGGCGCTCGCTAACGCGCGCTCGGCTCAGCTGAACGCACAGGACGCTGTCGCCGTCTCGCAGGAGGAGTACAACCGGCTGCTCGGTGAGCCGCTCGATCGGGTGGTGCATCTCGATCCGGTCCTGCCCACCCTCAGCGTCGATGATCTGCCGCTCGAGGCGCTCGTGCGGCGGGCACTCGTAAACCGCGGGGAAGTGCATGCACTCGCGGCGCAGGCGAGTGCGCTCGCCGCGCGCGCCCGGGTTGCCGGCGCGAGCCGACTGCCGCACCTCGCGGCGCTCGGCGGCTACACGCACCTCGACAATCAGATCCTCAACCGGGAGAACTTCTCCTCGGTGGGTGTCGGCTTCACCTGGAAGCTGTTCGACGGCGGCGCCGCGGCGAACGAAGCCGATGCGCTTCGGGCGCGTAGCCGCGCCGAGCGGCGCCGGCTCGCGGACCTGCGTTCGCGCATCGCCCTGCAGGTGCACGCCGATTGGCTGGCGCTCGGCGCGGCGCGCGAGCGGGTGAGCGCCTCGCGCGCCGCCACGGCGCAGGCGGCGGAGAATTTGCGCATCTCCCGCCAGCTGTACAAGGCGGGACTCGCCTCGAACACCCAGGTGCTCCAGGCGGTGACGTTGCGCACCCAGGCCCTGGAGGATTACAACAACGCGCTGCTCGACGAAGGGCTCGACGGGCTGCGGCTCGCCTACGCGGTCGGGGCGCTGTGAGCGCAGCGCGAGGTTAGCCGAGCTTCAGCAGCTCGGTGATCAGCGCGTCGGTCTGAATCTGCTCGCCGCTCAGGGCCATGGCGAGCAGCTCCCCGCCGAGCAGCGGCAGCGTCAGCACAACGTCGGGCCGGGTGCGGGCGATGCGGGCGGTGTTGTGGGTGTCGCTCACGGCCGCGACGGTGCGTACCGCCGGGTTCATTTCCTTCGCCGCGAGCACCACGAAGGCGTTGTAGGAGTCGTCCTCGCTGAGCGCCAGCACGGCGCGGGCGTTGGCGACCTCCGCCTGGCGCAGCATCTCGGTGTCGCTGCCGTCGCCGACGAGCACGTCCTCGGTATGCGCTTCGTTCTCCGGCGGCTTGGCCGCCACAATGCTGGTGACGAGCAGGCCGCGTGCGATCAGGGCCCGCACGGTGTCCTGAGCGAGCGGACCGTCGCCCACGACGATGACATGCGATACGCGTTTCATCTTGCCTTTTCTCCGCGGCTGCAGCAGGTTCATCAGCCGCTTGTCGATGAGGGGGCCGGCGATGGCCGGCAGTGCCGTGGCGAACACCCCGAGCCCGAGCAGAATCAGCGAGATCGTGAACAGGCGCGCTTCGCTCGATACGGGGGTGATGTCGCCGTAGCCGACCGTCGACATCGTCTCGACGGTGAAATACACCGCATTGGTGAAGGTGCTGATGTGGGGATTGAACCCGGTGCCGACAAACAGCGCTCCGAACGTGCCGTAACCGAGCGTGAGCAGCACGCCGGTGAGGGCAAAGAGCGTCGCCGTGGCGAGGCTTGCGCGGGTGAACGCGCTGCGTGCCGCCAGCAGCAGCAGCAGCTGCACGACGCTGAATACCTGCAGCGTCCGCGAAGCGCTCGAGAGCGGAGAGAATTCGAGCGCGATCGTGCCGAGGGTGAGCAGGAACGCCAGCAGCCAGGCGAGTCGTGAGCGCCACAGCATTCCGATGGCCACGAGCACCAGCAGAATGCCGATACCGAGATGCGAGGCGGCGCCGATCTGCACGATGCCCATGCCGCCGGCGATTGCATTTAGGGGCGGCGCGGCGATTGCGTGCAACAGCGCGCGCAGCGAGCCGGATGCCAGCAGGATGTGCAGCAGTCCCTGGATGCCGACGAGCACCGCGAGCGGCGCGTGGGGAAACCACGCATCCGCATCCAGCAGCCGCGAGAGCCGCTTCTGCTCCTTGCGCAGCCAGATGCGCTCGGGGGAGAACCATTCGCGTTTCATGTGCGCCCGACTCCGGGTGTCGTCTCAGTGCCCTGGGCGCGCATCCCGGGCAGAGCGCCCGGCCGGCCCGGCGGCGGAGCGTGACTCTTGTGGTGGCACCTGGGTTCTCCCGGGATCGAGCGGATGCTAGGCTGGCTACCGTGAGGTCGACGATCAGTCAACACTATAGCAGGATCCGCCAGACCCATCCGGCCGCGCGGTGTTCTCCGCGGGCGCGATGAGCCTGCCGCTCGCGCTCCTCGCGATGTCCACCGGCGTGCTAGCCGGACTCTCGCTCGGCATGCTCGGCGTCGGCGGGTCGATTCTGGTCGTGCCGCTACTTGTCTACGTCATGCACGTCCCGCCGCACCTGGCGATCGGTACGTCGACGGTTGCGGCCACTGCGAGCGGCGCGTGGAGCCTGCTCGTCCATACCCGGGCCGGCACGGTGCGCTGGCGCTACGGCGCTACCTATGCGCTCGCCAGCGTGCTCGGGGCGGTGATCGGTGCGCGGCTCGGCCAGGCGACCGACAGCCAGCTGCTGCTGGCATTGCTCGGCGTGCTGATGATCGTGGTCGCCGGCCTGATGCTGCGCAGCTCGCGGCGTGCGCCGGGAGCCTCGCACGACCCGGAGTCTGGCGCGCAGGGATGGGTGTTGCTGCAGCTCGGTGCGATGGGTCTCGGCATCGGCGCGCTTGCCTCGTTGGTCGGAGTCGGCGGCGGTTTTCTCACCGTGCCGGCGCTGATGTTCGCAACCGGAATGCCGCTGCTGAATGCCGTCGGCTCCTCGCTCGTGGCGGTTACCGCGGTCGCCGGCACGACCGCGCTGACCTACGCGAGTTCCCATTTGGTCGAGTGGCGCATCGCCGCGCTGCTCGTGACCGGGGGGGTGCTCGGCGGCTATGTGGGTGTGAAGCTCGCTGGCATCCTTGCGGCACGCCGGCGGACGCTCACCGTGCTGTTCAGCGTCGTGGTGGCGCTTGTCGGGCTGTACATGGTGATCCGCGCAGTGACCCGGCTACTGTGAGGGGCTCATTGCGATGAAACGCTGTGCCGCCGCGCCGAGCGAACCCGGCCGCGGATGGTCGCAACGGGGCGCCTCGGTTACAGTTGCACGCTTCCGGTTGCAGGTGCACCGGCGCGGCTCGCGCTCTCGGCGCACAGCGGGCCGAGTAGGCCGTAACGCACTGCAAGGCGATTGCGGGGTAGCACGAGGCGACCGGCAGGTCCGCTTCTGAATCTGGTCGTGCGAATACCGTCATGACGACGGTGCGAAGTTGGATTGCAAAAGGAGATCGCCCGATGAGCGTGAGGAAATCCCTGACGGCCGCGTGTGCCGCGGCGCTGCTCGCGTCCCCGCTCGCCCTCGGTGCACCCGCCGGTCCGCAGCAGGAGAACGGCCAAGGCCGAACGCTGCTGCCGATGCCGGTGAGTGCGGGGATTC
>JAJZFQ010000231.1 GCA_021805275.1 Pseudomonadota bacterium
GCTCGCTCAGCGTCGTCACGGTCAGCATCAGCGGCGTTCCACTCTCACGTAAACGGAATGACGGGGGCGCAGGTTGATCTGCGCCTCAAGCGCTAACGGCTCACCCAGCTTAAGCCCCTGGAGCCTCAGGCGCAGCACACGTGCCACGCGCTGCACGTGCATCAGCATCTCGTAGAGCGCGAAGGTCTCCCCGATGCAATGCCGGGGACCGGCCGCGAAGGGCATGTACGCGAAGCGCGGCCGCTCGGCCTCGTGCTCGCTCGCGAAACGCTCGGGGATGAATGCGTCCGGATCATGCCAGTAGCGTGGGTGCCGGTGCAGCAGATACAGGGGCAGCAGCACGTTGGTGCCGCCGGGGATCTCGTATCCCGAGAGCACATCCGGCTCGATGGTGCGCCGCGAGAGCAGCCAGCCGGGCGGATACAACCGCAGCGCCTCGTCGATCACCTGGCGGGTGTAGGTGAGCTGCTCGACCTGTCCCAGGCTCGGGGCGCGCAGCGCCGCCGCGGGCAGCCGATCAAGCTCGGCGTGCAGCTTCGCCTCCACCGCGGGATGCTGCGCGAGCAGGTACCAGGTCCAGTTCAGACCGCTCGCGGTGGTCTCGTGTCCGGCGACCACCAGGGTCAGGACCTCGTCGATCAGCTCGCGCTCGCTCATCGCCTCGCCACTGTCCTTGTCGCGCGCGTTCATCAACATCGCAACGTAGTCGAAGTGCTCCTCGTCGCTCGCGCGGCGCCGCGCGATCAGCTCGGCCACCAGGCGCGTCAGCGAGCGGAACTTGTAGGCGAACTGCAGGTTGCGCGCCTGCTCCTTGCTCACCACCTCGAAGGGGTTGCCGCCGAGCTCGGCGCTCATGCGCTCAAGGTCCCGGCCGAAGATCGAGCGCAGCACGATCTGCAGGGTGAGCTCGCTCATCTCGTCGGTGAGGTTCACCGGCTGGCCGGAGCGCGCGAACCCGTCCCAGCGCTCGAGCAGCACGTCGTTCGCCGCGGCGATCACCTCGGCGAACTGGGTGATCACCCGCCGGTGGAACAGCGGCTGCAGCATCATGCGCTGGCGACGCCAGAACTCACCCTCGCTGGTCATGATCCCGTTGCCAAGCAGGATCTTCACCCGGTCGAGTCCGACGCCCTTGGTGTAGTTGCGGTGATTGGTGACCAGGATGCGCTTGACGTCGTCGGGGTGGTGCACGACGTAGGTGTAGGACTTGCGCGCCGGCACGAACACGCGATAGGTGTCTCCGTGCACGGCGAACAGCTCAACCATCCGCTCCAGGGAGTCGTCCGTGGAGCCGATGTCGAACGCGTCAGCCGCGAGCGGCGGCTCGCGCTGGGTGGTTGCGGTCTTGCTCATGTAAGCTGTGAATTATACCCATCGGCGCCCACCACATCGGAGCTGTCCCCGCATCATGACCGAGCCTGACCTGCGCAATTCGTTCTACCGCAAGGTCACCCGCTCGGACCGGCGCATGACCCCGCTGCGCCGCGGCCTGTACCGGCTGGCGATCCCCGTGGGCCTCGCCGTGATCCGCTCCTGGTGGCGCCTGTGCCGCGTGGTCCGCGTCGAGGGCGAGGAGCACCTGCGCGCTGCGCTGGCTGCAGCGCCCTCGGTGCTGCCGTGCTACTGGCACCAGCACCAGCTGTTCTGCGGCAAGTACCTGCTCGAGCAGAAGGCGCACGGCATGAGGGTCGGCTGGCTGATCAGCCCCTCGGTCGACGGGGAGATCGGCGCGATGCTCGTGCAGCGCCTCGGTGCGCACGCCATCCGCGGCTCCTCCACGCACACCGGTGCGCGGACGCTGCGCGATTACTACATGGCGCTGGTCAAGGAGAACATCTCCCCGGCGATCACCCCGGACGGCCCGCGCGGGCCGCGCCACCAGTTCAAGCCCGGCGCGATCCTCCTCGCGCAGCTGTCCGGCCGGCCGATCGTGCCGATGGCGTACGCGGCCTCGCGCGCCTGGCGCATCAAGTGGGACCAGTTCGTGATTCCCAAACCCTTCGCCCGCATCGCGATCGCCATCGGCCCGCCCCGCCAAGTGCCGCGCACGCTCGATGCGTCGGGTCTCGCGGCCCTGCAGGTGGAGATGGCCGCCGAGCTCGAGCGGACCTTCGAGTCAGCGCGCCGGGCGCTCGGTTGAGCGCAGCACGAGGCGCGCAAACCGTGCGCCGGTTCGCAGCCCTGGCCGGTTCGGGTGGATTCTGTCAAGTCAGCAACCCTCGGCCGAACAGTGCGTTAGCTTGTGTTCTTGAACAGGTGTGCGACAATTCAGCATAAGGTGTTAAAAGACCTAGGGTCCGACCATCCCACAACGACACGCAGCCGCTCACGCGCCCCGGGTGGAGCCCGGGTGTAGGCTGCCTTCACGGACTTAGAGGTTACCGGTTCATGTCGAGTCAACCGCCGGACAAGCCAGTGGATTTCACTTCCACGGACATCTTGGCGTCCGACGCGTGGAAGGACCGGATGTCGAAGCTCGGCATCGATGGCACCTGCACTCAGATCGCGGTCGACCTGCAGAATATGCGCAAGGGCACGCTGAGCGCGTCCCTGCAGCGTAACCTGGCGCTGCTGCGCGAGGTGTCCGGCGTCGATTGCGCCTTCCTCGCGACGCTGCGCCCGGACCATGCCGTCATCCAGGAGGTGCAGTACGAGCGCACCGCCCTCACGCAATGCCGTCCCGAGGGTCTGCAGGAGCTGCCGCTCGAATCGCTGCCCTGGCTGAACGGGCGGCTCGATCACCTGCGGCTCTCCCACCTCCCGGACACCGCGCGCCCGGCGCGCGAGCAGGCCGCAGAGGGACAGCGATTCGCATCGCTCTACATCGGATCGGTCCTGCTGGTGGCCCTGCGCGTGCAGGGCAAGCCCGCGGGCCTGCTCGGGCTCGCCAACACCCTGCCGCGCCCCTGGGAGGTGAGCCAGCAGCTGCTGATGAAACTCATCGGCACGAGCCTCGCCTCGGGCCTGGAGCGGCTGCGGATCGAGGGTCGGCTCGCCAAGCTCGAGGAGCGCAACAGCCTGGCGCAAGCGGCCGCCAACGACGGCCTGTGGGACTTCGACGTCGAGAACAACGAGGTGTACTTCTCGCCGCGCTGGAAGGCCATGCTCGGTTACCGCGACGAGGACCTGCGCGGCTCGCCCGACTGGAGCAGCCTGGTGCACCCGGACGATCTGCCGCGGGTGCAGGCGGCGATCCGCGAGCATATCGACGGCAAGACGTCGATCTTCGAGAGCACCCACCGCATGCGCCACCGCAACGGCGAGTGGCGCTGGGTCATCAGCCGCGCCACCGCGCGCGTCGATGAGCACGGTCGGCTGCTGCGCTTGGTGGGCGTCGAGTTCGACATCACCGAGCGCAAGCTGTACGAGGAGGCGCTGTTCCGGGAGAAGGAGAGCGCACAGATCACCCTGCAATCGATCGGCGACGGGGTCATCACCACTGACGCCGAGTCGGTCATCGACTACATCAATCCGGTCGCCGAGACCCTCACCGGCTGGCGGCTTGAGAGCGCCATGGGCCGGCCGGTGGAGGAGATCTTCCGCGCCTTCCATGAGGAGACCTGCGAGCCGCTGGAAAATCCGCTCACCATGTCGGTGCGGCGCGTGCGGCCGATCAAGTCGGTCCGACCGATGCTGCTGATCCGCCGCGACGGCAACGAGCTGTACGTGGAGAGCACCGCTGCGCCGATCCGCGACGGCGCCGGCAAGGTCACCGGCGGGGTGCTCGTGTTCCACGACGTCAGCGAGGCGCGCGAGCTGAACCGGCGCCTGTCGTATCACGCCAGCCACGACCTGCTCACCGGGCTGGTCAACCGGCGCGAGTTCGAGAACCGGCTGGAGCGGGCGCTGAAGAGTGCCAAGGCGCACGAGTCCTCCTACGCGCTGTGCTATCTCGACATCGATCAGTTCAAGATCGTCAACGACACCTGTGGCCACAGCGCCGGCGATGCACTGCTCGGCCAAGTGGGCGCGCTGCTGAAGTCGAAGATCCGCTGGCGCGACACGCTCTCGCGCCTCGGCGGCGACGAATTCGGCATCCTCCTCGAGAGCTGCTCGATCGACGAGGCGATGCGCACCGCCGAGCAACTGCGCGAGAGCGTGCGCAATTTCCGCTTCACCTGGGAGGACCGGGTGTTTCGCCTCGGGGCGAGCGTCGGGGTGGTACCGATCACCGCCGATAATGAGGACGTCGCCTCCATCCTCTCGGCCGCCGACAGCGCCTGCGCCGCGGCCAAGGAAGCGGGCCGCAACCGCGTGCACAGCTTCGCCGAGAACGATATGGAGCTGATGCGCCGCCGGCGCGAGATGCAATGGGCCGCGCGGATCAATACCGCCCTTGAGGAGGGCCGCTTCGAGCTGCACCGCATGGCCATCCAGCCGCTGCAGAAGGCCGACCCGGGCCAGCACTATGAGCTGCTGCTGCGCCTGAAGGACGAGTCCGGACGCATCGTCACGCCGAACGATTTCATCGCCGCCGCCGAGCGCTACGGCATCACCCCGGCAATTGACCGCTGGGTGATCGAGAACGCCTTCCGCTGGCTGGTCTCGGAGGCCGACGAGCGCGAGAAGCTCGCGATGTGCTCGATCAATCTCTCCGGGCAGAGCCTCGGCGATGACAAGTTCCTGCCGTTCGTGATCGACCAGTTCCATCGCAGCGGGCTCGACGGCTCGAAGATCTGCTTCGAGATCACCGAAACCGCGGCGGTGGCCAGCTTCTCGCAGGCCAACCGCTTCATCCAGGCGCTGAAGGAGCTAGGCTGCAAGTTCGCGCTCGATGACTTCGGCACCGGGCTGTCCTCGTTCGGCTACCTGAAGCACTTCCCGGTCGACTTCCTGAAGATCGACGGCAGCTTCGTGCGCGAGATCCTGCGCGACCCGATCGACCGCGAGATGGTCCGCTCGATCAACGAGATCGGCCACCTGACCGGCAAGAAGACCATCGCCGAGTTCGCCGAGAACGCCGAGATCATCGAGATGCTGACCAGCCTCGGGGTCGATTTCGCGCAGGGCTACGGCGTCGCCCTGCCGCAACGCGTCCTGAAGGCCGCGGTCGCCTGAGAGCGGGCAAACGGCCGGCAAATGCGGCTATAATCTTTCGTATGGACGCCAACGCGTCACCCGCCGATGTCGTTGCCCACCGCTGCCAGCGGCGCATGGCCGATTGCGGCATACGCCCGACCGCCCAGCGTATGCGCATCGCGACGCTGCTGTTGTCCGAGCCTCAGCACCTGTCGGCCGAGCAGATCCTGGCCCACCTGCGCTCGAGCGGCGCGCGGGTCTCCAAGGCCACCGTCTACAACACCCTGAACCTGTTCGCCTCACACGGTCTGATCCGACAGCTGTCGGTCGATGGGGCGCGCGCGTGGTTCGATTCCAATGTCGACGCGCACTACCATTTCCACGACGTCGCGAGTGGAGCGCTGATCGACGTTCCGGTGCCGGAGGTGGAATTCAGCCGCCTGCCCCCACCCCCGCCGGGGACCGAGGTGGACGGCATCGACCTGGTGATCCGCCTGCGCCGCAAGGCGTCCTGAGGCAGTCGCGCCCCACGGCCTGGAGGAGGTGTTCCATGTACATGTTCGGCGCCTTTCACCCCATGTGGTTCGGATTCTGGGGACTCGGGTGGCCGTTTGTGGCCCTCGTTGCGGTCATTCCCTTCTGGCGCATCTGCACCCGCGTGGGGCTTTCACCCTGGCTCAGCCTGCTGATCATCGTGCCGCTCGGCAACCTGTTCTTCATCTATTACCTCGCCTTCAGCGACTGGCCCGCCGCGCGCGGCGGGACGGGGGCCGTCCCGCCGGGGCCCGGGCCAGGCCTGAACGCACCCGGCGGCTGATCGGATCGGGTGAGGATGACGGCGCGCACGACGGCCTATAGAATGCGCGATCCGGCGCCGGGATAGCTCAGCTGGTAGAGCAGCGCATTCGTAATGCGCGGGTCGTAGGTTCGAATCCTATTCCCGGCACCAT
>JAJZFQ010000226.1 GCA_021805275.1 Pseudomonadota bacterium
TGGTGCTCGAGAGCCTCATGCAGGCGGCGCGCACCTTCATTTTCATCGTGCCGGCGGGAATCGGCATCCAGGAGGCGACCCTGGTCGGGGTCGGCCGTCTGATCGGCGTCGACGCCGAACTCGCCCTTGCACTGTCGCTGACCAAGCGCATGCGGGAGATTCTCTTCAGCGCACCGGCGCTGCTATCCTGGTATTGGACTGAAGGAAAGAGGGAATTGCACCATGTCCGCGGATCCGGTCGACTTTGACCTCGCTTCGCTGCGTCCAGGATCTCCCGAACACAAACATCTGCTCGCCCGGTTCTTCTTCGACACGCACGTCGAGTACGATCCCGAACACATCGCCTGGCCGACGCTCACCGCCGAGGAGCAGCAGCGCCTCACCCGCCTGCCGTTCTGGCAGGAAGCGGTGTCCACTGAGAACATCACCTCCCACACCGTCACCGCCGCGGCGAGCCTCGAGAGCGACCCGGAACTGAGCCGCGCGATCGCGCTCCAGGGGTTCGAGGAGCAACGCCATGCGCGCCTGCTCGCCGCTCTCACCGCGCACTACCGCATACCGATCGAATTTCCGGCGCCCTACACGCCGCACAACCTCCAAGATGACTTCCTGTTCGCCGGCTTTGGCGAATGCTTCGATTCGTTCTTCGCCTTCGGGCTGTTCGCGCTGGCGCGCGAGTCCGGTTACTTCCCCGCCGCGCTGGTCACGGTGTTCGAACCGGTGATGGACGAGGAAGTACGCCACATCCTGTTCTTCGTCAACTGGGTCAAGGCGCGGCGGCTGCAGTTACCCTGGTGGCAGCGCCCGGCGTTCCGGGCGCGCTGCGCGTGGATCATCCTGAAACAGGTAGCCTCGCGAGTGAAAACCGCCCGCAGCCTCGGCGGTGCAGACGCCTCGGCGGCCAACAGCGAGAACTTCACGCTGACGGCGCATCAGGACATCGGCGCGCCCGTGACGCTGCGTGGGCTGCTCGCGAAGTGCCTGGAGGAGAACGAGCGGCGCATGGCACGCTACGACGCGCGCCTGCTGCGCCCACGCCTCGTGCCAGCCCTTGCCCGCGGACTGTACCGAGTGTTGCCGAAGCGCCTCTGAAGGCTAGCCGCTCACTCCGGCGGGTCCCCCTGCCCGACCAGGTGATGCGCCCGGCCGGCCACATACTCGTAGATCGCCTTCAGATCATGCGGTGAGAAGAACCCCGCCCAGGCCGGCATGCCCTTGGCCTTGCGGCCCTCCATGGCAATCTGGGTCATCTGCGCCTCGGTCATGCCGTTCAGCACCGACTGGCGCAGGTCCGGAGCATACTCCGAGCCCGTCGCATCCTCGCCGTGGCAGCGGAAGCAATACGAGTTGAACAACTCGTAACCGCGGAACACCGTCGGGGTCACCTTCTTCGTCCCGGTCCGAAACACGGGGAAGTCGAGCGTGACCGCCTGGCCGTTCACCGTATAGTGGTAGGTCTTCACGCCCGCGGCAACCGCCGGCTTCGCGCCCGAACGGATCGAGAGCACCCAGCTGACGACCTCATTGAGCTGCTGCTCGGTGAGGTCCGGATGCGGCGGCATCGGAATCTTGCCCCAGGTGCCGACATGTCCGAACTTCACCGCATGCACCAGCACCGCCTGGGCCCCGGGCTGATGCGCAAAGCGCTGGGCCACCGCGACGAACGCCGGGCCCACCACTGTGTGACCGACCGCGTGACAGGAGAAGCAGTTGCTGCCCCGGGCCACTTTCTCACCCGGGGGCATGGCGGCAATCGCCGGTAGCGTCAGCCCGAGCGTGCACACCCACAACAGCACCCGACCCATCCGCACGGCCCAACCCGTGCCTCGCCGAGGCAGGACGGAGAATCGCTTCGCACTCACTACGTATGGCATGTCTTGCATCGAATTACATCGTGACCGTAGGACCCTAGTCGGCTCGCCATTGCGCCCCCTCAGGGCAGGATGCCGACATCGTAGTTGTCCATGATCTGCTTGATCTGCGCCTTGTGCGACTTGATTGCCGCGTTCAATTGCGCAATGAGGTGCTTGTGCGCCGGGGCCACGCCGAGCGACATGAAAAACAAGTACCGCTCCGGCGAGCCGAGGGCATTCGTATCCGGCACGCGCGTCATGGTCAGATCCGGATAATCCTTCTTGATGAAATAGCCTACGGCCGGCTCCCAGGTGATCAGGACGTCGACCTTGCCGTCCTGCACCGCCTGCAGCGTCGCTTTAGGGGACGCCGTTGGTTTCTCCGCAGTATCGAACGGTGTCGCCTTCAGGAGCAGCCCACGCATCTTCAGACCCATCTCCGGCGGCGTGCCCATCTCGAACCCGATCTTCACGTGCCGCAGGACCGGGGAATCCATCCCGCCGGACAGATCGTACGGGCGGCCTTTCTTGTAGACGAAGACGTACGTCGAGCCGTAGTAGGGATCCGTGTAATGCTCCTCGACGTCCCCGTAGGGCAGATCCATGATGATGTCGCAGCGGTTCTTATCGAGATTCAGGGCGAGAAAGTTGTCGAACCCGCCCGGCTGGCGGTAGCTCGACCACACGTACTGCACCGGCCGCCCGAGCGCCTGGCCGATGACCTCGGCCACCTTGTTCTCAAACCCCTGTCCCATCCGATTCGAGTACGGTAGGTAGTTCGGATCGGCGCAGACCGTCAGCGGTCGCGCGGCCGCCGCTGCGGCGGACCCGCCGATCAGCAGCAGTACCGCCAAGCCCCGCAGCATCCCCACAATGGCTCTTTTGTGTGACATACGTCGTTTCCCCTTCACGTTAAGTGATCGCTGCGGCGACTTGCCTGCGCCGACTCCACCGACAAAGTGGGCCGCGCCGATGCCCGGCGCGGCCCACTCCAGCAATGGGCGGGGCAACCCCATATCATCCTCGCCCCGCCCCATCCGCTCAACCTTTCGGCAGCGCGAACACCATCAACGTTCCGCCGAGTTGTGTGTACTGGTTAAGGCTGTGGTCAAGTCCCACGGCACCCAATCCCGCCGTACCCTTGTGCAGGTTATTGGTCATGCCGATCGCCGCCCAGCCGCCCACACCGGTCAACACCGCGACGTACTGATGCCCGTCATGCATGTACGTGACCGGGTTGCCGATGATCCCCGAGGGACAGTGGAAGCTGTACAGCACCTTCCCGGTGTGCACGTCCACGGCACGGAAGTCGCCCTTGAGCGTGCCGTAGAAGGCGAGTCCACCGGCAGTGGTCAGCGCTCCGCCCCAGTCCTGGAACTCCGAGTGAATCTGCCAGTTGGTCCGCCCCGTGACCGGATTGATGGAAATGAACCGACCGCGGTAGCCGCCCGGACCGGGGTGCATGTTGACGATCGCACCGACGAACGGGAAGCCTGCCATGTACTTGACGTCGAACGCCTGATAGTCCATGCACAGGTGATTCAACGGCACGTAGAAGTCACCGGTCTGCGGGTCGTACGAGGACGGCTGTTCGTCCTTGTCGCCCTGCGCCGCCGGGCAGATACCCGTGACGTTGACGCCGGCGCGGGTCATGTATCGCTCGTTCACCTCTGGCATACCGGTATTCATGTTGAATCCGTTTGCCCAGTTCACCGATGAGTCGTATTTCTGGATCCGCACTGGCTTTCCGGTGATTCGGTTGACGACGAACATGAATCCGTTGCGATCGAAGTGGGCGAGCAGCGGCTCCTCGCGGCCGTTCACCTTGGCGTTGAACAGCACCATTTCGTTGACGCCGTCGTAGTCCCAGCCATCGTGCGGGGTCATCTGCAGCACCCACTTGGCCATGCCGGTGTGCAGGTTGCGCGCGAAGATCGTCATCGACCAGCGGTTCAGGCCCGGACGCTGCGTGGGATTCCACGTGCCCGGATTGCCGCTGCCGTAGTAGATCATGCCGAGCTTCGGGTCGTACGAATACCAGCCCCAGGTGGTGCCGCCGCCTTCCTTCCACTCATCCCCGCGCCAAGTCTTCAGGCTCGAGTCGACCCCGACGGGCTTTTGGGTGTACCCGTTGATGGTATGCGTCGGACTGACCATCAGCTGATTGTCCGGCCCCTCGCTGTACGCGCGCCACAGCATCTTGCCGGTGTTCGCATCGAGCGCGGTCATATACCCGCGCACGCCAAACTCGCCGCCGGACACACCGATCAGGGCCACACCGTCGTACACCTGAGGTGCGGCGGTGACGGTCTGACCGAGTTTCGGATCGGCATTGCGAAACTTCCACTCTACGGCACCGTCGCTCGCATTCAGCGCATACACCATGCCGTCGAGTGCGGTCATGATGATCTTGCCGTTGTAGTAGCTCACACCGCGATTGACGACGTCGCAGCAGGCTACCGGCGGCGCATTCGGATCGGGCGGCGGGGTGAATTTCCAGCGGACCCGGTGGTTCGGATCGTTCAGATCCACTGCAAATACGCTGTTCGGGTAGGGCGTCTCGAAATACATCGTATTGCCGATCACGAGCGGCTGGCCCTCATGGCCGCGCAGCACGCCGGTCGACATGGTCCACGAGACCTGCATCTGGTGGGCATTGTGGACATTGATCTGATTGAGCCGGCTGTAGCGCCAGTTGTAATCATTGCCGGAGGGCTTGATCCAATTGGCACCGGTCGGGCCGGTGTCCGCAGCATACGCCGGTCTCGATCCGGCGCATGCGCCGGTGACGACGAGCACAGCAGCGGCGCCCGAGAGCAACCATCCCCAGCGCTGCCGATCCGCCCGCCGCGGCGTTTTTTCAGTCAGGGTATACACGGTAATGTCTCCTGAAGTGGCATTGTCGGTACTTACAGGTGATTCGGACGGTCCGGCACCTCGGCGGAGCACGCTCCGCCGGGGCGACTCACGGGCCGGCACCGGTTGACTCGCCGCGAACTCATCTGTCGCACCCGTGCGCGGCGGCACTGGATAGGCTTGGTTGTTGGTGTACTCACCCCCTCTGTTACGCCTCGACAACGACACTCAGCTCGTGCTCGTCTCCTCGAAGCCTTCCGCCCGCGCCACCGTCATGCTCTGCGTGCAGCGCAGGCGCGGCGTCTCGCGCCCGTTATGCGCGCTACTATGCGCGCATTGAACCGCCGCGGCATAGCCTGCCGACAGCGCAGACGCGAGCCCTGCGGCGGAGTGATCAGTTTTCGGAACACTCCGGCGATGGCGCACACCGAGCGAGCGCCGCTGCGCGCCGGGCACGCACCGCGCGGCGGATGCGTCGAACCAGTGGAGCACGCCGATTCGCACCTGCGCACTCACGCCGCGAGCGTTCCCTTCTTCTTCGCCGCGTGCGTGGCAATCGCATCCATCAGCGCCGGGGAGAGCGAATCGTAAGGTTCCAGACCCAGTTGCTTCAGACGCTCGCGCACTTCGCTCATCCGCCCCGGCGGGAACCCGGATTCGATGATCGAGGAGACGAACGCGGCGAACTCGGGTGCCGCCCAGCCGTGCTCCTGCAGCAGTTCCGGATGCACGAAGTCAAAGCCGTAGAATGGGTGCTCCTTGTTCTCGATGCGCCCGTACATGTGCACGCCGCACCCGGTGCACGCATGACGCTGAATGGGCGCAGTGACGTCGACGATCTTCAGTTTCTGGCCATTGGCCACGACCGTCAGTTTGTCGCGCGAGACGACCGCAACCAGCGAGAACAGCGCACCTTTGGGCTTCCAGCACTTGCTGCAACCGCAGACGTGATCGAAGGCGACGTTCGCAGCGATGTGTACCTTGACCGGATCCGTGGCGCAGTGGCACACCAGCGTGCCGCCCGCAAAGTCCGCCTTCCCCGGTTTTACGCCGTGGTCGACCGCCGGATGAATCGAGATAGCCATGTTTAGATCCTCATCGAGTTGTAATTACCATGGAGGTCTTCAGAACGTCACGACCGTACGGATCGACTCGCCCCGGTGCATCAGGTCGAACGCCTCGTTGATGCGCTCGATCGGCAGGACGTGCGTGATCAGCTCATCGATGTGGATCTTCTTGTCCATGTACCAG
>JAJZFQ010000004.1 GCA_021805275.1 Pseudomonadota bacterium
CGGCGGCACCTCCAGGCAGATTATGTCGTGCGCACTTGCGCGTGCCCTCCGCGGTTCGGC
The DNA here is from genome assembly GCA_021805275.1 of Pseudomonadota bacterium. The sequence continues at coordinate 61 of JAJZFQ010000004.1, forward strand.
GCCCACCACGCGCACGGCGAGAGGCCCTGAGCGCGCCGGGTGCAACCCGGCCGTGCGATCGGGCTAGTGCGGCCCGCGCATCAGCAGCGCCGCCAGCCACCGCGCCCGCGGGCCGTAGGGCGGATGCAGAGCGCCGGTGAGTTGCAATTTCGCCTCCAGGATCGCGCGCTCATGGGAGAAGGCGCGGATCCCCCACTCGCCGTGATAGCTGCCGATCCCGGAGTGATTGACCCCGCCGAAGGGCAGGCGGTGCTGCAGGAACTGCATGGCGACCTGGTTGATGCAGCTGCCGCCGGCACTGGTGCGCTTCAGCATGCGCAGCGCCTGGGCGCGACGCCGGCTCCACACATACAACGCGAGCGGCTTCGGTGCAGCGTTGATGCGTTCGATCACGTCCTCGTCGTGTTGGTAGCGGATGATCGGCAGCAGCGGGCCGAAGATCTCCTCGTGCATGATGCGCGCCTGCGCGGGAATCTCCCCGAGCAGCGTCGGGGACACGAAGCGTCGCTCGAGTTCGACTGTCCCGCCGTGCAGCAGCACCGCGCCATGCGCGCGCGCGTCGGCGAGCAGATCCGCCAGACGGTGCGCGTGACCTTCGGTGATGATGCGCGCGAAATCCGGACTGAGTGCGGCGTCGGCACCGTACCAGTCCGAGAGCCGCCGGCGGAAGCGTTCAACGACCGGCTCATAGACGTCGGCGTGCACGTACAGATGATCCGGGGCGATGCAGGTCTGCCCGGCGTTCAGACATTTCGCCCAGGCGATCGTGTCGACGGCCTGCGCAATGTCGGCGCTGGCATCGATGATCACGGGAGACTTGCCACCGAGTTCGAGCGTGACGCTCGCCAGATGCTCTGCAGCCGCACTCATCACGATCCGGCCGACCGCGGGTGATCCGGTGAAGAAGATGTGATCGAACGGCAGTGCGAGGAGCGCCTGACCCACCGAGACATCCCCCTCGAACAGCGCCACTTCGTGCTCATCGAACGCCTCGCGGACGATCTCGGCGAGCACGCGGGAGCTGTGCACCGCCAGCTCGGAGGTTTTGATGATCGCCGTGTTGCCGCAGGCCACGGCTGGAATCAGCGGCCCGAGCGTGAGCACGATGGGGTAGTTCCACGGGGACTGGATCAGCGTGCGCCCGCGCGGCTCGCGCTGGATCCACGCCCGCGTGCCGAGCGTCGCGACGGTCGGACGCACTCGGCGGGGACGCACCCAGCGGGCCAGGTGGCGGCGATGCTGGGCCAGATCACCGAGCAGCGGCAGCAGCTCGGCCAGTTCGGTTTCGACCGCCGGGCGGCCGAGGTCGGCCTGGAGAGCCTCGAGGATCTGCGCCCGGTGACGCATCAGAGTGTCGTGCAGCCGCGCGAGCTTCGCGAGTCGCTGCGGCACCGTCGACTCGCGCAAGCGCAGCGCGACGGCACGCTGCGCATCGAACACCCGACGAATCCTGCCGGCCAGCTCGGTGTCGAGCGTGGCCGGAGCGGCGGAAGCAGCGGACTGGCTCATCGAGAGGCCTCGCGGACGCTCAGCATGGACCGAGCAATGATACTGGAATCCCCGCACCGTTAGCCGACGCGGCGCGGCGGATCGGTGCTCAGCTCGCGCGCCGCCGCGATGAAATGGCGCACCGCACTCGAGCGCTCCTCCTCCCGGTACGCGACCCCGAGCAGCGCCTGCAGAGGCTCGCCCTCGAGCGCGAGGTACACCACCTGCTGCGGTTGCAGCGAACACATGCTCGCCGGCACGATCGACACGCCAATCGAGGCCGCCACCAGATTGATGGTCGAGGAGAGCTGCGGGGCGTACTGGCCGATCCGCGGCGTGAAACCGGCCGCCTCGCAGCCGCTGATCACCTCATCGGCCAGCCCCGGTCGCACCGCGCGCGGATACAGAATGAACGTCTCCTCGGCGAGCTCACGCAGCGCCACGCGCCCGCGTCTGGCCAGAGGGTGCGCCGCCGGGACCGCCGCCACCAGCGGCTCACGCTCGAGCACCGCGAACAACAGCCCGCGCCCCTCGCGCAGCGGCGGGCGCACGAACGCGACGTCAATCCTGCCCTCGCGCAGCTGCGCGACGAGCTCGGTGGACGGATGCTCCTCGAGGGAGACCTCCACCCCCGGATAATCGGTGCGAAACACTCGCAGCGACTCGGTGACCCTCGCATTGAACGAGGCGGACTCGGTAAATCCCACCCGCACCCGGCCCGAGGCGCCGCTCGCGGCCGCTCGGGCCATCTGCGCGGCGCGCCGCACTTCCTCCAGGATGCGTCCCGCTTCGCGCGCGAACAGCTGCCCGGCATCCGTGAGGCGGATGCGGTAGCCGGATCGGTCGATGAGCACGACCCCGAGCTCGGCCTCGAGCGCCTTGAGCTGCTGCGTCAGCGGGGGCTGCGACATGTTCAGCCGGCGCGCCGCCCGGGTGACGTTCAGCTCCTCGGCGACGGCCAGGAAGTAGCGCAAGTGGCGAAGTTCCATGACGATATTTTTCACATATCGAGTTTTGATTTTCAATGTATTTTCGTCTAGTTCTGAAGCGGACTACAGTGCGGCCATGAACCAGCCAGACCAGCCGGCCACCGCGCCGAAGGCGAAGAAATCCGTCGCGCTCTCGGGCGTGCCGGCGGGCAACACCGAGCTGTGCACCGTGGGGCGCAGCGGCAACGATCTGCACTACCGCGGCTACGACATCCTTGAGATCGCCACGGCCTGCGAGTACGAGGAGATCGCTCATCTGCTGATTCACGGGAGCCTGCCGAACCGCACGGAACTCGCCGCCTACAAGGCCAAGCTGCGAGCGCTCTGCGGCCTGCCGGCCACGGTCCGTACGGTGCTCGAGAGCCTGCCGGCCGCATCGCATCCCATGGACGTGTTGCGCACCGGTGTGTCGGCCCTCGGCTGTGCACTGCCGGAGAAGGATGAGCACGGCGCCGCCGGCGCGCGCGACATCGCCGATCGTCTGATCGCCTCGCTCGGCTCGATGCTGGCCTACTGGTATCACGCCAGCCATGGCGGACATCGCATCGGCGTCGAGACGGACGATGACTCGATCGGCGGACACTTCCTGCACCTGCTGCACCGCCGGCCGCCGCCGGCGCAGTGGGTGCGCGCGATGCACACCTCGCTCATCCTCTATGCCGAGCACGAATTCAACGCCTCAACCTTCACCGCGCGCGTGATTGCCGGCACCGGGTCCGATCTGTACTCGTGCATCACCGGTGCGATCGGCGCGCTGCGCGGGCCGAAGCACGGCGGTGCCAACGAAGTGGCCTGCGAGATCCAGCAACGCTATGCCGATCCGGACAGCGCCGAGGCGGACATCCTGGCGCGCCTGGCGAGAAAGGAAGTGATCATCGGCTTCGGCCATCCGGTGTATACGGTGGCCGACCCGCGTCACCAGATCGTCAAGCAACTGGCCCGCGAACTCGCCGAGCAGACCGGTGATCTGAAGATGTTCGCGGTCGCTGATCGCCTCGAGACGGTGATGATGCGCGAGAAGCGCATGTTCCCCAATCTCGACTGGTTCTCCGCAGTCTCCTATCACCTGATGGGCGTGCCGACTGCGATGTTCACGCCTCTGTTCGTCATCGCACGCACCGCCGGCTGGGCGGCGCACGTGCTCGAGCAGCGCGCCGACGGCAAGATCATCCGCCCGACTGCCCATTACGTCGGCCCCGAACCGCGCCCGTTCGCACCCATCGAACGCCGTCCCTGAATCCGCAACGGTGACCCCTCACATGTCCGCTCATCACGACTCCGCCCGTCCGGCCCCGGATAAGGTTCTGACCGACATCGTCGATTACGTGCTCGATGCCGAGCCGCTCAGCGAGCTCGCCTATCAGACCGCGCACTACTGTCTGCTCGATACGCTCGGCTGCGGCCTCGAGGCGCTCGAGTACCCGGCGTGCACCAAGTTGCTCGGCCCGATCGTCCCCGGCACCACGGTGCCGAACGGCGCGCGCGTCCCGGGCACCCAGTTCCAGCTCGACCCGATCCAGGCCGCCTTCAACATCGGGGCGATGATCCGCTGGCTCGACTTCAACGACACCTGGCTCGCCGCCGAATGGGGCCACCCGTCCGACAACCTCGGCGGCATCCTCGCCACCGCCGACTGGCTCTCGCGCCAGGCGATTGCGAACGCGCGCGCGCCGCTGACCATGCGCGAGGTGCTCACCGGAATGATCCGGGCGCACGAGATCCAGGGCGTGATCGCGCTTGAGAACAGCTTCAACCGCGTCGGTCTCGACCACGTGGTGCTGGTGAAGGTGGCCTCGACCGCGGTGGTCGGCCAGCTGCTCGGCCTGACGCGTGCTGAGCTCATCAATGCCGTCTCGCTCGCCTGGGTCGACGGGCAGAGCCTGCGCACCTACCGACATGCGCCGAACGCCGGCTCGCGCAAGAGCTGGGCGGCCGGCGATGCCACCAGCCGCGCCGTACGGCTCGCGCTGATCGCGCGCACCGGGGAGATGGGCTACCCGACCGTACTCAGCGCCAAGACCTGGGGCTTCTACGACGCGCTGTTCAAGGGACAGCCGCTGAAGTTCTCCCGCGGCTACGGCTCGTACGTGATGGAGAACGTGCTGTTTAAGATTTCCTACCCGGCCGAGTTCCACGCGCAGACGGCCGTGGAGGCGGCCATGCAGATCCACCGGCACCTCGCGCAGCTCGGGGTCGGCGTCGAGGCGATCGAACGCATCACGGTGCGCACGCACGAGGCGTGCGTGCGCATCATCGACAAGCACGGTCCGCTCGCCAATCCGGCCGACCGCGATCACTGCATTCAATACATGGTGGCCGTGCCTCTGCTGTTCGGCCGCCTCACCGCCGCCGACTATGAAGACGGCGTAGCGAGCGATCCGCGCATCGATGCGCTGCGCGCGCGCATCCACTGCGTCGAGGACCCGCAGTTCACGCGGGATTACCTCGACCCCGAGAAGCGCTCCATCGCCAATGCGCTCACCGTGCGCCTGACCGACGGTCGCGAGCTAGCGGAGGTCGTGGTCGAGTATCCGCTCGGCCACCGCCGCCGCCGCACCGATGGCATCCCGCTGCTGATCGAGAAATTCCGTCGCAATCTGGCGCGGCGGTTCCCGCAGAAGCAGCAGCGCGTGATCGCCGAGGTGTCGCTCGAGCAGAGTCGGCTCGAGCGCACACCCGTCCACGAGTATCTGGATCTGTTCGTCATCTGAGGGCCACGGCGTTGAGCACGTATCTGATTGGCGCAGATCTGCCCACCACGCCCGCCGGCGAGCGCTTCCGCACGCTCGTGCGCCGCGGGCCCATCCTGCCGCTGCCGGGGGCGTACAACGGACTGGCCGCGCTGCAGGCCAAACGGGCCGGCTTCGAGGCGCTGTATCTGTCGGGCGCCGCGATGAGCGCCTCGATGGGCTTGCCCGACCTGGGCATCATCACCGTGGAGGACGTGTGCGGGTTCATCCGCCAGGTCACCCGTGCCTGCGCATTGCCGGTTCTGGTCGACGGGGACACCGGCTACGGGGAGGCGCTGAATGTGATGCACATGGTGCGCGCATTCGAGGAGGCCGGCGCCGCGGCCGTGCACATCGAGGATCAGGTGCTGCCCAAGAAGTGCGGTCACCTCAACGACAAGCGCCTCGTGGCCGCCGAGGAGATGGCCGCGAAGATCGCCGCCGCGGCGCGTGCACGCCGCCACCTGTACATCATCGCGCGCACCGATGCGGCGGCCAGCGAGGGCCTCGACGGCGCGGTGGCGCGGGCTCGGCGGTATCTCGAGGCGGGCGCCGATGCCATTTTTCCGGAAGCCCTGACCAGCGCGCAGATGTTCCGCGAATTCGCCCAGCGCATCGACGCGCCGTTGCTCGCGAACATGACTGAATTCGGCCGCACGCCCTATTTCACGGCCGAAGAGTTCCGCGCCATGGGCTATCGAATGGTGATCTGGCCGGTGAGTGCGCTGCGAATCGCGGCGAAGGCACACGAGGAGCTGTACGCGACGATCGCTCGCGAGGGCGGCCCGAAGAGCCTCATCGGCCGGATGCAGACACGCCAGGAGCTCTATGAAACCATCGCGTATGCGGACTACGAGACGCTCGATGCCTCGATCGTCAAGAGCGTCGTACCAAGGTGAGCGTCGACCCGCGCAGGCGCGCGGGTTCGAACCCGTGTTACTCGCTCTTCGAGACGATGGTGTCGATCGAGTAGCCGATCAGCAGCGCGAAGGTGAGGATGATCTGCGATGCAGCAATAACCATGTGCTTCTTCCTTTGGATTAACCAACGCGCGCAAGTGTAGAGATCCAAAGGTGCCGCGACATGTCCATCGCGGGAGTCGTGACCCTGTCCAGCGCGGGGGCGGTGCGGATATTCCTTTCGAGAGAGCCGCACGCCTCCCCCGGCGTGACGGCGGCGCGCTCGGCGCGCTAGAATTCAGCCTGTTCGCGCAGATCCGCTGCGCCACATTTCTTCCTCTTTCTGCACTTCCGGAGCCTCTTTGATGGCCATTGGCACAGATTCCGTCGTCAGCATTCACTACACCCTCAAGGACGATACCGGCACGGTGCTCGACCGCTCCGAGACGGGCGAGCCGCTTGCCTACCTGCACGGCCACGGCAACCTCATCGCCGGCCTCGAGCAGGAACTGACGGGCAAGAACTCAGGCGATGAGCTCACGGTCACAGTGCCGGCGGCGCAAGGCTACGGCGAATACGATGAGCGCCTCGTCCAGAGCGTGCCACGCCGCTCGCTGCGCGGGATCAAGGACGTGAAGGTCGGCATGCGCCTGCATGCGCAGAGCGCCGAAGGGCCCCAGGCCCTCACCGTGACCAAGATCCTCGGCGACATGGTGACACTCGACGGCAACCACCCGCTGGCGGGCAAGAGCCTGCACTTCGAAGTGAGGATCGAGGAGGTGCGCGCCGCCACGGCGGAAGAACTCTCGCACGGCCACGTGCACGGACCGCACGGCCACCACGATCACTGAAAGACGCTGCCCAGGGTCCGTCGGCGCTGAGCGCGCCGACGGACCCTGGGCGAGCCCTGCAGCAGACCGCACGGACGGCGGATCACGCCCGACGTACGCGGCCGGGCGGACTCAGAACCAGCCGTAATTGAAGCTGATGCTGATGCGCTCGCCGGCCGGGTTGGCCGGGACCTCGTGGCGCAACCAGCTCTCGAACAGCACGATGCTGCCCGCGGCGGCCGGGATCTCGACCCATGGCCGGTTGGTGCGACTCGCACCGCGGCGCCGCGGTGGCGCGGCCATCATGCGCTCGAGCCTCGGATCTTCGAGTTTCAGCGCCGCGCAGCCGCGCGGCGTCTTGAGATAGTACGTGCCGCTGATGGTCGCAAGCGGATGCAGGTGCAATCCGTGCGCGGTACCGCGCGGCATGACGTTCACCCAGCAGTCGGTCATGCTGAGCGCCCGCCCCGTCAGGTCGAACTCGAGCGCACGCGCGAACGCGGCAACGTGCCGGTCGAGCGCACGCTCCAGCGCCGCGAACGTCGGGGAGAGCTGGTGCATCCGGAACGCCGAGCCGTACGAGGTGTAGCCGCCCGGATAATTCTTCGCCGACCAGCGCCGGCCGCCTGCATCGTCCAACTGCAGTTGACGGCACTCGCGCAGCAGCCGCGGCCCGAGGCGGGCCGCGGCGGGGACTCGCCGGGAGTAGATCAACGTCGGAAACAGTCGCTGCAGACTCATCCGGCAAGTATATCGGCCCGGCGCTCACCCGGTGGCGAACTGCTGCACCTCCGTGCTGCCGACGAGCGCCTCGAGCGAGGACGTCCCGCCGGTGATCGCCTGGGTCAGCTCATCGAAGTACCCGGCGCCGACTTCGCGCTGATGGCGCGTCGCGCTGTAGCCGTGGCGCTCGGCCGCGAACTCCGCCTCCTGCAGCTCGACATAGGCGCTCATCTGTCGATCGCGGTAGCCGCGGGCCAGCTCGAACATCGAGAAGTTCAGCGCATGGAACCCCGCCAGGGTGATGAACTGGAACCGATAACCCATGGCACCGAGCTCGCGCTGGAAGCGCGCGATGGTCCCGTCATCGAGCTTTCGCTTCCAGTTGAACGACGGCGAGCAGTTGTACGCGAGCAGCTTGCCGGGGAAGCGCTGGTGCAGCGCTTCGGCGAAGCGGCGCGCCTCCTCCAGATCCGGCTTGGCCGTCTCGCACCACACCAGGTCGGCATAGGGCGCATACGCGAGCCCGCGAGCAATCGCCTGGTCGAGTCCGGCGCGGACGTGGCAGAACCCTTCGGCGGTGCGACCGCGCGCCGTATCGATGAACGGCCGGTCGCGCTCATCCACATCGGCGGTGAGGAGCTTGGCCCCTTCGGCATCGGTCCGCGCCACCAGCACGGTCGGCACGTTGCACACATCGGCGGCGAGCCGAGCGGCGAGCAGCTTGTTGATCGCCTCCTGGGTCGGGACGAGCACTTTACCGCCCATGTGTCCGCACTTCTTCGCCGAGGACAGCTGGTCTTCGAAATGCGCGCCGGCCGCGCCCGCCTCGATCAGCTGTTTCATCAGCTCGAAGGCGTTCAGCACCCCGCCGAAGCCGGCCTCGGCATCGGCAATGATCGGTTTCAACCAATCGGTGCTGTCGTTGCCTTCCGCATGATGAATCTGGTCCGCGCGCCGCAGCGTTGAGTTGATGCGTCGCACGACCGCGGGCACCGAGTCGCTCGGGTACAGCGACTGATCGGGATACATCTGCCCGGAGAGGTTGGCGTCGGCGGCCACCTGCCAGCCCGAGAGGTAGATGGCATCGAGCCCGGCCTTGACCTGCTGCATCGCCTGATTGCCGGTGAGCGCGCCGAGGGCGTTGACGAACGGGCGCTCGTTCAGCATCCGCCAGAGTTTCTCGGCGGTCAGGCGCGCCAGGGAGTGCTCGACGGCGATCGTGCCGCGCAGGCGCACCACATCCTCGGGCTGATAGGCGCGCTCGATGCCACGCCAGCGGGGGGAGTCTTGCCACGACCGGCGCAGCTCTTGTGCGCTCGGCAACAGGTCATCAGGTCTCATACTCAGTCCTCCAGGGCGTCAGTCGATCAGTTCATAGGCCGGTAGCGTGAGAAATTCATCGAACGAGTCCTGCACGATCATCTGTTGCATCAGCCGCGCTGCGCTCGGGAAGACGCCCTCGAGCAGGCGCCCCGGGCCGACTTCGGCGTGGATGCGCTCGAGTTCCTCGGCGAACAGCCGCTCCAGGCGCGGCGCCGTCAGGGGCACACCGTCACTCGTGCAGGCGCCGTGGCGCAGCCACTGCCACAGCTGCGCGCGGCAGATCTCGGCCGTGGCGGCGTCTTCCATGAGGTTGTAGAGCGGCACGCAGCCGTTGCCGCGCAGCCACGCCTCCAGGTACTGCACGCCCACCCGGATGTTGGTGCGCACACCCTCCTCGGTGATGTCCCCGGCGGGCACGCGCAACAGATCTTCGCGGCGCACACGCACATCCTCACGGGCGACGCCCAACTGGTTCGGGCCGTGCATCAGCGCATCGAATGCCGCGCGCGCCACCGGCGCGAGTCCCGGGTGGGCGATCCAGGTCCCGTCGTGCCCGGCCCTCGCCTCGCGCAGCTTGTCGGCGCGGACCCGCTCCATGGCGAGGGCGTTCGCCTGCGCATCGCGCACCGGAATCTGCGCCGCCATGCCGCCCATGGCATGCGCGCCGCGGCGGTGGCAGGTGCGGATGAGCAGATCCCCGTAGGACTTCAAGAAATGTCGCTCCATCGTCACCTGCGCGCGATCAGGCAGGACGCACTCGCGGCGCGCGCGCAGTTTCTTGACGAAGCTGAAGATGTAGTCCCAGCGACCGCAGTTCAGGCCGACGATGTAATCGCGCAGCTCGAAGAGAATCTCGTCCATCTCGAACGCCGCCGGCAGTGTCTCGATCAGCACGGTGACCTTGATCGTGCCGTGCTCGAGCCCGAGCGCCGTCTCGGCCGCCGCGAACACCTCGGCCCACAGCCGCGCCTCGAGGTGACTTTCGAGCTTCGGCAGATAGAAGTACGGCCCGGTGCCGGCGCGTGCGAGCCCTGCGTGGTTGCGCACCAGGTAGAGAGCAAAATCGAACAGCGCGCCGGACACCGGCCCGCCATCGATGCTCACGTGCTTCTCAGGCAGATGCCAGCCACGCGGCCGCACGATCAGCGTCGCGCGCCGCTCACCGAGCCGGTACGCCTTGCCGCTCACCGGATCCACGTAGCTGATGGTCGCGTCGATGGCGTCGGCGAGGTTGATCTGCCCCTGGATCAGGTTGTGCCAGGTCGGACTGCAGGAGTCCTCGAAGTCCGCCATGAACGCGCACACCGGCGCATTCAGCGCATTGATGATCATTTTGCGCTCGACCGGCCCGGTGATCTCCACGCGCCGATCCACCAGGTCGTGCGGCACTCGTGCAATGCGCCAGTCTGCACGGCGCACCGCCTCGGTCTGCGGCAGGAAATCCGGCAGCACACCGCTGTCGAATTCACGCTGACGGCGTGCGCGCGCCTCGAGCAGCTCGCACCGGCGCGGATTGAAGCTGCGGTGCAACCGCGCAAGCAATTCCAGCGCACCGGGCGTGAGCACTTCCGTGGCGCGCGCAATGCCGATGGGAGCGACCCGCAAGGCGGGCGTGTCGCTCTGCGCCACCGGGGACTGGATCGATCGGGTTGGGGCTGCGGTGTTCATGGGAATGAGCATAGCCCCAGGTTCTGAAGAATTTGACTATAGAAACTTCACATTGTTAATTTCACAGATGCGGGCATCGTGTCCGCGCATTCCCGCCCAGGTGCCACCATGTCGCCGCTGCTGCGCAAAGGCCATTTTCTCGGGGCAAAACTGCGCGAATTGCGCAAACGCAACGGCCTGACGCTCGAGGAGCTGTCCTCGCGCTGCATTCAGCGCGACGCCGAGCGTGCGCCCTCGGTGTCGTACCTCAGCATGATCGAGAGTGGCAAACGGGTTCCCTCCGCGGAGTTGCTCGAGCTGCTGGCGCTGGTGTTCCAGCGCGATCCGAGCTGGTTCCTCGACGAAAGCAGCAGCGCGGAGCTCGTGCCGCTCTCGGCGCCGGCCGGCGGCGCGGCCAAGGTGCCGTTGGAGCCCGCGTTTCTGTTCTCCAAGGAAGTCCTGCAGGCGGCGATCCCGGAACTGCTGCAGCAGACCGGCACCAGCGGGCGGCAGTTTGCCCACCTGCTGATTCGCACGCACCAGGAATTCTCCCGCAACGACTTCCCGGACCTCGAGCGCGCCGCCGAGGAGGTGGGCGAGCGTCAGTTTCCGCTCAGCGTCGAGGACCTGATGCGCCTGACGCGCCGGCATGGCCTGGAGATCCGCTGGTTCGAGCGCAAGGCGCTGCTGGCGCGCGACAAGGACCGCGAGGTGCGCAGCGTCGTGCGCTCGTTCTTCGAGTCGCCACGATTCATCTACGCCAATCGCGCGCTGCAGGCCGATCCGGCGCGTTTGAAGTTCGACCTGGCCGCACACATTGCTCACAAGGTGCTGCACGGTGGCGACGGCCTGAAGTCTGCACACGCCACCGGTGGGGAGATGGGCGGCAGCCCGGAGGGCGCCTCGGCCGCCGGCATGAACGCCAAGGACGTCCTGCACGCCTGGCGCGACTTCGAGTGCAGCTTCTTCGCCGGCGCGCTGCTCGCGCCGCGCGTGCCGTTCCGGCGCTTCCTGGCGCGCGAGCGCTACCGTGTCGAGAGCAGCGCGTGGCTCGAGTTGACGCCTGCGGTCATCATGCGCCGCATGACGAAGGTCTCGCCGTACCCATACTGGCATTTCTTCGATGCCTATCCCCCGGGCTACCTGCGCGCGGTGTACCGCGGCAACGGTATCCCCCTGCCCTGGGGCAACCTCGCGCAAGTGAGCGACCCGTGCCCGAACTGGGCGGTGTTCCGCATGCTCGACAGCGAAGGCGACAGCGGATCGCAGATCTCGGTGCTGCGCGATGGCGAGCGTGCGCTGCTCTACTGCTGTCACTCGCGGCGGGTGCGCGACATGGCGGGCAACCCGCATGTGCTGTCGGTCGGGGTCGATCTGGCGCCGGCACTGGACGCCAATGGGGTCTCGAGCCAGGAGATCACCGCGGCGATCCACGCCGCCTGCACGCGCGGGGGCGGGGAGGCCCCGCCCCCGCGCAGCGCCAAGGCAGCGCTACAGGCCGTCGCCAACGTGCTGAATATCGCTTGGATCGACACGGCACTCGAGCGACCGGCGCACCTGATCTGCCCGCGCAGCTCGCGCTGCCCGCGGCCCGATCGCTGCGCGGGCGCGCAGCTGCGGCCGTCGCGCGCCCGGGAAATCGACGATGTGCGCGCCGAGATCCTCGGTGCGCCGCGCTGATTCAGTCCTTCGCGTGCATGAAGATCATCGCCGGGTGCTCGATCAGCTCCTTCATCGCCTGGATCATGGCGGCCGCGTCGTAACCGTCGACGAACCGGTGATCGAACGACGAGGAGAGGTTCATCATCCGGCGCACCGTGACCGCTCCGTCGACGACCATGGGGCGATCGACCGCGCGATTCACCCCGAGGATCGCAACCTCCGGGGCATTGATGATCGGCGTGCTGACGATGCCGCCGAGCTTGCCGAGACTGGTGAGCGTGATGGTCGAACCGGTCAGCTCATCGCGGGTCGCCTTGTTGGTGCGCGCCCCTTCGGTCACGCGCCGCATCTCCGCGGCGATGCCCCACAGCGAGCGCTGCTCGGCGTGGCGCACCACGGGCACCTTCAATCCGTCCGGCGTTTGGGTGGCCACGCCCACGTGCACCGCGCGGTGACGGATGATCACGCCCCGCTCGGCATCGTAGTGCGCATTGCACTGCGGGAAGTCCTGCAGCACGCGCACCAGCGCCACCACGAGAAATGGCAGGTACGTCAGCGCCGGCTCCCCGGAGGCGACGCGGCCGTTCAGGTGCCGGCGCAGCCCCTCGAGTTCACTGACATCGATCTCTTCGACGTACGCGAAGTGCGGGATGTTGCGCTTCGCATCGCTCATGCGCTGGGCGATCAGGCGCCGCAACCCGATGACTTTGATCTCTTCAGTCGGAGCCGAGGCTGCCGGCGGATTGCCGCCCGCGTGCGCTGCGGCCGGCGATCCGGGCAACGAGCCGGCCGGCGGCGCACCCCGTCGGTGCGCCTCGAGATCCTCGCGCAGGATGCGGCCCTGCGGGCCGCTGCCGCGCACCTGCTGCAGGTCGATGCCGGCCTCGTGCGCGCGGCGCCGGTTCGCCGGTGAGGCCATCACCCGCCCGCGCGCCGCGGCGGGCGGCGCCTGCGGCAGCGGTGCTCGAGCGCCGGCGGGCGCAGCAACCGTGGCCGGTGCGGCGGTGGCCGGGGCCGGTGCGGACGTGGGCTCGCCGCCCGTTTCGAACACGATGAGCTCGGCGCCGACGGCAACCATCTCGCCCGGCTCACCGGTGGTCGAAATCACCTTGCCGCCGACCGGCGAGGGCACTTCCACCGCCGCCTTCTCGGTCATGACCTCGACCAGCACCTGCTCTTCCTCGACGGTATCGCCGGGTTTGACGTGCCAGCCGACGATTTCGGCCGACACGGTGCCCTCGCCGAGGTCCGGAAGTTTGAAGACGTAGCGGCTCATCGCGCCTCCATCACGCTGCGGATCGCGGCGACGATCCGCGCCGGACCGGGGAAGTAATCCCATTCGAAGGCGTGTGGATACGGGGTGTCCCAGCCGGTCACCCGGGCGATGGGCGCCTCGAGCTGCCAGAAGCACTCTTCCTGCACGGTGGCCGACAGCTCCGCGCCGAAACCGCTGAAACGGGTGGCCTCGTGCACGATCACGCAACGCCCGGTCTTGCTCACCGACGTGCAAAGCGTATCGACGTCAAGCGGCACCATGGTGCGCACGTCGATGATTTCGGCATCAACCTCGGCGAGACGCACCGCCGCTTCCGCCACGTGCACCATGGTGCCGTAGGTCAACACCGTCACGTCCTTGCCGGGGCGCACCACTTGGGCCTTGCCGATCGGAATCGCGTAGTGCCCGTCCGGCACCTCGCCCTTCGGATGCGTACTCCAGGGCACCGCGGGCTTGTGCGGATCGCCGTCGAACGGCCCGTTGTAGATGCGCTTCGGCTCGAAGAACACCACCGGATCTTCGTCCTCGATGGAGCTGATCAGCAGTCCCTTGGCATCGTAGGGATTCGAGGGCATCACCACTTTGATTCCGCAGACGTGCGTGAATACGCCTTCCGGACTCTGCGAGTGGGTCTGACCGCCGCGGATACCGCCCCCGCAGGGCGTGCGAATGGTCACCGGCGCGCAATAATCCCCGGCGGTGCGATAGCGCAGACGCGCCAGCTCGCTGACGATCTGATCGAACGCGGGGTAGATGTAGTCGGCGAATTGAATCTCGGCGACCGGGCGCAGCCCGTTGACCCCCATGCCGATCGCCGCGGCGACGATGCCGCCCTCGGCGATCGGGGTATCGAGCACGCGGTGCTCGCCGTACTTGCGCTGCAGGCCGTCCGTGCAGCGAAACACGCCACCGAAGTACCCGACGTCCTCGCCGAACACCACGACACGCTGGTCGCGCCCGAGCATCACGTCGAGGGCTGAGTTGATCGCCTGCACCATGTTCATCTGTGCCATCGATCAGCCCTCCCCGCCCGGGATCTTGACGGCGGCCGCGGCATGCTGCGCAGCGGTGAGGCCGCGCAACTCCTCGCGCTGACGCTTCAGGTGTGCCGGCATGTCGTGGAAGACGTCCTCGAACATGCTCATCGGGTCGAGCGTCGGTCCATCGGAGAGCGTGCCGTAGGTCACCGCTTCCTTCCAACACGCGGTCACGTGCGCCTCGAGCTCCTGCTCGAGCGCCGCATGGCGCTCCTCGGACCACTCGCCAATGCCGATCAGATGCTCCTTCAGTCGCTTCACCGGATCACCGAGCGGCCAGGCCAACCACTCCTCCTTCGGCCGGTAGCGCGAGGGATCGTCGCTGGTCGAGTGCGCCGCAGCGCGATAGGTCACATGTTCGATCAGGGTGGGGCCACCGCTGGCGCGAGCCCGCTCGGCCGCCCACCGGGTCACGGCGTACACGGCAAGAAAATCATTGCCGTCGACCCGCACTCCGGGGATCCCGTAGCCCGGACCGCGCTGCGCGAACGTGCGCCGCTCGCCACCGGCGAACCCCTGAAAGCTCGAGATCGCCCACTGGTTGTTGACCACGTTCAGAATGACCGGTGCTTGATACACCGCGGCGAACGTCAGCGCATGATGGAAATCGGCCTCGGCGCTCGACCCCTCGCCCATCCAACTCGCCGCGATGCGATCCTCACCCTTGATGGCCGCGGCCATCGCCCAACCGACCGCCTGGGGGAACTGGGTGGCGAGGTTTCCGGAGATCGAGAAGATGTTGCCCTCGGCCCAGTGATACATGATCGGCATCTGGCGGCCGCGGCACATGTCGCGGGTATTCGAGAGGCACTGGCTCATCAGATCGACCAGGCTCTTGCCGCGCACGATGAACAGCCCCTGCGTGCGGTACGAGGGGAAGAGCATGTCGCCCGGCTGCAGCGCCATGCCCTGCGCGACGGCGACCGCTTCCTCGCCGGTCGACTTCATGTAGAACGAGATGCGTCCCTGCCGCTGCATGCGCTGCATGCGCTCATCGAAGTGGCGCGTCAGCAGCATGTGGCGCAGCGCCACTTGCAGCTCCTCGGGCTCGAGGTGCGGATTCCACGGCCCGACGGCACGGCCGTGCTCATCGAGCACGCGCACCATGCCGGTGCCGAGCCGCTCGATCTCAATAGCAGGCGCCAGGGTGTCCGGACGCGGCTCATGCCCCGCCGGCGGGATTTCCAGATAGCTGAAGTCCGGCTTCTCCCCCGGGCGTGCCGGAGGATGTGGAACGTGCAGGCGCGACTGCGTCATGAATTCTGATCCCCGTCATCGCCGTTTGCCGGCTGATTGGAAATTTTACCGCCCCAAAAGTGCAACACACGTTCCAATCCGTTCGTAAATCGGCCGCTCGGCGCAATGAGCATCGCACCCCGGAGCGTCGGCCGCAATGGCGGACAGATGGCAGCGCGGTCATAATCCGCGGCGTGAAATCCTACCCCACTGCCCGCGGCGTCGTACTGCGCAAATCCCCCTCCGCGTCCCCTCGGGCCCCGGCGAGCCCGGCCCCGGCGGGCGCACCGATGCGTGTTCGGGTGGCGCGCGAGGTGGCCGGTCGCGGCGGCAAGGTCGTCTCGGTCGTCCTCGGTCTGCCGCTCGGCCCGGCGGACCTCGAGACGCTCGGCCGGGAGCTGAAGAAACTCTGCGGAGCCGGCGGCGCCGTGCGCGAGGGCCGCATCGAGGTCCAGGGCGAGCATCGCGACCGGCTGGTCGAGGCACTGCGTCAGCGCGGCTACGACGCGAAGCGCTCCGGCGGCTAGGGCCGCAGCACCGCCAGCAGCACGATCGCGATCAGCAGCACGCTCGGCACCTCATTGAAGAGCCGAAACCAGCGCTGCGAGTGCCGGTTGCGCCCCTCGATCAGGCCGCGCATCAGCACATAACACCAGAGGTGGTAGCCGATGAGTGCGGCCACCAGCACGAGTTTCACGCGCAACCAAGTGAACTCGAGAAACGCCGGCGCGTCAAACACCATCGACAGACCGAAGGCGACGGTGAGCGCAGCGCCGATGCTCATCAGCGCAAACAGCCGCCGCTCCATCACGGCAAAGCGCGCCAGCCCGAGTGCATCGGTGGTTTCACAGTGGTAGACGAACAGCCGCGGCAGATAGAACAGCCCGGCGAACCAGGTCACCACAAAGACGATATGAAATGCCTTGAGCCAGAGCATGCAGTATCGTACCCGGCTTCGGCACGCTTGACCAAAAGGCGCGCAGCAAGAAACAGGAGGATCGTCATGAGCGAAATCGGCTCTGGAGTGGCCCCGGGCGCACCGGGTCTCTCACCCACCTGGTGCAGCAGCGCCAAAGACGTCGTAGGGTGCTCCCTGGGGCGGCCCCGCCTTTGGTTCACCATCGGCGGCGGAATCGTCAACGAAGTCTATTACCCGCGCCTCGACATTCCGCAGATCCGCGATCTGGGCTTCATCGTCGGTGACGGCGAGGGTTTCTGGGTCGAGGTCAAGCGCCTCGGCAACCCGACCATCACGCTGGCCGGCTCGGGCATCCCGGCAGTGCGCGTGGTGCACCGCCACGAGCGCTTCGAGCTGCGCCTGAGGATCGTGCCGGCCGCCGAGCGCGATGTGCTGCTGGTCGAAGTGGAGCTCATCGGAGATGAGCAGCTGCGCCCCTACGCGCTGCTCGCACCGCATGTGGGCGGCACCGGCCACGACAACAGCGCGACCGTCGCCGATCACCGCGGCCATCGACTGCTGCTCGCCGAGCAGGGTCCGTTCGCGCTCGCCCTCGGAGCGGTCGACGACGACCAGCGCGACGCATGGGGACGTGCAAGCTGTGGTTACGTCGGGACCAGCGACGGCTGGCAGGACTTCAAATGCAACGGCGCGATGTGCTGGGAGTACTCGCAGGCCGGACCGGGCACCGTCGCCTTGATCGGGGAGCTGCCGCGCAAGGCGGTCCTCGGTCTTGGCTTCAGCAGCAGCACCGAATCGGCCGCGACCCTCGCGCTCTCGGCGCTGTTCGAGCCGTTCGAGTCGAGCTGGCAGCGTCAGGTCACCGAGTGGTCGGAGTGGCAGAAGGAGTGTGCCGCGCGCGCCCCGCTCACCGGCTCGCTGCCGCCGGACTGCCGCGAGCAGTTTCGCGTCTCGACCATGGTGCTGCGCGCGCACCAGGGCAAGACCTTCCCCGGCGCGATGGTCGCGAGCCTGAGCGTGCCCTGGGGCAATACCAAGGACGAGCGCGCCGGCTATCACCTGGTCTGGCCACGCGATCTGTGCGAGTGCGCCGGTGCGCTGCTCGCCTTCGGTGCCACCCGTGAAGCACTCGACACGGTGCGCTACCTGCGCGCCACGCAGCTCGCCGACGGGCACTGGAACCAGAACCAGTGGCTCGGCGGCACGCCCTACTGGACCGCCGTGCAGCTCGATGAGACGGCGTTCCCGGTGCTGCTCGCCTGCGCACTGCACGAGCGCAACGCGCTCGACGGCGTGCGCGTCACGGACATGATTCACCGCGCCCTCTCCTTCCTCGTGCGCACCGGTCCGGCGTCCGACCAGGACCGCTGGGAGGAGGACGCCGGCATCAACACCTTCACGCTCTCGGCATGCATCGCGGCTCTGGTGTGCGGCGCGGCGCATCTGCCGCCCGCGGCGCGTGAACTCGCGCTCGATATCGCCGATTACTGGAATGCGAGCCTCGAGGACTGGACCGCGGTGTGCGATACGCCGCTCGGCCGCGCACACGGCATTCCCGGCTACTACGTGCGCGTGGCGCCCGCCGAGGCGCTGCACGACCGCGGCGCCCTGCAAGATGTGCTGCCGATCCGCAATCAGGGCATCGACCCGGCACTGCCGGCCGCCGCGCAGGTCGGGGTGGATTTCCTGCAGCTCGTGCGCTTCGGCCTGCGCGCACCCGACGATCCGCTCATCATCGGGACGGTCAAGCTGGTCGATGCGCTGCTGAAGAGCGACACGCCGAGCGGACCGAGCTGGTACCGCTACAACAATGACGGCTACGGCGAGCACGATGACGGCTCGGCCTATGACGGCACCGGCCGCGGCCGCCCCTGGCCGCTGCTCACCGGCGAGCGCGGGCACTACGAGCTCGTCGCCGGTCACGATCCGCTGCCGTACCTCGAGGCGATGCTGCGCATGGCCTCAAGCGGTGGGATGCTGCCGGAGCAGGTCTGGGACAGCGCGCCCATTCCCCAGCGCTTCCTCCTGCCCGGCCGACCGACCGGCAGCGCCATGCCGCTGGTGTGGGCGCACGCGGAGTTCATCAAGCTCGCCGTCTCGCGCACCCTCGGCCGTCCATTCGACCGGCCCGAGCCGCTCTGGCGCCGCTACGGCGGTCAGCGCCCGAAGCTGCGCCGCCTCATCTGGGCCCCACACTCCGCAGCGAGCGCCATCCCGCAGGGTGCGGCACTCACGCTCGCTCTGAACGAACCGGGCGTGTTCCGCTGGGGCTTTGACGGCTGGCAGGACATCGAGGAGCGGGCCACTGCGCCCAATCCGCTCGGCCTGCATCTGGTGGAGATCGACACCGGCGCGCTCACCGCCGGGCGCACCATCGAGCTGACCTACCGGCACCTCTCCGATGGACAGTGGGCCGGGCAGGACTTTCAGATCCGGGTGACACCGCCCCGCTGAGCGCGGCGGCTCGGGCCGTCCGTGTCACAAAAATTTCATGTGCGGTTCGCTCGAGAGATGAATCTGGATCACATTCGGCATGGGCGGCGACCCCCTACAGTCGCCGCCCATGTCTACGCAGATGATCGAGCAGCTCATCGCCGAGCAGGATGTGCGCACGGTGTTTCAACCGATCGTCGACGGCAACAGCCGCACGGTGGTCGGCCATGAAGCGCTGACACGTGGACCGCCAGGCGGCCCTTATGAATCCCCGGCCCCGCTGTTCGCCCACGCCACACTACTTGGACGCAACGCAGAGCTGGAGAAGATCTGCATTGACTCTGCGCTGCGCGCGTTTCGCGGACTCGCCCTCGGTGGACGCCTGTTCGTCAACATCCTGCCGCAGACTCTGCTCTCGACCCCCTCACTGGCGCAGTGGCTCGGCGAGCAGCTGGCAACCTATCGGATCGAACCGCACACGCTGGTGATCGAGATCACCGAGCACGGACTCGCAGAGAGCGAGCACCGTTTGGCCGCGGCAGTCGATCCGCTGCGTGCCCTCGGCTGCGACATTGCGATCGACGATCTCGGCGCCGGCTCATCCGGGCTCAAGGCGTGGGCGGAGATCCGTCCGGACTACGTCAAAGTCGACCGCTACTTCGCCACGGGGATCGAGCAGGATGCCGTGCGGGCGGAAATTCTGCGCTCGGTGGTTGAGATGGGCCGGGTGACCGGCAGCCGCGTGATCGTCGAGGGCATCGAGACTCGCGAACAGTGTCTGATTGCGCTCGAGCAGGGCGCCGATTATCTGCAGGGCTTTTATGTGGGCCGCCCGTGCCGCAGTCCATCGTTCGATCCGGCGTCGATGGCGGGGATCGACTCCCCGAGCAGCGCGCCGGACATCGGCTGCGCGGCACAGTTGTCGCTGCCCGTACCGGCGATCGCCGCGGACACCCCGGTCGGCGAGGTTGCGCAGCTGCTGCGCGAGCATCCCGAATGGATCGCGCTCGCGGTCATCGCGTCCGCCGAGGACCCCCGTCCGATCGGCATCGTGCACCGTGATCAGTTGCTCACACTGCTCAGCCGGCCGCTGCACCCTGAGATCTTCAATCGCAAGCCCGTGGTCAGCGTCATGCGCTCAGCACCGGTGCTGATCGAGGCACGTGCGCGCCTCGATCAAGTCAGTCGGATCGTTTCGGCTCGCGCCGGACGGCACGAGCACGATGCATTCATCATCGTACGCCATGGCCGCTACGCAGGTCTCGGCCGCACCATCGATCTGCTGCGCCGGCTCACCGCGCAGCAGATCCAGCTCGCGATGCACGCCAACCCGCTCACCCGGCTGCCCGGCAATCTGCAGATCGAGAACCAGCTCGATCAATTGGTGCGCCGCAGGCGCAGCTTTGTCGCCTGTCACCTCGATCTGGATGACTTCAAGCCGTACAACGACGAGTACGGGTATGCGCGCGGTGATCAGGTGCTGCTGCACGTCGCGCAGGTCCTCACCCGAGCCGCCCGCCGACACATCGATTTCGTCGGGCACATCGGCGGTGATGACTTCGTGTGCCTGCTGCGCAGCGAGGACTGGGCGTTGCGCCTGATGGGGGTCTTTGAAGACCTGTGCGCATCGCTGCCGGGCTTTCACTCCGCCGAGCACCGCGCGACGGCGGGCTTCCCGGGACACGATCGCGACGGGCGCCTGCGGCAGTTCCCGCTCCTGGGCGTATCGATCGGCGCCATCGAGGTCGACGGCGGCGGTGCAACGCGCGAGGAGGTGCTCGAAAATCTTCGGAAAATCAAAATATTGGCAAAGGAAAAATCCGGCTCGAGCTGCCTCGTCGCCCGCCAGGGGCAGATCACGGACCTCGGTCACTCGGCCCCGGGCGAGACCTGTGGGCCCGGACGCGAGGCGGTGGCGCTGGCGAGCGCCTGAGCCGGCCGCGCCCACGCTGTTCGCGCCCTCGATCCGGCCGTATAGTGCCGCTACTGCAGCGTAGCCGCGGCCGTGGACCGAGCAGGCGCTGCCGCAATCCCCGTGTCGGCGATCGGAGTCAACCCATGGAACCTTCGGTCGTTTTAAGAGTCAGTACACAGTGGAGGTAGTTACTATGGGCGCGATATCCGTTGGTCGTACATTCAGGACGTGCGGAGTCGCAATGGCTGCCGTGGCATCGTTGCTGCTGGCCGCTTGCGCGACCGCACCGGTCATTCATACGCGCATGGCGATCGGCGCCAATCTGTCGCGGGCCCATACGTACGCGTTCGTACGCCATCCGGGCACGGACCATGGGCCGTACACGTCGCTCACCACCCAGCACCTCGAGCGCGCCGTCATGCGGCAGATGCAGGCCCGCGGCTATACGCTGGTCGCAGCCGATGCCGAGCCGGACTTGCTGGTCAATTTCCGCATCCGAACGCGCGACCGCGTCGAAGGCGGGATGGGACCTGCGTTCATGGGCAGCTACTGGGGCGGCTTTGGTCCCTATGGCTGGGGCGACGACGACGGGTGGGGCGGACCCTATGGCTGGGGCTGGGGTGGGTATTACAACAATGTGCGCACCGTGACCTCTGCGGCGCTCACCGTGTCGGTCATCGACCGCAGCACCCGCTCGGTGATCTGGAGCGGTACGGCCTCATCGGACATGTCCCGTCGCCAGCGCTATCACCCGGGCAAGTCCCTGAATGAAGCCGTTCAGCAGATTTTCCTTCACTTCCCGGTGCCGGCGGGCGCGCACTGAGCCGGCGCCGAGACGGCGCGCATGAGTCGGCGGACCGCCCGCGCGGTCCGCCGGCCGCCTCACTCGGCGAGGTAGGAGACGCGCTCGCGCCAGTGGTCCGGGGCGAGGCTCTCGGCCGGCGCATCCACTTCGGTCCCGATGTAAAGATAGCCCACCAGCGCATCGGCCGGCTCGAAACCGAGTTCGCGCTTGATGCTCTCGTCGTACGCCGCCGCGCCCGTCTTCCACACGCCGTTGAAGCCCAGAGCGTAGGCGGCGAGCAGAATGTTCTGTGCGGCGGCACCGGCGCACAGCACCTGCTCGATCATCGGCACCGAAGCGTGCGCATCCTTGACCGCGCCGACGGCAATGATCAGAGGTGCCCGAAATGCCTTGTGCCGTTCGCGCTCGAGCGTCTCGGGAGTCGACAGCGGGCGCACACGCTGCAGTTGGGCCGCGAGCATCGCACCGAAGCGCGCACGCGCCGCGCCGCGGATGACGACGAACCGCCACGGACGCAGCCGCCCGTGATCCGGTGCGCGTGCGGCGCTGGCCAACAGCAGCTCGAGCGCGCCCTCATCGGGGGCCGGATCGGTGAGGGTGTTCGCCGATCGGCGTTGGAGCAAAAGATCGATCGCTTGCATGGGGCAATATTGACACAAGTGCGCAGCAAACCGTGTACAGTCCGCGCCCATGGACGCGCGTGACCTCGAGGCGCTCAGAGGCGCCATTCGGTGCATTCCCGATTACCCCAAGCCGGGCATTCAGTTCCGCGACATTACGACCCTGCTCGGCAACGCGCCGATGTTCCGTCTGGCCATCGACGCTCTGGCGCACCCCTGGTCGGACTCACACCTGACACACGTTGCGGGCATCGAGGCGCGCGGGTTCATTCTCGGCGGTGCGGTCGCCCAGCGCGTCGGGGCTGGCTTCGTCCCGATCCGCAAGAAGGGCAAGCTGCCGCATGAGACGGTGCGGGTGGCGTACTCCCTGGAGTACGGCATCGACGAGATGGAGATGCACCGCGATGCGCTGCAGCCGGGCGAGCGGGTGCTGCTGATCGATGATTTGATCGCCACCGGGGGCACGGCGGAGGCGGCCGTGAAGCTGCTGCGCACCCTGGGAGCGGAGATCGTCGCGGCATGCTTCGTCATCGACCTGCCAGAGCTGGGCGGCGCCCGGCGCCTGGAAGCGCTCGGAGTGCCGGTCCGCAGTCTTGTCGCTTTTCAGGGACACTGAGCCGAGCCCAACATTACGTTCCGGTCATGCACGGTTGCGGTGCGGATGTTCCTGCAATAATCCGCTCCGTTCCGGCGCCGAGCGCTCGGGGCAATTCTCAAACCGCTCAAACTCTCTTTTGGAGAAGTCGATGTTCAAGAAGCTCGTCCCTGTCCTCGGAGCGCTGCTGCTGGCCGGTTCGCTGGCTGCCACCCCCGTCGCCGCCGTTGCCGCCCAGGCACCCACCACTGCGCATCACGTCGTGCACAAGAAAATGATGCACAAAAAGATGATGCGCAAGAAGATGATGCACAAGGCGTGGCACAAGAAGGCCATGCACAAGAAGTGGCACAAGAAGGCTGTGCACAAGAAGTGGCACAAGAAGGTCGTGAAGCACCCCCCGATGGCCAAGAAGAAGGCCTAAAGGTCACGGCTGATGCCCGAAGAGCCCCGCCCCGTGCGGGGCTTTTTCGTTTCGGGCGGGTGTGACGACGCACAGGACCCAAATCCCTGTGCGTTAAAGAGTGACGTGCCCCTAAACGGGCACCAACTACGAAGTCACTTGAGCGCCCTTCCCGACCGTCGGTGGATTCGGTGAACGCGCCGAAGGGCACCCACTTCGAGTGCCGCACGTCCGAAGAGCCCAGAAGCGCGCTGCGGAGCGGCGCGCGCGACGATCCCCGGGTCGCCAGGGAGCTCGACATGTCGAGCGACGGCGTTCAAGCCAATGGCAAAGCCAGCGCGTCCCGGGCCAAGTGACGAGTGCCGCGGGTGTCTGGTGTCCGCGCAGGCGACCACTAGACGTCACGGACGGGGGGCGCGAGCAGATCCCGCGGCACGAGGTTCCGCA
>JAJZFQ010000279.1 GCA_021805275.1 Pseudomonadota bacterium
ATCCGGCTGCGCACGCGCGAAGGGATGGCGATCGCCCGGGCCAAGGGGAAGCTGCGTGGCAAGCAGCCGAAGCTCTCGGTGAAGCAGCAGCAGGAGCTCAAGAAGATGCACGGGACGGGGAAGTACTCGATCAGCGACTTGGCGGAGCTCTTCTCCGTCTCGCGACCGACCGTCTACCGCACGCTCGCCCGTAGTGCCCGATGAGTCACGCGGCCGCGGTCATTCTCAGGCTGCCGCCTGGTCCCTCGGCCGACCGCCCCGCTTGCCATTCTCGCGCGAGGCCTTCGCTTTGGCGGCACTGCGCCGCTGTCCCCCGAGCTTGCCGATCTGCTGCATCCAGCGCCGTGAACCGAAGGCACCTTCGATGAGCCCGGGGACATAGAGATCGGCATCGAGCAGCGGCCAATGCAGTGCGAGCCCGTTTGGGCTCAGCGTGATTTTCGACACCTTCGAACGAGGCGCGCCAGCCAGCCCTTCGGCGAGAGCCACGGGGAAAGCGAATTCACAGCCGCCCTCGAGCTCGACCACGATAAGTCCCCGACGGGCGTCGAAGCGCGCCGCCCGTGCAACGGGTCCGCGCGCGAGGGTCGCCGCAGCCTGCACGTTGGCCGCTTTGAATTGCTCTTTAGTGATGACCATGGATTGCCCTCCACGCCGCACACAGGGTCGCGATGTGCGGCTCGAGCGATTGAGCCAGGCGATTGACCTGCCGCAGGGAGACGCCGTAGTTCTCACGCAAGGCGACCGGCCCTCACGGACAGTTCAGATTGAACACGGCCTGCTTTCGTCTTTCGTCCTTCCCACGCATGCACGTGAGCCGGTCGATGATCGTTCGTGTTGATCATGACCCGCACACGACCGAAGCGCAGAACCGCAGGCATGGAGTATAATATCCAAAGCGTGGTTGGGTTACAAACCGCTGGTCATGGGTAAGTTCTGAAACACCGTTCTGTCCCGCTCGAATCAAAGGCTTGCAGGTTTCATAAGTCGGTTTCACAATTGGCTTCGGCTTTCTCCCTCGGACGACGGCACTCCATGCGCAACGTGACCCGCCTGCCCCCTTCCGGGAAGAAGGTCCCTGTCGAGGCGGATATCCCGGCCAGCCAGCCCGATGAATTCGACCGCGCCATCACGGCGCTCGTCGCCGGCGAGCGGCCGCAGATGGATGCTCTGGCGCGCGAGGAAGGCGAGTGAGCGGCGCCGTATCTCCATCGCTTTCCGAGGCCGAGATCGAGCGCCTGACGGCGCTTCTCGCCGCGAACCGCAATCCAGATGCCTTCTCGCTCGAGGCGGTCGATGGCCTCTTCTGCGCGCTCATCGCGAGCCCCGCCCTCGTCATGCCGCACGAGTACCTGCCGGTGATCCTGGGCGGGACGCTCGAGGGCGGCAGGCTGCTCGGTGATCTCGCGGCGGTGCAGGAGATGATGGCGCTCTTGATGCGCTACTGGAATGCCATCGCGCAGGACTTCGAACACGAGACGTACCACATCGGCTACCGGGGCGAACCCGGCGAGGACGGTGTTCCAGGCCGGGCTTGGGCGCGCGGCTACCTGCACGGCATCCGTCTCGCCCCGCAGGGGTGGAGCCGCATCCTCCAGGATGAACGTGAGGAGCTGGTGCGCCGCATTCCGATCGTGGCCGGGGAGGTCGATCCCGCCGCGCCGAAGGAGCCGCTGACGGACGAACAGTCGCGTGCCATGTGGACGGACATGCTCGCCGGCGCGGCGCGTGCGTACCGGTATTTCACGGAGGATCGGGCGACGTACGCGCAGCAGGCGGCCGCGCGCCGCTCACAGCGCGCGCCCTACGAGCGTGCCGATCCCAAGGTCGGGCGCAACGATCCGTGTCCCTGCGGCAGCGGCAAGAAGTACAAGCGCTGCTGTGGAAGCTCGGACAGCCGCGGCGAAACGGTTCACTGAGCCGCATCGCAATGTCGCGTGCTCAGCGCAGAACGAAAAATACCGCTCAGTCCGTCCATTACTGATGATCAGAAGGGTCTCCACATGAAATCCCAGTACCGGAACCTCGCCTCCGCAGCGCTCGCGTTGGCTCTGCTGCCGGCGATCGCCAGAGCAACTCCACCGTCGACCCAGCTGCAGCCTGGCCTGTGGATGTTTCACTACACGTCCACCGTGCAGATGTTCGCCGGGGCGGCCCGGACCATCCACCAGACTGCCCGGGAATGCATCAAAGATACCAATCCGGCCAAGGTGCCGTTGATGGCGAAGCTGCCGCCCAATATCCACTGCACGGCGCCGGCGCTGCAGGTCATCGCCCAGGGATATCACGTGACGATGGCGTGCACGGCGAGTGAGCCCAATGGCATGGTGACGCATTTGGCTGAGGATTTCGTGATTACGCCGGGCAACGATGGCAGCCAGATCAGCTTTGCCGGTACCGTGCACCAGCGGATCACGGGCGCACCGGTGTCCATTCCTGCCGCAACGGTGCATATCTCGGCTCAGGGTCACCGCATCGGCCTGTGCCTGGGGGCCAAGGGCTGACACGCGCGTGATCAAGTCCTGGGTGGTCAATCTGCAGCACTTCCTGCTGCCGAACGGCACGGTGGCGTCCTTGCCGCCGCGCGCCCAGCGCCTCTTCGCCTTCTGGACGGAGATCGTCTCCCAGGCCACCCAGTACGACGACCCGACGACGTTGCACTGCCGGCGCCGGCCGGGCCGAAAGCCTTGCGGCACCCTGCTCACCCTCTTCTTCGACATCGACAACAACGATGTGCTCTGGTTCTGTCCTCGCTGCCATGACGAGGGACGCATCGCCGGGTGGGAAGGCACGTTCTGGGACAATGGAGACATCCCCGAGCATCGCTCGTGAGGTCCGTCATGGAACTCGACACCGACAAGATCGATCAGGCCGTGCTCGCGCTGCTGTCCCTCGGCCGGCACGAGGGGTACCGGGTCTGGAAGAGCTTCGACTGGGCGGCATCGCCGCTCGAGCGGGCGTTTGTCGATGTTCTTGACCGTCTTGCGGTTCGGCCCGAGTAATCGGCCATGTGCCGGATCGACATCACCGCGCACCGCCGCGAGACGCTCTCGCCATCGAATTACCGCGCCGCGAACTCGGGCAGGCTGCCATCAACGCCCGTGTACGCTTGCACCGTAGCGCAAAGAATGCCCACTTCCCGCCTCTGAACTCGAGATCCTCGCCATGTCATGGTGCCATGCCACCCTTGGGCCATGGCGCAATCACCCGTGATCACCGGCCTCCTCACGAAAAAAGGGCGGGGACGGAAAGCCGCCCCCGCCGCTTCGCATCACTCGGTCTGACGGATGAACTGAGCGATGTTCGCGTGCAGGTGCGCCAGGCCCTGCGGGCGAACATAGATCATGTGGCCGGTGTGGTAGAACCGGAATTCGACATTCTTCTGAAGATCAGGCTGCATCGGCAGCTGGCGCATCTGGTACATGGCGGCGTAGTACGGCGTCGCCAGGTCGAAGTACCCCGCATTGACCAGTACCTTCAGCCGCGGATCGAGTGTCATGGTCGTGGCCAGATCGGGCAACACATTCGGCGCGATCGGTGCCGGCGAGCCCGCCCCCGGGGGCGTGTGCAACCACTTCCAGTCGTTGCCCACGCTCGCGGAGAGAAACACGTAGCGGTGTCCGGCACCGAAATGCAGCGTGTCGCGCAGGTAGGCGTTCGCCGCCGACACGTAGGCCGAGCCGATGCCGGAGATCAGCGGATCGTACTCGGCGTACTCGGCGAGCGGATCGAGCGTCGGGCCGGAGAAGCGTGCATCGAGGCGGCCGGTGGTCTTGCCTTCGGCGCTGAGCAGTTCCTGCTCGAATTCCGGGCCCGTGACCCGCAGGTTCGCCTTGAGCAGGTAATCCTGCCCGAGCCCGGTGTATTCGGCCATCTGCGCCGCGATCGCGTGCTCCTCGGCCGCCGGTAGCGCCGAGCCGCGGTTCAGCGCCGCCAGGTACGGTCCCATCGCCCAGTGCTGTACCTGATCGAGCCAGGGGTGCAACCGTGCGGGCGGATTCACCAGGCGTTTGTGGTACCAGGCGACTGCCGCGTAGGTCGGCAGGGCGAGCGCATAGGGCAGATTCACGCCCGGATTCAGATTGGCCTGATCGATGCTGGTGTCGAAGTTCAGAATCGTCGACAACAACACGACACCATTGAGGTCGATGTTGTCGTTGTTTTCCAGCATGCCCGCGACCACCGCCGAGCGGGTGGTGCCGTAGCTCTCGCCAATCAGGTATTTCGGCGAGTTCCAGCGGTCATACTGCGACAGGAAGCGGGTGATGAACTGCGTGAAGGCCTGTCCGTCGGCATCGACTCCGTAGAACATCTTCGGCGTCCCGACGCCACCGTCGGCTTTGTCGATGATGCGGCTGAAGCCGGTCCCCATGGCATCGACGAACACCAGATCGCTGACGTCGAGCAGGCTGTACTGGTTGCTGACCAGCCGGTACGGTGCCGGCGGGGTATGCGCATGGCTGCGGGTGACCACGCGCACCGGCCCGAAGGCGCCGATGTGCAGCGGCGCGGAGCTGCCGCCGGGACCGCCGTTGTAGAGGAAGGCGATCGGCCGCCGGTCCGGGTGGGCGCCGTCCTTGAAGTACGCGACGTAGAACATCTCGCCGGTCGGCTTGCCGGCCTTGTCGCGCAGGATCAGCGTTCCGGCCTTGGCGGTGTAGCGAATGAGGTGGCCGCCGATCTTCACGCGGCCAGACGTGCTCACCGTGTGCGGCGTCGTCCAATACGTCTCGGGGTTCGGGCTGGCGGCCGGGGTGACCGGAGTCGGCTTGCCGTGCGCGAGCGCCGCGGGAGCGGCGCCGAGCAGCGCAGCGGTCAGGAGCAGTGCGCGATAGCGGGACATGAATGCCCTCGTCGTGGGTTGATGGCGGGGGCGAGGCGCCCGTCCAGTACGGCCGGCCGTGCGCCCCCTCGTGCCATCTATCGTAGCAAGTCGGCAGGGTTCGCGACGCTTGCACAGCGCGGCGTCGCGCCCGTCAGGCGGCTACGGCGCGGCGATGCGCGCCTGCAGGTCGTAAGTGTCCGCCGCGCAGATGTCGACCTCGGCCCACTCGCCGGGCGTGAGCTGTGCGCCATCCTCGATGCGCACGATTCCATCGATTTCCGGGGCCTCCGCGGCGCTGCGCGCGAGGGCACCGTGTTCGTCCACGGCATCCACCAGGACCCGCACCCGCTGGCCCACGCGCCGCTGCAGTCGCTCGGTACTGATCGCCGCGGCGCACTCCATGAAACGCTCGTAGCGCTCCTGCTGGACCTGCGGCGGCACGTGTCCCTCGATCGCATTGGCGCTCGCGCCTTCCACGGGCGAGTACTTGAAGCAGCCCACGCGATCGAGCTGAGCGGCCTTGAGCCACTGCAGCAGTTCCTCGAACTCCGCGTCGGTCTCGCCCGGGAATCCGACGATGAACGTGCTGCGCAGCGTCAACTCCGGGCACCCGCGCCGCCATTGCGTGATGCGCTCAAGCACGTTTTCGGCATGCGCCGGCCGCCGCATCCGCTTCAGCACGGTCGGGCTGCCGTGCTGGAACGGAATGTCCAGATACGGCAGCACCTGTCCGTCGGCCATCAATCCGATGACTTCGTCGACGTGGGGATACGGATAGACGTAGTGCAGCCGTACCCAGCTGCCGAGCGTGCCCAGGGCGCGCGCCAGATCCATGAAGCGCGATTCGTACTCGCGCCCGCGCCAGGTGGCGCCGCGGTAGCGGATATCCGCACCGTACGCGCTCGTGTCCTGCGAGATGACGAGCAGCTCCTTCACCCCGGCGTCGACCAGCCGCTGCGCTTCTGCGAGCACCTCGTCGATGCGGCGGCTCGCGAGCCGGCCGCGCAGCGCCGGGATGATGCAGAAGCTGCAGGAATTGTTGCAGCCCTCGGAGATCTTCAGATACGCGTAGTGGCGCGGCGTCAGCCGGATGCCCTGTGGCGGCACCAGAT
>JAJZFQ010000217.1 GCA_021805275.1 Pseudomonadota bacterium
GCGCCGGTGCGCATGGCGGGCGTGCGCATCGGGCAGGTGACCCGGATCGACTTCGACACCAATACCGAGCGGGCCAAGGTGTGGCTGCTCATCAACCCGCATTTCAACCAGATCCCGATGGACAGTGCCGCGAGCATCGACACCGAGGGGCTCCTCGGCGGGCAGTACATCAGCATCAGCCCGGGCGGCATGCCGACCTATCTGAAGGCGGGCAGCGAGATCATTCAGACGCAGTCGGCGCTCGTGCTTGAGAACCTGATCAACAAGTTTTTTGCCAACTTCGCCAGCAAGAACGGCTCGAAGAGTTCGGGCGGCGGGGCAAAGGAGCAGAAGTGATGAAAGCCGTGACCCTGATTGCCGTGGCGGCCCTGGCCGGCCCATTGATGCTGCAGCCGGTGGCGTATGCCGCCGCACCGTCGGAGACGGCGGCGTTCGAGCAGCCCTCCGTGATGGTCCAATCGGTGGCCAACGAGATGCTCGCGGCGTTGAATGGCCATCGCGCCGAACTGCGCGACCATCCTGAGAAGATCGCGGCCATCGTCAATAAGTACCTGCTGCCGCATTTCGATGCGCCGCTCGCGGCCGATCTGGTGCTCGGGCGGTTCGGGCGCCAGGCAAGCCCCGAGCAGAAGCAACGCTTCATCCAGGCGTTCAAAGACTCGATGGTGAAGAATTACGGGGCGGCGTTGCTCGAATTTCACTCGAACATGCTCACGGTCTACCCGACGCACGTGAAGCCCGGCACCAAGGTCGCCACGGTGCGCACGGTGTTCAAGCGCTCGAACGGCGCAACGATTCCGGTGCTGTTCTACGTGTACATGACCCCGTCGGGGTGGCAGGCGTTTGATCTGAACGTCGAGGGCATCAGCTACGTCACGAGCTACCGCGCCGAGCTCGGTCCGCAGATCCAGCAGCATGGACTCGACGCGGTGATCCAGCGGCTGGCGGCCGGCGAGAAGCCGGCGGCACTGAAGAAGCAGCGCTGAGCGCACCCATGGCCGGCGGCACGAGCAATGCGAAGGGTGGGGCGTTCGAGTTCACCGTCAGCTCCCCGGAGCGCTGCGCGGTGCGCGGGGCCCTGACGTTCGCCACCGCCAGGCGCGCCCGCACGCTCGGGCTCAATGCTCAGCGTGCGGCGGCGAAGTCATTCGTCATCGATTGCGGGGAGATCCGTCAGGCCGACAGCGCGGGTCTGGCGGTGCTGCTTGACTGGCTGGCCGAGGCCCGTCGCGCCGGCAAGGCGCTGCATTTCGAGCGGCTGCCCGACGATCTTTTGCGCCTGGCGCGCATCAGCTCGGTCGACGGGATGCTGCAGCAGGGCGTCTGAGGCCGCGCTTGCACGCAGCCCCAGACCGCCCCCATGGGCGCGGTCAGTTGTTGCCGCTCTGTAGCGCCTTCAACTCATCCTCAGCGGCGCTCTGGCCGGCTTCACCCTTGACCATGAACTGCCGCTGCGAAAGGTAGGCGTGGCGGGTGAACGTGTACGGGTCGAGCGACTGGAACATCAGATGGATGGTCGGCTGCATCTGCGCATCGGTATTGAGCAATCCGGCGCCGCGGGTGCCCCAGTCGGCCCAGGTGTTCTGCACGTAGTGCAGCGGATCGGTGTATTCGGCTGGGACCATGCCGAACGTATCGCGCAGGTCCGAGGGACCGAGGAACGGCAGGACCAGATACGGTCCGGTGCCGACGCCCCACTTGCCGAACGTCTGCCCGAAGTCGCGATCCTCCGGCGGCATGTCCAGGTGCGAGGCCGGATCGAGCAGTCCACCGATGCCGACGGTCGAATTGACGATGAAGCGCCCGGAGTCGACCACGAAATTCCTCAGCTTTCCCTGCAGCAGGGCGTTCACGATGACCGTCGGATAGGTCAGGTTGGCGAAGAAGTTGCTGATGCCGGTGCGCAGCGGATGCGGTACGACGCGCACGTAGGTGCGGGCCACCGGGGTGGCAACGTGCTGGTAGAACTGCATGTCGAAGTGGAAGGTCGCGCGGTTCATCCGCTGCCAAGGATCGCGCGGGTCGCGCTCGGCGCGCGGCACGGCGGCACAGCCGAACAGCGTGAGCGAGACGACAGCGAGGGACAGAAGCGCGAGTTTCTTGCCGTTTTTTTCCATGACGTATCCGTGCGCGATGCAAACACGCATTGTAGCAGCCCAATGATCCGGTCCCGACGCCGCCCCGCGGGCGGCCTGCCGGCCGCTTAACTTCGGTGGCGCGCCTCGGCACGCTCCAGGTAATCCTTCACTTCTTCCATGCGCGCGCTGATGCGCTGGCGCTGCACGTAATTCAGATTCGGCATGCCGAGGGCGATCTGGTACTGCTTGATCGCAAGCGGCAGATTGCCCTGGCGCAGCTGGTATTCGCCCATGTAGTAGTAGGCATCGCCGAGATCCCCGGCAGCGCTCGCCGCGCGTGCCGTGAGGGCAATCTCGCGCGGTGTCGGGTCGACTAGGTTGAACAGATTCAGCAGCATCCGGTGCGCCTGAGCGTCCTTGTGGTCGAGCATCAGAGTCTGCGCATAGCGCACGGTGACCGGCACGTTGAGCGGGAAGAGCCGCTTGGCGATGGCGAAGGTGGCGAGTGCCTGGTGCATCTCACCGGCCTGCGCCTGAGCCTGGCCGAGCGCGGTGTAGAGCAGGTGCAGATCGGGATGCGCGGCGAGCAGCTTCGCGAACATGCGCACCGCGCGGTGCGCGTGGTTGGCGCGCATGAGCGCCAGG
Organism: Pseudomonadota bacterium; assembly: GCA_021805275.1. The sequence continues at coordinate 2,724 of JAJZFQ010000217.1, forward strand.
CCGTAGCCGTACTGCATGCCGATGCCGGCGTGGCCGCGCGCCATGCGCCCGGAATAATACCGCACCAGGTTGTCCGAGGAGGGTGCGGTGAGCACGCGCACGCGCTCTTTGATGATGTAGTAATCCGGCGAGCTGGTGTTCGGTGTGGGCGGAAACTGCGCGGCGCGCGCACGGGCCTGGGCAATGCGATCGACGGTGATCGGGTGACCGATCAGCACCGCCGGCACCCAGCTGTCCTGGATGCCCTCTAAGCGCATCATCTTCTGGAAGATGTCGGCCATCGCCTCGGGATCGAAGCCCGCCGCCGCCAGGTATTCGATGCCGACGCGGTCGGCTTCCTCTTCCACGCTGCGGCTGTAGTCGATCTGCTCCTGGGCGGCGAGTCCCTGCGAGGCGACGATGCCGCCCTCGATGGCCTGGCCGCTGCCGCTGGCCGCCCCGAGCAGGATGGTGCCGAGCATGGCCGCGAGCGACTCGATGCTGGCCTTGTGGGCGTTCAGCAGTTTGCGGGCGATGTGGTTCTGGGTCTCATGCGCCGTTTCGTGCGCCATGACGGCCGCCAGCTCCGACTCGGTCTGGGTGAAGACGATCAGGCCGGAATTGATGAAGACGAAGTCCCCCGGCGCGGCGAAGGAGTTCACCACCGGGGTGTTCACGCAGAAATAGTGGAACTGCTTGGCGCCCTTGTCGCTCTGGGCCGCCAGGCGCTTGCCGATCGCGTTGAGGTACTCCTCGACCTCGGGGTCCTCGAGCAGCTGATGCTGCGCGCGCATCTGCAGCGTCATCGAGTAGCCGATCTGGTACTGCTCGCGCGGCGTCAGCGCGACAGTCGCCTCGCTGCCGAGCGCCGGCAGCTGCGAGTCGATCGCCGAGGGCAGGTCGGTGGTGAGGGGAATCGGCGGCAGCGGGGGCGGGACATCGGCGGGGGCCGCCACCGCCGCATTGACGAAGGCAGCCAGCACAATCCATACGAGCAAGCGCATACAGCTTGGACCTCGGACGGCGCCCATGGGTTTCCCTTTACGAACAGAAACGTGCATTTCTTCAGCCGCGGAACCGCGTGCCGGCAGGGGGCGGCAGCTTACAGGATGTCCGAGGCAAAATCCGCCAGGCGCGAGCGCTCGCCCCGCACCAGCGTGACGTGCCCGGAGTGGGCCCACCCCCGGAAGCGGCTCACGGCATAGGTGAGGCCAGAGGTCGTCTCGGTCAGGTAGGGCGTGTCGATCTGCGCGACGTTGCCGAGACAGGCGAGCTTCGTGCCGGGTCCGGCCCGGGTGATCAGCGCCTTCATCTGCTTCGGGGTCAGGTTCTGCGCCTCATCGAGAATCACGAAGCGATTCAGGAAGGTGCGGCCTCGCATGAAATTCAGGGAGCGGATCTTGATGCGGTTGCGCAGCAGGTCCTGGGTCGCGGCCCGGCCCCAATTGCCGCCTTCCTGGCTGCCGGTGAGCACCTCGAGGTTGTCCATCAGCGCGCCCATCCAAGGCTCCATCTTCTCCTCCTCGGTCCCGGGCAGGAATCCGATGTCCTCACCGAGCGGGATCGTCACGCGCGTCATGATGATTTCGGCGAAGCGGTTGCTCTCGAGCGTCTGCATCAGTCCGGCGGCGAGCGTCAGCAGCGTCTTGCCCGTGCCGGCCGGCCCGAGCATGCTCACGAAATCGATTTCCGGGTCCATCAGCAGATTGAGCGCGAAGTTCTGCTCGCGATTGCGCGCGCTGATGCCCCAGAGCGCATGCCGCTCGCTGCGGTGATCGCGCAGCAGCTCGATGACCGCCCGCTCGCCCTCGATGTGCCGCACGATCCCCTCGATCCCCTGATCGGCGGCCTCGTAGAGACCCTGATTGAGCTGCCACTCGCCGACCGCAGGGCCCTTGATCTCGTAGAAGGTGCGCTCCCCTTCTTTCCACGAGCGCATGTCCTGGCCGTGGCGTTCCCAGAAATCCGCCGGCAGCGCGCTCATGCCGCCAAACAGCACGTCGGCATCATCAAGGGTCTTGTCGCTGTAGTAATCCTCGACGTTCACCCCGAGCACCGCCGCCTTGATGCGCAGGTTGATGTCCTTGGAGACGAGGATCACGGTCGCATCGGGCAGGTCACGCTGCAGGCTGAGCGTCTGGGCGAGGATCGCGCTGTCGTTGCCCGCGACCTGCAGCGCCGGCGCGACGCTCGCCGTCGGGCGTGTCTGGAAGTACAGTCGCCCGGAACTGGGATGCGTGCCGTGGTTGCCGCTGTAGCTGCTCGGCAGCGCCAGGCCGTGCTCGATCTGCTCCTGGGTGGCGCCGCGGATGATGTCATCGAGGAAGCGGCTCGCCTGGCGCACGTTGCGCGAGGCCTCTGACATGCCCTTCTTGTGTGCGTCGAGCTCCTCGAGCACGACCATGGGCAGATACACGTCGTGCTCTTCGAAGCGGAAGATGCAGGTCGGGTCGTGCATCAGCACGTTCGTGTCGAGCACGAACACGCGCCGTGCTCGGTGCTGTCGCGATTTGCCGTCTGCGTGCGCAGTCATCGTGGCGGCGCTGCGGCCCGTGGCGCCCTGCGACTCAGAGCGCACGTGCCGCTTCGAGGACTTCTTCTGCATGCCCGGGCACCTTCACCTTGCGCCATTCCCGGCGCAGCACGCCGCGCTTGTCGATCAGGAAGGTGCTGCGGTCGATACCAAGGTATTTGCGCCCGTAGAGGCTCTTCTCGCGGATCACGTCGAAGAGCTTGCACGCCTGCTCGTGCGCATCGGACAGCAGCGCAAAGGGCAGCTGCTCCTTGTTCTTGAACTTCTCGTGCGAGGCGAGGCTGTCGCGCGAGATGCCGACGATCCGCACGCCGGCCTTGATGAAGGCGCCATGCAGATCACGGAAGTCCTGGGATTCTCGAGTGCACCCCGAGGTCATGTCCTTGGGGTAGAAGTAGATTACGAGCGCTGTGCCGGCTGCACCCTTGAGCGTGAACGTCTCGCCGTCCGTGGCGGGTAGGGAAAAATCAGGAACCTTGGTTCCGACTTCAATGTTGGCCATCGGTCAGGATTTCACCGGTTCGAGAATGGCATCCAGATTGAGCGAGTCGCAGTAGTCCATGAATTCCTCACGCAGGTGCGCCATGTGGATGCGGCTCGGTACGTTGACGATCATCTGTACGGAGAACATCGGCGCGCCGGTGTGGGCGGCCGGATAGCTGCGGG
>JAJZFQ010000109.1 GCA_021805275.1 Pseudomonadota bacterium
CCGAGGACATCACGTAGCGGGCGCGCAGCAGCCCGAGGGCGGTCTTGCCGTCGCGGATCTCCCCGCCCTCGGCCCACTGGCAGGCCTCGGCGAAGGGTACCCAGTGCACCTCGATCACCTCGGCCTGCTCGTGGGCCGCGACCGCCGGTTCGATGCCGGTGGCCAGGTACAGGTGCAGCACTTCGCTGAACACGCCCGGGGAGCTGAAATACGCGCCGAGACTGCGCCAGTCGCGGGCGCGTACGCCGGCCTCCTCGGTCAGCTCACGGCGTGCCGTCTCGAGCGGGGGCTCGCCCGGCTCGAGCTTGCCGGCCGGCAGTTCCCATAGCCAACCGCCGGCGACGTAGCGGTACTGGCGCAGCAGGCAGACGCGCTGCTCGGCGTCGATGGCCACGGCCACGGCGCCTCCCGGGTGATGCACCACCTCGAGGGTCGCCTGGTGGCCGTTTGGCAGGCGTACCTCATCGGTGGTCACCGAGATGACGCGGCCGCGGTAGTGCAGGGTCTTGTGGGCAGGGTCCATGGCTCGAGCCTAGCATCCCCGGGTGTCCCGGTGCGATCCGCGCCCCGCAGGGCCCTTGAGGGTGGGGGAAGCACGCCTTTAAACTGCGCCGTCCACGACCGACCAGGCTCGCCGCGTGTCCCGATCCCGCGCTGACATCTCCGCCGTCTATATCCACGCCGGCTGGCGTTGCGCGAGCACCTATGTCTGGAGCCGATTCCGGGTGCTACCGGGCACCACGTGTTTCTACGAGCCGTTCGCCGAGCGGCTGGCGCACCTCTCGCCCAAGCGCGTGGCGCGTGACACCGCGCAGGGTTGGCCGTCGCGGCATCCACCGCTCGAACGGCCGTACCGGGACGAATATCGCCCGCTGTTGAGACCTCTGCTGCGCGGGGTGAGAGGCTACCGTGAGTCCTTCGCGCTCGAGCGCTACTTCCCGACGGACGGGGCACGTCATGAGATCGCCTATCTCGCCCGCTTAGTCGAGCATGCGACGGTGCGCGGCTCGGTGGCGGTGTTCGGGTTCTCCCGCTCGCTGCAGCGGGCTGCGGCTCTGCGGGCCGGGCTCGGCGGGTACCACATCGTGCTGCGGCGCAGCGCGCCGCAGCAGTGGCTCTCCTGCCGCAGCTACCGCGGTGCGGCTGCCGTGCCGTACTTCGAGGTGTGCCACGCAGCCCTCCTGGCGCAGGCCCCGGTACACTCGCCGGCCGGGCGTCTCGCCGCGAGTCTCGGCTTGCCGCGCATGCCGCGCTGGCCGCGGGACGTGCGCGGACGGTTGCAGGCGCTGCACCGGGCGCTCTCGTCCTGGAGCGACGAGCAGTCCTACCAGGCCTTCATCGGGGTGTACCTGCTCGGGCAGAGCGCGGCAACGCCGGCCGCCGACGTGATGATCGACGTCGAGCGCTTAGGGTCCTCCGAGGTGTATCGCTCGGCGGTGAGCGAGAGGATCGGCGCGGAGACCGGCCTGCCGGTGGACTTCAGCGACGCACTCACGCCCCGGTCGGAGGCGGCCGTGGTGAGTGTGGATTTCACGGCGGTGCAGGCCGACATTCGCGCCCGGCTCGTCGCCTTCGGTGCGGCGCTTGAACCCTTCGCGCCGCTCGAGGCCCCGGGGCCGTAAGGGCCTATCCAGTCCAGTTGGGCGGCGCGAGCTGTATGTTTCGCGCGCCGGTGCTTCATGGCGGCGCCGGGTCCGATTCCGTATAGTTCCGGCCAGTCATGTCGAGCGAGTCTCATCTTTCCCGGCTCAACGAGCCGCAGCGGCGCGCGGCCACCTTCGGGGAGCCAGAACCGGGTCGCGGCGTTCGCTGTGGACCGCTGCTCATCGTGGCCGGCGCGGGCACCGGTAAAACCAACACTCTGGCGCACCGGGTGGCGCACCTGGTGCTGCACGGCGTCGCGCCGGAGCGCATCCTGATGCTCACCTTCACACGGCGTGCCGCGGCGCAGATGCGCCTGCGCGCCGCCGACATCGTGCGCGGCGCCTCCGGTGGGGCGGTGCACGAGCGGCTCACCTGGAGCGGTACCTTCCATGCGATCGGCAACCGGCTGCTGCGTCACTACGCCGCGGCGCTCGGCCTGGATCCGCAGTTCACCGTGCTCGATCGTGCCGATGCGGCCGATCTGCTCGATGTGCTGCGCCAGGAACTCGGGCTGGCGCAGAAGGAGCAGCGTTTCCCGCGCAAGCAGACCTGTCTGCAGATCTACTCGCACCGGGTCAACACTCAGCGGCCACTGCGCGTGACGCTCGAGGAGCAGTTCCCCTGGTGCGCGCACTGGGAGGCGGAGCTCACCGGGCTGTTTCGCGCCTACGTCGAGCGCAAGCAGCGCGAGCATCTGCTCGACTACGACGATCTGCTGCTCTACTGGCACGTCATGATGAGCGAGGCGCGCCTGGCCGGCCAGATCGGCGGCCAGTTCGAGCACGTGCTCGTCGATGAGTACCAGGACACCAACACACTGCAGGCCGAGATCCTCCAGGCACTGAAGCCCGAGGGAGCGGGACTGGCGGTGGTCGGCGATGACGCGCAGGCGATCTACTCCTTTCGCGCCGCCTCGGTGGAGAATATCCTGGCGTTTCCGCAGCGCTTCACCCCGCCGGCGGCCGTGATCACTCTGGAGCAGAACTATCGCTCCACGCAGCCGATCCTGGATCTGTCCAACGCCGTCATGGCCGAGGCGTCCCGGCAGTTCCGCAAGGATCTGCGCGCGGTGCGCACCGGGGGCGTGCGGCCCCGCCTGTGCACCGTGCTCGATCAGCGCCAGCAGGCCGAATGTGTCTGCACCGAGGTGCTGCGCCGGCGCGAGGCGAACGTGCCGCTGAAGCATCAGGGCGTCCTGTTTCGCACCTCCAGCCACAGTGACGTGCTCGAGATCGAACTCGGCCGGCGCGGCATTCCGTTCGTGAAGTACGGCGGGCTGCGTTTTCTCGAAGCCGGTCACGTGAAAGATCTGCTCGGCGTGCTGCGCTGGGCCGATAACCCGCGCAACGCGCTCGCCGCGTTTCGCACGGTGCAACTGCTTCCGGGGATGGGCCCGGTGAACGCCCGGCGCGTGCTCGAGCATCTGGAGCGCGCCGGGGGCGCTCTCGGGGCGCTCACGACCTTCGCGCCACCGCCGGCGGCCGCTGAGCACTGGGCGGAGTTGCTCGCGCTGCTGCGCGAACTGGCCGATCCGTGCTGTCCGTGGAGCGGCCAGGTGCAGCGGGCGCGGCGCTGGTACCAGCCGCACCTCGAGCGCATCTACGAGCAGGTCCATACCCGCAGCGGGGATCTCGAGCAGCTCGAGGTGCTCTCCGATCAGTATCCCTCGCGCGAGCGCTTCCTCAGTGAGCTCGCGCTCGATCCGCCTTCGGCGGCCTCGGACCTCGCCGGCCCGCCGGCGCTCGATGAGGATTACCTGGTGCTCTCGACCGTGCATTCGGCCAAGGGCATGGAGTGGGACACGGTCTACCTGCTCAACGTCGTCGACGGTAGCTTCCCCTCGGAGTTTGCGGCCGGGAGCACCGAGCAACTCGAGGAGGAGCGCCGGCTCTTCTACGTCGCGCTCACCCGCGCCCGCAACGACCTGCTGCTGTATGCGCCGCTGAAGTTTTATCTGACGGGCCAGCATCGCCACGGCGATGCGCATGTGTACGGCGGGCGCAGTCGCTTTCTCAGCGCCGGGGTGCTGGCGCACCTCGACAGTGACACGCCTGCGGCGCTCATCGAGGGGGCGGCGCAGGGTGCCACGGCGGGATTCGGCCCGGCACTCGATGTGGGCGCCCGCCTGCGCCAGATGTGGTAGCAGCCCGGCGCGCTCAGCGCCGCGGGACTTTGACGAATTTCAGCGTGAAGCGATCCGGTTCCCCGATCGCCGCATAGCGGGCACGGTGGGTCTTGCCCAACCGGTAGGTCGGCGGCAGCGTCCAGGCGCCCGCCGGATAGGCCTTGTGGTCGCGCGGATTGGCGTTCACCTCGGAGGCGGCCACCAGTCGAAAGCCGCTCGCCTCGATGAGCTTGATCGCCTCGGACTGACGTACGTAACCGGTGTGCGCGTGCGGATCGCGCGGAGCGCCCGGAGCGGCACGATTGTCGACGACGCCGAGGACTCCGCCGAGCGCCAGGGCACGGTAGAGCGTGTGCAGCGCAACGCCGGCCTCCCCACGCGCCAGCCATTGGTGCAGCACGCCGCAGGCGATCACAAGATTGACGGAGCCCGGGGGGACGGCATCACCGCCGCCGGCGGGGAACGTCACGACCCGGACGCGGTCGTACAAGTGAGGGTTGGATGCGAGCAGCTCGCGATAGCGGGTATTGCGCGCGGCGAGAAAGGCGCTCTGGCCGGGATCGATCAGCGCGGCATCGAAGCGGCCGCGGCGGCGTACCAACGGGGCGATGATGCGCGTGTAGTAGCCGTCGGCGCGCGGCCAGACCTGCAGGACGCGACTCGTGGGTCGCAGCCCGAAGAACAGCAGCGTCTGCACCGGATGGCGGTCGCGGTCCCAGCGGCGCTGCGCCGCGGGGCGCGGGCCGGCCAGAATGGCGTCGAGCGCCGCCGCCGTGGAATGTCGTCCACTGGTGGTGGCGCAGCCCGACAGCAGGCTCAGGGCGGCGAGCGCGGCGGCCGGTGCGGCTTTGGGTAAGGCTCGCATGAGGGCTGCCATTGTGGACGGGTACGCGGCCAAAAAAAACCCCGCTTTATCTGCAGCGGGGCCGTGGGCCGGCCGGCGGGCATTGCATGAATGAAAATCTCAGCGGCACCCCGCCCCGGGGGGTGCATTGGGATCGCGCAACGGCCCGCCGCACCGGCCGGATCGAGGGTCGCCCCCCGCCGCGGGCCGGGACGACCACCCGTGTGCCGATCAGCGGCGGAACGGCCCGCCGCCGGTGCGCGGCCGCGGCGCGCGTTCCTGCGCCTCGTTGACCCGCAGCGCCCGGCCGCTCATCTGGAAGCCATTCAGCGCCTGGATTGCCCCCTGCGCCTCGCCCGGCGTCATCTCCACGAAGCCGAAGCCGCGCGGCTTGCCGGTTTCCCGGTCATTGATCAGCTTGACGGAATCCACCTTGCCGTGACGTTCGAAGAGCGTCTTCACGTCCTGCTCAGTGGCGTTGAACGGCAGATTGCCTACATAAATCGTCGTCATCCGGAGATCTCTCTTGGCAGCGCGAGCCGCGGGCCGCACGCGCCGGCCACGGGTTTCGCAGAATCGAACGGGAAGGTTGGGGGGTGGACGGACCCGGTCGGGCCGGGCACGGCCGCGCCTGAAAAGCGGCGCTCTGCACCAGGTTCACGTACGAACGATGCGCACAGATGGGCGGATCGAAAGCGCCGGACACTCAAACGTGATCAATCCACTGAGGACTGGGTACGTGCGGATGCTACTCCCGGCGTTTGCGGGACGCAAACACCGGTCACCTCGCCCCGGCGGGGCCGCCGGGGCGTCTGTTGTGGGGTTGCAACGGTCAGCCGGCGGTCGTCTCGAGATAAGAGTAACCGTCGAGCTCCGCTTGGTAGAAGCGCTTGAGCACCTGGCTCTCGGCGATGCTCATGCGGCCGGCGCGGATGGCGCGTTCACAGTCGCGCATCAGCGCCGGGGCCAGCTCGGCCACGTCGTACTCCATGTACTCGAGCACCCGGTTGGCGGTGTCGCCCTTGACCACTTCCTCGATCCACCAGCCGCCCTCGTCGTGCCGGCGCACGTGCACGACGTGCGTGTCGCCGAAGAGGTTGTGCAGATCCCCGAGGGTTTCCTGATAGGCACCGACCAGAAAGACCGCGAGGTAATATTTCTGTGCCGGCTTCAGCTCGTGCAGTTCCAGCGTGTGCTTCACCTCGCGCAGCGAGACGAAGTGGTCGATCTTGCCGTCGGAGTCGCAGGTGATGTCGG
>JAJZFQ010000308.1 GCA_021805275.1 Pseudomonadota bacterium
ATCCAGGCACGCCACCTGACCTCCGAGCGGCTGACCGAGGTGTATCTGCAGCGCATGCACACCTTCGACCCCCGCTTGAAATGCGTCATCACGGAGACGCGCGAACTGGCCCTGACGCAAGCGCGCCGGGCGGATCGCGAAATCGCCGCAGGCCGGTACCGGGGGCCGCTGCACGGCATCCCCTGGGGCGCGAAGGATCTGCTCGATACGGCCGGTATCCGCACCACGTACGGCGCTGAGCCGTTCAGGGATCGTGTCCCGGCGAAGAACGCAGTGGTCGTCGAGCGGCTACGCGCCTCGGGGGCCGTCTTGATCGCGAAACTGAGCATGGGCGCGCTCGCGCTGAACGATGTCTGGTTCGGCGGTCAGACCAAAAATCCCTGGCTCCTGCAGGAGGGTTCCGGCGGCTCGAGTGCCGGACCTGCCGCCGCGAGTGCCGCCGGCCTGGTCGGCTTTGCCATCGGCAGCGAGACCGAGGGCAGCATCGTCGATCCGAGCGATCGGTGCGGCGTGTGTGGTCTGCGACCGACCTTCGGGCGCGTCGCGCGGACCGGTGCGATGACCCTGTGCTGGTCGCTCGATAAGCTCGGACCGATTGCGCGCAGTGTCGAGGACACGCTGCTCGTGCTGCAGGCCATCTCCGGAGCGGACCCCGGAGATCTCTTCAGCGTGCCGAGCGTGCTCGATTTCGATGCCCGCGCCAGTGTCAGGGGCTTGCGCGTCGGGTACTTCCCCCGGTGGGAGCAGGAGGGCACGGCCGTCGATCGGCACGCACGGCAGACGCTCGGATCATTGGGTCTTGAGCCGGTGGCCGTGGCGCTTCCCGACTGGCCCTACGATTCACTCAATACCATTCTCTTTGCTGAGGCGGCCGCCGCGTTCGAGGAACTCACGCTCAGCGGGGGCGTCGATCAGCTGCGCATGCAGACGCCCGACGCCTGGCCGAACACCTTCCGTCAGGCGCGCTTCCTCTCGGCAGTCGATGCCGTGCAGGCCGATCGCTTCCGGCGTCGGGTCGCTCAGCAGATGCAGGAGTTGTTCGACACGGTGGATCTGCTCATCGTGCCGTCGCTGCGCGATGAGATGCTCACCATCGGCAATTTCACCGGCTATCCCTCCCTGACGCTGCGCGCCGGCTTCATCGAGATCACAGAGGCGCGCAGCGACTGGGCCCCGGACCCGAAGCGCCCGCTGCCGCACTTCAATCCGCCGCGTCGCGTTCCGCAGAGCGTCACCTTGGTGGGTCGGCTGTTCAATGAGGGAACACTCGGCAGAGTCGGGCTCGCGCTCGAACGTGAGTTGAACGTCGAGCACGAGCGCCCGCCGGGGTTCGCCTGAGCAGCGAGGTGCGCCGGCGGTCCGAGCTCTTCACGCAGTGTAGGGATACGACGGCCCAATTGAGGACGATCGTTCGTGCGGCGTATACGGTAGACCGATGTTCAGCGGGTGGACATCGGCAGCCCGCACATCACGCGCGGTGGTCCGCAGGCCGTTGGAGGTGCTAGGCTGCCCGCGGAGTCGCCACTGCCCCCGCTTTGTGATCGCGTAGCGGGGATCTCCGTCCCGCAAGGGTGTGATGAGAGAGGTGTTGGCCGGACCGGAGAGAAGACGTTGTACGAGGCGGCAGAGCCGGCGTGATCTCATGAATACACAGCGCCCGCCCGAGGTTCCCCTTGCGATGACGGACCGCGTGCGTGCCCGAGGGTGGGTGGCAGCACTGATCGCGGCTGCAGTGGCACTTCCGTTCATGGCACGCGGGACCGACCTCCCGTTGAAAAGGGTTGAGCCCGACATTGTTCTGCCGGGCGGCGCGAACCGATTTGATTACGAGAGCATCGATCCTCAGCGCCATCTTTTGTTCATCTCGCACCTCGGCTCGAATCTGGTGATTGTGGTCGATTTGACCACCGAGCGGGTGCTCGCCACCGTGCGCCACGTCCCCGCCGTGCACGGCGTCTTGGCGGTGCCGGGGATCGGCGAAGCCTTTGCCTCGGCGACGGGTCTGAACCGGCTGGAGGTCATTTCTGAAAAAAGCCTGCGCGTGATCGCGCAGGCGCCAGCCGGGGTGTATCCGGACGGTATGGCGTATGCGCCGGATGTCCACGAGCTCTTCATTTCCGATGAGCACGGCGGTACCGAGACCGTCATCGATACGCGAACCCATCGACGCATTGCCACCATTGCGATGGGCGGTCACGTTGGCAACTCACAATATGACCCCGTCACCCGCCAAATCTTTGCCGATGTGCAAACGCGCGATCAGGTGGTGGCGATAGATCCCCGGACAGAGCGCATCGTACGGCGATATCCGCTGCCGGGCACATGTCGTCACGACCACGGGTTGCTGATTGACGCGCCGGCGCGCCTGGCCTTTGTGGCCTGCGACGGCAATGCCAGAGTGCTGGTCGTGGACATGAGCGATATGCGCGTTCTGTCCGTGCACAAGGTGGGCAACGACCCGGACGTCCTCGCGTTCGACCCCGGGCTGCACAGGCTCTACGTGGCCAGTGAGAGTGGCGTCGTGACCGTGTTCGAGCTCGAGGGCAAACGGCTGCGCGTGCTGGGTCGGAAATTTCTGGCCTATGAAGCCCATTCGGTGGCAGTCGATCCCGTGACGCATCGGGTGTATTTTCCGCTGCAAAACATCAACGGTCGCGGTGTCCTGCGCGTGATGGCGCCGACGAACCTCGCGCCCTAGTCGCGGGTCAGGACCTCTCGCGGTGGGCTCTGCGCTGCGGATTCCCGGTCACGCCGCCCAAGGTGACATGCGACAGACCGTTGCCGTGTGATGCCGGGCGGACCACGGTGGCGTGACCATTTCCCATGCGCCGGTGGAGGACGTTTTTCGGTATCCGGTCTTGGGGAACTCCTACGAGCGCCAAGGCGCGAATCAGCGGGGCGCCGTATCGTGTCGCCCTTTTTTGCTCCGTTTCTTTCCGGTGTTGACTGTGCTCCGCTCGTAGTGCTGTGTTTGGTCGGTCTGCTGATGAGCGTCCTCACCGACGTGGTGCTCGCACTGATCTCCTCCGCGTGGCTCGATGGATTCGTCGCGACCCGGAGGGCGATGCGGTTTGTCGTTTTCTATGGTGCCGCGGTGTCGGTGGGGCAGCAACTGTTCATTTTGAAGTGGGCCGCGCTCAGTGGCGCTCTCTTTGCTTTGGGGGGCGCATGGCGGCGACGCGCTGGCGTGAGGGCGCTCATCGCCGGGACGCTAAGTCTCTCGGTAGTGTTGGGTCTGGCGCGGATCGAGGGTCATCTGTGGCCGTCCTTTCGAGAGACCCGGGGTCCACTGGATCGTCCGCTCCTGATGCTGCCGCTGTGGGTCTGTGCGTTATTGAAGCCGTGGCTGGATGACGCGCACTACGCGCTCGATCTTCTCGGCTTAAGCTGTGACTGGTTTGAGCTGACCGATGAGCACGGCGCGCAGTTACTGGAACGGACTCCCTTTCGTACCGCCGGTGCCATCCTCGCCGACCGCAATGACCTGCGTCCCGCAGGGGTGGGTGCTGTGAAAGCCGGCGCTCAAGTGGTGATCCGCTTGCGTTGGACGCATGGCGCCATGAACGGGGCGGACAGCAAGAACTTCACAGCCCTGGATCACGGTCGCAAACTGAAAGTTCGAAAAATTGGCGAGTGGTCCGTGAAGGTGCTGGATGGGCAGGGTAAGGCGATTGAGGGTCGCGTGGTCGGGGCCAAACTGCCGGCGCCGCGGGCCGCGCAAGCTGAACGCAGAACATTCGGGAGATCCCAAAGGAAGGGTAAAAATCCGGACAATCGCTCGCTTCAAGCTGCCCACTACGCCATGTCTTTTACAACTCTCCCCGCAGAACTTCTCGGCAAGGCAGAGGCCATGAAGCGCTACCGCTGGCAGATGCAGTTGGCATTCAAGCGGCTCAGGGAGCTGTTGAAGTTGTGGCACTTGCCGCACCAGGATGGCGATGCTGCACGGGGGGTGGATCCACGCAAACTTCTGGTCGCCAGGTTCCTGGAGACACTCTTCCGAAATGCTTGGGATTTTTCCCCTTTGGGCCACGAAACCCCACTCCCGGCGCCGCTCGGTCTAGACTCGAATCCGATTTAGCCACTCAAAATCTGGAGCGAGTGGATTCTCTTCCGCCCTCAGAATAATTCCTTATATTCAGACTGTTATCGCATGCTGGGCGAACGCCGGGATCTCTGTGAAAAACAAGTGAACCCCTGGTGAGAAGCTTCTGAATTGAAATCCGTATTGCGCGGCAAGAAGCTCAAGGCTCTTCCTGGAGAACAGACTGATGTGCCCGTTTCTTGGGGACGCATACCACCATGTAAGCCGCGCATTCTTCTGAATGTTTCCATCGAGGAGCAAGGTAGAGAAAATGACAATCCCAGGGTTTTGAAGCAGATCCTTAAGATGCGACATTAATTCATGTACATCAGGAACGTGTTCAAACACCTCAAAAGCGGTAATGAAGTTGAAGGCCCCTAGATCGCGAGGGTTGATGACGGAATGAGCAAAGGGGTCCCAGGTCATAGAGTTCCATCCGTGCTCTGTGAGTGTTTTAGAGAGCAAGCCATCTCCTCCGCCGTAATCCAAATGGCGGACACTGGAGGCCGTGTCTTTGAATGTGTTCAGTACGGCATGAGCATTCGCGAGAGGCCTGGCGCTCAAGTAATCAGGGTCAAATTCTTTATATTCTTGGTTGTAGATCAATTCAGCGAAGCGTTCCTTTGGCCAATTGCAAATCTCACCCGCAAAGCAAAAGCCACAGGACTCACATTGCTCGTAATAGACGGGCACACCCGCCAAGGACACAAATTTGCCTCTTTGCTCCTCGCAGGATTTATTAAAGTCGACCACATCCAGCAAATTCGCGGCGCCACCGCACACAGGGCATCGTGACATGAGGGTTCCTTCGCTAACCTGTCTTGCTCATCAACTCAAGCCGTAATGAAATGGTCCCTACGTCACGGACCTCTTAGACGGAGTTTGATCGACGTGTTGCATTCTGCGCGCATACTCGTTGGGGGACAAGTCTCCGAGTGATGAGTGCAGACGGACGGGGTTGTAAAAATCCGTGGATATGCTGCGCGATCGCTCGATGAGCTTCTTGCCTTGTGGCATGCGGCGGTGTCGCTTCCTCAGCCTGCAGTGTCGCGAAGAGGCTCTCCGAAACTGCATTGTCCGAGCATTTGCCGTTGCGACTCATGCGGGCCACCATGCCGAGCACGCCGAGCGCCTCGCGGAAATCGTCTCGCGTACTGACTGGCGCGGTCGGAGTGGAACAGCGTGCCGGGCGGCGGTGGATCGAGATGGCAGGCAGTGCGCACCGCATTGAGCACCCGCTCATTGGGCATGCGATCCGAGAGGCTGTGGCCCGAGCCCCTGGCGGGTCTGCAGAGCAAGGATGACCGCCAGATTCCGCCAGCCCTCGCGAGTAGCGACGTAGGGGATGTCGCTCGCCCTGGCGCACACGGCGTCATCGACGCTAAAGCGCCTCTGCAGGACGTTCGGGGGTTGGTGCGCCGATGGGCGCGGTCGGTCGTGTGCGGCACGAATCGGCCTTTGCGCACGCCTCGCAGGCCTTCCTCGCGCATCACTGGCGATGGAGAGGCGTCAAAATGTCGAGCCGAGCGGCGGATGCGGTGGAGGCCCGGATCCAGGCGGGTCCACTCAAGCTTCTGGGTGGACCGCGGGTTGTGGTGAGCGCTGGGTCGAGCCGCTGTGGTGAGATTGCGCGCACGCAGGCGCGGCCTCGGTCTTTCCAAGTCAAGGACGTTGCGGTGGAGAACTCGGGACGATTCCTGGCGGAGTCGCCGCAGCGCCTCCTGCAGATCACCCAGATCAATGAGTGCACTGCATGGCGGCGGTGCGAG
>JAJZFQ010000298.1 GCA_021805275.1 Pseudomonadota bacterium
CGGGCCGACCGATGGTGCTCAGTCTCTCCCCGGGACCTGCACCGCTCGACCAGCTCGCGCAGTTGCGCCGCGACGCCAACCTGTGGCGCATTTCGAACGATGTCTGGGATCTGTGGCGCAGCGCCCAGGTCTATCCGCAGGGTGTGGACAATCAGTTCGAACGCCTGGCGCAGTGGGCACCGCTGGCGCGTCCCGGGCACTGGCCGGATGCGGACATGCTCGCGATTGGCGATCTCGGCCCGAACCCCGGATGGGGCTCGGCACGATGGAGCCGCTTGACCCATGCCGAGCAGCGAACCTACATGACGCTCTGGTGCATTGCCCGCTCGCCACTGATGATCGGTGGGAACTTGACCCGAATGAATCGTTGGACACTTTCGCTGCTCGATGATCGCGAGGTCATTGCGGTCGATCAGCAGGCGCGCGATGCCCATCAGGTGCTCGCCCACGACCGTTTCGTGGTGTGGATCTCACGGCCGCAGCACGGGCGCGGTCGCTACCTGGCAGCATTCAATCGGGCCGGAAAGGCGCGCACCCTGACCGTGTCGTGGCGAGCGCTCGGACTGGCTGCGGGCCGCTATCGGCTGCGCGACTTGTGGCAGCGGCGCACCCTCGGCAGTGCGAATGCCCTGACGGTGCGGCTTGCCGCGCACGGCTCGGTGCTCTATCGCCTGCGGCCTTAAGCGCCGCACGGTTCAGACGGCGGAGGAATGCTTCCCGATGCGACGACGACACTTCTTCAAATGGGTGGCCGGGACGGCGGCTGCGGTGTCGCTACCGCGGTCGGCGGGTGCGGCGCCGGCGCGGGGGCCACACCCGATCCGGCGCAGCTTCGACCGTGATTCCTATGATTACGCCCAGTTCTGCGCCACCGCCGAGCGCGAGCGGGTCTTCTATGCGCTGCATGGAGATGCCATCACCGCCGAGCGGCTGAATGACGCACGGTGGCGGCCGAGCGGCTGGGGGCACCCGCCGCCCTTACCGCTGCCCGGGGGGGCCTGGGACGGGGTACCGATGGATGCTCCGCTCGCCGGGTTGGCGGGGCAGGGTCCATATGCACCGACGTGGGACTCGCTTGTGCATTACGAGTGCCCGCAGTGGTACCGGGATGCGAAGTTCGGCATCTGGAACCACTGGAGTCCGCAATGCGTGCCGGAGGACGGCGACTGGTATGCGCGCAACATGTACATCCAGGGAGGCACGAAGTACGGGGTCGAGACCGAGCAGTACGACTACCAGCAGGCGCACTACGGTCCTCCCTCGCGGTTTGGCTACAAAGATCTGTGCGCGCAGTGGACGCTGCTGAACTGGCAGCCCGATGAACTGATGGATCTGTACGTGCGGGCCGGCGCGAAGCTGTTCCTCGCACTCGCCAATCACCACGATGGCTTTGACACGTGGCACTCGGCGCACCATCCCTGGAATGCGCACCACATCGGACCGCACCGCGATGTGATCGGCACCTGGGCGCAGGCGGCGCGGCAACGCGGCCTGCGCTTCGGGGTCACGGTTCATCAGGCGCGCAACTGGTGGTGGTTTCAGACGGCGCATGGCGCGGACCGCACGGGTCGCTATGCCGGCGTGCCCTACGATGGGCATCTGACGCTCGCCGACGGCCAGGGACAATGGTGGGAGGGCTACGATCCGCAGCAGCTGTATGGCCCGAAGCATCCGTTCGATGCGCTGCCGGACGTCTCGTATGTGAAGAACTTCTACGATCGCACGCGCGACCTGATCGACCAGCACGACCCGGATCTGCTGTATTTCGACAACCCATTGCTGCCGCTCGGCTGGGGCGGGATGAACCTCGGGGCGTACTACTACAACCGTAGTCTGGCGCGCCACGGCGGGTCGGTCGATGGGGTCATCACGGTGAAGAAGGTCCCGGCGCGGCTGGAGAAATCCGTGGTCGCCGACATCGAGCGCGGACTGAGCGCGCAGATCCGCCCCTATCCGTGGCAGTCCGAGACCTGTCTCGGCAACTGGCACTACCTGCGCGCGCTGTATGATCAGCCCGGGGAGTTCGGCGGCTACATGCATCCGCGCGAAGTCATCCACTGGCTGATCGACACGGTGAGCAAGAATGGCACGTTCATCCTGAACGTGCCGGGCAAGCCCGACGGCACGATCGACGCCAAGGAGCGACTCATCCTGGAGAAGATCGGCGCGTGGCTCGCGGTGAACGGTGAGGCGATCTACGCGACGCGTCCGTGGACCGTGTACGGGGAGGGTCCGAGTGCCATCCATCCCGGCTCCTTTCAGGGCACGAGCGTGCAGCGGCTCTCGGCCGCCGACATCCGCTTCACGCGCAACAAGGCCGGCACGATCGTGTACGCGCTCGCGCTCGGGTGGCCCGCAGAGGCGCTGGTGATCCGTTCGCTCGGTACGGATGCGCCGACGCGGCCGGGGCAGATCAGACACGTCGAATGGCTGGGAGAGGAACCTGCGCCGCAGTGGCATCAGAGCGGCACCGGCCTCAGCGTCACGCTGCCGCCGCGCCGTCACCGCGATACGTATGCGCTCGCGCTGCGTGTCCATCTGAGTTGATGCCGAGGAGACACGATGAGAGACGTCAGTGAGGTCAAACGTGAGTGAATCATCCGCACCCCAGCCGATCCGAATCGCGCAGCACGACTACGCGCTCGAGGTGCTGGCGCATCTGGGCGGCGCGCTCGCGGGGCTGCAGTTTCAGGGGTTGGAGGTGCTGCGCCAGGTGGCGCCTGAGATCGACGAGCCGCTCGCGAGCAGCGGGTTCGCGCTGATGCCGTTTGCCAACCGGATCGCGCACGGGCGCTTTCGCATCGGAACTCGCGCCGTGCAGCTGCAGCCGAATGCGCCGGGCCAGACTCACCCGCTGCACGGCCAGGCCTGGCGCGAGCCCTGGACGGTCGAATCACGCGAGGCGGGGCGTCTGGCGCTCGCCTATGAGCACCCCGCAGGAGAGTGGCCCTGGGCCTACCGGGCACGGCAGGTCTTCACGCTGAGCGAATCGGGACTCGAGGTCATGCTCGAGCTCGAGAACCGCGCCGCCGAACCGATGCCCGCGGGCATGGGCTGGCATCCGTATCTGCGCCGCACACCGGCAGCCCGGTTGCGCGCACCGGTCACGGGCGTGTGGCTCGCGGATGCACAGTGCCTGCCGACGGCGTTGGCGTCGCCGGGAGAGATTTGGGACTTCAGCCGCGGTGCGCCAGTGCCGCAGACACTCGTGGATCACTGTTATACCGGTTGGAACGGTCGGGCGGAGCTGGTGCTGCCCGAGGAGCAGGTGTGCGTGCGCATCGAAGCCCAGGAGCCGCTGCGCTGGCTGCACGTCTACAGTCCGCCCGGGGAGGCGTTCCTGTGCCTCGAGCCCGTCAGTCACATGCCCGATGCGCTGAATCGCACCGAACCGCCGGCGGTGAGCGGCCTGCGGCTGCTCGCGCCGGGCGAGGCGCTGCGCGCGCGCGTGACGCTCTCCGTGAGTCGCGAGCCGTGCAGCGCCTGAGCCGGTGGGCAAGGCGATCCGCGGCGCTGCTCGCGGGCGCGTGCCTGGCGCTGCCGGCGCTCGCCGCGCACGGGGTGCTGCCCTACCGTTGGCGTAGCGTACGGGTCGGCGGAGGCGGCTTTGCGCCCGCGATCATCTTCAGTCCGCTCGAGCGCGGCCTGGCATATCTGCGCACCGACATGGGCGGGGTGTACCGCTGGAGTGCACGGCAGGGGCGCTGGCGGGCGCTCGAGGATCAACTCGACACCTCGAGTGATTTCGGCATCGAGAGCATCGCGCTCGATCCGCGCAACGCGAACGTGTTGTACGTGGCGGCCGGAATGTACCCCAACCGACCGGCGGCCCTGCTGCGCTCGCGCGACCGCGGCGCGCATTGGCAGAGCTTTTCGACCCCGTTTCGCATGGGCGGCAACATGCCGGGGCGCGGCCTCGGGGAGCGTCTGGCGGTCGATCCGAACGATCCAGCCATCCTCTACTTCGGCTCTCGGTACGACGGACTCCAGCGAAGCGTCGATCGCGGCGAACACTGGCAGCTGGTGAGGTCGTTCCCGTGGCGTGGGCGCGGCTGGCGCGCCTCACCACCCGGGCAGGCCGGCATCAGCTTCGTCGTACCGGATCCGGCCGGCGGGGCGCCCGGGCGCCCCTCGCGGCGGCTCTTTGTCGGGTTGACCCTGGCGGGGCGGGCGCACCTGTTCAGTTCGAGCGATGCCGGGACGACCTGGCGCGCCGTGCCCGGCCAGCCTGGTGCGAATCTGCTGCCGGTGCAAGCGGCGCTCAGTGCCCGCGGGCGGCTCTACATCACGTACAGCAACGGCGTGGGCCCCAATGGCATCTCCGCCGGGGCCGTCTACCGCTACGACCCGCGCCGCCGCCGCTGGCGCAACATCACCCCACCGATGTCCCACGGGCCCGGTCGCGGTGGGTTCATGGGACTGGCCGTCGATGCGGCCCGACCCGGCCTGCTGCTCGTCGCCACGGTGGATCGCTGGCGGGGCGGTGACCTTCTGTGGCGATCCGTCGACGGCGGACGGCAGTGGCAAAACGTCCGCGCGCACAGTCGGCGCGACGTCAGCGCCACACCCTTCCTGCGCTGGGGCAGAGCCCATGCGCGGTTTGGCTGGTGGATCGCCGGTGTCGCAATCGATCCGTTCGATCCATCGCATGCGGCCTACACCACGGGTGCGACGGTGTACGCCACCGGCGCGCTGAACCACGTGGACCGCGGCCGGGAGGTGCTCTGGAGGCCTTGGGTGCGCGGGGTGGAGCAGACCGCGGTGCTGACACTCCTCAGTCCCCCGCGCGGACCGCACTTGCTCAGCGGCTTCGGGGATCTCAGTGGGTTTGCGCACGACCACCTGCATCGCTCGCCGCGTGCACAGTTCATCCATCCGGTCTTTGCCAACACGGACGATATCGACGAGGCAGGCCTCGCGCCTGCCGTGGTGGTGCGCGGCGGAACCCGTGCGCCGCACTCGGCGCCGGGTGCACCGACGCTGGCGTATTCGCTCGACTACGGCCGTACCTGGCAGCCGCTGTGGGCGCCGGGTCCCACCGGGCAGATCGTCGTCTCGCCGCGCGGACGCACGTTCATCGCCATGACGGCAACCCCGGTCTTCACCCGCGACCACGGAGCGAGTTGGCACACGGTGCGCGGTCTGCCGCACGGCGCTCATCCGGTCGCCGATCGCGCGCGCGCCGGAAGGTTTTATGCGATGGACTTTCGCACCGGTCGGCTGTTCGTGAGCGCCGATGGCGGTACGGTGTTCCACGAACGGGCAACCCGCGGGTTGCCGCAGCGCCTGATGCCCGATCAGCCGCGCTCGGCGGAACAGCCGTGGCCGCTCATCGCAACGCCAGGGCGAGCGGGGGACCTGTGGTTTGTGAGCCGGCGGGGTCTTTTCCACTCACGCGATGGCGGTCGGTCCTTCCGCGAAGTGAACGGCGGCGTGCACGTGGTGGCGCTGAGCTTCGGCAAAGCGGCGCCGGGCCGCCATGATCCGACGCTGTACGCACTTGCCCGGCACCATCAAGTCCTCGCCGTCTGGCGTTCGGAGGATGCCGGACGGCAGTGGCGCCGATTGAACGGACGGCGGCACCGCTATGGTCAGCGTTTTCGCTGCATTGCGGGCGATCCGCGGATATTCGGTCGTGTCTACGTCGGGACCGACGGACGCGGGATCCTCTACGGAGATCCGCGCCGGCGCTGAAGCCGCCGCGGCACTTCAGACGAACGGCTCGATATCGTGAAAACGGCTGTAGTCGATCCGATCGATTCCGTCGGCACTCGCAATGAGGATATCGGCGAACGAGTGCTGCCAGCGCAGCATGTCGGGCAGGTATTCGTGACGC
>JAJZFQ010000099.1 GCA_021805275.1 Pseudomonadota bacterium
CTGGTTGCGCTGGTCAATGCGGGCAACGGCCAACCGCCGCATTACGTCCCGGCGCCGATTCTCGCGCAGCACGGATACAATTACGCGTTTCCGACCAGTGTGACGTATACGAACCAGGAAACCCAGTCGTCCTTTCTCGACCTGTCGGTGAAGTCGCTGCTGAACCCTTACATGATTGGGGAGGTCAAGGCGTTCTACGTCGGCACGAACAACGACCGCACCGCATGGTCGGATCCGCAATACCATAATTCGTACGCGGGTTATTCCTATGACCTCAGCGATACGTTGAAGAGCTGCTCGGCGCTGAATGCCTATGAGGGTTCCTCAGTTCCCACCAGCGCATATCCGAACACCTACAATTGCGCCGTTGCCACTCAGCAGTTCGGCTCGCCGGCGGCGGGCACGGCGTACCAGCGCTACATCCAGAACTATTCCGAGATGGGTGCGATGGGCGACCTGACCCTGCTGTTCCCCGACAATACGGTGCAAGTCGGTGCCACGGGATTCGTCGCACCGATGCTCTCGGAGGAGGCGTGGTACGGATCGAGTCCGGTGCCGATCGGCACGACGGGGTTCAACATGGCATGGCTCGAGCATGACGGCCAGACCTGGATGCAGGCCTATGCCCAGGACAATATCCGCCTGCTTCATGGCCGGCTGCACATTTACCCCGGGGTCAAGTGGACCCGGCTGAACATGTATGCCAACGCCGATCAGGGGTACTATTACGACTTCTCAGGGACGGTGTCGGAAACCTACAAATACATCGAGGACTCCCTGGGAGTGAATTACGCGTTCACCCGCGAATTGAACGCGTATGTGAACTGGGGTCAGTCGGTGAAGCCGCCGAATATCAGCGCGCTCTACGGCAATATCGGCGCAAGTCCGCAGCCGGTGCCCCCGACGACCAAGCCGGAGCGGGTGAACAACATCGATGCCGGAGTCCGGTTCGAGAACGCGCGGTATAACTGGGAAGTCGGGTTCTTCAATCGGGACTTCACGAATATTTTCAGCTCGACGTACAGCGACATCACCGGAATTACCTTGACCACCAATGCTGGTAAGGCGCTGTTTCGCGGCGGCACGATCAAGGCGGGGGTGCATTTGCCGTATCACCTGGAGCTCGAAGGCAATGCGGCCTATACCCATGCGGTGTACACCGAGAATTTCACGGATGTGAATGGGACCGCCTTTACCAACGGCATGTGGCGGCCGAACATCCCCGTGGTCACCGGAAATCTCGACCTGCAGTATTCGAATGGTCCGTGGCATGCCGGCGTGAGCGAGCATTACACCGGTTCGGAGTACGTCGTCAATTACGAATCCGGCGCCACCACCAACTACCAGTTGGGGGGCTATGGATCGACGAACCTGAACGCCGGCTATGTGTGGAATCTCGACAGCGACGCACTCAAGGCGCTGAAATTCGAGCTGCACGTGGATAATGTGTTCAACCGGCACTCGCCGTTCTACTCCGCGGGTCTGGATACGGCCTCGACGCCGAACTTCCTGTGGATGATCTACAATGAGCCGATGTTCGCGTCGTTGTCGGTGACGGCCAAGTTCTTCTGACGGGAAGGAGTCAGTGATGTCGGGAGGCGCAGTTCGCGGCATGTCGGGTGGAGCGTTCCTGGTTGCGGTCACCCTGGCAGGGTGTTCCGCGGCCGGCAGTCACGCGGCGCACGCGCCCGCCCCGTCGCTACGCGCGACGTTGAAGGATCTGTCCGCAGTGACCCATGTGATCGCCACGGGCCGGCGGATCAGCCCGGTGGGACGGCTCGCGGCGACTGCGAATTTCCCCTCGAGCGTCGTTTTGGCCGAGGGTTCTGCCTTCGTGCTGAGCGATGGGGCTTCGCGGACGCAGTCGATCGTGCGCTACGGCGCACGGACGCTTGCTCGGCAGGGGGAAGTGCTCGGGTTTCGCGGTCGGACGTTCGGCGCTGCAGCCGCCGGAGCGGTGCAGATACCGCGGCAGAACTTCTTTCAGGGACTGGCCGCGGGTCCCGGTGGCCTGCTCTATGCGGCCGGCGGGAGCAGCGATGTGCTGCTCGCGCTGCGTGCATCCCGTGGCGGTCTTGCCGTTGTGAGGCGATACCGCCTGCGGTTCTGGCCGTTCCCGAAAACCCAGTATCCGTACTGGTACCAGGGACTGCACGTCGGCGTGCGGCATTTTTACCCCGATGGCGTAGCCATCAGCGCCGCCGGAGACTACGCGTACGTCACCGGTTTGTTGAGCAACGCGGTCGCGCGGGTGAATTTGCGCACCGGCGCGATGCAGTACGGCAACGCTGGGGCGTATCCGTTTGCGCCCGTGCTGAGCGATCACGGGCGGCGGCTGGTGGTGAGTGATTGGGGCGGCTGCGGTGTGACGGTGCTGGCGAGCAGCACCTTGCGCACACTCGGGCGCATCTGCGTTGGACCCAAAACCGGTCCGGGCAATACGGACCCCGGAGTGCATCCCACCGCGATCGCCGCCGTGCCGGGCGGCAGTCGGGTGCTGTTCACCGCCTCGAACCTCGATGAGGTGATCGAGGTCGATGCTCGCACGTTGCGGGTCGTGCGGGTCATCCACGACTCCCCGTACCGACACGCACCGCCGGGCAGTTATCCGGATGGGATTGCGGTGCATGCCGGGCGGGTGTACGTGGCCAACGCTGGCAACAACGATGTGGCGGTGTTCAGCCTGGCGAGCGGCCGCCGATTGGGGTTCATCCCGACGGCGTGGTACCCGACTGGTGTGGCGGCAGGCCGCCATGCACTGTTCGTCGTGTCCGCCAAGGGCATGGGCTCGGGGCCGAATCGGCTGCACCAGTGGGTCGGCAACATGATGCACGGGGTGGTGCAGCGCGTTTCCTATCGCGCCATCCGCGAGCGGCTTGCGCAGTACACTCAGGTGGCCCGGGCAGACAATGGCTTCGGCCGGCAGGCGCGCGCTGCTCTCGCTCAGGACAATATCCGGCGGGCCCGCCGACTGCGACATCATATCCGGTATGTCGTGGTCATCCTGCGGGAGAACAAGACCTTCGATGAGGAGTTCGGCACGTTCGGCGGACTCGGACGCTGGGCCGATCCGCACCTGGCGCTCTACGGTGCGCGCGAGCTGCCGAATCTTTTCGGCGATGCGCGGCGCGGAGCATTGTTCGTGAATTTCTACGCCGATGGCGAGGTGACGGCGCAGGGGCACCAGTGGATGACGGGTGCCTCGGATTCGGATTTCGTTCAGCGCACCTGGCCGCAGTATTACTCGCGCCGGGGCTTGGTGGGCAATCCCGGCTGGACACAATCGCTGGTGCCAGCCTCGGGCGAGACCGGGCCGAGCGGCAGCGGGCCGGTCGGCGGTAAGAAGGTGATGGCCAACCCGTACGCCGACAGCATCGCTCTGTCGGCGCTCGGGCGATGGTCGAATCCCTGGATTGCCTATCCGCAGCGGCTGTACCTGTTCAACGATCTACAGGCGCATCACGTGAGCTTCGAGGACTTCGGGGAGTTCATCAGCCGTTCCGAGGCGGGGGCGATCCCGCCTGCGCTGCGCGCGCATGTGGCCGGGCAGTTCCCGGGCTGGGATCGCATGACGCTCGATACCCAACGCGCCAGAGTCGCGGTGCGATGGATGCGCCGTCACGCCCGCCATTTGCCGCACTTCATCTACATCTGGCTTCCGGATGATCACACGGCGGGGCGCACGCCGTGTTTTTACACGCCGGATTACTACGTCGCCAATAACGATCTGGCTACGGCACAGGTCATCCATTACCTGAGCACCACTGCGCAGTGGAAACACATGGTGGTCTTCATCACCGAGGATGACGCGCAATCCGGGGCGGACCACATTGATGCTCATCGGACGTTTGCGGTGGCGCTGGGCCCGTGGGTGCGCCGTACGCATGTGACGACGCGCTACTCGCAGGTCAACATCCTGAGTACGGTCGAAGCGATCTTCAGGTTGCCGCCGCTCTCGCAGTGGGATGCCAATGCGTCCGTCATCGGCGGCATCTGGCGTCACACCGCGAAGGCCCGCATCGAGCCGGTGCGGGTCCCGCAGGTGCCCGTGGCCTTCAATCCCGGCAGGTGTCGCAAGCACGCGCGGCTCAGCGGGGTCGAGGCTCGGCGCGAGCCCGAATCGCTGGCGCAGAACGCCGGACCTCGTCGGTCTGCGCGCCAGTGGTACACGCCGACCAGCCTGCTGAAAGTCCCCGGCCGCGAACAGATGCGACAGGAGTGGATCGCCAGCAAGGGGCGGGGCAGTTACGAGCGTACCTTGCGCTACCTGCGCGCATGGGCGCGGGCGCACCATGCACCGCTCAGTCAGTACATCGCGAATGACGACGGCGAATGATCACCGGCCCGTGATTCTCTGGTGACACAGAAGTTGCGTCACCGCCGGGTGACGCCCGCGGTCGAGTGACGCGGCAGTCTGTGGCTCAGGATTCCCCGGGACGCCAGCGCAGCACGGCGAGTCTGGCGGTGGCGGATCCCCGGTTCTCCAGCCGGAGCGCTCGGTCCGCACCCGGACGGATGAGCAGAGTGTCGCGGGGGCGGGCGAGCCGGGCGCGCCGATCGCCGAGCTCGCGGATGCCCGCGGTTCCCTCCAGGATGAACAGTGCACTGTAGAGCGCTGCGGACAGCATCAACTCGCGCGTCGAGGCGAGTGACACGATCGACGGCGCACGCACGATACAGGCGGGCGAGCCCGCCGGTCCCTTGCGCACGATCAGGCTCAAATCCGTGCATCGTCCGAGCGGCACGCGGCACTCGGTAGTCCAGTCCCCCTCGAAACGGGCGCCGCACCGGGCAGGTGACAGACGTCGCTGACCGTGTCCGCCGAAGGTGAGCCTCAGGTCATCGCCGTGGACCAGGACCAGCGCACGGCGGTAGCCGGGGTAGGCGGAAAAGGGTCCGTCCTGCGCAATGTCGGCGAGGCTCAGTCGCCAGCGGAAGGCCTCCCCGTCGGCCGGGTCGCGGGCGATTTCGAGGGTCATGCCTTTCCCGTTGCGCCAGGGCATCGCGCGGTAGGCGTCGGCGCGGAGGACCTCGAGACGGGGCGGTTTCACGGCGGTCAGTCTCTTCATGGCGATGGCGTTCGGCGCGGGCGGACGTTGTGGTCGCGGGGAGTGTCGGGCGGTGATGCGGTCATCATACCCAGGGCGTGACGTGTTTACCCTCTGCGCACCGAGGACGCCGCGGTCATCGCCGCAGGCCGTGGGGCGAAGCCCGGACGCGCCCGTGCCGGAATCGCTCCGAGCGGTGGGCCAGATGCAGGATGTTCCTCGGGAGGAGGGACGGAAGGTTCCCCAGGTCGCCCGGGTGTCTGGCTGCCGACGCCGATAAGCGCGTACAGTGCGCGGGCATGACGGCCGTCATCTTCGACCTGGATAACTGCCTCGCGCCTGCGACGGCGGTGGGCGAGGCCCTCTACGGGCCGGCATTCGCCGCGATTCGCAACGCCAACGACGGGCGTGTTGCCGCCGACGTACTGGCCGCGGCGTTCCGACAGATGTGGACCCATGCCTACGACTGGGTGGCCGATCGCTACGGATTTACCCCGGCGATGCGTGCGGCCGGATGGCGGGCCCTGGTGCAGATCGAGGTGACCGGGCCGCTCGCGGGCTACGGGGATTTGAACCTGCTGGCGTCGGTGCCCGGGGAGCGCTTCCTCGTGACCACGGGGTTGCGTCGGTTGCAGGAGAGCAAGATCCGGGGTCTGGGCATCGCGGCGCAGTTTCGCGAGATTTTCATCGACGCGATCGACGAGCCGCCGCGGTTGGGCAAAGCGGTACTCTTTCAGCACATCCTCGTGCGATACGATCTGAAGCCGACGGATGT
>JAJZFQ010000072.1 GCA_021805275.1 Pseudomonadota bacterium
GGTCAAACTCTACGCAAGCTCGCTCTCGAGCGGCCAGATGATCGGACTGTGCGTGACGGTAATCCTGCTGGTCATCGCCCGCAGCCTGACCGGGCGGCTGCCGCCGCAGGCGAGCGACTAACGGCTTCCGGGCTGCCGGCCAGCCGGGCCGCTCGAGTCGTCAACTCGGGGCAGGTCGTAGCGGGAGGTGAACGCGCCGTCGATGATCCGACCCACGCCGAGCGCGATCACCACCAGTCCCCACCAGTAGCCTTTGCCGCCCTGCTCCCACAGAGCGACCATGATGGCCACGCCGACCAGCAGCGTCACCACGCCGCTGCGGCGCCGATAGTAGTACGCCCCGAGCCCGGCCGGGGTGTCATGAAAGAACTGCGGCGGCACCGGCGGCAGCTCGATGCCCTTTTCAATCGCCGCCATGCGCTCGGCGTGATGCATCTGCAGGAACTCGCGCTTGCGGCGGCTGTGCAGATACAGGGAGAGCATGGCAAAGCCGATGCCCATGACGATGGCCGCGATGGCGATCATGTCGCCGCCGATTTCACTGACGATCCGGTGCATGAGTGGACTCCGCAAGTGTCGTACCGCACGCTTGATACTCGGGGGCGGCGCGGCCGGTTTCATTCGCCACGGCAGAATCTGAAACCGCGATCGGGCCACCAGGGTATCAACTGCGTCGACTCAAGGGTGATCCATGCGCCGAGCGCTCCCCGCCCCGGCCGGACGGGACCAGGACATCGTCGAGCTGCTGCAGCAGGGCCGCCCCGAACCGGCATTCACGGCGCTGCTGGAGCGCTATGAGCAAAAGGTGTACCGCCTGTGCTGCGCGCTGCTCGGGGAGCACGCCCAGGCCCAGGATGCGGCCCAGGAGAGCCTGGTGAGGGTCTGGCGGGCGCTCGGGCGCTACGATGGTCGCGCCTCGCTGTCGAGCTGGATCTATGCGATCACGCGCAACCGGTGTCTCTCGGCGCTGGCGAGGCGCCGGCCCGCGGACTCGCTGGACGCGTTGCTGCAGGAGGACGGTGAAACGCACCTCGGCCTCGCGCACGAGAGCGACGCTGCGGACCCCGATGAGCGGTCGCGGCGCCTGCTCGAACTGGTGGATCTGCTGCCCGAGCGGTCGCGCCAGGTTTTGCGGCTCTATTACTTCGAGGAGCGCTCCGTGGCCGAGGTGGCCGCCATGCTGGCTTGCCCGCAGGGCACGGTGAAAACGACGTTGTTTCGCGCGCGGGCGGCGCTGATCGGCCTGCTCGAGCGCCGCGGCCTGGCCGACCCGGCCTACTGGAGGGAGCTCGAGAGATGAACGATCAGGATGCCCGTCCGGGATGGGATGACGCGCTCGACTCGGCGCTGCGCCGGGCATTGCCCGCCCCGCCGCTACCGCGGGACTTCCGCGCACGCCTCGAGGCGGCGCGGTCCGCGGCCGAGTTCAGCGACCGCGCCGCGCTGCGCGCGCGGCTCGAGCGCGAGCAGCGCGCGCAGCTCGCCGAGCTCAAGAACGAATTCGTGCGCGTGCGGCGCGGAACGCTCGGAACGTTGCTCGGCGCGGCGTTCGCAGCCGGCGCGGCGGCCGCCATCGCCATGCCCTGGCTGCGCGCACATCTGGGCTCGAACGTGCATGTCGCGATCACCTGGGCCGGCGTCGCCGTCGGGCTCGGCATCGTGGCCATTTCACTGGGTGGGTGGCTGCAGGCGCCGAACCGGTAGGGCACAGTCCGCGCTCTGCGGCTCTGCGGGGCGGGTGGGCGATGGCGTATCATCCGGGCTCATAACAGCCCCAACGACACACGCCTGAGCCGATGTCCGGACCCGCATTCCCCTCGAACCGCCCGCCGCCGCTGCGTCTGCCCGGAGGCTGGCTGCTCGCGCTGCTTCCCCTGATCTGGCTGGCCGGCCTCGGCATCTGGGTCGTGCTCCGCTGGTCGCATCTGCCCCCCATGATCCCCATCCACTGGAACTTCCGCACGGGCGTGCCGGACTTCTGGGTGCGGCGCACGGTCCGGGCGATGCTCTCGGTGATGGGCACGATGAGCGCAATCTGCCTGGCCTTCATAGCACTCGCCTGGCTGATGCTGCAGCAGCCGCCGCAGATCTCGCACGGCTGGATCGCCGCAGAACGGACTTTCCGCCGCCACACCGCGCTGCTAATCGTCGCCTCTGCATGGTTCGTGGCCTTCTGGCCCGCATTCACCGTCCTGCCGCTGTCTGTGGATGCGTTCCGCGCCTGGATGGTGTTGTTTGCCGCAACCTTGCTCACCGGCGTGGTCGCGCTGCTGCGTTCCGGCATCCGCATGTACCGCGACCAGCACGGGGTGCAGGTGCGCGGCGCGCGGACGCAAGGCGCGGACGAGGGTCGCTGGTACGGACCGTTCTACGTCAACCGACGCAATCGTGCGCTGCTGGTCTCCAAACGGTTCGGCGCCGGCTACACGTTCAACTTTGCCAACCCGTGGGCCTGGGTGCTGCTCGTGGCGCTCATCGCGGCGGCGGTTATCTTCACCCGACTCCTCAGACGCTGAGCCCTCTCGGCCGTACCTGCTGGCGCGGTTGCAACGACGGATGCGGCCGTTTCCGTCGAGACGCGCACGTTTTTTTGCTGATCGCCCCCTGCCATGGCGCCCGCCGTCATGGCATGATGCCGCGTGCAACAGGATCCCCCGGGCCGTGTTACGCGCCGCTCCGCCTGCCGCGGTAGATGCCCCGGGGCGTCACGGTGACCGGCTCTCGCACACGAAGACCAACGAGAACGACCCGATGAGCACACGCGGCTCTGGACTGCTCGCGCTGACCTTGATCAGTTTTCTCATCGGCGGCCTCGGCACCCGTGCCGAGGCGCACACCCTGCGGCGCCATACCGCGGCGCACCGCGCGGTGCGCCATCGCCCGCGGCGCGTAAGCCACCCCTACGTGCGCTCCCGCGAAGCGCTGGTTTACGATGCCACCCGCGAGCGGGTGCTGTATGCGAAGCACTCGACGGGCGTCACCCCGATCGCCTCGATCACCAAGCTGATGACCACGCTGGTGGTGGCTGAGGCGCGCCAGCCGCTCGGCCAGCGCCTGCACATCACGCGCGCGGATTGGACGCCTTATTCGCATCTACCGATCGGCATCTGGCTGACGCGCGCGCAGCTGTTCCATCTGGCCTTGATGTCCTCGGAGAACCGGGCTGCGCGGACCCTGTGCAACAACTATCCGGGCGGCCTGCGCGCCTGCATCCGGGCGATGAACGCCAAGGCGCGCGCGCTCGGCATGACCCATACCCGCTTCGTCGAGCCAACGGGCCTGTCCGCGCAGAACGTCTCGACGCCCGGGGATCTCGCCAAGCTGGTATTGGCCGCCGCGCACAATCCGGTCATCCGCCGCTACTCGACCAGCTCGGGATACACCGTCCGCGACGGACGCTGGCGACTGCCGTACTACCCGACCGATCCGCTGGTACGCGACCGGTGGTGGCATATCGTGGTGCAGAAGACCGGTTTCACTGACCTCGCTGGTCAGTGCCTGGTGCTCGATACCTTCATCGACCACCACGACATCGTCATGGTGCTGATGCACTCCTGGGGCAAATACACCCGTACTGCCGATGCACGGCGGGTCAAACAGTGGCTGGAAGCGAACCTCGCCCGGCATCACTGGCAGACGGTCGCCGAACGCATGTAAACGACCGCCGGCGCCGATGAGCGGCGGGATCCCTGCCGCTGCGCTTGAGCGTTTTTTGCGCGCCCAGGATCCGCTGATGGCACAGGTGCGCACCGAGCTCGCCTCAGGTGGCAAGACCGGTCACTGGATGTGGTTCGTGTTCCCGCAGCTACGCGGTCTAGGCTCGAGCCCCATGGCGCAGCGTTACGCGATCGCCTCGCTCGAGGAGGCCATCGACTACCTACGCCATCCCGTCCTCGGCGCGCGGCTTGCGGAC
This sequence comes from Pseudomonadota bacterium, assembly GCA_021805275.1. Next base: position 3,914 of record JAJZFQ010000072.1, read on the forward strand.
TGCACCGCGACGGTCAACGAGGTACGCAATACACCGATCGAGGCGATTTTCCCGTATCCCGACCACCTGAAATTCCACTCCTGCATGACGCTGTTTTCCCTGGCTGCGCGCCGTGCAGATGCGCTTGCGTGCGGCGAGCTATTCCACGCGGCGCTCGCCAAGTACTTCGCCGGCCGCCCCGATTCCGGCACGCTCGAATTGCTTGCCGCTGGCGCGGCCTGACCTGCGGGCGCCACTGGCGCAACCGACCGGCAACGGCCAAGCCGTTGCGGCGGCCTACGGAATCAGCACGGTCGAGCCGGTGGTCCGGCGCGCTTCCAGCTCGCGGTGCGCCTGGGCGGCATCGCCGAGCGCATAGCGCTGGCCGATCCGCACACGCAGCACGCCCTTGCGGACGGCCGCGAACATCTCCCGCGCCGCGGCATCGAGCTCCTCGCGGCGGGCGATGTAGTTGAACAGCGTCGGACGCGTCAGGAACAGCGAGCCGCGCCGGCTGAGCTCGTGCGGGCTGATCGCCGGTGGCATCCCGGAGGCATTGCCGTAGGAAACCATCAGGCCAAGCGGGCGCAGGCAGTCGAGGGAGTCCACGAAGGTGTCACGGCCGACCGAGTCATACACGACCGCCACGCCCTCACCGCGGGTGAGGCTGCGGACCTCCGGGGCCAGCGGCCCGCGTCCCGAGAGCAGCACGTGGCGGCAACCGAGCTTGCGTGCGAGTTCGGCTTTCGCCTCGCTGCCCACCACGCCAATGACCTTGGCGCCGAGCGCCTTGGCCCACTGCGTCAGCAATGATCCGACGCCACCGGCGGCGGCGTGCACCAGGATCGGCTCGCCGGCGCGCACGCGATGCGTGCGGCGCAGGAGGAAGTGCGCGGTGAGCCCCTTCAGCATCAGCGCCGCGGCCTGTTCGTCCTCGATGCCCCGAGGAATCCTGACCAGCCGCGTGACAGGCAGGTTGCGCCGCTCACAGTACGCGCCCGCACGCGTGCCGACGTAGGCGACCCGATCCCCCACCCGCAACCCGCGCGCATTGCGTCCGAGCGCCGTGATCACACCGGCAGCCTCCCATCCCGGGGTAGCGGGCAGCTCGCCCGGATACAGTCCGGTGCGCTCGTAGACATCGATGTAGTTCAGCCCGATCGCCGTGTGGCGGACCTGTGCCTCGCCGGCGGCCGGCTTCTCGATCGGCAGGTCCTCCTCGCGCAGAACCTCCGGCCCGCCGTGCTCATGAAATCGGATGCAGTGCATAGCTGTCCTTCGGGGGCGGCGCACGCTGCGCCGCCGGCCGACTCTACACCCGCCGGCGGGGCGCCGTTGCGCGGACCCGCGATCGGCCGGCCTTGCGCGTCGGGGAAAGAACCTTCTACCGTAGCGAGGTTCAGTCCTAGAGGCCCGCCATGCCCAGCCACGAGCAGACCGTCCAGAACCAGTTCGATCCGCGCGCCGAGGACTATCGCACCAGCGCAGTCCATGCGTCGGGACCGGATCTGGAGTACGCACGGACCCTCGTCGCCGACGCACCGCAACGCCCACAGCGGGCCCTGGACCTGGGCTGCGGCGCCGGACACCTCTCCTTCGCGCTCGCCGCGCACGTCGGCCGGCTGGTGGCGCTCGACCCCTCGCCCGGCATGCTGGCGGCGGTGAGCCGCGGTGCGGCCGAGCGCGGGCTGACCCAGATCGAAACCCGCCCCGGCAGCGCCGAGTCCCTGCCGTATCCGGACGGGTCCTTCGATCTGGTCTGCACCCGTTACAGCGCGCATCACTGGAGCCACCTCGAGGCGGCCGTGCTCGAGATGCTCCGTGTGCTCGCACCCGGCGGTCACGTGTTGCTCATCGATGTCGTGGCGCCGCCCGATGTCCTCACCGACACGCATCTGCAGGCGATGGAGCTGCTGCGCGACGCCTCGCACGTGCGCAACCGATCGGTGCGCGAGTGGCGGGCGCTGCTCGGCGGGGCCGGTCTTGCCGAGCAACAGTATCGCCAGTGGCCCCTGCGCATCGAGTTCGCCTCCTGGGTGGCGCGCATGCGCACGCCCGAGACGCGCATCGCGGCCATCTGCTCCCTGCAGACCGGGGCCCCTCACGAGGTCCGCGAGGCGCTCGGGATCGGTGCCGATGGGTCATTCACGCTGCAGACGGGGCTGTTCTGGCTGACCGGCGCCGCACAGCCTGCCGGCAGTCCGCCGCACTGAGCCGGCTGACCTGCGCCTCGGCGCCGCTCGGGGCCTACGGGAGACTACCCGCCGCCCGAGGACGCATGTGCCGAAACAGTCGAGCTGAAACTGCAAGCCGGCCGAGCCAGCAGCCGACGATGGACATCGGGGCAATCACCAGCGAACAGCGCCCATCGAGCACGATCAGCGTTCCGCCCTGAGGTAATTCCTCGATGCGCTGTGTCGCGGCGGCGTCCCAGCCGTCCCAGGCATCCGCCCGGCGCGACGGGGCAAAGGCCGGCGCGCGCGGGAACCCGACGCCACCCGTGGCGGGACACCCCTGGAAGTTATGCGCTGCGCCGAGCGGCGCAGCGCGCTCAGCCAGCTCACGGCCGGCCGGACCGAGCGGACATCGCGCATCGGGGCGGGAGCCGGCTCGGCGCGCACCGGTATCGACTTCGCTGGCCCGGGGCCGACTCGCGCACCCGTGACGCCCGGCGAAGGCCAGTGGCCGGAGCGCAACAGCGCTACGGGCACCAACAGGATGATCGCTACGGCAACGCCGCGAGGATGGGCCGGAGCCGCACCCCCCCGGGGCACCGGGGGCGTTGCCAGGCTCGCCAGCAGAGCGCCGTGCAGGGCCAAGCGCGAGTGCTGCCGCGGCAAGGCGCCGGGGCGCGCAGCGCCAGCGCTCGGCGCCCCCAACGTCGCCCTCAGACCCCCATCGACCGGCGCGCACCGGACCGGCGTATCGCGAGAACATACGGCAGGAGGGCGAACGCTGCAGTGACGAGCGCGGCGGTGAGCTGGTCCGGGAAGCGCGCGGAGGCGAACCCGATACCGAGCGAAGCGCTGCCGCGGTGCCCAGGGACCGGCAACATCAATCCCGCATTCATCAACCGGGCGGTGAGGCACACCAGCAGCGTGCTCGCGATCAGCCAGCGGGTCGCGACCGGACGGCGACTCGCGAGCAGCGCAAATCCCGCCGCCACCCCGATGGGCAGCAGCCACAGCAGGAACACCGCGACTGCGGCGTTTACCGCCGCCGCCGCCAGCGCCGGCACCGTGTAGCCGTGCAGCACGAGATGCACTCCATTGAGCGCTGCCACGAGCGCACCCATCAACAGCACGCACAGGGAGGCAAAACTGACCAGCGGTGCGACGGCATAGAGCGCCGGCCAGCGGTACAGCCAGCCGCGCAGCTCCGCTCGGGCGGCGTAGCGCTCGACCAGGACGCGGTCCGGGCCGAGCGCACGGTGCGCGTCGTGTGCGGCCGCATCCGCAGGCTCCCCGCGCGCGAGCGCCTCCCGTCGCAGCTCGTGGTAGTGCGCGTCCATCTCCAGCCCGGCGCGCCGCGCATGCCGTGCCGCGACGCCCTGGCGGACCAGCACGCGGCGCAGGTTCTCAAAGCGAGGTTCAGTCAAGGTCCCCAACTCCGAGGATCCGCTCGACCCCCTCGCTCATCTGCCGCCAGTTCGCGGCGAGCCGCTCCAGGCGCCGCCTGCCACGCGGAGTGAGCCGGTAGTAGATACGTGTGCGGCCTTCAACCTGCCGGGGAAGGGCCCGCAGCAGCCCCCGCGTCTCCAGGGCGTGCAATGCGGGATACAACACGCCTTCGCCGAGCGTCAGCGCCTCCTCGCTCACCACCTTGAGCGTACGGGCGATCTCATAGCCGTACATCTCGCGCCGCGCCAGCAGACGCAGCACCACCAGCTCCGGGACGCCGCTCATCAGTGCAGGGGTGCGCTCGCTCACCCTGAAACTGTACCTCGCGCATCGAGGTATAGGAAGCGGCAGTCCCGACCGTCAACCGCGCTCGCTGTCCAGATGCGCCATCTGGGCCGGTGCGTAGCGCTCGCCGGCCGCCGCCCCCTCGGGCACCGCCCGCTCGATGGCGGCGAGATCCTCACTCCTCAGCTGCACTGCCAGCGCGCCCAGCGCTTCGGCGAGCTGCTCGCGCCGCCGGGCACCGACCAGCGGGATGATGTCCGCGCCCTGGGTACGCACCCATGCGACGGCGAGCTGCGCGACGCTGATGCGCCGCTCGGCGGCCAGTCGCCGCAGCGCCTCCACCAGCGCCAGATTGTGCTCGAGGTTCCCGGCGCTGAAGCGCGGTCCGAGCGCACGCCAGTCGCCCGGATTCAACGTGCGGTGCTGCCAGTGTCCGCTGATCAGGCCGCGTGAGAGCACCCCATAGGCGGTGACGGCGATGCCGAGCTCGCGCACCGCGGGCAGGATCGCGGCCTCGATGCCGCGCGAGAGCAGCGAGTATTCGATCTGCAGGTCGCAGATGGGATGGACCGCGGCGGCGCGCCTGACGGTGGCGACGCCGACCTCCGACAGTCCGATGTGACGAACGTAGCCGGCGCGGACCAAGTCGGCCACCGCGCCGACCGTGTCCTCGATGGGCACTTGCGGGTCGAGGCGCGCAGGCCGATAGATGTCGATGTAGTCGAGACGCAGCCGCTGCAGCGAGTAGGCAAGCGCGGTCTTGACTGCGGCAGGCCGCCCGTCGAAGCCGATCCAGCGGCCTGCCGGATCCCGCTGGGCGCCGAACTTCAAGCTCACCTGGAAGCGCTCCCGCGGCACAGCCGCGAGCGCCTCGGCCAACAGCAGCTCGTTGTGACCCATGCCGTAGAAGTCCCCGGTGTCGAGCAACGTGATGCCCGCCTCGAGGGCCGCGTGCAGTGTCGCGAGGGATTCGTGCCGGTCGGCCGGGCCGTACATGCCGGACATGCCCATGCAGCCGAGACCTAGCGCCGAGACCTGCGGGCCGGTTGCGCCGAGCGGTTGCCGTTGCATGATTTGCCTCCTGGATGGGCTCTGGGAAAGGGGCGTTATTGGCCGGAGCGCCTCAGAAAAAATGTGCCCCGGTGATGCCGCCGTAAACGCCGAGACCGGCGGTGATCAGCGCCACGCCCACGACCACCCAGGCATAGAAGCCCCTCAGTCGATGCTCCGGTGGCAGCGCGCGGAAGGCGAGCGCGACCAGAAAACCCAGCACCAGAGGGAGCATCAGGGCGTTCATCACCTCCACGCCGATGTTCAGCTCGACCAGATTCGGCGCCAGATCCACCACCACCGCGCCGCCGATGACTGCAAGGGAATAGATCCCGTAGAACCAAGGCGCGTCGAGCGGTCGGTGCTCCAGGGAATGCCGGTAACCGGTCACCTCGCCGAACCCCCAGGCGCTGGCGAGCGAGGCGACGATCGCCGCCACCAGGGCCGCGCCTATGGTGCCGAGGCTGAACACGACTCGCCCGACGTCGGCGCCGAGGAACGGCACCAGCATCTTGGTGATGTCGCCGATGGAGTTGAGCGTGGCGCTGGCATGCCATCGGCCGATCGTGGCGGCCGCTGCGACCAGGATCGCGGCCATGACGGCCTGGGTGATCACCGAGCCGATGGCCGTGTCCCAGCGGGCGTGCTTGTAGTGGTGCGGTTGGAGCTTCTTGTCCGCCACGGCCGACTGCTGGTAGAAGATCATCCACGGCATGATGACCGCGCCGATGTTGGCGGCCACGAGATACAGATAGGCGCCGTCGCCAAGCGGCATGCGCATCATGCCGGCGGCGATTGCGGCCCCCTGTGGGTGGGCGCGCCATGCGACGAAGAAAAACGCAAACTCGAACAGCCCGAGCCCGATCGCGACCCGCTCGACGCGGCGGTAGCTGCCGGTGAGCACGATCGCGAGCAGCGCTGTCACGGTAAGCCCCAGGCTGAGCGCTCGCGGTACGCCGAACAGCTCTCCGACCGCAGCGACCCCGGAGAACTCGGTCACCAGCGCCCCGAGGGTGGCCACGCCGAGTCCGCTCACCGACAGCCAGGCCCACCCGGTACCGAACGACTTGCGGATGAGCTCCCCGTGCCCCTGTCCGGTGAAGATCCCCAGCCGCACGGTGAGTTCCTGGACCACGAACAGCACCGGCGCCAGCAGCAGCTGCAGCAGGAGCAGCCGGTAGCCCCACTGCACGCCGCTCTGCGCCGCCGTGATGATGCTGCCGACGTCGGTATCGGCCAGCATGACGACGAGCCCCGGTCCCATCACCGCGAGGAACAGCTTCCAGCCGGGCAGAGTGCCGCTACGGGGCGGCACGGTGAGTTCCGGTGCGGACGAATCCATCAAGCGTCACCTGGAGCCGTACATCGCCCTCGGCCCGGTCGCTACCGGTCCAAGGGCCCGTGCGGCCACCGCTTAAGTTTAGGCCACCGATCTACAAATACGACTGATTCGCATTTGCACATAGGATAGCAGCGGCCCGATTCGCTGGCAATCGCGGCAATCCGAACCCGTGCAACCGGCGCAACGGCGCCTCGGAGCGGAGCCGCCCGAGCTGTAGACTGGCGCCCCGTTCCGCCCCACCCCGCCTACCGCACGGAGCGGCGTCGATGCACTACCTGATCCTCGCCCTGCGCACGCCTGACTTCGACCCGGACATCCTGCATGCGCATCGCGCTTATCTTGCGGAGCTGCGTGAGCGCGGACTGCTCGAGGCCTCCGGGCCCTTCTCCGACCAATCGGGAGGCGCTTACCTCGTGCAGGCCGATTCCCTCACCGAGGCCGAGGCGATCGTCGCGGCCGATCCACTCGGCAGCTCCGGTGCTGCGGAGCTGGCCGTATGGGCGTGGGCCGTGACCTGGGTCGAGCCTTAACGCTCTCGCGCACGCGCACCCGCCGACGATCGTTCGCACAATGCGCGGGGGGGCTCCTGAGACGCCCCGGCGCGGCTGCCCTGGCGCGACAAACCGTCCGTCCAAAAAAACGGGCCGGCGCGGCATTTCCCCGCGCCGGCCCGTATCACTCACGGTCCGTATCACGGCGCCCCAGCGCCGCGCCTCACCCGGCGTCAGCCGGGTGAGCTCTCGGGCTCCTCGCTGGCGCTCGTCTCCTCGGTCTCCGGGATACCGCCACCGACCTCCATGAAGCTGCGCCGCTCCGTGCCTTCGCTTCGGCGCCGGCGCGAGGCGTGCGTCGCGAACCCAGTACCGGCCGGGATCAGCCGCCCGACGATGACGTTCTCCTTCAGTCCGCGCAGGTCGTCCTGCAGACCGCGTACCGCCGCCTCGGTCAGCACGCGGGTGGTCTCCTGGAACGAGGCGGCCGAAATGAACGACTCCGTGGCGAGCGACGCCTTGGTGATGCCGAGCAGCACCGGCTGCAGCGCAGCCGACTGCTTGCCATCCTGCTCCACCCGGTCGTTGATCTCGAGCGCGCGCGCCCGGTCGAGTTGCTCACCGCGCAGCAGCGTCGTGTCGCCTGCGGACTGCACCTCGGTCTTGCGCAGCATCTGGCGGATGATCACCTCGATGTGCTTGTCGTTGATCTTCACGCCCTGCAGGCGATAGACGTCCTGGATCTCGCGGACCAGGTAGTTGGCAAGCGCCTCCACGCCCTGCAGACGCAGGATGTCGTGGGGGTTCGGCTCGCCGTCGGCAATCACCTCGCCACGCTCCACCGTCTCGCCTTCGAACACGTTGAGCTGGCGCCACTTGGGAATCAGCTCCTCGTACTTGTCCCCGTCGTCGCTGGTGATGATCAGGCGCCGCTTGCCCTTGGTCTCCCGGCCGAAGCTCACGGTGCCGGACTTCTCGGCGAGAATCGCCGGGTCCTTCGGCTTGCGCGCCTCGAACAGATCCGCCACCCGCGGCAGACCGCCGGTGATGTCGCGGGTCTTGGAGGACTCCTGCGGGATGCGTGCGATGATGTCGCCGAGCGACACGCGGACACCGTCCTCAAGGACGACGAACGCGCCGGCCGGCAGCGAGTACACCGCTGGGATCTCCGTGTTGGCGAAGGTCACTTCCTTGCCCTTGGCGTTGACCAGCTTGACGGTCGCGCGCAGGTCCTTGCCGCCGCGCTGCTTGGTGTCGAGCACCACCGTGCTGGAAAGCCCGGTCACCTCGTCCACCTGCGTGGTCACGGTCAGACCGTCGACGAAGTCCTGGAACTTGACGAAGCCGGCCACTTCGGTCACCACCGGGTGCGTGTGCGGATCCCAGGTGGCGACCACCTGCCCGGACTCGACCTGGCTGCCTTCCTTGACGCTGATCATCGCGCCGTACGGAATCTTGTAGCGCTCGCGCTCACGGCCAAAATCATCCACCACCCCGATCTCACCGGAGCGTGACACAGCCACCAGGTGGCCCTTCTCGTGCTGCACCGTCTTGATGCGATGGAAGCGGATGGTGCCCTTGTTGCGCACCTCCACGCTGCTCGCCGCCGCGGCCCGTGAGGCCGCGCCACCGATATGGAAGGTACGCATCGTCAGCTGCGTGCCCGGCTCGCCGATCGACTGCGCGGCGATGACGCCGACCGCCTCGCCGATGCTGATCAGCCGACCGCGGGCGAGATCGCGCCCGTAGCACTGCGAGCACACCCCGTAGCGCGTACGGCAGGTGATGGGCGAGCGAACCTTGATCTGGTCCACCCCCTCGTGCTCGAGACGGCGCACAAGGCTCTCATCGAGCAGCGTGGCGCGCTCAATGAGAATCTCGTCGGTACCCGGCTTGAGCACGTCGTCGGCCAGCACGCGTCCGAGCACCCGCTCGCCCAGTGCCTCGACCACGTCGCCGCCTTCGACGAGTGGCGTCATGGCCAGTCCGTTCGTCGTGCCGCAGTCGACCTCGGTGACCACCAGATCCTGCGCCACATCGACCAGTCGACGCGTCAGGTAGCCGGAGTTCGCGGTCTTCAGCGCCGTGTCGGCCAGACCCTTGCGGGCGCCGTGAGTCGAGATGAAGTACTGCAGGACGTTCAGTCCCTCGCGGAAATTCGCCGTGATCGGCGTCTCGATGATCGAGCCGTCCGGCTTCGCCATCAGTCCGCGCATACCCGCCAGCTGGCGGATCTGGGCTGCGGAGCCGCGAGCGCCGGAATCGGCCATCATGAAGATCGAGTTGAACGACTTCTGGCGCACCAACTCGCCCTTGGCGTTGCGGATCTCGTCCGAGCCGAGCTTGTCCATCATGGCCTTAGCGACCTGGTCGTTGGCGCGCGACCAGATGTCCACCACCTTGTTGTAGCGCTCGCCATTGGTCACGAGGCCCGAGGCGTACTGATCCTGGATCTCCTTCACTTCCCGATCGGCGTTGTTGATGATGCGCGGCTTCTGGTCGGGAATGACGATGTCGTCGATCCCGAACGACACACCCGCGCGCGTCGCGTAGTGGAAGCCCGTGTACATCAGCCGGTCGGCGAAGATCACGGTCTCCTTCAGTCCGAGCGTTCGATAGCAGGCGTTGATCGTCGCCGAGATCGCCTTCTTGGTCATGTCCTGGTTGATCAGGTCGAACGAAAGACCCTTGGGCAGCACCTCGAGCAGCAGGGCACGACCCACCGTGGTCTCCACGAGCCGGATCCGCTCCTGCTGCTCGGCCGGAGTGATCCGCTCCTTGATGCGCACGCGCACCTTGGCCTGCAGGTCGATCGAGCGACTCTCGTAGGCGCGGTGCACCTCGTGCACGTCCGAGAACAGCATGCCCTCGCCGCGCGCGCCAACGTGCTCGCGGGTCATGTAGTACAGGCCCAGCACGACGTCCTGCGACGGCACGATGATCGGATCACCGTTGGCCGGCGAGAGGATGTTGTTCGAGGCCATCATCAGTGCGCGGGCCTCGAGCTGCGCCTCGAGCGACAGCGGCACGTGGACCGCCATCTGGTCGCCGTCGAAGTCGGCGTTGAAAGCCGTGCAGACGAGCGGGTGCAGCTGGATGGCCTTGCCCTCGACCAGCTGCGGCTCGAAAGCCTGGATGCCGAGCCGATGCAGGGTGGGCGCGCGGTTCAGCAGCACGGGATGCTCGCGGATGACCTCCTCGAGGATGTCCCAGACTTCCGGACCCTCACGCTCGACCAGGCGCTTGGCCGCCTTGATCGTGGAGGCCTCGCCGCGCAGTTGCAGCTTCTGGAAGATGAACGGCTTGAACAGCTCGAGCGCCATCTTCTTCGGCAACCCGCACTGGTGCAGTCTCAGCTGCGGACCGACCACGATCACCGAGCGGCCCGAGTAATCGACGCGCTTGCCGAGCAGGTTCTGGCGGAAGCGACCCTGCTTGCCCTTGATCATGTCGGCGAGGGACTTCAACGGCCGCTTGTTGGTGCCGGTGATCGCCCGGCCGCGCCGGCCGTTGTCGAGCAGCGCGTCCACCGCCTCCTGCAGCATGCGCTTCTCGTTGCGCACGATGATGTCCGGCGCATTCAGCTCGAGCAGCCGGCGCAGACGGTTGTTGCGGTTGATGACGCGGCGGTACAGGTCGTTCAGGTCCGACGTCGCGAAGCGACCGCCGTCGAGCGGCACCAGTGGGCGCAGGTCCGGCGGCAGCACCGGCAGCACTGTCATGACCATCCACTCCGGCTTGTTGCCGGACTCGATGAACGACTCGATGAGCTTCAGCCGCTTGGAGAGGCGCTTGAGCTTGGTCTCCGAGGAGGTGGCCTGCATCTCCTCGCGCACCTTGGCGAGCTCGGCGGCCAGATCGATGCTGCGCAGCAGCTCGTAGACGGCCTCCGCGCCCATGCGCGCGTCAAACTCGTCGCCGTGCTCCTCGATCGCCTCGAGATACATCTCGTCGGTCAGCAGCTGTCCGCGCTGCAGGGGCGTCATGCCCGCGTCGATGACGACGAACGCCTCGAAGTACAGCACCCGCTCGATTTCCCGCAGCGTCATATCCAGCATCAATCCGATGCGCGACGGGAGGGACTTCAGGAACCAGATGTGCGCGACGGGGCTGGCCAGCTCGATGTGCCCCATGCGCTCGCGGCGCACCTTCGCCTGGGTGACTTCGACGCCGCACTTCTCGCAGACCACGCCGCGGTGCTTCAGGCGCTTGTACTTGCCGCACAAGCACTCGTAGTCCTTCACCGGGCCGAAGATCTTGGCGCAGAACAGGCCATCGCGCTCCGGCTTGAACGTACGGTAGTTGATGGTCTCGGGTTTCTTGACCTCACCGTACGACCAGGCGCGGATCATCTCCGGCGAGGCCAGTCCGATCTTGATGGAATCGAACTGCTCGACAGGAGCGTTGGTCTTGAAGAACTTCAACAGATCTTTCATCGGGGGTTCTCCTCACGGCGCGCCGTGATCAATCCTGCTCCAGCTCGATGTTGATGCCCAGGGAGCGGATCTCCTTGACGAGCACATTGAAGGATTCGGGCATGCCCGCATCCATCTGGTGATTGCCGTCCACGATGTTCTTGTACATCTTGGTACGTCCGTTCACATCGTCCGACTTCACCGTCAGCATCTCCTGCAGCGTGTACGAGGCGCCGTAGGCCTCGAGCGCCCAGACCTCCATTTCGCCGAACCGCTGGCCGCCGAACTGCGCCTTGCCGCCGAGCGGCTGCTGGGTCACCAAGCTGTACGGCCCGGTGGAACGCGCGTGCATCTTGTCGTCAACCAGGTGGTTGAGCTTGAGCATGTACATGTAGCCCACGGTTACCTGGCGCTCGAAGCGCTCGCCGGTCCGCCCGTCGAACAGGTACGTCTGGCCGCTGGTCGGCAGGTCTGCAAGCTCGAGCATGCGCTTGATTTCCGCCTCGCTCGCGCCGTCGAACACCGGCGTCGCCATGGGCACGCCCTGCGAGAGGTTGCCGGCGAGCTTCACCAGCTCCGCGTTGTCCAGACTGTTGATGTCCTCCGGCTGGCCACCGGTCTCGTTGTAGACCTGCTTGAGGAATGCGCGCAGCTCGTTCGCCGCGGCCTGTTGCTCGAGCATGCGGCCGATCTTCAGGCCGATGCCCTTTGCCGCCCAGCCGAGATGCGTCTCGAGCACCTGACCGACGTTCATACGCGAGGGCACGCCGAGGGGATTCAGCACGATGTCGACTGGCGTGCCGTCCTCGAGGTAAGGCATGTCCTCGACCGGGACGATGGTCGAGACCACGCCCTTGTTCCCGTGCCGGCCGGCCATCTTGTCGCCCGGCTGGATGCGCCGCTTCACGGCGAGGTACACCTTGACCATCTTGAGCACGCCCGGGGCAAGATCATCGCCCTGGGTGATCTTGGCCTTCTTGTCCTCGAGCCGCTTCTCGAAGGCCTTGCGCTGCGTCTGCAGCCGCTCCGCGGCTTGCTCGAGCTGCCCGTTCGCCTCCTCGTCCTGCAGGCGGATCTCGAACCAGTTCTCACGCGGCAGATCGTCGAGGTACTCGGCATTGATCGCCGCGCCGGCCTTCAGCCGTTTCGGCCCGCCGGCGGCGTTCTGACCGATCAGCGTGGCACGCACGCGCTGGAACAGGTCCTCCTCGAGAATGCGCTGCTGGTCGGCAAAATCCTTGCGCACCCGCTCGATTTCGGTCTTCTCGATCGACAGCGCGCGGGAATCCTTCTCCACACCGTCGCGCGTGAAGACTCGCACGTCGATCACCGTGCCGTCCATGCCGGGCGGAACGCGCAGTCCGGTGTCCTTCACGTCCGAGGCCTTCTCGCCGAAGATGGCCCGCAGCAGCTTCTCCTCGGGCGTCAGCTGGGTCTCGCCCTTCGGCGTGACCTTGCCGACCAGGATATCCCCGGCCTTCACTTCCGCGCCGATGTAGGCGATGCCCGCCTCATCGAGCTTGGCGAGCGCCGCGTCACCCACGTTTGGGATGTCCGCGGTGATTTCCTCCGGTCCGAGCTTGGTGTCGCGCGCGACGCAGGTCAGCTCCTCGATGTGGATCGTGGTGAAGCGGTCTTCCTGTACGACGCGCTCGGAGATCAGGATCGAGTCCTCGAAGTTGTAGCCGTTCCACGGCATGAACGAGACCAGCAGGTTCTGCCCGAGCGCGAGCTCGCCGAGGTGCGTCGAGGGTCCGTCGGCCAGTACGTCACCGCGGGCGATCACGTCGCCGGCATTGACCAGCGGTCGCTGATTGATACACGTGTTCTGGTTCGAACGCGTGTACTTGGTCAGGTTGTAGATGTCCACGCCTGGCTCACCGGCAGTGGTTTCCGCGTCGTTCACGCGAACTACGATGCGCGAAGCGTCGACGGAATCGACCACGCCGCCGCGCTTGGCGACCACGGTCACGCCCGAGTCGATCGCCACCGAGCGCTCCATGCCGGTGCCGACCAGCGGCGTCTCAGCGCGCAGCGTCGGGACGGCCTGCCGCTGCATGTTCGAACCCATCAGCGCGCGGTTCGCGTCGTCGTGCTCCAGGAAAGGAATCAGCGACGCCGCCACCGAGACGATCTGCTTCGGGCTGACGTCCATGTAGTTGATCCGGTCACGCGGCATCAACGTGAACTCGTTCTGGAAGCGGCACGAGACGAGCTCGTCGGTCAGCTCGCCCTTGCTGCCCAGAGTGGCGTTCGCCTGCGCAATCGCGTAGTTGCCCTCTTCGATCGCCGAGAGGTAGTCGATGCCATCGGTCACGTGCCCGTTCTCGACACGCCGGTAGGGCGTCTCGAGAAAGCCATACTGGTTGGTGCGCGCGTACACCGCGAGCGAATTGATCAGACCGATGTTCGGGCCTTCCGGCGTCTCGATCGGACAGACGCGCCCGTAGTGGGTCGGGTGCACGTCGCGCACCTCGAATCCGGCGCGCTCACGGGTGAGGCCGCCGGGGCCGAGCGCGGAGACGCGCCGCTTGTGGGTGACCTCCGACAGCGGGTTGTTCTGATCCATGAACTGCGAGAGCTGCGAGGAGCCGAAGAACTCCTTCACTGCCGCCGCCACCGGCTTCGCGTTGATCAGCTCCTGCGGCATCAGCGGCTCGGTTTCAGCGACGGTGAGGCGCTCCTTGACCGCGCGCTCGACGCGCACCAGTCCGACGCGGAAGGCATTCTCTGCCATCTCGCCTACGCTGCGGACGCGGCGGTTGCCGAGGTGATCGATATCATCGACCTGGCCGTTGCCGTTGCGGATGTCGATCAGCACCTTCAGCACATCGATGATGTCCGAGGTCTCGCGGTGCCGTTCGACCAGGCGCTTGGCCGTATCGTCGGTACGGGCGCCGAAGTACTTCTGGTCGTAGAGGATTCCCGGCCCGGTGATCGCCTCACGGCCGACCCGGCGGTTGAACTTCATGCGGCCGACGGCCGAGAGGTCGTAACGCTCGGTGTTGAAGAACAGGTTCGCGAACAGGTTCTCGGCCGCATCGCGTGTCGGCGGCTCGCCCGGGCGCATCATGCGGTAGATCTCGACCAAGGCCTCGAAGCGGGTCTTGGTCGGATCGATGCGCAGCGTGTCGGAAATGTACGGGCCGCGATCGAGGTCGTTCACGTACAGAGTATTGATCTGCGCGATGCCGGACTGGATCAGCTTCTCGACGGACGCCGCGGTCAGAACCTCGTTGGCCTTGGCGAGAATCTCGCCGGTCTCGGTGTTCACAACGTCGTGGGCGAGGACCTTGCCGTACAGGTACTCGCGCGGCACGCGCAGGCGGGTGACCTTGGCATCCTCGAGCTGGCGGACGTGACGGGCCGTGATGCGCCGCCCTTCCTCGACGACGACTTTCTCGCCGATGCGGATCTCGAAGGTGGCAGTCTCGCCGCGCAGGCGCTGCGGAACGAGGTGCAGCGCCACCTCTTCCTCGCTGAGATGAAAGGTATTCGTGTCGAAGAACGTGGAGAGGATCTCCTCCTCGTTCATGCCGAGGGCGCGCAGGATGATGGTGACCGGGAGCTTGCGCCGCCGGTCGATGCGCGCGAACAGGCAGTCCTTCGGGTCGAACTCGAAGTCGAGCCACGAGCCGCGATAGGGAATGATGCGTGCCGAAAACAGCAGCTTTCCCGAGGAATGGGTCTTGCCGCGGTCGTGATCGAAGAACACGCCCGGCGAGCGGTGCAGCTGCGAGACGATGACGCGCTCGGTGCCGTTGATGATGAAGGTGCCGTTGTCGGTCATCAGCGGCAGCTCGCCGAGGTAAACCTCCTGCTCGCGCACGTCCTTGACCGGCTTCTTGGCGCCCGGCGCTTCCTTGTCGAGCACGATCAGGCGCACCTTGACACGCAGCGGCGCCGCATAGGTCAACCCGCGGAGCTGACACTCCTTGACGTCGAAGCCCGGCTCGCCGAGCCGGTAGCTGACGTACTCGAGCGAGGCGTTCCCGGAATAGCTCGAGATTGGGAACACGCTGCGGAACGCGGCGTGCAGTCCCACCACATCACGAGCGTCCTCGGGCCGCTCGGCCTGCAGGAAGGTGCGGTAGGAATCAAGCTGAATGGCGAGCAGATACGGCGTGTCCAGAATGCCCGGCTGCTTGCCGAAGTTCTTGCGGATGCGCTTCTTCTCGGTGAAGGAATAAGCCATCTCGAGTTCACCTCAGGAAAAAATTGCGTTCGTCCATCAAGCAGCCCTCCTTGGACCTCCTGCCGTCCCGCCCTTCCTGGGCGGTCGTTCGGGCGGTGGCGACGGCCCGTTGGGCACCGTGCGTTTCAGCCCATTGGGGCGCATGGCCCCGAGGATCGGGACCGGGGCCGCCGGTGGCGGTCCCGGTCCGTCACCTTATTTGATCTCCACCTTCGCGCCGACATCTTCGAGCTTCTTCTTGAAGCTCTCGGAATCCGCCTTGGACACGGCTTCCTTGACGGTCGAGGGCACGGCCTCGACGAGGTCCTTCGCTTCCTTCAGCCCGAGGCCGGTAATCTCGCGGATCACCTTGATGACGGTGACCTTCTTGTCCGCCGGGTACTCCTTCAGGGTGACGGTGAATTCCGTCTTCTCCTCGACGGGAGCCGCGGCAGCGGCGCCGGCCGGGGCAGCCGCAACGGCCACCGGGGCCGCAGCGGTCACGCCGAACTTCTTCTCCATGTCGGAGATGAGCTCGACGACCTGCATCAGGGTCATCTGGGAAATCGCATCGAGAATTTCGTCTTTGCTGACAGCCATGGTATTTCTCCGAAAACTTAGAACAGATAAAGGGGCGTGGTGTTACGCGGCCTGCTTCTGGTCGCGTACCGCGGCCAGGGTGCGGGCGAGCTTCGCCGGCGGCTCGGCCAGCGTCGCGACGAACTTCTGGATCGGCGCCTTGATGACGCCGAGCAGCATCGACAGCGCTTGCTCGCGGGTCGGCAGACTTGCGACTCTGTCGAGGTCTTCACCGGGCAGCACCTGCCCGCCCAAAGACACCAACGTCGCGGTGAGCTTGTCATTCGCCTTGGCGAAGTCCTTCACCAGACGCGCAGCGGCGCCCGGATCGTCCTTCGAGAACGCGAGCACGAGCGGTCCCTTGAGCTTCGGTCCCACCTGCTCAAAGGTCGTGCCGGCGAGCGCCCGGCGTGCCAGCGTGTTTTTTACGACACGCAGATACACACCCTGCGCACGCGCCTTGGCGCGCAGCTCAGTCATCTGTCCAACCGTCAGGCCACGGTACTCGGCAGCCACGACGGACTGCGCCACGGCGGCCACCTCGGCCACCTCGGCTACCAACGCCTTCTTGTCTTCCAGGTTAAGTGCCATTCCTTCTCTCCTCTCGGGTGAGAAGATCACGATTTACGAATGAAGCGGCCGGCTTTCCCGGCGGGCTTCCCCATCGCTCCGTCGCCACGGCGCCCTGCGGCTCCGTGGCAGCGGCGGTGACCCCTCACGCCCCGAGGACGAACCTCGATGCGATCAGCGGTTCACCATCTGCGCAGGCGCTCATTAAGAGGGACTGTCCCTCGCCTGCGGTCTTCGATGATGGCCGGTCCCTGAGGCGGACCGGCCCGCATCAAAATCGGGCCTGCGCTTGTGCGCCGGCCTGGTGCGGTGCACCGCCATGCGGTGCGCCGCCGGCCTGCATCATCGATGCAGGACCTCTACATCCTCATCTCTCAACCGCCCAGGCTGGCCTGGTCGACCTGGACACCCGGGCCCATCGTCGAGGAGACGGTGACCCGCTTGAGGTACTGGCCCTTGGAGGCCGCCGGCTTGGCTCTGTGCAGATCGGCGATCAGGGCCGCCAGGTTCTCCTTCAGCGCGGTCACCTCGAAGCTCGCCTTGCCGATCGTGCAGTGCACGATCCCGGCCTTGTCGACGCGGTAGGTCACCTGACCCGCCTTGGCATTCTTCACTGCGGTGGCCACATCCGGGGTCACCGTGCCGACCTTCGGGTTCGGCATCAGGCCGCGGGGACCGAGGATCTGGCCCAGCTGACCGACCACGCGCATGGCGTCGGGACTGGCGATCACGCGATCGAAGTTGATCTCACCCGCCTTGACCTGCGCAGCCAGGTCCTCCAGGCCGACGACATCAGCGCCGGCAGCCCGGGCGATGTCCTGGTTCTTCCCCGACGTGAACACCGCCACGCGCACCGTCTTGCCGGTGCCGTGCGGCATCACGGTCGAGCCACGGACCTGCTGGTCGGACTTGCTCGCATCGATGCCGAGGTTCACCGACGCATCGATGGTCTCGTCGAACTTGGCCTTAGCCAGATCCTTCACCAGCTGGAAGGCCTCTTCGGCCGGATACTGCTTGCCCGGGGCAATCTTGCCCTGCCAGGTCTTGATACGCTTGCTCAATGCCATGATCAGCCCTCCACGTCCACGCCCATGCTGCGCGCGCTACCTGCAATGGTGCGTACGGCGGCATCGAGATCGGCGGCAGTCAGATCGGGCTGCTTGGACTTGGCGATCTCCTCGAGCTGCTTGCGGCTGATCTTGCCGACCTTGGCGGTGTTCGGCGTGCCGCTGCCCTTCTCGATGCCGATCGCCTTGCGGATCAGCACCGATGCCGGTGGCGTCTTCATCACGAAGGTGAAGCTGCGGTCCGCGTACACGGTGATCACCACCGGAATCGGCAGGCCCTTCTCGAGCTTCTGGGTCTGCGCATTGAACTGCTTGCAGAACTCCATGATGTTCACGCCCTGCTGGCCCAGCGCCGGCCCGATGGGCGGTGAGGGGTTCGCGGCGCCCGCGGGCACCTGCAATTTCACGTAACCTTGGACTTTCTTTGCCATCGATCTCTCCCGGGTTCAAACGCCGATCAGGCTCCCCGTCGTGGGTTCCGTGGGCTTGCGCCCTACTGTTACGGCCTCGCGGCCGACTCATGCCGGCCCGCGCAGCACGCGGACCCGCTCACTTTCTGCGGCGCCGCGGCGCATCGCCCCTGGCGACCCGCCGCGTCGACACCCTGAGGCCTTCCTAGGCCTTCTCGACCTGCGAGAAGTCGAGCTCCACGGGCGTCGAACGCCCGAGAATCTGCACGGCCACCTGCAGCCGGCTCTTTTCGTAGTTGACGCTCTCGACCACGCCGTTGAAATCGTTGAACGGCCCGTCGATCACCCGCACCACCTCGCCGGGCTCGAACAGCACCTTCGGCCGAGGCTTCTCCGCCCCTTCCTCGACGCGGCGCAGGATCTGCATCGCCTCGCGGTCGGTAATCGGCGCCGGCTTCTCGGGCGTGCCGCCGATGAAACCGAGGACCTTGGGAACTTCCCGCACCAGGTGCCAGGTGTCCTCGTCCATCTCCATGTGCACCAGCACATAGCCGGGGTAGAACTTGCGCTCGCTACGGCGCTTGTGGCCGTCGCGCATTTCCACCACTTCCTCGGTCGGCACCAGGACCTCACCGAATTTCGGCTCGAGCCCGGCGCGCTTGACCCGCTCCTTGAGCGATTCGGCGACCCGATGCTCGAAGTTCGAGTAGGCGTGCACCACGTACCATCTCAACGCCACGGATCAGCCCCCTTGTCCGGTCAATGCCCGCGTCGCCCAGGCAAGCACGACATCCAGGCCCCAGAAGAACAGACCCGCGATTGCCACGAACGCGAACACGACGACCGTGGTCATGGTGGTCTCGTTGCGGGTCGGCCAGACGATCTTGCGCAGCTCGGAGCGCGCGCTCACCGCAAAGGTGCGGAACTCACCGCCGTAGCGCGAGAACGCAACAACCAGCACCGCCACGGCTATGCCACCGACCACGCACAGCCAGCGCAACCAGGCGGCCTGGTTGCCGAGCAGATAGTAGGCGGCGATGCCCGCGGCGATCGCGAGCACGCCGACCCACAATTTCGCCTTGTCTGCCGTGCCGATAGCTTCGTTTTTTGTTTCGTCTGTCATGTCAACGACTGGCAGGCCAGGAGGGAATCGAACCCCCAACCTGCGGTTTTGGAGACCGCCGCTCTGCCAATTGAGCTACTGGCCTGTGTGACTCGTGTTTACTTCAGAACCTTGGCGACGACGCCGGCACCGACGGTGCGGCCGCCCTCGCGGATGGCAAAGCGCAGCCCCTCTTCCATCGCAATCGGGCTGATCAGCTCCACCGTCATCTTGATGTTGTCTCC
>JAJZFQ010000149.1 GCA_021805275.1 Pseudomonadota bacterium
CGACTGCCGGGCCGCCCTCAAATCAGAATGCGATGCATTTCGCCTTTCGCGAAGGAACTTCTTTCGCCTTGTCCACAATGCGTCGCTGCTCATCGATCGCCCGGTTCATGACCTCGACATAGACCTTTTTCTTATCCTCTGAGGACGCATTACGGACAAAGTCGGAGAGCGGCGAGCTGTGCCTTACTTTTTTGGATTTTAGGAATGTAAGCATGGTGGCTTTAATCCATTGAATTTAATGCTAATTCCAGCTCTTCGCGAGATGAGTACGGCTCGGGAGCAAATGGGTCGACGCTTTGCACATTTTGCCAAGTCGCCCGGACCCTTTTGCCTGAGTCATCGTACGGCTTCATGAGGACATCGATCTTAATATCGGCACGAAATGTGGTTTTTAAACGGTTCACCACGGTTCGCGCTGCGAAGTACTGCTCAATGAATCGGTTTCGCGGTACACGGCGACCTTCCGTGAGCTCTCGCGCTTTCACCACGCACCAAGCCAGCAAAGGATCCTGATATACATACAGCACCTGTACCAGACGATCCCGGCCCAATGATCGCTGAATATTCGCCTCCGCGCGAGCGTAATTTGAAAGCGTCCCGTCCAAGATAAAGCTTTGGCGGTTCTCGAGGGCAAAATCGAGTATTTTCTCAACGAGAATCGATGCTCCCGCCTGAAACAGCCAAGCATTAGAACCATTATATTCACTAAATTGGCCACGCAGATCATCCGCATCAATACGCAGTATCTTGCCGTTTGGGTGCTGTTTCTCGAGCGTAGCAATTAGCTCCCGAGAAGACTCCGTCTTGCCTGCACCTGGTGACCCGGCCATAAATACGGAGACCGGAGCATCGTCCGGAAGAAAGAGGCTGGTGTCAGTGAGTTTCCTCGCGATGGCCTTTTTATTCTTTCGGGCAAAATCCACTGCATCCTTATGGATGCGCCGCTCATCCTCGGTCATGTCCGTCATTACCCGAATGCCCGCCTTATTTTTGTTGGCAGGATTATAACTCCGTTGGCGCGCCGACCGCCCGGCCCGAAGGAGCGCAACGGCGCTCTGTGCGCCGTATTGCATGGGTGACCTTAGGCCCCTCAGTTGGTGGCGCCGGGCGGAGCGGAGCGATCTGGGCGCGCACGCTGTGCCCTCGGGCGCAGCGGGCTGGACATCCGGCGACGCCGCGAAGCCCCGCCTGGAACCGGCCGCGTGTTCCTGTGCCATTCCCTGAGCATCGCTGCCGATGAACACGGCGCTCGAGATCAATTCGCTCATTGTGCCGATCATGAAGAGCAACTCCCGCACTTCCTCGGGACTCTGAAAGTCGGCTGTTTCCCATCCGTGGGGACCCGGCAGGCCGCACTCTCGCAGAGGGTCGCAATGTTCCCGGCGAGCAGCCGAGCCGAATCGAGAAGCCCCGAGGACAGTCTCGAGAGATCGTCTTGGCTCAGCTGGCCTTGGGCGACCTGGAACAGATCGACCAGTGCGCTCCAGTTCTTGAATAAAAAGGACTTAAGACGCACGCCATGTAGTGAGCGGCGCCCTGCGGGGCGGCGCGTCAGGCGCTGCGGCGCAGCGCCTGCGGGTTCTGGTTCAGACCGCCCGTGAGCACGTAGGCCTCGAAGCCGAGCTCCATCAGAATGAACGCCGCGGCGCAGCTGCGCCGTTCGGTGTCGCATAGCACCACATACGGCACCTTGCGATCGAGCGTACTGAGCTTCGGGCGGATGAAGCACAGCGGGACGTTGAGCGAGCCGGCAATGGCATGCGTCTGGTACTCGCGCGGCATGCGCACATCGAGCCACTGCCCGCCGTGCGCGACGATGTCGGCGGCGCGCTCGTAGGAGATCCGCTGCAGCAGCGGTGCGCTCATCAGCTCGTGGAAGTCCGCCAGCCCGAGGCGCATCAGCACCCCGTCGGTGAGCATGCTCACCGTGGCATTGCGCTTCGCGTCGGCCAGCAGCGCCTCCTCGCCGAAGGTGTCCCCGGTGGACAGCTCGGCGAGTTTCAGTCCCGTGCGATTCAGTGGAGATTCGCGCGTGACCAGGCACTTGCCGCTCACGATCACGTAGAAATAGTCCCCGTCCGCGCCCTGACGGATCACCGTCTCACCGGCTCGGTAGGGCACGCGCTCCAGACGCTGGAAGATCGCCTGCAGATTCGCCGGCGGGATGCGGTGGAACGCCTTGGTGGTCAGCAGCGTGGTCATCCAATCATCGCCGCCGGCCTCGTCCTCCTGTTTCAGCTCGATCACCTCGTAGATGCCGGTCTGGTCCCAGGTGATCGCCACGTCGAGCAGCTCGCTGTCGATGGACAGATACTGCACGGCCTCGAGCGCGCGGACGGTGGCCGGGCGCGGAGTGCCCGGGCAGATCGGATCGGCCGCCCCAGTCGTGCCTGCGCTGACACTGCGCGGCGCTTGGCCCGGCTGGAGCAGCTCGAGTCGGCCGGACAGCAGCCAGAGGATGCGCCGGTCGACGGCCCCCTGTTTGAACAGCACCTCGCCGGCGGCAAGGTGGTGCAGGGTAATCTTCTGCGCCAGCGCCGCGAGGTTCTCGCGCTTCAATCCATCGAGCGGCACGAACTGCCTCAGCAGCTTCGGGCTGACGGTCCGATCATCGAACATGGCGGTGTCCAAGGACAGAGTACTGGCGCCCGTGGCGGCGGTGTGCACCGCCGAACGACGGGGATGGTAATACGCCGGCGGCGCCGGTGAACCGGTCGCCGTTCACGATTTTACCGGCTATTCGGGCGGTGTGCGCGGCTGCTGTGCCTCGCCGGCACCGCGGGCGAGCCCTGCCCAGCCCGCATCCGGCTCGAAGCGCTCGCCATGGCGCTGCGCGAGCCCCTGGAGGCGCTCGACGACGGCGTTCACCCCACGGGCGCGCGCGTACGCGAGAGGCCCGCCCCGGAAGGGCGCAAACCCGGTGCCGAAAACCACCGCCGCGTCGATCAAATCGGCATCGGCAGCAATGCCTTCGCGCAGGCACGCAGCGCACTCATTGAGCAGAATCAGGATCAGCCGGTCGGTGAGGTCCTCCGGGGCCGTCCCGGTGGCCGGCGCCTTGACCGCCTTGCCGTCCTGCCAGGGGTAGAAGCCGGCACCGCTCTTGCGCCCGAGCTGACCGGCCGCAATCCGTGCTCGCAGGGGCGCGAGGTCCGGCACCGGCCGTCCGAGGCCCTGCGCCACGATCGCACCGACGTGGGCGGCCACGTCGAGTCCGACGACGTCGGCGAGTTCGATCGGCCCCATGGGCATGCCAAACGCCACCGCCGCGGCATCGATGACCTCGAGCGGGACCCCCTCGGCGGCCGCGTGCATGGCCTCCTGCAGGTAGGGCATGAGGACACGGTTGACCACGAAGCCCGGCGCGCTGCGACAGGGCAGCGGCAGTTTGTCGAGCGTGCGGGCAAACGCGCTCGCCGTGCGCACCGCCGCCTCGCCGCTCGCCGGCGCCGCCACGATCTCCACCAGCGGCATGTGCGCCACCGGGTTGAAGAAATGCAGGCCGACGAGCCGCTCCGGGCGCTGCAGTCCGGCCCCGAGCGCCCCGATGTCGATGCTCGAGGTGTTGGTCGCCAGGAGCGCCTCGGGCTTCATGTGCGGCTCGATCCGCTGCAGCAGCGTGCGCTTGGCCTCGAGGTCCTCCACGATCGCCTCGATCACGATGTCCGCCTCGGCGAGGGTGCGGCCCTCGGGGTCCGCGCTCAAGCGCTGCACGGCGGCGGCGACCTTGTCGGCCGTTCGCAGACGCTTCTCGAACAGCTCCCGCGCCCGCGCGAGCGCCGGCTCGATGCGCGCGGCATCGCTGTCGTGCAGCGAGACGCGACAGCCGCGCAGCGCCGCCCAGGCCGCAATGTCCCCGCCCATCACCCCGGCACCGATCACATGCACCCGCTCGAGCGGCGCTGCGCTCTTGCCGGCGAGCGCTTTGAGGCGGTCCTGCAGCAGGAACACCCGGATCAGGCCACGCGCGGTCTCGCTCACGAACAGCCGTGCAATCGAGCGTGCCTCGGCCTCGAAGGCGGCCGGGCCGCGCGCACCGTAGCGGCTCCATAAATCGATGATGGCGTAGGGCGCCGGATAGTGCTCGCGGCGCACCTTGCTCGCGACCTGTGCCGTCAGGGACGGCACCACCCAGGGTCGCAGCGCCGTCCAGCTGAGCATCCGTTCGAGGAGCGCGGCGCGCCGCGGCGGCGGGGGTTGCAGGATCAGGCGGCGCGCCTCGTCACGCAGCGCCTCGGCGCCGACCAGCCGATCGACGAGGCCGAGGCGCAGTGCCTCCTCGGCGCGGACGGGTTTACCGGTGAGCAACAGGCGCATCGCCGCTTTGACGCCGATCAGCTGCACGCTGCGCACCGTGCCGCCGAAACCCGGATGGATGCCGAGCTGCACCTCGGGCAGGCCGAGCGTCAGGCGCTCATCACCGACGGCGATGCGGTAGCGGCAGGCGAGTGCGAGCTCCAGGCCGCCGCCGAGGGCGAAGCCGTGCAGCGCCGCGACCGTCGGAAAGGGCAGCGCGGCGAGACGATCGAGCACCGCCTGACCAGCATGGATCAGCCGGTAGCCGCTGTCCTCGCCCTGGATGCGGGTGAATTCCTTGATGTCCGCACCGGCGATGAAGCCGCTTTTCTTCCCCGAGAGCACGACCAGGCCGCGCGGCGCCTCGGCCCGAATCCTCGTCAGGTGTCCGTCGAGCTCGCGCAGCACCTCGCTCGAGAGCACATTGGCCGAGGCATCGGCCTTATCCGCCCACAGCCAGAGGATCTGATCGGAATCCCGCTCGATGCGCCAGTGCCCTCGGTCTGCCGTGCTCATCGGTTCATCCCCCTGTGGTCGGTGTTACCGGCGTGGCGTGCCCCGGGCGCACCTCGAAGTCGCACACCAGCGGCCGGTGATCGGAGAAGCGCACGTCCGGCACGCGGAAATCGCGTATTTCGAGGCCCTCGCTGAGCAGAATGAAATCGAGTTCGACGCGCGGGGCGCGGGCCGGATAGGACGGCAGGCCGGCGGAGTTCGCGCTGCGCAGTCCCGCGGCGCGCATGAACAGGTAGATCTCGTGCGTGCCCCAGAAGGTGTTGAAGTCCCCGGCCACGACCACGGGTTTGCGCGCCTGGATCACCAGGTCGTGCAGGGAGCGCAACTGGTATTGGCGATGGCGAAACTTCAGCGACAGGTGCACCAGGAACACGCACACGTCCTCGAGCTCGAGCTCGATGATCAGTCGCTTGATGCCGGTATCGAAGTAATGGAATCGCTCCCCGTGCACGTGCGGTGCCGAGAGCAGTGCATTGCCCTGCTTGCGCACGATGGGCACGAGCGTATTGAGCGAGGAGGTGCCGTATTTGCACTGAAACGTCGAGTAGTGCCCGAGCTGTGCGGCGATGTGCTCGGCCTGATTGAGCATGCCGGTGCGCACCGAGCCGCTGTCGACCTCGATCAGGCCGACCACATCGGCGCGCTCATCGCGCAGGAACTCGGTGATCCCGGCGAGCACCCGAGGATTGCTGCGCAGGTAGCCCGCCCCCGGCAGGGGCAGGTGGAACGCCGGACCGGTGCCGGTGGCGTAGCGAATGTTGTAGACGACCAGACGCACCGTGAGACTGTCCGACCTGCGCGCAAAAGTGGCATTTTATGCAATTGCGCCGCCGGCCGCAGCCACCGGATCACCGCACTTCGCAGCGGCGGCCGCTTGTGCGACACTGCCGCGGTTCACGGAGAACCATAG
>JAJZFQ010000197.1 GCA_021805275.1 Pseudomonadota bacterium
CAACAACGGAATGCCCATGACCTCCAGCCTGGGGTGTGGCATCTGGGGCGGCAATGTTACGAACGAGAACATTCACCTGAAGCACTTCATGCAGACGACGTGGGTCAGTCGGCCGATCGCGGAGGACCGGCCGTCGGAGCAGGAGCTGTTCGGCGAGTTCTACGGAACTGAGGTACTTTAGAGTGGCGGGCAAGTCGGTTGCAGAACACCTGGTTCGCTATTTGGAGCGTCGCGGCGTCCGTCATATCTTCGGACTCTGCGGACATACGAATATCGC
Source organism: Pseudomonadota bacterium (assembly GCA_021805275.1). The sequence continues at coordinate 278 of JAJZFQ010000197.1, forward strand.
GGTGCTCTCGGCTCTCGCCGAGAGCACCATCCGATTTGTGAACGTCCGGCACGAGCAGATCGCCGCGCACGCCGCGGACGGCTACGCACGCGTGACCGGAAGGGCATCGGTCGTGCTGACACATCTCGGTCCGGGACTGACCAACGCCGCTACTGGCGTGGCCAATGCCGCCCTCGATTGCATTCCCATGGTGGTGATTGCCGGAGATGTTCCGACACACTACATGGGCAAGCATCCGCACCAGGAGGTGAACCTCCACGCCGATGGATCGCAATTCGAAATTTACCGGCCGTTCGTTAAGCGCGCCTGGCGCGTCGATCGCCCCGATCTGTTTCCGGAAATCATCGTCAAGGCCTTTCAGCTCGCCGAGAGCGGCCAGCCGGGGCCGGTTCTGGTCGATGTTCCCATGGATGTGTTTTCTGCGGAGCTGGCACCCGAATTCCAAAGGCGCTTCGAGGCTCCTCTGAGCGTGGTGCATCCGCCGGCGATTGACCTGGAGATCGCCAGAGCGATCGTGACCGCGCTGGGGGAGGCGCGCCGGCCACTGATCTATGCGGGCGGCGGGATATTGAGTGCCCGGGCCTCCGACGAGTTGCGCGAGTTCGTCGATTACATGGGAATACCGGTTGCCCACACACTCATGGGTAAGGGCGCCTTGCCCGACGATCATCCGCTGGTCCTCGGCATGAGCGGCTTCTGGGGTACGCTGCTGGTCAACAACGCCTGTATGGCGGCCGACTGGGTGCTCGGCGTGGGAACACGGTTCAAGGAAGCTGACTGCAGCTCCTGGTATCGCGACTATACATTCAATATTCCGCCGACACGCCTTGCGCACATCGACATCGAGTCGAGCGAAATAGGACGAAATTTCGAAACCGAAATCGGGGTGGTGGCAGATGTGAAGGCAGCGCTCGCGACGCTGTGCCGGGTTGCCCGTGAGGTGTATCCGAATGGCCGAGGGCAACCATCGGCCGCGACGCAGATCGCTCAGTTCCGCAGAGAATTCGAGCAGGCAAATCGCCCCATGCAACTGAGCGGTGCGTTTCCAATGATGCCCGAGCGCATTCTGGCTGAGACGCGCCAGTTGCTGCCGCGTGACGGAATTCTAACGACCGATGTCGGCTGGAACAAGAACGGCGTCGGCCAGCAGTTTCCCATCTACACGCCCGGCAGCGTGCTCACACCCGGAGGGTATGCGACGATGGGCTTCGGACCACCGGCGGCGATCGGCGCGAAGCTCGCCGCGCCAGACCGGGCGGTAATCTCGCTGGTCGGGGACGGCGGCTTCGGGCAGAATCCGGCGGCGCTCGCTACTGCAGTGGAGCAGGGCCTCGCGATCGTCTGGGTGGTGATGAACAACAACGCATTTGGGACGATAGCGGGTCTGCAGCAGGCCCATTACGGTCTCACGCTGGGGACCGTCTTTCCGAGCGAAGCGGGCGGGTGGAGCGAGATGCGGCCGAAATACGCCGAGATTGCGCGCGCATACGGCTGCGAAGGTGTCCGCATCGAGTCTGCCGAGCAGTTCGCACCCGCATTGCGTCGGGCGCTTGAATCGGGTCGCCCGTATCTCCTCGACGTGCCAATGAAGAACAACCCAACGCCGACTACCGGTCACTGGAATATTCTCGACATATACTCGCCGGGTCAGCACGTGTCGCACGTCGCGACCGGCTGAGTAGCCCGCATGGCAACGAAAAGTGATGTGCTCGTGAGCGAGGTCGGGCCGCGCGACGGGCTGCAGAGCATCAAGTCGATGATGCCTCTGGCCGCCAAGAAGGAGTGGATCAGCGCCGAGGCGGCGGCCGGAGTGAGCGAGATCGAGGTTGGCAGTTTCGTGTCGCCCAAGCTGCTGCCGCAGCTTGCGGATACAATGGAAGTGGTTGCCCACGCCCTTACGTTGCCGGGACTGACGGTGGCAGTGCTGGTGCCGAACTTCAAAGGCGCACAGGCGGCGCTCAAGGCAGGCGCTCACAAGATCACCCTGCCATTCTCTGCGTCGGACACGCACCTGATGAAGAACGTGCGGCGAACACCCGAGCAAATGCTAGAGGAAACCCGAGCGATCGCTGCGGTTCTCCGTGGCGCGTCGTCGGAGCACCGGCCGAAATTTGAAGTGGGCATCTCGACCGCATTCGGCTGCAGCTACGAGGGTGTGGTTCCAGAGGACAAAGTGGTGCGGCTCGCAGAGACGGTCCTGGACGCGGGCTGCGATGAGGTCGGACTGTCAGACTCAACCGGGTACGCGAATCCGGCTCAGGTCAAGTCGTTGGTACTGCGGGTGCGCGGCGCCATCGGGGAGTCGGCATTCGCGGGATTGCACTTGCACAACACCCGCGGACTGGGGCTGGCCAACGTGCTTGCGGGACTTGAGCTCGATGTGAGGACGTTTGACAGCTCGCTGGCAGGTCTCGGCGGGTGTCCCTGGGCGCCCGGAGCGTCCGGCAATATCGTCACCGAAGATCTGGTCTTCATGCTCGAGGCAATGGGCATTCGCACAGGGATAGATCTAAACCGTCTGCTCGCGGTCCGTAAGATCCTGGCCACGAGCCTGCCGGGGGAGAGTCTCTACGGATTCGTTCCGGAGGCCGGACTGCCCTTGGGGTTCTCTCCCCCGTAACGCATCACGTTAGCTGCGCGCGGTCGCACCGGGACGATGCGCTTGCGCATCAATACATTTGTCCGGGCTCTTTCCGCACGAGTGGACGCGGCCAGGCAGCAGGGCTCGCCAACAGGAATGCGATCCCACGAGCCTTCGCATTGCCTCACGTAATTCTGTTACCGAGTGCGTCATCTGAGATGTTACCGAATTTTGCCTCCGGGCCGCATTTCCATCGCTTGCATTCCACAAAGCGGATGGCAGTTTGCCATCGCGGAAATGCGATGCGATCGAACGCCGCCGGTAGCATTCCGGGTGAGGCAACGGTCACGCCGAGTAACAGTCGTGGTGAGGCAATGCGAGGGCCACGAGCATTGAGCTTCTGCAGCGGCAGTGGCACGCGAAGCACCGTGCGGTACGGGTCGACCGGATCGAAGCGTTTGAATCTAACCACTACTGTATCAGGGTTGCCAGTTCTGGAAAAATTAAATACAACATCCTGCAGTTCCTGCGACAGCTTGCATTCGGCCTGCTTCCAGTCGCGCGTCGCGCGAAACAGATTGTAGGTGTTCAATGTGCCCAGCCAATAGGCGACGTCGCTGAAGTGGTAGGCGCCCGCGGCTGTGGCGGATCGGGAAGATCGGCGAACGTCACGCTAGGCACGAAGGGTTCGACGTGACCGAAGAGGTATAGATATGCGGGAGCGTGGCTGAATTCCGCCTGCAAAGTGACTCCGCTGAGTGCGGCCATGCCCATGTCCATGCCACTGTCACGCGAGGCGGCTAATGCCTGCGGTTGCGCCTGCAGGTCGGTACACGCCGGCAAAGCCTTGAGGGATTCCGCGGAGTGCGCGCCGAAGATCTGTCTCGCGGTTGCGCGATAATGCTGGGGCGTCGCGGCGGTGGGCCGTGCAAGCCCAGTGCCGAGATCGTTGTCCGTCGCGCCTACCAGGACCGGGACCGGCTGCTCCTTGCTTTCCTTGATGATCGCCCACGGAGGTTGCGGCAGGAAATGGCCATCGACAGTCGGTCGGGCTTCGAAATGCGCTCGCTGTGCAATCGCCATGATCTGATTGGCAGGTAGGTCGCGCATCTGGGCGAGACCGCTCACGAGGAGCGCGCGCCTCAGCATCAGGTGGTGCGTCTGTGCCTGCTGCCACGATGGCGCGGCTAGGACCGGGGTTTTGGCGAGCAGGGAGCCACTCAGGCCCTATCGCCCGCTCGAACAGGCCCTTGGACAACGGACTGACCTGCAGTAGGTCGATCGACATCGAACCCGTCGACCGGCCAATAAGGGTGACGCTGTGCGGGTTGCCGCCGAACGCCCGGATGGCGCGCTGCACCCATTTTACGGCCACAATCTGATCAAGCAGGCCCGAGTTGCCACTGGCATGGTGTCGTGATTGCGCGGTCAGCTGCGCAAGCGCGAGAAGCCCGAACACACCGACGCGGTGGTTGGCGGCGACGTAGACTACGCCGTGCCGGGCGAGATGCGCGCCGCTGTAGACCGACATGCTCTCTGAGCGGGTGACGAAGGCACCGCCGATGATCCACACCACCAACGCCAGATCGGCGCCCGGGCGGGCGTCCAGACGTTCACGTAAGGGCAATCTTCCGAAATCGTCTGTGTGCCGAAATAATGGTTGATATCCGGGCCGCGCATCGGTTGCATGCAGGAGGCCGCTTCAGGGCGGCGGTATAGATGCCATGCTACGGCTTGACCGGTTGCCGCGAGCGCCAGCGATTCTGGCGCACCGGTGGCGTGGCGAAAGGTATGCCATAGTAGGCCTTCACGCGGTGGCAGTTGAGCGTACCGGCGAGGAGTCCGGAATCAATCCTCACTGGGTTGCCCGGCACCGGGAGCATCGCGGCGGCGAACGCGGTGGGTGGCGGTCCGGCGAGCGTCAGGATGAGGCCGATGGGTGCCAGAATGGAGTTGAGCTTGCGCAAGAGTTCTCTCGTGGCGATCGCGCTTGGCGCGCAGGAGCGTTGAGCCGCGGGGGCTGTCGTCAGCGCTAAATTAGCCGGTATAACCAACCGGTTTTACGGCGAAAACTACAGGTGGACGCGAAGGGTGTCCAATGCCGTGACACCATTGCGGCTGAGGTGTGCGCTGCGCCGCAACCGGCGATGGTATGCGCGACTCCGCGGCCACGGGCGGACTGGAATTGACGTGAACTATCTGGTGCGTATAATTGCTCGTGGTGCGACCGTCGCCCGTTCAGCCGTGTAATTCGCCGCCCCACATGATGACAATGGCATACAAGCGCGTCGCCTGGTTCCTAACCGTGCTGCCCGCCTGCGTTCTCGCAGCGGGAGCACCGTCTGTCTCGCGTGGCACGACCGACTGGGATGCGGCGGCTTCGGGCACGCATTTCTCACCGCTCGAGCAAATCACCGCACGCACGGTGCGGCGCCTGGGGGTGGCGTGGGTCTACGACACCGGCATGAAAGGCAGAGGCTTCGAGGATACGCCGCTGCTCGTTGACGGCCGAATGTACGTGTTGCTGCCGAACGAGGTGGTCGTTGCGCTCGATCCGGACTCCGGGCGGCGGATCTGGAGCTACGACCCGCACGAGAAGCGCACCCGCGTGAGCCGAGGGCTTGCCTATTGGCCCGGCAGCGGGAAAATGGCTCCGCGACTGGTCGAGGCCACTGCCGATGGACACGTCATCGAGCTCGACCCGGCAACCGGCAAACCGGTGGTTGAATTCGCTGACCATGGCGTACTCGATCTGCGAGCGATCCAGGCCAAGGGCTATCCGTATGCGCCGTACGGGTTCACGTCGCCACCGGCCGTCTGGCGCAATCTGCTTATTCTCGGTCCGGACTTGCAAGAGGGTCCGAGCCAGGGGCCGCCAGGGATCGTCACCGCAGTTGACGCCGTTACCGGCAGGATTGTCTGGACGTTCCATACCGTCCCGCAGCCTGGGCGGCCCGGAAATTCAACTTGGGGGCCAGGAGGCTGGAAGAACCGCTCCGGTCCCTCGGCCTGGGGTGATATCACGGTCGACCCGAAGCTCGGCCTGGTGTTCGTTCCGGTCGCAAACCCGGCGGACAGCTATTACGGCGCGGACCGTCCTGGCACGAATCTCTACGCCAATTCGGTCGTCGCGCTCGATGCGCGTACCGGACAGCTGCGCTGGTATTATCAGTTCGTCCACCACGATCTGTGGGACACCGATACCGTCAGCACGAGTCTGGTCGAGGCCTGGAAGAATGGCCGGAAGATTCCTGCGGTAGCCGCGCTCACCAAATCAGCGCTGCTCTTCATTCTGGATCGGCGCACCGGCAAGCCGATCTTCGGGGTGCGCAACCGCCGCGTACCGAAGAGCGATGTGCCCGGCGAGCACTCATGGCCCACCGAACCCTACCCTGTGGAGCCGCCACCGCTCGCGCGGCAGACTGTCACCGCTGCGGACGTCACGACGGTTACGCCGGGTTCGGAGACCTACTGCAAGTCGCAATTCGCAAAGTTCCACATCGAGGGCCGATACAGCCCGTTCCAGCTCCAACCGAGCCTGCACTTTCCGTCCGCAGTCGGTGGTGGCAACTGGGGTGGAACAAGCTACGATCCGCAGCTCGGCTACATCTATGTCAATACCAGCGACTTCGGCAGCATCGGGCAGATGGTGAAAGCTGGCTCGACGGTGCACAGCGGGCGGGCGCTGAAATTCAAAGGCGCCTATGCGAAGTTTCTTGCGCACTTCAAGCGCATGCCCTACTACAACCCATACGTGGGCGCCCGATTTGTCGATGCGAACGGCCTTCCGTGTCAGCAGCCTCCCTGGGGACTTCTGTCCGCGGTGAATACGCGCACCGGACACGTTGCCTGGCAGGTGCGACTCGGCGACTACCCGGAGCTGGCTCAAGCGGGAGTTCCAGCGACGGGGACCCCCAACCTGGGCGGCAGTTTGGTGACGGCGGGCGGGCTGGTGTTCATCGGAGCGACGATGGACGGTGACTTCCGAGCCTTCGACGCCCGCACGGGACGCATGGTGTGGGAGGCGGGGCTCGACGGCTATGGCGAGGCGACGCCGACGACTTACCTGGGCAAAAACGGCCGGCAATATGTCGTGATTGCCGTCGGTGGTCCGGGTCTGCTGCGCGGAGTGCATCACAGCGTTAAAAATCCGCCGGTGCGCCTGGTAGCGTTTGCGCTGGGCGGTCGGCCGGCTGCCCCGACCCAGGCGTCACGTGCGCAGAGTTCGGCGCTCATGGGCGGGGCGCCGCCGCCGGCCAGCGGCAAACTGCCGCCGGGAGCTGGCCGGGGGATCGTGAAGGAGGACTGCACGCTGTGTCACGGCGTGGAGAACATCACCGGATCCCGTCTCAGTCGCGGCGGATGGCAGGCGACGGTGCGCGAGATGATGAATCGCGGCGCGCCCGTCACAACTGCGCAATACGCGACACTGATCGAGTATCTGACGGACCATTTCGGAACGGCATCGAAGGCGAGATGAGACGAGGAAAAGTCGCATCATGAACCGACGACAGATGATCTCCCGGGCTATCGGCACGCTCGGTGCAGGCGCCGCATTGGGTCTAGATCTGTACGCCCCGGCGCTGGCGAAACCTGGTGGTGCGCAGCATCTGGCCGCCACGCACGCGGACAGGGCGGAGTTCTTCGAGCGCTATATGCGCCGTCCGGGACGGAAGAATGTCCTTGCATGGGCACCGATCAAGAACGGCTTCCAGCACAATTCCATCTCGCATGCCATGAGCGTGATCGAACACTTGGGCTACGTCTCGCAGACCTACGACACATACTTTCATACCGATAGTCAGGCCATCAGCCTGCATGGCTTGACGGGCAGTTACGGCCAGGGCGTTATGGGGCGCGATCTCAATAACTACGATGCGATCTTCTGCCTCGGTGTTCGGGAGGTTTACCTCACCGCGCAGCAGCGCGCCGATCTGCTCGCGTTCATCCGCAATGGCGGTGGCTTTGTCGGTGTGCACGCGGCCTCGACCATGTTTCTGCCCTGGCCGCCGTTTGGCAAGCGGCAGGACGCGGCGCTTGCCTGCGGGCGCACGTTCCAGCGCTGGCCGCAGTTCAACGAGATGCTCGGCGCGGAGTTCGTCGAACATCCCTACGGCCAGATCGAGGCGTCGGTGATCGTGGACGATCCGCGATTCCCGGCGACGCGCTTTTTGCCGGCGAAGTTCAACTTGCATGACGAGATGTACGAGTTCAAGGATTTCTCTCGTCAGGACATGGACGTCGTCCTGCGTCTGGATACGTCTGGACTGAACCTGAAGCGCCGCCGCCTGACTGATCGCACCACGGACTGGCCGCTCGCGTGGGCCAAGAGTTATGGCAAGGGACGCGTGTTCTATTGCGCACTCGGCCATTCGCGTGAGACGTGGGATATCCCGGACATCCAGCGGATCTACTTCGAGGGACTGCGTTGGGCGCTGGGGCTTAAGAACGCGGACATCGCCACCCACCCGATGCGTCAGGTTTCCGCCGCTGCCGTCGATCTGCCGCCGCCGCCGCCGCCTTGTGGTCCGCAGTGGGCTCTGCAGCTGCGTGAACCGTCCGTGCGTCTCGGAGTCTGATCATGCCTGTGCGTAACGATCGTGGCCGGTGGGGCACCGTGTCCCAGACGCTGCACTGGTTGGTCGTCGTCATGATCGTCGCCCAGGTGACCTTGGCGCTGATCTTCAAGCAAATGCATCGCGGGCCCGAAGCGGCTGCGCTGATCGGCGTCCACAAGTCGCTCGGCATGACCATACTGGTGGTTGCGGCGCTGCGGCTCGCGTGGCGCTGGGCGAATCCCGTTCCGGATCTACCGGCGACACTGCGGACGTACGAGCGCATTCTGGCGCGCTCAACGCACGCTGCGCTTTACGCGCTGCTGTTCGCCATGCCCTTGACCGGCTGGCTGGGGTCGTCGGCGTTCGGATTCACCGTGCGCTGGTTCGGTCTCTTTGCGATTCCCAACCTGATCGCTCGCGACAAGCCGCTGGGACATGTGGCGTATGCGATGCATTCCGTGCTCGCCCTGGCGCTCGGACTAGTTCTGGCGCTGCACATCGCCGCTGCCCTCCGGCACCACTGGATGCTGAAAGATGGCGTACTGCGCAGGATGTTGCCCGGCGCGAAATGAGCGGCTGACGTCAGCGGTGCGGGCTACCGAGCGGCGCGACATCGAAGGCGATCGTCATGCGCGGTTGCGGCGCCTCGAAGGGAACGGTGCCGTGCCACAGGTACGACGGAAATAGCACGAGCCGACCCGGTTTGGGCTGCACGAATCGGCGCGCGGGGAAGCGGTCGCCGAACTCGGCGGACGGCTCGCCAAATTTCAGCCAGCCCTGGCGGCGGTCGGCGTCGGCGCAGACTTCCGGTATCGCAATGTAGTAGGCGGAGCTTATCCAACCTTGCGTATGCACGTGATTCAAGTGAAAGCCTCGATCCAGCAGTCGCGATGACCACGAGCTGACGTAAGCAAATCCCGCTGCCCTGCGACTGGTGAACGGATGACCGTCCTCGCGCGGCAGATGGGCGATGTAGTGCACTACCGCCTCATCGATTCTGCGGCGCAGACGCTCGACGAGCTCGTGACCATTGCCGAACACCTCATCATGGAGCCGTGTTCCGCCACGCACTGTCTGGGTGAAGTGCTCCCGCTTGTCGTCGTGGAGTGGCTCGAGGTAGGCGCGCAGATCCCGATTGAACTCGGTCATGGTGGCATGGCCCTGCGGCGGCGGCAGATCGTAGATGCCGATCAGCCGCTCGTAGCCGGCGAGCCAGAATTCCTCGCGTGACTCATTGAGTGCGCGATGGCATAGGACGAGCAGCGATAGGGCGGCTTGATCGGTTGCGCGTGCGGCGAGCACGCGCCGCAGCAGACCCTTGGCGCGCCCAGCCTGGTCGCGGCGGATCAGGAAAGCCGCCGCATCGATGTGCGCGTCGAGGTTCACAGGCTGCGCACTGATGCTGGTCTCATGGGCGTGACGAGCGCCGCCGAGATCCCCGAGTGCCTCGAGCGCCCGACCGCGACCGGCCATCGCGCCCGGGTCGCAGGACTCGAGCGTCAGCGCCCGGTTGAACGTTTCCAGCGCCTCCACGGCACGACCGGCCCGCAGCAGCAGCCGTCCTTTGGCACTGAGCAGAGGCGCCGCTCCTGGTGTCCGCGCCGCGGCGTGCTCGTAGGACTGCAGGAACAGGTCATCGCGACCCTGCCGGTGCAGCAGTTCATTGAGCTGCAGATGAGCGTCCAGGTCGAGAGGCTCGAGCTCCAGGCGTTGCCGCAAAAGGACTGCGGCATCTTCATAGCGGTGCAGATGCTGCAGCAAGACCGCGAGATCCATGAGGCTGTGGCGATCCCGCGGTGCCGCTCGGCAGGCATCTTGCAGATGTTGCAGGGACTCGGGATGTTTGCGTTGATGCTTCAGGGCGAGGCCCATGTGATAAGACCATGCCGCGCGTTCTGCCGGGCTGAATCGCTCCAGCGGCGCCGCCGCCAGGAGCTGCTCCGCCTCGGCGGGGCGCATCATGCGGGTCAGTAATGCCGCCAACCTGAGGCGCGCCTGGCTGCTGTCCTGCCGGGCGGCGAGCACGGCGCGGTATCCGGCAGCGGCCTCGTGCAGAAGGTCCGCACGCTCCTGAGTCTGGGCCAGCGCTAGGCGCAGCCCCGGATCCTCGGGCGTTCTGCCCAGCGCCTGCAGCAGACACTCGAGCGCTTCCGTCGCGCGGCCCTGCGCCTCGAGGGCGCTGGCCAGGTCCACGCTGACCTGGGGTGGCGCCGATGTGCTGCAAGCCAGGCGCAGCAGATCTTCCGCTTCGCTCCAGCGGCCCTGGCGCAACGCACAGACCCCACGAAGGTAGGTCGCCACGGGATGGGAAGGCTCGACCCTCAGGATGCGCTCGAGACAGCCGATCGCGTCCGGCCAGTTCTCGCTATTGAGATGGCGGACGGCCTCCTCGAGGGACTGGTTCAGTGGATTGTTCGCGCGCTCGGCCATGCGATCAGCAGGAGAGGGCGGCGGGAGCGGCAAAAAGTGTAGCCCAAACGGGACCGGCGTGCCAATACGCTGCGCGATGGAACCGCGGGCCGCTCGATCCGGGAACATCCAAAACTTTGATCAGCGCAAGGTGCGATGCCAGAATGAGACCGTCGAGTCCGCCAAGGCCGCACGAGCACCACTGATGTCCAAAGCAGAATCCCCGCGCGCCGGTGCTCGATCCGCCCGGCTGAAGCGCACGAACGACCCGGAGGGCACGCGCCGGGACATTCTCGAGATCGCTCGTCAGGAATTCAGTCAGAACGGGCTGAGCGGCGCTCGCATCGACGTCATCGCCGAGCGCACCCGCACCTCCAAGCACATGATCTACTACTACTACGGCAGTAAGGAAGGTCTCTATCAGGCGGTTCTTGAGAGGGCGTATACCGGGATCCGTGAGCGCGAAGGGGAGCTCAACCTGGAAGGGCTCGGCCCCAGAGAGGCGCTGCGACGGCTGGTCGAGGTCACATTCGATTACGACCAGACCCATCCGGACTTCGTCAGTCTGGTCAGCATGGAGAATCTGCACCGCGCGCAGTACCTGGAGTCCAGCACGATCCGCGACATCAACGCGGTCATCATCCGCCGGCTCGAGCAGATCCTCGCACAGGGTGTGCGGCTGGGACTGTTTCGCGCCGACCGGGACGCCATCGATGTGCACATGGCGATCAGCTCGCTGTGCTTCTTTCGGGTGGCGAACCGGTATACGTTCAAGGCTCTGTTCAAACGCGATTTGCTGAGTCCGCGGGTGCGCGCGCATCACAAACGCATGATCGGCGATGCCATCGTCGGGATGCTCACGCCCTAGCTGACGGCGCCTTCGGCACCGCCGTCCGGGCAGTTCCGGGGCGTACTCTCCCGTGGGGGCTTGCCATGCGCCCCAAAAAATGTACCATCTAGTCCGTCTAATTTGTGCGCAGACGTGGAGTCGCTGCGGGGGGGGCGGCATGCGGTCCCGACGGCAGCGGTTGGCGGACGGCACAGGGGGAGTCCATGAACGTTAAGCACCGGGGCGGACTGTGGCCGAGCGACCCCATCGACACCATGTTTCCTCACTGCCGAGGGGCTGAGCAGTCCCGGCAATGCACCGCGTGACGCCACTGCCGCGTTGCCCCGGCGTCACAGAGTACGGCGAGCGGCAGCCTCGCAGGTTCCATCAGGCGGGCCCCGGCTATCGCGAGCGGATTGCGTGCCTGCTCGGCGCCCGGCTCCGGACCAACGAATTCGACAGGCCGCGTCGGCTGCGTCCGGGAGTCCCGGGCCGCTGCGCGGGGTGAATGCCTCAGGCCGACCGGCAGATGGGGGGCAGCGGGCCGGCGATCCGCGCTGCGGCGGGCGCTGTCGAGTCCCATGAGTGTCGGCATCGGGCTGAAGAGTCAACGATTCAAAGGCACTGGAGGACAGATGTCGGAGCAGAACAGCCGCGATACGGTTGCGGCCCCCGTCCGCGCGGGCCTGATCGGCTCCGGCATTCAGGCATCGCGCAGCCCGGCGATGCACATGGACGAGGCGGCCGCGCTCGGTCTGCGGCTGCGTTACGAGCTGTTCGATCTGGATCGTCTCGGGGGGGCTGATGCGCTCGAGGCGGTGCTCGCCCGGATCGAGGGCGAGGGGTTCGCCGGTGTCAACATCACCCATCCGTGCAAGCAGGGAGTTCTCGGACATCTGCACGAGATCTCGCCCGAGGCGCGTCTGATCGGCGCGGTCAACACCGTACTGTTCAGAGCCGGCCGGCGGATCGGCCACAACACGGACTGGTTCGGATTCGCCGAAGCGTTGCGCCGCGGTCTTGCGGGGGCGGCGCACGCGCAGGTGACACAACTCGGGGCAGGGGGCGCCGGATGTGCAACCGCATACGCCCTGCTCACGTGCGGTGCCGCTCATGTGCAGGTTCACGATACGGATGCCGCGCGCGCCCAGCAGCTTTGCGCCCGCCTCGCCGAGCATTTCGGTGCCGGGCGGATCAGCGCGACGTCCGACGTGCCGAGCGCGCTCGAACACAGTGACGGGCTGGTGAACGCCACGCCGGTGGGCATGCGCGCGTATCCAGGGTTGCCCCTGCCGAAATCGCTGCTGAGGCCCGCGTTGTGGGTGGCCGACATCGTCTATTTCCCGCTCGCCACCCAACTGCTCGAAACCGCGCGGCGCGTCGGCTGCCGAACGCTTGACGGGGGGATGATGGCGGTACTGCAGGCCGCAGCCGCGTTCCGACTGTTCACCGGTGTCGAACCGGAAATCGAGCGCATGTTGGCGCGGTTCGCCGACTTGCGGCCGGAAGCGGCAGATGAACGATGAGATGCGAGCGGTGAGCCGCATGCCATGAGCGCGCCGTGATCAGTCTCAGCCTCAAGCAGATCGAATACTTTCGTGCCGTCATGGAGGCGGGCACCGTGAGCGGCGCAGCGGCGCTGCTCAACGTCTCCCAGCCCAACGTCAGCCGGATGCTCAAATACACGGAGGGGCGCCTCGCCATGCGCCTGTTTGAGCGCAGCCACGGCAGACTGCAGCCGACCGCCGAGGCGAGAGCGCTGTATCGGGAGGTGCAGTCGTTGCATGCACACCTCGAATCGCTCCAGGACGCAGTGCGGCATATCGCGCGCGGGGAGCTGGGTCGCTTCACGGTTGGCGGTTCGCCGAGTCTGGGGCGGCACGTGCTGCCGGCGGCGCTGTCCTCGCTGCGCCGTGAATTCCCGCAGCTCGCGGTCAAACTCGACATCCTGTCGGTGTCGCAGGTCATCGAGTATGTGACGCTGAATCAGGGCGAGTGTGCATGCACGATATTTCCGATCTCGCACCCGCAGATCGAGACGCAAGCCTGCGCCGTGGGCGCGCTGGTGTGCGCGGTCCCGCGCGGTCACGCGCTTGCCGGGCGATCCTCTATCGCTCCTGCGGATCTGGCGGCCGAGAGCCTGATCGGCTTCGAGCCCAACACGCCGCACGGCCGAGTGATGGATGACTTCTTGCGGCAGGCCGGCCACGAGCCGGTATACCCGTGCACGGCACGTTTCGCCGAGACGGCCTGCGCCTTGGCTGAAAAGGGCAACGGCATCACGCTAGTCGACGAATTCACGATGTCGGGACGGGCCTTCCCCAATCTGGTGGCGTTGCCGACGCGATGGCGCAAGCCCTTTCGCATCTATCTGCATCGGGCCGGCGATCGCCCGCTGTCGCGCATCGGTACACGACTGGGCGAACTGCTCATGGCGTGGAACGCCGATGCGTCTTGAGGTCCTGCTCCGACGTCATTCACAGTTCAACTGCGGGGATCCGCCACGAGCCGCGGCGTCATCCGCGGCTCCGGAGTTGAATCTTTCGGCGCCGCAAGGCGACTCAAATCTCTCCAAGGGAGGACACATGTCGATACGATCTCATCGATTCGGTAAGGCCATCGCGTGTCTGGTGTTCGGCGCGTCGGCCGCACCGATTGCTGCCTGGGCGCAACGCTTTCCGCAACCGGTGCCGGCGGTCAAGCCGGTTGTCGATCAATACCTGGTGCTGGGAAATGCAACCCGTGGCTCGGGCGAGCCGATGGTCGCGGTCGATCCGACGAATTCAAGGAACATCATCGTCGTTGGCATGGGCAGCCTGCAGATCCTGCCGGGATATCACGCTCCCGTGACGGCGGGAATGACCGAGATGTACTGGAAGGTACCGTTCTCAACCATTACTTGGCTGGGAGTCACCAACGACGGTGGCACGCGATGGACGGTCAAGCGGTTGCCCATCCTCAGCGGCAAGTTCGAGCGCTGCCCGGATCCCTTTGCCGGCGTGACGAAGGACGGGGTGTTCATTGCCGGTTGTGAACCTCGCGAGTCGACCCCGCCGTATCTGGGCGAGTCGGCCGATGTCGTGTCATCAGACCACGGCAAGACATGGAGTGCGCGCGCCGATGGCGTGAATTCGTTCAACCATGCCCCGTATCCTCGGTTTGCGCCCGGTCTGAAGCCGCGCATGGGAGGCAATTCGCCATGGGATCGGCCGTTCCTCAGCTTTGATGATCAGACAGGGATCGTGTACCTGACCGATTCGGGTGGCCAGACGGCCGCCCCGGCCGGCAGCGGCGCGAAGTGGCGGCAGGAGTCGTATGTGACGGCATCGCACGATGATGGACGGAGCTGGGGAACGATCTATGCCGATGACGACCCGCAGTGGCCACAGCTTGCTCGCGCCTCGCTCGCGGCCGGGCACGGCAAACTGGCCGAAGTCTACGTCGCCTCTTCGGTGCCGCGCAGCCAGCACGCGCACTGTCCGTGCGAGGTGTTCGGCATCAGCAGCAACGGCGGACGCAGCTTCGAGCGCCATGTGCTGCACAACGTGCACGTGTGGAATGCCCCGGGCGTATTCCTTCCCGGCGGATCGGTCGGCAATCTCACGGCAGATCCCACCGTCGCAGGACGGTATTCGGTGCTGCGGTACCTCGCCGGACCGCTGCCCCATTATGAGGTGTCAACGAGCGACGATTACGGACGCACATGGTCGAAATTCGTGTCGGTCGGGAGCGCTGCGGGGGCGAGCTGGCTGGTGAAGCCGTGGCTCGAATACTCGCGATTCGGCGTGCTCGGTCTGGAGTGGAGGGCTATCTACCCGAACTACAGCTACGATGTCTGGGCCGCCATCTCGCGCAACGGCGGGCGCACCTTCAGCCCGCCGCTGCGCATCAGCAGTGCGCGCTCGCCGGGTACGAACTACTATCGCAATGATGGGAATTTTGGCGACGACGTGCAGGACTTCTCGATGTCCCGCAACCACATGTTCGTGGTGTGGTCCGACTTCCGCTCCGGGTTTCTCGCCACTTGGATCGGGCGCGTATCGCTCTCGGCATTCCAATGCCGGCAGGTCCAGGACTGCTATTGAGCCGATCGGGCTGCCGGTCCCGCGCCGGCCAGGGATGGCCGCTGAGATGCTCAAGTCCGCGGCGTCGTCGCGTATAATACGACGGAGCGCCAGTCGGGTGCGGCGGGGAGAGCAGACCACATGAGTACCGATTCCGCGGCGGCAGCGAAGGGGAAGTCGAGGGCCGGCAAGAGCGCCGGCCGCAAACGCACGGTGCGCAAGGGCGAGCGGCACGGGGAGGCGGAGAGCTCGCGCCAGGAGATTCTGGCAGTCGCGACCGAGGAGTTTACGCAACGCGGGCTTGCGGGCGCGCGTGTCGACGCGATTGCAGAGCGCACCCGCACCTCCAAGCGGATGATCTACTACTATTTTGCGAGCAAAGAAGGTCTCTACAAGGCTGTTCTGGAGCACGTCTATTCGCAGATCAGGTCGGTCGAAAGTCAGCTCAACATTGACGCATTGGCGCCGATCGAGGCCATGCGCCGCATCGTCGAAATCACATTCGACTATGACGAGAGTCACCCCCACTTTATCAGCCTGGTGAATGTCGAGAACGTCAATCATGGACAGTTCGTCTCGAAGCTGGTGGCCATCCGTAAGCGCTATTCGAATATCCTGCAGCTGCTTCAGTCGGTACTGGACCGGGGCGTGGCCAGCGGCCAGTTTCGCGCCGATGTCAGCGCGATCGATGTTCGGTTGGTGATCGCGGCATTGTGCTTTTTCCGGGTGTCGAACCGCTACACATTCAGCGCGCTGTTTGATTGCGATCTGGCTGATCCGCAGATGCGACGCCATCATCGCCAGATGATCGTCGATGCGGTGCTGCGCTTCCTGCGCGCCTGAACCTGCCAATTCGTCGGGCTCTGTGGCTTCGCCCGTGCGGGAGAGGCCCCTCTTGGCCTGCGTGATCCGAAATCCCCTGCTCCGAGCGGCGATGGTACCGCTGTGCTGTGAGAGCAACAGCATCTGTAGTTGACGTGTACGATCTAGTTCGTATAAGTTGAGCGTGCTTTGAGAATATGCTGTGCACCGCGGCAATCAGCTGCCGGGGCATGCATAGGCGGCCGGGGGGGGCATCCGGTCGAGTAATGCCGCAATCACACCTACGTTGCTCAAAAGCTACGCAGGACGGACTAGTTCGTCTTAAAACTTTCAGATGGGGGGGTACTGTGGAGACTGCACTCATTTCGAACACCGATGGACTGAAGCTGGCCGATCTGCATTGGCTCGTCCGGCGCACCATCCGCGCCGCGGGTATGTCGCTCGCGCTCGGCGCGTTCGCTGCGCCGGCGCTCGCTCAGCAAGCAGGCGCGACGCCCGCCAAAACCGCCTCCGATCAAGCGCAGACCGTGACCGCGCCGGCGGCGGACGGTGCCGCTTCACCGAAGACCGGTCGGGAGGCGGAGCTGCAACAGGTCGTGGTGACCGGCACGATGATCCGTGGCATGCGCGCGCCGGTCGGAGCCAGTCTCATCACCATCGGTCCGCAGAACTTTGCCGAAACCGGCGCGCAGACCGTGCAGCAGGCTCTCGAGAATAATCCGGCGATCACCGGCTTTGGCAGTCCCGCCCAAGGTTCCCAGGGCAGCTTCGATGCCGCCGGCACCTATGCGCCGACGATCCACGGCCTGGGCGCGAGTGCAAGCAACGGCACTTTGGTGCTGGTCGACGGTGAAAGGATGGTGCTGGGCGGCATCACTCACACGCTCGCCGACCCCAATATCATCGCTCCTCTGATGGTCCAGAGCATTCAGATCCTGCCGAACGGTGCATCCGCCACGTATGGATCGGATGCCGTTGCGGGCGTCATCAATGTCATTACGCGCAAGAATTTCAACGGCTTCGAGGCGACGGGGCAGTACGGATTTGCGAACGGGTATAACGCAGAGAATGGTGGCGTCCTCTGGGGGACCCACTTCGGAAATACCTCCATCATGGCATCGCTCAACTACGAGCAGCGCAGCTCGCTGGGGTATTCCCAGCGAGCCTTCAGCCGCAACGCCAACTATTCCGCCATGGGCGGCGCTGACTTCGACAATTACAACTGTTCGCCGGCGAGTGCGCAGATCGGCAATAGCTTCTATCTTTACCCGTACACCAATGGCCAGGCCGGCGCGGCAAACTGCACCACGAACGGACAGCTAGATTTGTTGCCGCAGGAAGCTCGTACCGATGCGATGATTAAGATTACACATGTGGTAAACGACAACCTCTCGTTCAACGGATCACTCATCTATTCGAACGAGTACTACCGCGCCTCCGAAGCCCGCGGCGATGTCTCGGCCACCGCGTACGGGCCGGGCAGCTCGCCTCCGGGCGGCGCAGGTCAGATTAATCCGTACTTCCAGGGTCCCCCGGGCGCGACCTCCGAGATCGTCAATTTCAACGCGGACGGTCTCCTCGGACCCGGGGCATACGAGTCAGGCGGGACGAAGACGACCATGGGACGGTTCAACGTAGTTTGGGACTTCAGTAGAACTTGGGAGGCAACCTTCGGGACGACGGTCGGTGAGTCAGACAATTCAGAAAAGATAATCGGTGAGATCTGCGGCAGTTGCTTCGATCTGGCAATCAACGGAACGACCAATGCGGGCGCGAACCCCTTGCTGCCATCGATTCCGGGCACGAGTACGGCGGTAACGGATTTGCCGTTGACGACGGGTAATGCGCTTAACGCCTGGAGCCCGACCGGTGCCGGCACTTCCCCCTCGGTGCTGAGCAATCTGTCCAATAGCTCGATTGTGGAAAGTTCGCTGCAGACCTTCAAGGACGTCGTGCTCAAGTTGGACGGTCCCCTGTTCCTGTTGCCTGCCGGATCGGTCAAAGCCGCCCTCGGTGCGGAATACCAGCATTACGGAATCGCCCAGCAGGCCGTAGAGCCGAACAATACGGGACCGGCGAGCAGCGGATCGAATGACATTCAGCTGAACTGGGGACGCGACGTCAAGTCGGTATTCGGCGAGGTGCTGGTGCCGGTGTTCAGCCGTCACGACCACATCCCGCTGGCTAGGCGCCTGACGCTAGATGTGTCTGGCCGGGTTGATGACTACAGCGATGTCGGATCGACAGAGAACCCGCGCTTCGCGGTGGATTGGAGTCCCGTCAGGAATCTCACGATTCACGGCGATTACTCGCGCACGTTCGCCGCCCCATCGCTGGGCAGCCTCGGGGATAACGGCGTCACGGTCGAGTCCGGTTACAGCGGCACGACGGTCGTTAGCAATCTGTCGATTCCCAACACATTCCCGGGCGCGATAGGCTTGCCGGGTTGCACCGCCGCGACCCCGTTTTGCACAATCGGCAATGCAGCGGTTCCCGGCATGGAGGTGAACGGTCCGAACGCGCATCTGAAGCCGGAGACAGGCCAGGATTGGTCCTTCGGATTCACCTGGAATCCACGGCAGATCCCGGGGTTGCGCGTTAACACGACGTTCTGGAACGTCGAGTACTTCGGCATGATCACCTCGCCGCTCGCGACGTTTGCCATCAGCTCTCCGGCCCTGAGCCCCCTGCTGAGTCTCTACCCCAGTGGCGCCACGCAGGCGCAAATTGCGGCTCTGACGGGCAGCAGGCCACAGACGGGAGCGCTGCCGGGCAATATCTACTACATCTACAATTACGAACAGCAGAACGCGATTGACTTGCAGGCGAAGGGTATCGACAGCTCGGAGAGCTACTACAGGCCAACCCCGATCGGCACCCTCAGCGCTGATCTGCAATGGTCGTTGGATCTGAAGATGGCGGAGCGGTTCGGGAGCAGCGGTGCGTGGTTCAATGTGCTCAATACGGATGGGTTTAACACTACGTTTCCGACCATGCGTCTCGGCGCGTCACTTGATTTCGGCTGGGCACGCTCCGGGTACAGCGTGCATCTGATCACGAATTACGAAGGGTCGTACTACAACTGGAGCGGTGCTGGACCATTCCCGTTGCAACGAAACACCCAGTTCCAACCGATCGGGGGAGGTCAGAGCATTCCGTCGCTGACGATTCTGAATGCATTCCTGTCGTATGCGCCGCCCAATGGGTCGATGTTGCACGGCGCCGCGTTTACACTCACCGTAGACAATCTGCTCAACACCAGCCCGCCGTTCTACAACAGTCCGTTTGGGTATGACGCGAATGCCGCGAACCCGATTGGTCGCGAGGTGATCCTCGCCGCCACCTACAAGTGGTAGAACACGGGGGCTGTTGAGCTCCTCTGCAGTTGTTCCGTTGCCGCCGCGCTGGTGCCCCGATGGCCGTCGCGGCGGCTTCTTTTGCGCGTCCGTGTTGATGCGCTGGCGGTTCGGCGCGCGCACTGGATGGGTGGGGCAGTGGATCACGGGGACGCATCACAACTTCACCCGAGCGTCCGCAACCGCCTGCGGTGGTTCGGAGTGGTGCGGCGGGGGGTGCCATTACGTTCCTGTCAAGCAGCCCTGCGGTTGACCGGGTGGTAGAAGGTCCCATCCCGCAGTGCAGCGAAGGCCGAGAGGAACAGGGCGCGCTTGAGCACCTTGTTGCCCCGCCGGGAGGGATGCTCTCCGCGGATCGAGGATCCGGAGCGACGTGTCACCGGGGAGAGCCCCGCGTAAGCGGCCAGGTGTGCTGCGGAGTGGAAGTTGCGGCAAACGACCTCCGTCAGGAGTCGTGCGGCGGTCCTGATGCCGACCCCTGGCAGGCTCATCAGGACCGGGCAAAGAGGGTGTGCGTGCACCCGGACCTCGACCTCACGGGCGAGTTCCTCGCGCTGCGTGCGCAAGGTGCTCAGCTGCTGCACCAGACGGGGCACAACGAGCCCGGCGACCTCGGTCCCAGGCACAACCACATGCTGCTCGTTGAGCGCCTGGTCGATGCCTTGCGCAAGCCGCTCAGCCATGCGCGGCGCAAGTTTCTTCAGACGCGTGACCAGGCGTGGGCGGCTCACAGCGACGAGTGCGCCGGGCGTCGGGTATCTCTGCAGCAGATCCAGCACCGCGGGATGGTCGAGGTGCGGACCGAGCACGCGCTCGAGCGCGGGATGGATTTGCGTGAGCAGGCCCCGCAGGCGATTGCTCACCTGAGTGATCTGCGCCGCCAGATCGTCATCGAAGCCGCACAGCAGCATCAGTTCGGCGAGTGCGTCGTCCGCGAGTCGCAGCGTGCGCAGTGCGTGCGGCATCGATCGGGCCGCCTCGGCGATGATCGCGGCATCGCGGGCGTCCGTCTTGGCTTCCCCGGCATGCAGGTCCGCGATGCGACGCATGGCGAGGCCAGGCAGATACGCCACTGCGATGCCTTCAGCACGTGCGACAGCGATCGGCAGCGCTCCGATCGAGGCGGGCTGATCGACGACAAACAGCAGCGTCCCATGGGATCTGAGCTCCTCGATCAGCGCCTTGAGCTGCGCTTCACCGTTGGGCAGCGCTCGGTCCAGGAGCCGCCTCCCCCCACGATCGAGCGCCGCGGCGTGGTGCTGGCCCTTGCCGACATCCACGCCGATGAACACATCGATGGTCTCCGGATGAGCTGGGTCTTGCATATCAGTCTCCCCGCGATGTCGCGTGAACATATCCCGACAGACCAGAGGCAGCCGGCTTCGGCATCCACGTTACAGGCGGTCTCAGTGCTGGACCGATCCCCTATCAGCGATAGCGGGCTGCCGACCGGGTTCGGTGACAACACCCCCCGGATCATGGTCGACTGGGGGCAGGAATCATGCCGGACCCGGCTGGCCCAAAGCCCCATTATCGGGGCGGGAAGATGGGGCTCTGTTGAAAAGCAAGTGGGCTACGCGGCGACGTAAGGGTTGATGCGGGAGAAGTCGAGCTTGCCGGCGATCATGAAGATGACCCTGCGGAGGGT
The DNA here is from genome assembly GCA_021805275.1 of Pseudomonadota bacterium. The sequence continues at coordinate 21,545 of JAJZFQ010000197.1, forward strand.
ACGGAAGCGGCGGTAGCCGCGGCGGCCTGGAAGAGCCCATGGATGGCCTCCAGGAACCCGTGGGTCTGGCGCGAAGTGACCCAGGCGAGGATGCCGTCGAGATGAGCGCGGATCATGGCGGCGACTTCTTTCATCGGCTCGACCTTCGAGCGCAGCACGTTGCTGCACCCGCGGTTGAGCAGGAGGCGTGCAACGTGTGGCTGCTGGCGGGTGAGGATCTCGCGCAGGTCCTCGCGGTACTGCCAGGCGCGTGCGGTGCGGGTCGTGGTCATCTTGGCGAGCAGCCGATCGCGCTCAGAGCGCTGTGCGGCGGTGAGCGCGGCGCGATCCTTCAGCAGCCCCCAGCGCTTGCCCCTGAGGCTCGGGTCGAGCTTCTGCTCGATGCGGCGCATCTGGTCGATGGCCTCGGAAGCATGGGCGATGACGTGGAACGTGTCGAAGGTGATCTCGGCATTGGGCAGAGGCTCGCCGACCCCGCTGATGAGGGCCGGGGACCTGTCGATACTGACCGCCTCGATCTCGGACGGCTTGCCGTGATGGGCTCGAAGATTCGCCTCGAAGGCCTCGACGGTGGCGGCGTCCTTGCCCTCGGCGACGAAGATTACCCGCCGCCGTGCCGGATCCGGGGTCCGCATCGGCGAAGAGCGTCACGGACTCGTGCCGGAAGACGTTCAGATGCCGGTAGATCTTGGTGACCGTGCCGTGCGCCGGATGCACACCTGTCTGCCCCGGCACGGCAAAGCGGCTGCTGACCTCAAAGTCGACACGGATATTGAGCTTTCTCTGGCTCGGATCGGAATGCATCCCGGCGATGAACCAGGGACTACTGATGCCGAGGGCCGTCTCGACGATCTTCTCTGTCACCATCGTGATCGATCCGTCTGCTGGGAACACAAATCCTACCCCAGTACAGGGTCCACGGATTTCTCCGTTGGGTCCGCAGGCGCTCACTGCGATCGCCCAGCCCGACAGCAAAACACGCTGGGGCCTCCGGCCGACTACGGCGCTGTGGACTACCGGGAAAACCGCGCCGCCTCAGGCCGCATTACCCACTTGGAATTCGAGAGAGCCGGAAAGGAGGAACCGGCGCTCATCGGCCGTCAGACCGTGCTGGAGCTCCCGTACCATTCGGTCGCGCGCGGCCAGAAGTGCCTCGAGCTCGACCGGCTCGGCAGTCATGCCGACGAAACTGCGCTCGAACTCCTGGCGGATGTCGCGCATGGGCGGAAACAGGACCTCATGAACCGGCCGGTGGTGGCTCGCGAGATAGACGACGAAAGCGCGACGGATGCCGGCCGTGATGCCTCCGTGCGCGAAGAGCTGCATGACATCGAAC
>JAJZFQ010000302.1 GCA_021805275.1 Pseudomonadota bacterium
GGTCAGCCACGCCGGTGGCGCGGCGGTCGGCGTTCCGATCACGACGTAGATGTGATGACGCGCCGCCTCTGCGATGGCACGCTCGAGCCAGCCGAAGTGATATTGGCCCTGATGCGGCTCGAGGCTGCTCCAGGCGAACTCCCCGACCCGCACCACGCGAAGGTGCGCCGCCTGCATCAGCGCCAGATCCTTCGGCCAACGCGCTTCAGGCCATTGCTCCGGGTACCAGGCCGTGCCGAGCAGCAGCGGCGGCGGTGCCGCTGTGGCGAGCAGTGGCAGACCTGCAAGACCTGCGGCCAGGAAGGCCAGCAGAGCACGCCGGGGCCGCCGTACGGTCCAGGAGGCGCGAGGGTTCGGGGCATGGGCCGGCATCAGTCTCTCCAGTCGCGGCGCGTTCCCCTGGCGGCGCTGCCCGGGTCGCAAGGAGTTTCATTGAGTGGAATCATAGCCCACAATATGGGACTCATGGGGAGCGCTTTGGGGGGTCGGGCAATGGTCGATGACGGGAGCATACGCCCGGAGAATGCCGCCGCCGGCGCGGCACCGCTCGACCGACGGACGTTTCTGCAGCTGGCCGCCAGCGGTATCGCGGCGCCACTGTTTGGGACGGCGCATGTCGCCGCGGCGGCCGAGCTGCGGGCGCAGGGTGCGATCGCCCAGAATGATGCTCGAGCCGTGCTTCTGGAGGTCTTTAGGCAACCGCCCGAGACGGCAAGTCCCGGCGCTTACTGGTACTGGCTCGGCGGGCAGGTCAGCCGCGAGGGTATTACCGCCGATCTCGAGGCGATGCACGGCGCGGGCATTTCTACGCCCATGTTGTTCACCATCGGTCGCAGCGGAGCTCACTCGTTGGTGCAGCCGCCGGTCAACGCACTCACGCCGATATGGTGGTCGCTGTTTGAGCATGCCGTTCAGGAGTGCGACCGTCTCGGCATGCGGCTCTCGTTCAATGACTGTGACGGCTGGGGCACGGCTGGCGGACCCTGGATCACCCCAGAGCTGTCCATGCAACGCATTGTCTGGAGCCACAGCACCGTCAGTGGCGGCGATCCGCTGCGCGTGCAAGTCCCGCGGCCACCGGCAAAACACGACTTCTATCGCGACATCGCCACTGTAGCGTTGCCATGGCGCGCCGAATGGGATGACACCAGCCAGACGTGCGGGGCCTCGATTACCACCGACTTGCCCCTGCGCGTGACGGACGCGGCGTTGATCACGGACCCGCAGAATGCACAGCAAGTCATCGACTGGGAGCGAGTCTCGGCCACCCACCCGGCCTGGATCCAATATGATTTCCCCGAGCCCTTTACGCTGCGGTCGATTACGGTGCGCACACCGTCACCGCCTGGCTACGCCCCTGGAGTGTACCGGGCGGCGAACAGCCTCGAGGTTCAAGCGAGCGATGACGGGCAAACCTTTCGCCGTATCGGCGCACTGCAGTATCCCAAGCACGGTTGGCAGACCGATCTGACAACCCTGACGCACGCCGTGGCGCAGACCACGGCGCGTCACTTCCGGCTCGTGCACCATCCCATTGCGCCTCAGCCGTACGAGGAACAGTACGATTTCGGCCAGGATACCCGGTTGCGCTTGTTCAGCATCGTGCTCTGCAGCGAGCCTCGCATCAACGACATTCCGGGCAAATCCGGTGCTCAATGGGCGATCAGCCGGCCGTTGACGGCGCGCGACGTTCCGGATGACGCGTGCATTGCTCTTAAGGACATCATTGATCTGACCGGCGTCCTTCGCGCCGATGGGTCGCTGCGGTGGACTCCGCCGGCGGGCTGCTGGCGCATCCTGCGCATCGGTTGTACCACCACCGGCAGCATGAATTCCGCCGCCGGGGCCGCCGGCGGTCTGGAGTGCGATAAGTTCTCGCCCGCGGTCGCCAAACTACAGTTCGACCGCTGGTTCGGCCAAGCGCTCGCGCGAGTCGGTCCGCGCCTCGCCGGTCGGGTATTGCACATCATTCATGTGGACAGCTGGGAGGCCGGCGCCCAGAACTGGTCGCCAGATTTTGCCGCGGGATTTCACCGCCTGCGTGGCTACGATCTGATGCCTTACGTCGCCGTGATGACTGGCGTGCCTCTGGTCAGCGCCGACGTCTCCGAACGTGTTCTGCACGATGTACGCCGCACCATCAACGACCTGATGGACGCCGGTTTCTTCCGCACGATCGGTGACCTGGCGCACGAGCACGGGTGCATCTTCAGCGCCGAGCCGCCCAATCCGACGTTCCCCGCCGATGGCATGGAGCACTTCAAGTACGTCGATCAACCGATGGGCGAGTTCTGGCTGAATACCCCGCGCAACGACAAGCCCACCGATATCAAGGACGCGGTGAACGCGGCACGGCTATACCATAAACCATTCGCACAGGCCGAATCCTTCACCGAGGGGCTGATCACCTGGGCCGAGCATCCTTACCTCCTGAAGGCGCTCGGCGATCACAACTATTGTCAGGGCATCGGGCGGCTCTTCCTGCACGTCTACGCGCACCAGCCTTGGCTGCACCGATCCCCTGGGATTACGCTTGATGGGATCGGCACGTTCTTCGGCCGCACCCAGACGTGGTGGCAACCGGCCCGAGCTTGGTTTGACTATCTGCGCCGGTGTCAGGCCTTGTTGCAACAGGGGCGCGCGGTCACCGACGTGTGCTATTTCAACGGCGAGAACATTCCCGCTCGCTCCTTTCTGCGCTGGCAGCTCCCCGATCCGCCACCGCTTGGCTACGAGTTCGACACCATCAACCGAGACGCGCTGCTGCGCCTCGCGGGCGTGAACGCCGCCAGAATCGAGCTATCCACGGGACCGCGCTATCGTGTGCTGGTGCTGCCAGACTCCCCGGCGCTCACCCCGGAGGTGGCCACCCGCCTGAGCGATCTCGTCCATGCGGGCGCTGTCGTGGTGGGGCCGCCGCCGCGGTGCTCGCCCAGCCTGACGGACTTTCCGGCGGCAGACACGATCGTTCGTCAGGTGGCTGAGGACCTCTGGGGGGATCTGGACGGAGTGCAGCGAACCGATCGTTCGGTCGGGTCCGGCCGGGTGATCTGGGGTCAGCCTCTCGGTCAGGTTCTCGAATCCCTCGGGGTTCCTCCTGACGTCGATTGCTCGATCCAGGACGGTACCATCCAATGGACGCACCGCGCGGGACCGGACTGGGATCTGTATTTTGTCAGCCATCAATCACCATGCGAGCGTCGAGTGGAATTGACCTTGCGCGTGAGCGGAAAAATTCCGGAACTATGGCATCCCGACACCGGTGCGATAGAGTCGCTCGCGATGTGGCATGAGTCAGACGGCAGAACCACCATCGAGCTGCGAATGGACCCGAACGGATCGGTCTTTATCCTGTTCGCGACACCGGCTGATGACCGGCGGGTCGTTGGGCTCTTTGCACAGGCGCCGGATAGCTCACTCGACGCGGTGCGCCTGGCGCGCGTTGCCGGAATGATCCAAGCGACCGTTGCACAGCCGGGCAGCTGGCTTGTGGAGGAGTCCTCGGGAGCACGAGCACTGCTCGAGGTAGGAACCGTCCCGGCGCCGCTCTTCCTACAGGGTCCGTGGACGCTCACGTTCCAGGAGCGCTTGGCGGCGCCTCTGCGGCTGCAATTGGATGCGCTGGTGTCGTGGACAGAGCTGCGCCAGGCCGCGGCACGCTATTTCTCCGGCACCGCCGAATACGTCCTGGAATTCGTCCTGCCCGCCGAGCTCATGAGGCCAGAGCAGCGCCTGCAGCTCGATTTAGGGACTGTGCACGAACTGGTCGCGGTGCAGCTCAACGGCACTGATCTGGGGGTCTTGTGGAAGCCACCGTTTATGATCGACATCACGGCGGCGGCGCTCTCGGGTCACAACGTGCTGCGCTGCCAGGTCACCAACACATGGCGCAACCGGATCATTGGGGACCACGGTAAACCGGCGGCTGAACGTACCACGTTCATAGACCCGATGCTGCGGCTCGGAAAGCCGTGGCTGCCCGGTGGCTCGGGCACTACGCTCTCGCCGGCCGGACTGCTTGGGCCGGTGAGCGTGCGCGCCGCGATCGTGAGAACACTCTGATGCCAGACTCGAGTCCACGCCTGCCGTTCCTTGGTCCGGAAACCTGAGGTTACCGTCATGCACTCGCCGCATCTGCGCCGCCTCACCTCAGGGTGTTGCGTCAGTCTCCTGCTCCTTGGCGCCCTGGCCACGCCTGCGGCTGGGGCCCAGGCCCCAGCGCCCGGCTACAGCGTGCGCTACTCGACCATCGGCGCTCTGCTCGCCAATCCCCGCACGCACGCGATCGTCGATCAATATCTCCCCGGCTTCAGTGCCACGCGCATCGCGGATCGCGGACGTCACATGACGTTGCGCCAGGTACAGCCGTTCGATCCGACGGTGTTGACCGATGCGGCACTTGCCAAGATCAACGCCGCGGTGAAGCGCATCACGGGGGCGCCGCCGAGCGCGTGGTTGCGCCAACCGCCTAACGGCCCGACCGCCATCCCGGATGCGCAGCTCGACCCGGCGCGCGATCTGCGTCCCTCACAGCTCGAAGCGGTGCGGCATCACCCGCTGCCCGAACAGTACATTTGGACGCGCGCGCATGCCGCCGCTGGCTTTGGTCTCGAGCCGCGCTATTTCCGGCGAACGTTTACCGTCGCGGCGCTGCCGCCGCACGCGACGCTCTACGTGGCAGGGCCGAGGCAGGCCGCGATCTACGTCAATGGCCACGAAGTCGGGCATTACCAGCTTAACCTCGACGTCCCGATGGGCATTCGCGTCTATGCCTGCGACGTCACGGACGCGCTGCGCCGCGGCCGGAACGTGATCGCGATCGAGGCGGTGCGCGGACCGATGGCGATCAATGAAGCGCAGCGTTCGATTGCCCGGCACCTGCGCGACGGCAAGGTTCTGGCCGTGATGATCGTGCCAGCGCCACGGGGTACTCAGGCGCCGCCGCTGGTGATGAGCGATGGCCGCTGGCGTGCCGCGGCGCACGCGGTGCCCTCGGGCTGGCAGGACCGCGCATTCGACGCCTCGGGCTGGCGCCGCGTCGATGACCTCGGTGGCATCGAAAGTGCCATTGGGCTGTTCCAGGCGAACGCCGACGCCGGGATGTACGCCTGGCCTGGCTACGACGGGATCTCGCCCTTTCTCGCGCACTACCGGTTGCGCGCCTTGGAGGTTCGGCGCGTATTTGCCGGCATCGGCACGATCCGGCATGTCCAGGCGCTCACCGTCAGCCGCGCGGGCCGCGCGTTTACGGTGACGCTGCCCCACCGGCACGTGGCGCGCCACGATGCCCCGCAGATCGAACTGGATTTCGGACGGGAAGTGGCCGGGCGAATCGAACTGCAGTCCGATTCCGATGCGCCCGCCCAGGTGACCGTTCAGTACGGAGAGTCCGAGGCCGAGGCACGGCTGCAGCCGTTTCTCGGGGTCGATCCGGTCTACCTGCCGCCGCACGGGACCGCGTATGGGCCCAAGAGTGCCTTTCGGTACGTGATCATCCGCTTCACCGGCGGGCGCTCGACGCGCTTTCGCGCGATCCGTCTCGACGGAATCGCCTACCCGGTCCAATACCGCGGCTCGTTCGAGTCCTCCGATCCTCTGCTGAACAAGATGTGGGCGATCGGCGCCTACACCGCGCACCTGTGCATGCAGGACGGGATCTGGGATGCGCCGAAGCGCGATCGTAACCGGTGGATGGGCGATCTCGATGTCAGCGGGCGGACGATTGCCGACGTCTTTGGTGACGGCGCGCTGATGCGCCAGACGCTCGACCGGCTCATCGGTCCGGCACCGGTGCATGCCCACGTCAACGGCATCCCAGGGTATTCGGCGTTCTGGGTGATCGGCGAGCGGCAGTACTACCTGCACACCGGTTCGATGGCGCAGCTGCGCAGCGTGCATAGCCGCCTCGTGCAACTGCTGGCGTTCATGCAAAAGGATCTCGACCGCCGCGGGCTCTTTGCAGACCGGACGCATGCCTGGCCATTCGTCGACTGGGCACCGGGCATGTACGGCAATACCCGACAAACCCGGATGGCGACCCAATTCGAGTACTACGCGGCGTTTCGCGACGGCGCACAGCTGTTGCGCGTCCTGGGTGATGCGAGGCACGCGGCGCGCGTGGCGGCCGAAGCGCAGCGGCTGAAGCGCGCGGCGCAGCGCTACCTCCGCAATGCGCAGGACACGTTCGGCCATCGTTGGCAGCCCAATGCCTACGCGGTGCTCTCGGGGGTCGCGAGCCCGCATCAGTACGCCGCGATCTGGAAGCACGTGCTCATCCAGGCGAGCGAACCGAAGGATCGCGGTTACGACATTACGCCGTACTACAATTTCTACGTCGTCAGTGCGATGGCCAAGATGGGCTACCGGCGCGCCGCGCTCGGTTGGATCCGCGCCTACTGGGGTGGGATGGTCGAGGAGGGCGCGACCACGTTCTGGGAGGCGTACAACCCCACTTGGTTCAAGGGATTCATGTACCAGGCTTCACTGCAGGCTGACGGTGTCTCCGGGTTCAAGGTAAGTCTGGCGCACGGCTGGTCGAGCGGTGTGACGCCCTGGCTGATGCGCGAGGTGCTCGGTATTCACCCAACCGCGGGTGGTTTCGCTCGCGTGACGATCCGTCCCGATCTGCTCGGGCTGACCTGGGCGCGGGGCGCGGAGCCGACGCCGCACGGACTGCTGCGGGTCGCAATCCGCAGAGCGCACGGCTATCGCACCACGGTTGAACTGCCTGCCCACGTCCACGCGAAGATCTCACTGCCGCAGACCGATCGCCGCATGAGCGTCATCGTCAATGGCCGCGCGACTCGAGCCGTGCCGGCCGAGGGCGGCCGCCGTGTCATCGTCCGGTTGAACGGGCCGGGGCGATTCGTGCTGAAGAGTCCCTGACGGGCTCCTCCGGAGCCTCGAGCGACGGCGCCGAGTAGCCGGTGCGCATGGACGGCGGAGGATGCCTCGCGGATCGGGCGTCACCAGCGGCTCGAACGCTCTTCGCGGGCCGATGCGTCATCCCGGGTCACACGGTTGTCCCCTCGGATCATGTGCCGGGGGCGCCCTTCCGAAGGGTCACGGCACGGCCGTACGAGGATCCGGGCTGCCAAGATACGAGAGGTGCGATCGAACCGCGCTAGCGCCTCGAGGCCGAACCGCTCCGGCGGCGTTGTGGGGCAGTGCGCGGTCGCGCGCGGCGCTCACCGCTGGGCTCAGCAGGCTCTTGCGGAGCCGCGGGATGCCGACCGGTCCAGCCCAGATCCTCGCTGATGCGCTGCGCGCTATTGAGCACGTCCCGGCTGAGCGTCTGCATGCGCTGGTCGCTCATGTACTGAGCCGCGCTCGAGACGCTGATCGCGGCAATGGTGCGGCCGGCCACATCACGGATCGGGGCGGCGATGCAGCGGATCTGATCTTCATTTTCTTCCAGATCGAACGCGTATCCCGCGCGCACGTACTGGCGCATCCGCTCGAGCCACTCCGGCAGATTCATCGGCGTGCGCCGTTCGCCGCGTTCGGTTCGGAACAGTTCGACCCACGCATCCTCGTCGAGATCGAGGATCAGCGCCTTGCCGAGCCCGGTGGAGCTCACCGGCTGCAACTCCCCAATGCGCGAGCTGATGTTGATGCGACGTTTGCCCGGCACCTTGTCGAGGTACAGCACGTGACCATGGTCTATGACCCCCAGGTGCACGGTGTCCTCGGTGAGCAGCGCCAGGCGCTCCAGGTGCGGCGCCGCTACGCGCGGCAGATCGAGTTCATCGCGGACGCGGAAGCCGAGCTCGAGCAACTTCGGCCCGAGGCTGTAGCCGCTGTGCGGCACGAATGACAGGTAGCGTCGGTCGGTGAGCGCCGAGGCGAGGCGGTGCGTGGTGCTGCGCGTCAACCCCAGCCGCGCGGCGAGATCGCCGAGCTTGATCGGGCCTTCGGCGACAACATCGATCACGTCGAGCCCGCGCAGCAGCGTTTGACTGCCCAGGCGTGCAGGCTGCGCAATCTCCCCGTGCGCGCTGCCGTCGGACCGCCCTGCCTTTCGCGTGCTTCTCATTATATGGTACCCGTATTAGTATGTGGGACAACGGCGGCGGCCGCAACCGCTGCGCGCCGCCGTCGCCCGTTCAGATCTGTGAGTCGACGCCATCCATGAGCTTTCCCTTGATCCGACAAGTGCGCGCCTACGTCATTCGTGGCGGTGGTGCCGATTACCACGACCAGGCCGGCGGTCATTGGATCGATGATCACATCGCCACGCCGATGAGCCGCTACCCGGAGTACCGCCAGAGCCGGCGCAGCTTCGGCATCAACGTGCTCGGGACCCTGGTGGTCGAGATCGAAGCTGCCGACGGAACCGTCGGGTTTGCCGTCACCACCGGCGGGGAGCCGGCCGCCTACATCGTCGAGCATCATCTGGCCCGCTTCCTCGAGGGCCGCGACCCGACGGAGGTGGAGAAGATCTGGGACCAGATGTACTTCTCGACCCAATACTACGGCCGCAAGGGCTTGGTTGTGAACGCCATCTCCGGCGTCGACCTGGCATTGTGGGACCTGCTCGGCCGGCTGCGCGGCGAGCCGGTTTACCAGCTGCTCGGCGGCAAGGTTCGCGACGAGCTGGTCTTCTATGCCACCGGCTCGCGGCCGGACCTCGCGAAGTCGATGGGCTTCATCGGCGGCAAACTGCCGCTGCATCATGGTCCGGCCGAAGGCGAAGAGGGATTGCGCCGCAATCTCGAGGCGCTCGGCGAGATGCGCAACCGCGTCGGCCCGGACTTCTGGCTCATGCTCGATTGCTGGATGAGCCTTGATCTGCCCTATGCCATCAGGCTGGCGCATGGCGCGCAGGCACACGGCTTGAAGTGGATCGAGGAAGCCCTGTCGCCGGACGATTACTGGGGATACGCACAGCTGAAGCGTAGCACGCCCCCGGGGATGCTGGTGACCACGGGCGAACACGAAGCCACCCGCTGGGGCTTTCGCATGCTGCTCGAGATGGACTGCTGCGACATCATCCAGCCGGACGTTGGTTGGTGCGGCGGTCTCACCGAGCTGCAGAAGATCGCCGCGCTGGCCGACAGCCGCGGCGCGCTCGTGATCCCGCACGGCTCGAGCGTCTACAGCTATCACTTCGTCATCACACGCCACAACAGTCCGTTCGCTGAATTTCTCATGATGGCGCCCGAGGCCGACCGCGTCGTGCCCATGTTTCATCCGCAGTTGATTGGCGAGCCGGTCCCGGTCAACGGCCGGCTGAAGCTGCCCGACACGCCGGGTTTCGGCGTCGAACTGAACCGCACGCTGCCGCTGCACCGGCCGTACCCGCGCTGAAGTGGCACCGACCTTCCTATTCCAGAACCGACAGTCTATCCAAAAGAGCTCCATCGACACGCCATGAAACTGCTGCGCTACGGCCCCGCCGGCCACGAACAGCCTGGGATGCTCGACGCCCAGGGCACCCTCCGCTCCCTCACCGGGATCATTCCCGATCTGCTGCCGGCGCACCTCGCACCGCAAAGCCTCGCCCGTCTGGCGGCGCTCGATCCCACCCGCCTGGCGGCCGTGACGGACGCCCCGCGGCTCGGGGTGCCGGTGGCCGGAACGCGAAAATTCCTGGCCATCGGTCTGAACTTCGCCGATCACGCCACCGAGTCCAATCTGCCGATCCCGACCGAGCCGGTCGTGTTCACCAAAGCGGTGAGCTGTCTGCAGGGGCCGAATGACCCGGTGATGCTGCCGAAGGATTCGAAAAAATCGGACTGGGAAGTCGAGCTCGGTGTGGTCATCGGATCCACGGCCCGCTACGTCGAGGAGCGCGAGGCGCTCGAATATGTGGCCGGCTACGTCGTGGTCAACGATCTGTCCGAGCGCGAGTACCAAATCGAACGCGGTGGAACCTGGGACAAGGGCAAGGGCTGCGACACGTTCGGTCCGGTCGGTCCGTGGCTCGTGACCCGTGATGAAGTCGGCGACGTGCAGAACCTCGACATGTGGCTCGAGATCAACGGCGTACGCAAGCAGACGGGCAACACGCGCACCATGATCTTCGGGGTTGCGACCCTGGTCAGCTACGTCAGCCGCTTCATGACGCTCGAGCCGGGCGACATCATCACCACTGGCACGCCACCCGGCGTGGGCATGGGCCAGAAGCCCCACCCGGTCTATCTCGCCGCGGGGGATCGGATCCGGCTCGGGATCGAGAAGTTGGGCGAACAAGCCCAGACCGTCCACGGTTGGCAGCGGCGCTGAGGAGGACGGGCCATGACCATCTATTCAGGTCGTTTCGAGCGGCGTGCGGCGGTGATTACCGGAGGAGCCTCCGGCGTCGGCCGTGAGGCGGCCGCCCGCATCGTCGCCGAGGGCGGCCGGGTTTGCCTGTGGGACTGGGATGAAAGAGCCCTGGCCGAGGCGGCCCGCGCCGTTCCCGGTGCGCTCACCGCCCGGGTCGACGTTGCCGACCCGGACGGAGTGGCTCGCGCGGCGCAGAGCGCGTTCGCCTCCTTCGGTCGCCTCGACATCCTGATCGCGAGCGCCGGCATCACCGGTCCGACGGCGACGCTGTGGGAGTACCCCATACAGGACTGGCGCCGCGTCATCGACGTCGATCTGCACGGTGTCTTCAACACGTGTCGGGCGGTAGTGCCCCTGATGTTGAAGAACGACTACGGCCGTATCGTCAACATCGCCTCGGTCGCCGGCAAGGAAGGCAATCCGAATGCCTCGGCGTACTCGGCCGCCAAGGCCGCCGTGATCGGGCTGACCAAGTCGCTCGGCAAGGAGCTGGCGCCGACCGGCGTGCGCGTCAACTGCGTGACGCCCGCGACCTTCAAGAGCCCGATTCTGGCGCAGTTGCCGCAGAGCCAGATTGACTACATGCGCTCGAAGATTCCCATGGGCCGGCTGGGGGAAGTCGAGGAGGTCGCATCGCTCGTGTGCTGGCTGGCGAGTGAGGAGTGCTCCTTCTCCACGGCCGCCACGTTTGACATCTCCGGTGGGCGTACGACCTACTGATGTCGACCGCCGCCCGCACCGCACCGCATCGCGCTCCGGGCGCTTCCCACGGCCGTTCCGTCGCGTCGGCGTGGAGGTCGACATGACCGAAGGGTTGAGTCTCATCGACGCCCACATGCACCTGTGGGACTTGACGCGCATCCGCTATCCCTGGCTGACCCCGCCGCTGCCGCTCGGCATCACCGGCGACGTCACGGCCATCGCACGCCAATATCTTCTGGATGACTATCTTCACGATGCGGCCGCGGGCGGCGTGCGGATCGAGAAGCTCGTGCACATCGAAGCCGGCGCACACCCCGAGGATGCGCTGGCGGAGACTCGCTGGCTGCAGGCGCTTTGCGAGGCGCGTGGCTTTCCTCAGGCGATCGTGGCGCATGCGCAACTCGAAACGGCGGATGTCGCTGAGCGGCTCGAGCAGCACGCTGCGCATGCTGCGGTGCGCGGCATCCGCCAGATCCTCAACTGGCACCGCGATCCGGCCAAGACGTACACGCCGCGCGACCTGCTCGAGGACCCCGCGTGGCATGGCGGCTTCGCGCACCTGGCGCGCCACGGCCTGTCGTTCGATCTGCAGATCTATCCGACGCAGATGCCTGCGGCGGCCCGCCTCGCAGCGCGGCATCCCGACACTCTGCTCATCCTCAACCATACCGGCATGCCGGTGGACAGAGATGACGTCGGACTCGAACAGTGGCGCCGCGGGATGCGGCTGCTCGCGGCGCAGCCGAACGTCGCGGTGAAGATCTCCGGCCTGGCGATGCTCGATTGGCACTGGAGCGAGGAGTCGCTGCGCCCGTTCGTGCTCGAGACCCTGGAGCGTTTCGGGGCCGCGCGCACGATGCTGGCCAGCAATTTCCCCGTCGATCGTCTGTTCGGCTCGTTCGGTCGGTACTTCGAGGCCTACGCAGGGCTGCTGAGCGCGGCGAGCGCGAGCGAGCGCGCTGCGCTCCTCGGCGGCACCGCGGCGCGGCTCTATCGCATCTGAGTCGCCGATGCCCCGTTGTCCCACCCCTGTCCTTCGGCACCACCAGGCACTGTTCGCATGACACCCAATCCGCTGCTCGGCGTCCTGTTTCACTGGATCGGCGGCCTCGCCTCGGCCAGTTTCTATGTGCCCTACCGTGCGGTGCGCGGCTGGTCGTGGGAGGTGTTCTGGCTGGTCGGAGGGGTGTTCAGCTGGATCATCGCGCCCTGGCTGTTCGCCGGCCTGCAGACCCACCAACTGCTCGCAGTGCTCGCCGCCACCCCGCTGCGCACCCTGGCGCTGTGTTACTTCTTCGGTGTGCTGTGGGGCTTCGGGGGGCTGACCTTCGGGTTGACGATGCGCTACCTTGGCATCTCGCTCGGCACCGCGGTCGCGCTCGGCCTCACGGCGGCCTTCGGCACGCTGATCCCGCCGCTGGTGAGCGGGCAGCTGTTCGGCAGCCTCATTCACAGCGACGGCGGGCGCGTCGTGCTGCTTGGCGTCGCCGTGGCGCTGGCCGGCATCGCCATCGTCGGCAAAGCCGGGCACCGCAAGGAGCAGGAGCAGGACCGCCAACACCTGACCGATCGGGATCGCGCGCTGCCGCGCGCCACCGACTTTCGCAAGGGCATTGCGGTGGCGGTGTTCTCCGGCATCATGAGCAGCTGCTTCGCCTATGGTCTGGATGCCGGCGGACCGATTCGACATCTGACGCTCGCGCACGGGACCGGTGCACTCTGGCAGGGACTGCCGGTGCTGGTCGTGGTGCTGCTCGGCGGGTTCACGACCAACGCGATCTGGTGCGTCTATCTGATCATCAAGAACGCCAGCGGCCGCACCTTCAGAAGCGGCGTGGACGCCAGCGGCGCGAGCATCTCGCTGCGGAACAATTACCTGTTGTGCGCCCTGGGCGGCACGGCCTGGTACCTGCAGTTCTTCTTTTACACGATGGGGGAAAGCCAGATGGGCCGATACGCCTTTTCCAGTTGGACGCTGCACATGTCCAGCATCATCATCTTTGCCACGGTGTGGGGGTTGGCACTGAAGGAATGGAAGGGCGCGAGCCGGCGCAGCTTTGTCCTGATGAGCGCAGGTCTCCTGACGCTCATCGGCGCGACGGTCGTGATCGGTCTTGGCAACTACCTCGTGGTGCGCGGATGAGCGCCGGGCGTCGGACTCGCGCCGTGGGCCGCGCCGCAGCCGCTTGCGCGCTGCTCGTCGCGGCGCCGGCCTGGGCCGCCGGCCATTGGACGGCGGCCTGGTATTCCCCGCCCTATCCCACAACCGCGGTATGGGGCTGCAATCAGCAGCGCACGTTTTCCCACCAATCCGTGCGTCAGGTCGTGCAGCTCGAGGCCGGCGGCGACCGGGTGCGTGTGCGTCTGACCAACGAACTCGGGCTCTCCCCGGTGCGCTTCGGTGAGGTCACCGTCGCGGTGTCTTCGCCGAACGGTGTGCTGCGCACAGGGTCCGTCCACGTGCTCACCTTCGGCGGCCAGCAGGGCGGGCGCATTCCGGTCGGCAAGGCCTGGGTGAGCGACCCGATCGCGATGCACGTGCACCGCTTCGAGAATGTCGCCATTTCGGTGTATTACCCCTCGGGCGCCGCTCCCGCCGGCCACCTCGAGAATCTCTGGGTTTCCCCGCCGGGCAATCACGTGACCGAAGCGGTCTGGTCGCAGGGCGGACGGCCGCAGGCACCGGGCCTCGCCAGCGGCGTCGAGGTGTCCAATCAGTACCCACGCCCGGTGCTGGTCGCCTTCGGGGATTCCATCACCGAGGGCTTTTGTTCCACGCCGGGAACGCATCGAGACTATCCGGCGCAGCTCGAGCGTCTACTTGCACATCACGCGGGTGATCGCCACTGGGTGGTGATCAATTCCGGGATCAGCGGCAACCGCCTGCTGCACGATGGCGCCGGACCGAAGGCGCTGGCTCGCTTCAAGCGCGATGCGCTCGACATCCCGGGCGTGCGCGCCATCGTGCTGCTCGAGGGCATCAATGATATCGGCTGGGCCTACGACCCGCGGGGCGACACCGGCCCGCTGCCGGCGTCGGCCATCATCGGGGCGTACCGTGACTTGATCCGCCGGGCGCACGCACACGGGATCAAGATCTTTCTGGGCACGTTGACGCCTTATATGGGCGCCACGTACGAGCATCCGCTCGGTGAGCGGGTGCGCCAGCAGGTCAATGCCTGGATCCGCCAGGGTCACGGCTTCGACGGCGTGATTCATTTCGACGGTGCGCTGCGCGATCCACGCCATCCGCACCATTATCGCGGCGCCGATCAGTGCGGGGACGATCTGCATCCCAACGATGCGGGCTATCACCTCATGGCCGAGACCGTCTATCGCGACCTGTTCGCGTCCGGCCAACCGCTCGCACGGGCCGCATCGGCCCACGCCGCGCGCTGAGGGCGCGGGCCGTGGCCAAGATCAACCGCCGCCGCGCGCTGCTCGGCACGGGGCTGCTCGCGGCGGCGCCGGTATTGTTGCATGCGACCGAGGCGCGCGACGGGCAGAAGCCGGCCGGGCCGCCGGCCGGGCCGCTCAGAGCCGTCGGCCTGCGCGCCGAGCGCATCGCGCTGCCGCTCGGGCTCGAAGTCCCCGAGCCGAGTCTTTCCTGGGCGCTCGAGAGTCGCGCGCGCCGCGTCGTGCAGAGCGCCTACCGGATCACCGCGGCGAGCAGTCGCGAGCGGTTGCTCGCCGCGCCGCCTGATCTCTGGGACAGCGGCGTGGTGCGCACCGACCGTTGCTTCGATGTCAGGTACGCGGGTCGAACGCTGGTCTCGGCACAACGGGTCTGGTGGCGCGTGCAGGTGTGGGACGGGCACGGCCGAGCCGGGTCCCCGAGCGAGCCGGCCTGGTTCGAGATGGGGTTGCTGCAGCCGTCCGACTGGCAGGCCGAGTGGTTGGACATCGAGAGTCCCGAGGAGCGCGCGGACCGCGCCGCGGGCCTGCACTGGATCTGGACTGACGCGCCGCCGCTGGCGGCACAACCCCAGCAGTTCCGGTATAGCTTCGAGCTGCCGGCCGGCGTGCGTCGGGCACGGCTGTGGCTGTCCGCGAAGGATGATCTGCTCGGCGTGTGGATCGACGGCCATCCGCTGGCCCTGCCCGCCGAGCGGCCCTGGGGGTCGATGCAAGATTTGCCGTTGCCGGTGACGCCCGGCCGGCACGTCATCGCCGTGAGTGGCCGCGCGGACCCGGGGACTTTCATGCCGGGCACCGGCGGTGCGCTCGCCGCGATGGTGAAGATCTGGCACGGCGAGGGGACCCTCGAGCGCCTCGACAGCGGTCCGTCGTGGCGTGCCTCGCAGACGGCCCCGCCGCACTGGATGGGCGCGGATTTCGACGACCGCGCCTGGGCGCACGCGCAGCCTGCGGCCACTGCCCCGCCCTGTGATCCTCGGCCGCCGCGCCCGGCCATGTTCGCGCGCCGGGATTTCATCATCACCCGACCGATCGCGCGCGCCAGGCTGTACGCCACGGCGCTCGGTGCCTACGAGCCATACATCAACGGGCAACGCCTGGGAACGGCGCGGCTCGCCCCGGAGATCACCGTTGCCCGCGACCACGTCCTGTATCAGTGCTACGACGCGACGGCACTGCTGCATTGCGGCACCAATGCCATCGGCGCACTGATCGGCGACGGCTGGTACGCATCCGCATTCAGCTGGAACAACGAACGCTACGCGTTGGCCGGAAGTCCGCGACGCTTCCTTGCGCAATTGGTCATCGAGTACACCGACGGGGAGCGCGACGTCATCGTCACGGACTCGCGCTGGCAGCTCGCCGAGTCGATGATCCGCGCCGCGGAGATCTACAACGGCGAGGAGTACGACGCGCGTCTGGAGCGGCCCGGCTGGAATGCCCCGGGGTACGACGCCGCCGAGTGGCGCGCCGCCACGGTCGGTGAGCGACCCCGCGAGCGGCTCGTGGCGCAGGTGGATCCGCCGATCCGCGCGCTCCAGATGCTGGCGGTGCGCGCCGTGAGCGAACCGCGGCCTGGCGTGTACGTGTGTGACTTCGGGCAGAATTTCGCCGGGTGGTGCCGCCTGCACGTCAGCGGAGCGGCCGGCACGCGGGTGCGATTGCGGCATGCGGAGATTCTCCATCCGGACGGCACGATCAATACCTCCAACCTCCGCGCGGCCCAGGCGACCGATCACTACACGCTGCGCGGTGATCCGCACGGGGAGATCTACGAGCCGCATTTCACGTATCACGGTTTCCGTTACGTCGAAATCACGGGTTTTCCCGGCGTGCCGACCCGCGAGTCGCTCGACGGGGTCGTGGCGCACACCGACGCCGCCGAAACCGGCGCACTCGAGCTCGAGCAGCCCATCGCGCAGCAGATCTGGCACAACGCACTGTGGAGTCAGCGCTCGAATTTCTTCGGCGTGCCGACCGACTGTCCGCAGCGCGATGAGCGCATGGGGTGGATGGGCGACATCCAGGTCTTCCTCGATGCCGCCGCGTTCAACATGGACGTCGATTCATTCATCCGCCGGTTCCTGGGCGAAATTCGCGCCGGACAGACGCCCGACGGCGCCTTTCCGATCGTCACGCCCCAGCCGCTGTCGTTTCCCGAACTCGTCACCGCGGGGTGGAGCGACGCGGGCGTCATCCTGCCCTGGACCCTCTACCGTCGCTACGGCGAGACCGGCGTGATCCAGCAGAACTGGTCCCCCATGCAGCGCTGGGTCGATTACGTGGCGCAGGCCAATCCGGACTTCATCTGGCGCCACCGCCGCGGCCTGGACCTCGGCGACTGGCTGTCGGTGGTTTCGACCGATCCGCAGGTGGCGCCGAACCCTGCGCAGGCGACGACCCCGAAGACCTTGGTCGCCACCGCGTACTGGGCGCGCTGCGCGGCGATGATGGCCGAGATGGCGGGCGCGATCGGCCACCCCGAGCAGGCGCAGCGCTACGGGCGCATGCACCAGAGCATCCGCTCGGCCTTCCAGCAGGCATTCGTTCGAGCCGACGGCACGGTCGGTAACGGCAGTCAGACCAGCTATGCGCTCGCGCTGCGCTTCGGTCTGGTACCGCCGGCGTTGCGCCTGCGCGCCGGGGCGCATCTGGCCGCGAATGTCGCGAGCCGCGGCAACCTGCTCTCCACCGGCTTCCTGGGCACACCCTGTCTGCTCGATGCGCTCGCCGACAGCGGCCAGGCGCACCTGGCGGTCACGCTGCTGCTGCAGACCCGCTATCCCTCCTGGGGCTACATGATCGAACACGGTGCGACCACGATGTGGGAGCGCTGGAACGGCAACGCCGTTGATCAGTCCATGAACTCCTTCAATCACTACGCGCTCGGCGCGGTGGTCGGTTTCATGTACCGGCGGCTCGGGGGGATCGACGCGGCAGCGCCCGGGTTTCGCCGCATCCAGGTCGATCCGCTGTTCGATCCGCGCATCCCGCGCGTGCGCGCGCACTATGACTCCTGTCTCGGTCGGATCGACACCGAGCTCGAGGGCGGTGCGCAGGGTCTCACGCGACTGCGGCTGCGTGTGCCGGCCAACAGCAGCGCGCAGGTGAGTCTGCCCGGGCGTGCGCACGAGTGGCGCGCCGACGGGCAGCCGCTGCGCACGGCCGTGCTTCGAGCGGTGCAGCCGCGCGTGGGCGCGTTCGCCGCTGAGTTCGGCTCGGGTATCTATGAACTGACGAGAGACTGATATGACGCCACGCAAACTCGCCCTGTTGCACACCTCTCCGGTGTTGACGCCGTTGTTCGCCGCGCTGTGCACGCAATGGTTGCCAGAGGTGCGAATTTTTCACACCGTCGATGAGAGCCTGATCAAGAACACGATCGAAGCCGGGCAGCTGCAGAAAACCACCCTGCGGCGGCTGGCAAACCTGGTCGGATCGGCCCTCGAAGGCGGCGCGGACGCGGTGCTGGTGACCTGCTCGTCCGTCGGGCCGGCCGTCGATCTGGCCCAGCAGCTCTACGACGCGCCGGTCCTGCGAGTCGATGCGCCGATGGCGCGTGCCGCGGTTCAACAGGGTCGGCGTATCGGCGTGCTCGCCACCCTGCGCACGACGCTCGAGCCGACCTCGGCACTGGTCCGCCGCGTGGCGCTCGAGGCCGAGCGCAAGGTCGAGGTCGTGGAATGTCTTTGCGAAGGGGCGTTTGACGCGGTGCTGGCCGGTGATACCGCGACCCATGATCGGCTCGTGAGCGCCGCGCTCACGGAAAAAATGCGGGACGTTGACGTCATCGTGCTTGCGCAGGCGTCCATGGCCCGCGTCGTTGCGGCATTGCCGCCCGGAGCGGTCGCGGTGCCGGTGCTCTCCAGTCCCGAATCCGGGGTCCGCCAGGTCCGCGCGGTGTTCGGTCTCGGGACTGCCTGAATGCGGCGCAAGCGCTACGCCGTCGTCGCCCTGTTGAGCGTCGTCTCGGTCATCACTTTTCTGGACCGGATGGCGATCTCGGTGCTCGGGCCGAGCATCCAGCGCGATCTGGGCCTCTCACCCGTGCAGTGGGGCTGGGTGCTCAGCGCCTACGTGATCGCCTACGGACTGTTCGAGATTCCCTCCGGCGCGCTCGGGGATCGCCACGGGCAACGGCGGGAACTGTCGCGCATTGCCGCCTGGTGGTCGGGCTTTACGGCACTCACCGGCGCGTGCTCACGGTTCATACCGCTGGCGATCGTGCGCTTCTGTTTCGGTCTCGGCTCGGCGGGTGCCTATCCGAATGCCTCGGGTGTGCTGTGGCGCTGGCTGCCGGCGCGTGAGCGGGCGCGCGGTCAGGGGGCGGTGTGGGCGGCGAGCCGTCTCGGCGGGGCGCTCGCCCCGTTGCTGCTGGTGCCGCTCGCCCTTCACTTCGGGTGGCGTTCCGTCTTCTGGGTGCTCGCGGTCATCGGCGCGGCCTGGGCGGTTGCGTGGTGGGCGTGGTTTCACGACCAACCGGCCGACCAGCCGGGCATCCAGCCGCAGGAGCTGGCGGAGATCGGCATTCGTCGCGCCCCCGCGCACGGCGGCAAGGGCGCACTCGGGCGGCTGCTGCGGCTGCGTCAGCTGTGGCTCATCGTGCTCGCGTATGGTTGTTACGGCTGCGGCAGTTGGTTCTATTTCAACTGGTTCCCGACCTGGATGGTGCATGCCGGGCACTTCTCGCTGCGCCAGATGGGTGTCTATGCAGCCTTTCCGTTCCTGCTCGGCATCGGCAGCAATCTCGCCGGCGGCGTGATCTGTGATCGGCTGGGTCTGCGGATCGGTCTGCGCAACGCCACTCGGCTGATGACCGCCGGCTGTCTGACGGTCGGCGCGGCATTGCTGTTCGCGATGAGCATGGCCACCGGCCGCATCGCCGTCGTCGTGCTGGCGAGCGCCGGGTTTGCCACCATGGACCTGATGCTGCCGGCCGCCTGGACGATGTGCATGAGCATCGGTGGCAGCCACGGTGGCGCGGCGACGGGAGTGATGAACACCGCAGGCCAGGTCGGAGGGGTGCTGTGCACGCTCGCCTTTGGCTATATCGTCGGGGCGACCGGCAACTACGAGCTCCCCGTGCGCGCCGTGGCGCTGATGGTGTTGGCCGCAGCGTTGGTGTTCGCCTGCATCGACTGCACGGCCGGTCTAGCGGCCGAGTCGGACGTGCTCGAAGAACCCCTCGCTGCCCACCTGGCCGCCCTTCAGAACAAGCTCTAACCCCTCGAGCGCCGCGCGGTCGGCGTGCGCCCGGCACAGCGGGGCGCCCGGCTCCAGAGAGGTGTGCCAGGTGAGCGCCTGCAGCCCGAGCTGCGCCACGGCATGACTCGAGGTGTCGCCGCCGGCCAGCAGCACGCGCGGCAACGGCACTGCAGCGAGGATGCGAGCGGTGATCTCACCGAGACGCCGACCGAGGACCTCACCGGCGGCCGCGGTGCCGGGCGTGAGGGCTCCGAGTGCGCTGTACACGACGGTGCTGCGGCCCTCGCGGAGATGTCGGACCACCGTCTCCACGCACCGATCGGTGCTCGCGCCCGCGCGGGCCTCGCTCACCAGCGCCTCGGCCTCGACGGCCACGCCTTGATAGCCGGTGCGCAGTGCCGCGTGGATCTGCTGCTCGGTGACGGGCGAGCAGCTGCCGCTGACGACGAGCAACGTGTCGACGGCACGGGCTGTGCGCCGTGGCGCGGTCTCAGCCGCCATCAGCCCGGCGGCCCGCCAGGCGCGGATGAGCGCATAGGGCAGCCCGGAGCTGCCGGCGCAGAACAGGCGGTGCGTGCGGGCACGCTCCCAGATCAGCGTCCCGGTGCGCAGCAGGTCCGTCTCGCTGACACCGTCGAAGAGAACCGCCTCATCGCCGGCCGATTCGCAGCGGCGCAGGGCCTCGGCGGCCGCATCTTGGTTCAACGCCGGCAGTTCCACCCGGCCGATCCGCATCGTGGTCTGCGCACCGAGATGACGGCACAGGTCTGCCTCGTGCATGGGCGTCACCGGGTGTGAGCACATGGTCGGGTGCCGGTCGATGCGGTAGACCGTTCCCGCGGCCGCCGCGAACAGGTTCCCGAACGCCACGTAACGCCGCAGGTGCGGCGCCCCCACCACGATCGGAATGAACGGGCCGGGGAGCGTTGCGCGGCCGATCTCGAGCGCACGCCCGATCGAGCCGACCTCCGCGGCACTGTCGAAGGTCGAACAGGTCTTGTACTGGGTGATCGGGGCGCCGAGGGCGCCGAGCCGTGTCAGGAGCGCCGGTAGATGCGCGCTCATCCAGTGCGGCGAGCGGCTGCGACTGTCGCCGGCGATTCCGAACGCCCGACAGGCGGCGAACTTGCGCTCGAGCGCCTCGCTCGGTGCACCGATGAACAGCACGCTGTCCACCCCGGCCGAGGCCAGCACCTCGAGCACGTCGGTCGAGCCGGTGAAATCATCGCCGTAGTACGCATACAGGGGGTGCGCCATGCGATGCGGCTCAGCGGCCGAACCGCTCGAGGGCCTCGGCGAGCTCGCGGTGCTCGCGTGCATACTCGGTCAGCGAAAGGCCGGCCACCGCCGCCGCCCACGCCTGGCGCAGACTGCGCACCCCGGCGGCCGCGCCGCCCGGATGGCCGATGATGCCGCCGCCGCAGGCATGAATGAGATCCACCGAGCCGAGGGCCTGCCAGGTGCCCGGCACCTGGCAGGCGGTCTGGCCCGAGGAGAACACCGGCATGATCTGGCAGCCGGGCGAGGGCGGGGCAAACATCGGTGTGAGGCACTCACGCGCCGAGGCAATCACCGAATCGTTGCTCTCGCAGAATTTGTTGTCGAGTCCGTTGACGTGAACGTGATCGATGCCGGCGAGTCGCCACAGCTTCTGCCATGCCGGGAAGCTCACGCCGAGCGCTGGTGAGCGGCCGAGCAGACCCCAGCCATTGCGGTGCCCGTGGATCGGTACCTGGCACTGAGCGCGCAGGGCGGTCAGACCGGCGAGGCCCACGCTGTGCAGGCTGACCATCACGCAGTTGCCGCCCTCGGCCACGACGCGCTCGTGGCGGCGCAGCATCTGGTCGATCTCACCGGTGATGTTCACGGCATAGAGCACACGCTGTCCGGTGCGCTCGGCGTGCTCGCGCAGCACCTGCATCACCGCGCTGAAACGCGCTTCGAACGGACAGTGCGGGCCGTCCGCCTGCAGCTCATCGTCCTTGATGAAATCGATACCGGCCGCAGCCAGTTCCGCGACCCGGGCGGCCGTTTCGGCCGGCGAGAGGCCGACGCTCGGCTTGATGATGGTGCCAATGAGCGGCCGGCCCTGCACACCGCTCAGCTCGCGCGTGCCGGGCACGCCGAACTGCGGGCCGGGATACGCGCCGAGAAAATCCGGCGGCAGCGTCAGATCGAGCAGGCGCATCCCGGAGAATGCGTTGAGCTCCCAGAGATTTCCGGCCACGGTGGCGAGCAGGTTCGGCAGCGAGACGCCGAAGTTGTGCAGCGGCCAGGACAGGGTCACTTCCGCGGTGCGCCAGCGGCCATTACCGCCGCTCGGCTGCCATGCGCCGGGCAGCGAGGGGCCGCCGGTTTCGCCCAACGGCGTCAGGGAGTCGACACGCGCGGCGAAGCGTTCGCGCAGCGCATCCGTCTCGCCCGCGACGCGCACGAAGGTGCCAGTCGACTGCTCCCCGGCCATGGTCGCCGCCGCCGCCTCGAGCGGCCGGGCCGTCTCGATCCAGTAGCGCGCGCGGACGCGTGCCTCTTCAGGACTGTTGGAAGTAGACATCGTACGACTCGTTCTGAACCTGATAGAAGGGGACGAACAGAATCTCGCGCCCCGCCTGCGACTGGCGGTAGGTTGCGTTGATGCCCGTGACCGGCGTGAGCCCCGGCAGGTGCAGCCGGGGGACGGGCGTGTCGGGCCCGGCGAAGTTCAACGCGCTATAGGTAATCGGGCCGCGCAGCAACGCGACCGTCTCGGGGTGCGAGCGGTCGATCGGCTCGGTGCGCAGACGCTGCGGCAAGTGCAGCTCGACCCGGTCCCCGTCGCGCCAGGTGCGTCGCAGCACGGCGAAGGTGCCGGGCTGTGCCGCCACCCCGACCGTCCGTCCGTTGATGCGCAGCTGCGCATCGCTGCTGAGCCAGCCGGGGATGCGCACCATGAGCGCGAACGCCGCCGGTGCACTCGTCCCGATCTTCAGCGTGACCGACTCGCCGCTCGGGTAATCGGTGTCCTGAGTGACCGTGACGGCGCGTCCGCCCGTGCGCCAGCGCACACGCGAAGGGGTGAACAGGTTCACGTAGAGCGCGCCCGGGGCATGGAAGTAGATGTTGCGCACGTAGTCCGCGACGCCCTGGACCAGAGTGCCCGAACAGCACGGCCACTTCTGGGGGTAGAACACTTTCTTCGCCCCCGGGTTGTAGC
>JAJZFQ010000044.1 GCA_021805275.1 Pseudomonadota bacterium
CACCGCCAAGGGTGGCCACGGCGCGCGCAACGAACCGCTCGGCCGATTCCGCCAGAGCGACGTCGCCTTCGACCTCGACGACTCGCCGCCCGAGCGGCTCGAGTTCGGCAAGCGTTGCGTCGATGCCGGCGCGGTCCTTGAACCAATTGAGGACCACATCTGCGCCCTGACGCGCGCACTCAACGGCGATGGCGCGGCCGATGCCGCGCGAGGCGCCGGTGATCAGGACTCGCTTACCCTCGAGCAGCATGAGACACCTCCCTCGCCGTGGTCCGCGCGGTGGTCGGACGCGTGTCGATCTTCAGCGCATATGGCATCCCGCTGCGGGTCGGGGGCAACGTGACGCGCAGACCCGCGCGGGTCTGGCGCCAGGTGATCGGCTGCGGGTCCCCGAGCAGCGTGACGCCCGTGATCGGACCGGGCAAATAGGGCGTGGCTCGATACAGAGTCTCGATCAGTGCGGTGCCGTCCTGTGGTCGGACCATGCCGAGCGCATAGAGCGCCCCGGCCTTCTGCGTGAAGCGGAAATCCTCCGGCGTATACCGCTGACCATTGTCGCGGCCGGCGGGCGCCTGGGTCGGCCCCTCGCCGTAGAGCACCCAGGGCCGGGTGCCATAAATCGCCTCGCCGTTGATCTTCAGCCACGCACCCATCTGAAGCAGGATGTGGCGCACTTTACCCGGGATCGTCCCGTTCGCGCGCGGCCCGATGTTCAGCAGCAGATCGCCGTTCTTGCTCACGATGTCGATCAGGTCGGTGAGCAGTGAGCGCGCCGAGCGATACTTGTCGTCGCGCACGTAGCCCCAGGAATCCAGGCTCACCGAGGTGTCGGTCTCCCAGGGCCGCAGCCGCAGCGTATCGAGCTTACCGCGCTCGATGTCCAGCACCGCCGTGCCGGCCGCGAACGCCTGCAGCTTGTAGGTCAGCACGACCCCCTGATGCCGCGCCGCTGCGACATCGTAGTCATAGGCCGCCATGCGCTGCAGGTAGGGGGCGAACGCCGGCTGATTGATCCACCAGTCGAAGTACAGGAAGTCCGGGTGGTACTCATCGACCAGTTCGGTGCTGCGCGCGAGCCAGTCCTGCAGGAAGGCCTTGGAGGGCGGCAGCCAATCCTGCAGCTGGTTCGGATTAGGCTCGCCATGCGAGTGATCACCCGGCAGGTGCATCGGTTCGGCCGGCCCGTACAATCCCGCATAACGCGGATCGTCGACGTCCGAGGCGTACTTCGTGCCCGGGTGGTACCACCACCAGTGCTCGGCGCGGTGCGAGGAGACGCCAAAGCGCATACCGTCAGCGCGTACAGCCCTCTCGAGTTCCCCGACCAAGTCCTGTTTCGGTCCCATGCGCACTGCGTCCCACAGGGTGAACTTGGAGTTGTATTCCGCGAATCCGTCGCAGTGCTCCGCGACCGGTACGACGTACCGTGCGCCGGCTCGCTTGAATAGCGCGGCCCAGGCGCGCGGGTTGAATTTCGCCATCGTGAAGCGGGCGATGAAGTTCTTGTAGCCGAATTTCGCGAGCGGACCGTACACCGCGCGCTGATACTCATAGGCCGCGGACCCCTTCACGTACATGTTCCGCGAGTACCATTCGTTCTGGAGCGCCGGCACCGAGAAGACGCCCCAGTGAATGAAGATGCCGAATTTCGCGTTCCGGAACCAGCGCGGGACGTGGTACGCCTCGAGCGAGTGCCAATTCGCCTTGAACGGGCCGCGTCGCACGGTCGCAGCGACCTTGTGCATTTGTTGGCGCAGCAGCTTCTCGTAGTCCTTCGGCTCGTCCCACAACGGCGGAAACGTGTGGACACTGCGCACCGGGTGCGTCGCCGTGGGTGCGCTCGCGCCCCAGGCCGGCGTCAGGGCACCGACGGTGTACCAAGCCGCAAGTACTGACAGGCTGAAGAGGTGAGCGCGCGCACTCGGGGTGCGCGGCCGTGGGGTTGCGCGAACATGGGGCATGGCAGACTCGTTCAGTGCGGAGACGGAAGGAAGGGTCATGAGGTGTGCGAGTGCTCCAGGACAGCGACGCCCTGCGGGCGAAGGTGCAGCACACGCAGCACGTGGTCGCGGTGCAGCACGTCGTGCATGGCATACGGGAGCCGTACCGTGTGGGCGACCGAGGCATGATTGATGACGATCACGACTTCGTGGCCCTGGCCCACGCGGCGCATCAGTTCGACTCCGGCCGGCAGCACCCCGAAGGGCGAGTGCACGCCGGCGCTGGCGAGACGCTGCGCCACGAACGCGTGCATCAAACGCCGATTGAGGATCGTACCGAGGTAAATGATCGCGCCGCGCCCGTAGCGGTGCTCGATCGCAGCGGCGTGCCCGGTGAGCCAGGCGTTGCCGACTCCGTAGCGGAGCAGGACCTGCGTCGCCGGGGATTTCACGCTGAGCGCTTCAGCCCAGATGCGGCCCGTGCCGCTGCCGAGCGCGCCGCTCACCACGACGGGCTTCTGCAGCGCGTAGTATTGTTGGACGCGCCCGCCGAGCAGTGGCACCAGAGGACCGGGCTGTCGCTCGACGTTGAGCCGGTCGTAAGGGTCTTTCATACCGCTGCGCGGACCGAGGACGAGCACGCCGCCGTCGCGAACGTAAGCACTCAGATGCTGCGCCAGGGACTCCGACACTACGTTCAAGCTGGGCGCGAATACCACTCGGTAGCGCGCGAGCGGCGCGTTCGCCGAGACGACATCGACTGCGTGCGTGAGGTTCTCGAGCGGACGATAGTAATCGAGCAGCACCGGCAGCTGGCGGTAGCGGACGCTCTGCCGTTGAAAGTCGATCGCCCAGCGGCTGTCGTACGACACCAGCAGTGCGACCTTCGAGCGTGGACGGGTGCCGGCAATGAGCTTCGAGGCCCGCTTGAACTCACGCCCGATGCGCTGCACTTCGCCGTACAGCGGTTCGGGTCTGCCGTCCGGTCCCACCAGCGCACCGTGATACTGCTCCTGGCCGCCGAGCGCGCTGCGCCACTGCCAGAACAGCACCGCATCGGCGCCGTGTCCGATCGACTCCCAGGTCATGGCGCGCACGCCGCCCTTGACCAGCGAGTCGTTGACTGGCGCCCAGTCGACGAAGCCCGGTTGGGTTTCCATCACCCAGTAATCCTGCCGCTTCCAGCCGCGCACGAAGTCGCTCATCGCCCCGTTGCGGTAGAAATCGAGCTGGCCCTCGCCCACGTAGTCATCCCAGGCGGCGACGTCGAGCGGGCGCGTGATCGCGTAGTGATCCCAATTATCGCTCCAGCCGAGCCCGCCGATGTTCGTGGTGATGAACTGGCGCGGTGCGATGTGGGCGCGCAGCGCCTGGATCTGATTGTGCTGAAAGCCGAGCCAGGTGGCGGTGACGAACTGCCGATGCGCCAGCATCCACCCCGGATTGCCGGGACGGGCATTCAGCGGAATCTGTCGCCAGGCGGTATAGGTCTGGCTCCAATACGCGGTCGTCCAGTCCCGGTTCAGGGCCGCGAGCGTGCCGAAGCGATGCTTCAACCAGTGTTGAAACAGTCGGCGAGTGCCGGCATCGTACGACTCGTTGGTGTATTCATTGTCGATCTGCCAGCCGATCACATCGGGGTTGTGGCCGAAGCGGGCGGCGAGACGGGTCACGATGTCGCGGCAAAACTTGCGGTACAGCGGGCTCGCGTAGGAGAACTGCCGCCGATTGCCGTGCTGCGCCCGGTGTCCATCCGCATGCACACGCAGCACTTGCGGATACCGGCTGGTCAACCACGCCGGCGGGGCATCGGTGGGCGTGCCGATCACGACGAAGATGTGATGCCGGGCCGCCTCCGCGATCGCGCGCTGAAGCCAGCCGAAGTGGTACTGGCCCTGGTGCGGCTCGAGCGTGCTCCAGGCGAACTCTCCGACGCGGACCACGTTGATGCCGGCTGCCTGCATCAGCGCCAGATCCCTCGGCCAGCGCGACTCGGGCCACTGCTCGGGATACCACGCCGCGCCCAGCCAGAGTCGACTGAGTGCGGTGCGCGCGGCGGGAGAGGCGGCGCGCACCAGGGGGGCCGGCGTGCGGGCCGAGGACGTGCCGGTGCACAGGATCGCAGCCGCGCCGAGCGCGGTGGCCAAGAACGATGCCAATGCCCCTCGTCTCATGACTGCGATCCCAGCAGTACACTCACCTCATGCGGTGCGAGCGTCACGGTGCTCTGCGCAGCGCCACCGGTCAACAGTGCAGTCGCCGGCGTGGGCAGTCGCACGGTGTGCGGCTTGGCACCGTGATTGATGAGAATCCACACTTGCTTTCCCTCACCGGTGCGCTCGCATACTTCCACGTCGGGTGCGACTCCAGGGATGAGCGGGTGAACGTGCGCGGCGCGTGCCAGAGCATCCAGGACGGTGCGCATCAGCGGCGGATTGAGCCATGCGCCGATGTACGTGATCGAGCCTTTCCCGACCTGCCGCGTGATAATCGCGGGTTTGCCCGCGAGCCAGCCGTTGCCCGCGCCGTAGCGCATCAGAACATGCACGTCTCGGGCCTGCGGGCGCAGCGTTTCAGCCCAGACGGAGGCCTTCCCGGTGCCGAGCCGGCCCGTGAGCGGCACGGGTTTGAGCAGTGAGTAGAACTGCTCCACATGTCCGCCGAGCAGCGCCGCGAGCGGTCCAGGCTGGCGAGTCGTCCACAGCGCATCGTACGAGTCCTTCATCCCGCTGCGCGGTCCGAGGACCAGGTGTCCACCGGCGCGCACGTAGGCCGCAAGATGACGGGCCTCGGCCCTCGAGAGGACGTTGAGCGCCGGAGCGACCACTAGCCGATACCGACGGAGCGGGGCGCGCGCCGAGACCACATCCACCGATTGCGCGAAGCGTTCGAGGGGACGGTAGAACGCGGTGAACTCGCGCACCACGCCGAAGCGGGTCGTCTGGCGCTGGAAGTCGATGGCCCAGCGGCTCGCATACGACTGCAGCAGGGCGACTCGACTGTGCGGCGTGGTACCCGCCAGCGCGGCCCCGGCCCGCGCAAACTGCGATCCGATCGTCTGCACCACATGGTAGGCAGGGACCGGCTCCCCGTCCGGCCCGACCAGTGTGCCGTGGTATTGCTCCTGGCCATTCAGGGCACTGCGCCACTGCCAGTAGAGCACTGCGTTGGCGCCGTGACCGACGTCCTGCCAGGCGAGGTCGCGCATCGCGTAGGGGGGCAGGGCGGCGTTCACGGGTGCCCAATCGACGAACGCCGGCTGGGTTTCCATGACCCAGAAGTCACGTCGCTTGTAGCCGCGCACCAGATCGTCCTGCACGCCGTTGTCGAGCCAGTGATAGCGGCCATCTGGAACGTAATCATCCCAGGCGGCGAGCGTGAGCTCGTGGCTGACGGTGTACTGGTCGAACTGATCGCCCCAATGTGTGGTGTTGGTGGTGATGAATTGGTCGGGTGCGGCGAAGCGGCGGATCGCGTGCACCTGATTCGCCACGTAGCTCGTCCAGGTCGCCGTCACGAACCGCTTGAAATCCAGCAGCAGCCCCGGGTTCTCGTTCGAGGCGCGCATCGGCACTTGACTGAAGTGCTGGTAGGTCTGGCTCCAGTACGCGGTGGCCCAGTGGCGGTTCAGGGCCGCCACGGTGCGGTAGCGGTGCCGCAGCCAGGCGTGAAACTGATGGCGTGTCACCGCGTCGAACGAGGGCGGGCCCATTTCGTTGTCGATCTGCCAGCCGATCACGTCGGGGTTGTGCCCGAAGTGCCGGGCCAGTCGGGCCGCGATGTCGCGGCAGAACTTGCGATACACGGGACTGGAAAAGGAAAACTGCTGGCGATTGCCGTGCTGCGCGCGGCGTCCGTCGGAGTGTACGCGCAGCGTCTGAGGGTAACGGCGGGTCAACCACGCCGGCGGTGCGGCGGTCGGCGTTCCGATCACGACGAAGATGTGATGACGCGCCGCCTCAGCGATGGCGCGCTCGAGCCAGCCGAAGTGATATTGCCCCTGATGCGGCTCGAAACTGCTCCAGGCGAACTCCCCGACCCGCACCACGCGGAGGTGCGCCGCCTGCATCAGCGCCAGATCCTTCGGCCAGCGCGTTTCAGGCCATTGCTCCGGGTACCAGGCCGTGCCGAGAAGCAGCGGCGGCGGTGCCGCTGCGGCGAGGAGTGGCAGACCCGCAAAACCTGCGGCCAGCAAGGCCAGGACAGCACGCCGGGGCCGTCGTGCGGTCCGGGAGGCGCGAAGGTTCGGGGCATGGGCCGGCATCAGTCTCTCCAGTCGCTCCGCATTCCCCTGGCGGCGCGGCCCGGGTCGCAGGGAGTTTCATTCAATGGAATCATAGCCCACAATATGGGACTCGTGGGAAGCGCTTTGGGGGATAGGGCAATGGCAGATGACGGAAGCATACGCCCGGAAAATGCACCCGCCGGCGCGGCGCCGCTCGACCGGCGGACGTTTCTGCAGCTTGCCGCCAGCGGTATCGCGGCGCCACTGTTTGGGACGCCGCCTATCGCCGCGGCGGCCGAGCTGCGGGCGCAGCGTGCGACCGCCAGGAGTGATGCTCGAGCCGTGCTTCTCGAGGTTTTTAGACAACCGCCCGAGACGGCAAATCCGGGCGCTTACTGGTACTGGCTCGGCGGGCAGGTCACCCGCGAGGGTATTACTGCCGATCTCGAGGCGATGCATGCCGTGGGCATCTCTACGCCCATGTTGTTCACAATCGGTCGCAGCGGACCTCACTCGTTGGTGCAGCCGCCGGTCAACGCACTCACGCCGATATGGTGGTCGCTGTTTGAGCATGCTGTTCAGGAGTGCGACCGTCTCGGTATGCGGCTATCGTTCAATGACTGTGACGGCTGGGGCACAGCCGGCGGACCCTGGATCACCCCAGAGCTGTCCATGCAACGCATTGTCTGGAGTCACCGCACAGTCAATGGCGGCGATCCGCTGAGCGTGCAGGTCCCGCGGCCGCCCACAAAACACGACTTCTATCGCGACATCGCCACAGTAGCGTTGCCATGGCGCGCCGAATGGGATCATACCAGCCAGACATGCGGGGCCTCGATTACGACCGACTTGCCGCTGCACGCGCCCGACACGGCGTTGATCACGGATCCGCAGAATGCACAGCAAATCATCGACTGGGAGCGAGTCTCGACCACCAGCCCGTCCTGGATTCAATATGATTTCCCCCAGCCTTTTACCCTACGGTCGATTACGGTGCGCACACCGTCACCGCCTGGCTATGCCCCTGGAGTGTATCGGGCGGCGAACAGCCTCGAAGTTCAAGCCAGCGATGACGGACAAACCTACCGCCGTATCGGCGTACTGCAGTATCCCAAGCACGGCTGGCAGACCGATCTGACAACCCTGACGCATGCGGTACCGCAGACCACGGCGCGCTACTTCCGGCTCGTGCATCATCCCATTGCACCTCAGCCGTACGAGGAAGAGTACGATTTTGGTCAGGATACCCGGTTGCGGTTGTTCAGCATCGTGCTCTGCAGCGAGCCACGCATCAACGACATTCCTGGCAAATCTGGTGCTCAATGGGCAATCAGCCGGCCGTTGACGGCGCGCGACGTTCCGGATAACGCGTGCATTGCTCTGCAGGACATCATTGATCTGACCGGGTTCCTTCGTGCGGACGGGTCGCTGAAGTGGACTCCGCCGGCCGGCTGCTGGCGCATTCTGCGCATCGGTTGTACCACCACCGGCAGCATGAATTCCGCCGCCGGGGCCGCCGGCGGTCTGGAATGCGATAAGTTCTCCCCCGCGGTTGCCAAACTACAGTTCGAGCGCTGGTTCGGCCAAGCGCTTGCGCGAGTGGGTCCGCGCCTCGCTGGTCGTGTGCTGCACATCATTCATGTGGACAGCTGGGAGGCCGGCGCCCAGAACTGGTCGCCAGATTTTGCCGCCGGATTTTACCGTCTGCGCGGCTACGACCTGATGCCTTACATCGCCGTGATGACTGGCGTGCCTCTCGTCAGCGCAGACGTATCCGAACGTGTTCTGCACGATGTACGCCGTACTATCAACGACCTTATGGACGCCGGCTTCTTTCGCACGATCGGTGACCTAGCGCACGAGCACGGGTGTATCTTCAGCGCCGAGCCGCCCAATCCGACGTTTCCCGCCGATGGAATGGAGCACTTCAAGTACGTCGATCAACCGATGGGCGAGTTCTGGCTGAATACCCCGCGCAACGACAAACCCACCGATATCAAGGACGCGGTGAACGCGGCACGGCTATACAATAAACCGTTTGCACAGGCCGAATCCTTCACCGAGGGGCTGATCACCTGGGCTGAGCATCCTTACATCCTGAAGCCGCTCGGCGATCATAACTACTGTCAGGGCATCGGGCGTCTCTTCTTACACGTCTATGCGCACCAGCCTTGGATGCACCGAGCCCCTGGGATTACGCTTGATGGAATTGGTACGTTCTTCGGTCGCACCCAGACTTGGTGGCAACCGGCCCGAGCTTGGTTTGACTATCTGCGCCGGTGTCAGGCCCTGTTGCAACAGGGGCGCGCCGTCACCGACGTGTGCTACTTCAACGGCGAAAATATTCCAGCTCGCTCGTTTCTGCGCTGGCAGCTCCCCGATCCGCCACCGGCTGGTTACGAGTTCGATACCATCAACCGAGACGCGCTGCTGCGCCTCGCTGGCGTGAACGCAGCAAGAATCGAACTATCCACGGGACCGCGCTACCGTGTGCTGGTGCTGCCAGACTCCTCGGCGCTCACCCCGGAAGTGGCCACCCGCCTGAGCGACCTCGTCCATGCGGGAGCTACCGTGATGGGTCCGCCGCCGAGGTGCTCACCCAGCCTGACAGATTTTCCGGCGGCAGACACTATCGTTCGTCAGGTGACTGAGGACCTCTGGGGCGATCTGGACGGAGTGCACCGAACAGTTCGATCGGTGGGGTCCGGCCTGGTTATCTGGGGTCGGCCTCTCGGTCAGGTTCTCGAATCCCTCGGGGTCTTTCCTGACGTCGACTGCTCTATCCAGGACGGTACCATCCAATGGACCCACCGCACGGGGCCCGGCTGGGATCTATATTTTATCAGCAACCAATCATCGTGCGAACGTCGAGTGGAATTGACATTGCGCGTGAGCGGAAGAATTCCGGAGCTGTGGTACCCCGACACCGGTGCGATAGAGTCGCTTGCGATGTGGCATGAATCAGGCGGCAGAACCACCATCGACCTGCCAATGGATCCGAACGGATCGGTCTTTATCCTGTTCGCGACACCGGCCGATGACCGGCGGGTCGTTGGGCTCTTCCCACAGGCGCCGGGCAGCTCACTCGAAGCGGTGCGCCTGGCGCGCGTTGCCGGAACGATCCAAGCGACCGTTGCAAAACCCGGTAGCTGGCTTGTGGAGGAGTCTTCTGGAGCACAATCGCTGATCGAGGTAGGAAATGTCCCGGCGCCGCTCATCCTGCATGGTCCTTGGACGCTCACGTTCCGGGAGCGCTTGGCGGTGCCTCTGCGGCTGCATCTGGATGCACTGGAGTCGTGGACCGAACTCCGCCACGCTGCGGCACGCTATTTCTCCGGCACTGCCGAATACGTCGTGGAATTCGTGCTGCCCGCCGAGCTCATGTCGCCCGATCAGCGCCTGCTGCTTGATTTAGGGACTGTGCATGAACTGGCTGCGGTGCAGCTCAATGGCACTGATCTGGGGATCTTGTGGAAACCACCGTTTACTATCGACATCACGGCGGCGGCGCTATCGGGCCACAACGTGCTGCGCTGTCAGGTCACCAACACGTGGCGCAACCGGATCATTGGGGACCACGGCAAGCCGGCGGCTGAACGTACCACGTTCATAGACCCGATGCTGCGGCTCGGAAAGCCGTGGCTGCCCGGTGGCTTAGGCGCTACGCTCTCGCCGGCCGGACTGCTTGGGCCGGTGAGCGTGCGCGCCGCGATTGTGAGAACACTCTGATGCCAGACTCGAGTCCACGCCGGCCTTCTCTTCTCCCGGAAATCTGAGGTTGCCGTCATGCACTCGTCACAACTGCGCCGCCTCACATCAGGGTATTGCGTAAGCCTCTTGCTCCTTTACGCCATGGCCACGCCTGCGGCTTTGGCCCAGACCGCAGCGCCCGGCTACAGCGTGCGCTACTCGACGATCGGCGCACTCCTCGCCAATCCCCGCACGCACGCCATTGTCGATCAATATCTCCCCGGCTTCGGTGCCACGCGCATCGCGGATCGCGGACGTCACATGACGTTGCGCCAGGTACAGCCGTTCGATCCGACGGTGTTGACCGATGCGGCACTCACCAAGATCAACTCCGCGGTGAAGCGCATCACGGGGGTGCCGGCGAGCGCGTGGTTGCGCCAACCGCCTAACGGCCCGACCGCCATCCCGGATGCGCAGCTTGACCCGGCGCGCGATTTGCGTCCCTCACAGCTCGAAGCGGTGCAGCATCACCCGCTGCCCGAACAGTACATTTGGACGCGGGCGCATGCGGCCGCTGGCTTTGGTCTCGAGCCGCGCTATTTCCGGCGAGCGTTTAACGTCGCGACGCTGCCGCCGCGCGCGACGCTCTACATGGCAGGACCGAGGCAGGCCGCGATCTACGTCAATGGCCACGAAGTCGGGCATTACCAGCTCAACCTGGACGTCCCGATGGGCATTCGCGTCTACGCCTGCGCCGTCACGGGCGCGCTGCGCCGCGGCCGGAACGTAATCGCCATCGAGGCGGTGCGCGGACCGATGGCGATCAATGAAGCGCAACGTTCGATTGCCCGGCATCTGCGCGATGGCAAGGTTCTGGCCGTGATGATCGTGCCGGCGGCACGGGGTATTCAGGCGCCGCCGCTGGTGATGAGTGATGGCCGCTGGCGTGCCGCGGCGCACTCGGTGCCCTCGGGCTGGCAGGAACCCCCATTCGACGCCTCAGGCTGGCACCGCGTCGATGATCTCGGAGGCATCGAAAGTGCCATTGGGCTGTTCCAGGCGAACGCCGACGCCGGGATGTACGCCTGGCCTGGCTACGACGGGATCTCGCCATTTCTCGCCCACTATCGGTTGCGCGCCCTGGAAGTTCGGCGCGTATTCGCCGGCGTCGGCACGATCCGCCATACCCAGGCGCTCACCGCGGGCCCGTCGGGCGGCAACTTTACGGTGACGCTGCCGCACCGGTACGTGGCGCGCCACGATGCCCCGCAGATCGAACTGGATTTTGGGCGGGAAGTGGCCGGGCGAATCGAACTGCAGTCCGATTCCGATGCGCCCGCCCGGGTGACCGTTCAGTACGGAGAGTCCGAGGCTGAGGCACGCCTGCAGCCGTTTCTCGGGGTCGATCCGGTCTACCTGCCGCCGCACGGGACCGCGTATGGGCCCAAGAGCGCCTTCCGTTACGTGATTATCCGCTTCACCGGCGGGCGCTCGACGCGCTTTCGCGCGATCCGTCTCGACGGCATCGCCTACCCGGTCCAATACCGTGGCTCGTTCGAGTCTTCCGACCCGCTGCTGAACAAGATGTGGGCGATCGGCGCCTACACCGCACACCTGTGCATGCAGGACGGGATCTGGGACGCGCCGAAGCGCGATCGTAACCGGTGGATGGGCGATCTCGACGTCAGCGGGCGGACGATTGCCGACGTCTTTGGTGACGGCGCGCTGATGCGCCAGACGCTCGACCGGCTCATCGGTCCGGCACCGGTGCATGCCCACGTCAACGGCATCCCAGGGTATTCGGCGTTCTGGGTGATCGGCGAGCGCCAGTACTACCTGCACACGGGTTCGATGGCGCAGCTGCGCAGTGTGCATCGCCGTCTCGTGCAGCTGCTGATGTACATGCAGAAGGATCTCGACGGCCGCGGGCTCTTCGCAGACCGGACGCATGCCTGGCCATTCGTCGACTGGGCTCCGGACATGTACGGCAATACCCGACAGACGCGGATGGCGACCCAATTCGAGTACTACGCGGCGTTTCGCGACGGCGCGCAGCTGTTGCGCGTCTTGGGTGATGCGAAGCACGCCACGCGCATGGCGGCTGAAGCACAGAAGCTGAAGCGTGCCGCGCAACGCTACCTGCGCAACGCGCAGAACACGTTCGGCCACCGCTGGCAGCCCAATGCCTACGCGGTACTTTCGGGTGTCGCGGACCCTGGTCAGTACGCAGCGATCTGGAAGCACGTGCTCATCCAGGCGAGCGAACCGAAGGATCGCGGTTACGACATTACGCCGTACTACAACTTCTACGTCGTTAGCGCGATGGCCAAGATGGGCTACCGACGCGCCGCGCTCGGCTGGATCCGCACCTACTGGGGTGGGATGGTCGAGGAGGGCGCGACCACGTTCTGGGAGGCTTACAACCCCACCTGGTTCAAGGGATTCATGTACCAGGCGTCGCTGCAGGCTGACGGCGTCTCCGGGTTCAAGGTGAGTCTGGCCCACGGCTGGTCGAGCGGTGTGACGCCGTGGCTGATGCGCGAGGTGCTCGGCATACATCCAACCGCGGGGGGCTTCGCTCGCGTGACGATCCGCCCTCACTTGCTCGGGCTGAAATGGGCGCGCGGCGCGGAGCCGACGCCGCACGGACTGCTGCGGGTGGCGATCCGTTCCGATCATGGGTATGTCACCACGATCCATCTGCCCCCCATGGTGACGGCACAGATATCTTTGCCGGTGCGCTCTCGGCACGCGGTCGTCCGGATCAACGGAAAGGTCACGATCAACCCCGTGACCTATGGCGCGCGCCGCGATGTAGTGACGCTGCGCGGTCAAGGCCGCTATGTCGTATCCCTTCAGCCTTGACCCTGCGCTGTGCTGATCCTGACGGCACGCCTCGTGCCCTGACCCTGCGGAATCGTCCATCCCGTTCGTGTGTCTCAGCGGACGGACTGGCCTCGCCCGGTGGTATCGGCTGCTTACCGATTTCAACCGCCGGGACCGGTCACCCCCACCCATTTACCTCGACGTTGCTGGAACCGACGCGGATCCGGCCGCCCGAGCGCGCCCGGCCATCGCCGCTGCGGCCACAGGCTGCCACCATCCCGCGCGCGGAGTGACTGAGCTCCCGTTCAATGCATCAGTTCGGCTTTGCCAGAACTACCGCCGGTGGCCGCCCCGGACTCAACACTTGGCCGAACCACAGATAGAACGCCGGGATGACAAAGAGTGCGACCAGGGAGCCGAATCCCAGCCCAGAGATGATCACCAGGCCCATCGAGAAGCGCGCCTGCGCATTGCCACCGCTGGCGAGAACTAGTGGTACAGCCCCTGCAATCATCGCGGCCACGGTCATCAGGATGGGACGTAAGCGCAGAGTCGCCGCCTCGATCACGGCGTCGCGCTTGTCCACTTGCCTTTGACGCTGCAGATGCCGCGCGAATTGGACAACGAGAATGCCCTGCTTGGCGATCAGGCCGATGAGCATCACCAGTCCCACCTCGGAGTAGATATTGATACTGGAGAGACCGAGCGCGATTGGCAGCAACGCACCGAACAGTGCCAGCGGTACGGCGCAGATCACTACGATCGCATCGCGGAAACCATCGAATTGGGCCGCGAGCAGCAATACCACCATCAACAGAGCGAAGCCGAACGTGACGAACAGCGTGTTGCCCTGCTGCATGAACTGGCGCGATACCCCGGCGTAGTGCACCTGATACCCCTCAGGCAGCACTCGTGCCGCCGAATGGCGCAGAAAACCCAACGCTTCGCCTAGGGTCACGCCAGGCGCCGGAGTACCGGTGATGAACACTGCAGGGAGATTCTGAAATTGAGGCAGAAAGGTGGGCGCGGACTCCCTCTTCAGGGACACGAAGGTCGACAGTGAAACCTCGGCGCCCGAGGGGGTCTTGATCATATAGTCCTGCAAGAGGTTGGGATTCGCGCGCAATGCCGCCGGCACCTGGGGAACGACGCGATAACTGAGTCCGTCCATGCTGTAATAATTGACGTAGTTGCCGCCAAGCAGTGTGGCCAGGCTCTTGCCGACGTCGGCCGCCGTCATGCCGAAATTCGCGAGCATTTCGCGATGAATCCGGATTCTGAGGATCTCGTCGTCGTACTTGAGATTCTTGCAGATGAACGAAAACAGCCCGCTTGAGCGCGCTCGCTGAGTCAACGTCCGCGCGACATCATCGAGTCCCGCATAACTTCCCCCGGTACTGGTAACGATGAATTGCACCGGGAGCCCCACTGCGGCGCCTGGCAGGGGGGGCAGACCGAAGGCCGACAACTTCAGACCGGGTACCTGCCGTCCCAGGCGCTGTATCTGCTGGCGGACCTCTTGGGTGGATTGCGTGCCGCGATTCGGCTTTAACACCACTCCGGCCATGACGTCATTGTTGAGCAGAAAGCCGCCAATTCCGATTCCATTCACCGCGAAACTGTCGCTGCGGCTCCTGATCCGGTCGAATACCGAATGAGTCAGGTATCGATCATAGGCCGTCATGTACCCGAGTGTGGCGGTCGGCTGTGCCACACCGTTGATGTACACAATTCCCTGGTTGGCGGGCGGTGCCAGCTCACGGGGGCTGATCACGAACAAGCCGACGACCCCGAGGGTCAGGAGCCCCGCCACGGTCACGGTCACTGGCCAGAATTGCAAGGTGCGATGCAGGAGGCGCGCGTAGTGACCCTTCAGGTACGAAAAGCCGGCATCGACCCACCGTGTCATCCGATCGTCCGCTCCGGCCTTCAACACCCGGGAGGCGAGCATCGGCGCGAAGATCAACGCCGTCACCATGGACATGAACACTGCGGCAACGATAGTGAAGGCAAATTCGCTGAACAGCTGACCGATCAGCCCGCCGATGAACGCCATCGGAGAGAACACCGCCACCAGGGTCGTCGCCATGACCAGAATCGGACTCGCCAGCTCACGAACGCTGGCCAAGGCTGCCTGCACGGGTGTCATGCCATGCTCCATATGGCGATGCACATTCTCCACGACGATGATCGCATCGTCGACCACTAGGCCGATGGCCAGCACCATCGCCAGCAGCGTGAGCAGATTCAGGGTATATCCCAGGGCGTGCAGCACGATCATGGCGCTCACCATCGCGATGGGAATGGCGATCGCCGGCACGATCAGCGCCCGCCACGATCCCATGAATAGGTAGATCACGGCGATGACGATGAGTAGCGCCAGCCCGATGTCTGCGACGACCTCATGAACCGAGTTGCGCACGAACTGCGACCCGTCATATAGCACCCGCCCCTGCATGCCTGGGGGCATGTCGATCACCAAACGCCGCAAACGCTTCTTCACACCGGCGGCGACCTGCAGCGCATTGCTGCCTGGCGCTTGCATCACGCCGAGATTCACCGCGGGCCGGCCATTGACGAGCACCGAGGAATCGTAGGTCTGTGCACCGAGCTTCACCTGAGCAACCTGCTCGAGATGGATCGGGACGCCATGCACAGTCTTGACGACGAGCTGACGGAACTGCGCAGCGTTGTGCAGAGCCGTGTCCGCGGTCAGAGAGACGGCGGTGTACTTGCCCCGCAGTCGCCCGGCTGCCGACACGTAATCATTAGCCTTAAGAGCGGCACGCACCTCATCTGACGTAACGCCCAGCACGGCCATTTTCTCCGGATCGAGCCAGATGCGCATCGCGAAGGTATTTCCGCTCGGACCAGTTCCAGGCGGCAGTATGTTGGTCAGGCCAACACCGGGAACCGATTGAATCGCCGGCTGTACCGTGCGCGTCAGGTAGTCCGTGACCTGTTGCTGGCTGAATCCCTGCCCGGAAAAGGTCAAATACATCAGATACGCCCCCGAGCCCGGCATTTGCACCACGACGGGTTGCATCACGCCGCTCGGAAGCTGATTCATGACGCTATTGACCTTGATCTGCGCTTGCGACAGCGCGGCATTCGGGTCCGCTCCCATGCGCATGTACAGAGTGATGACCGACACGCCATCCTCGCTGACCGCTGTCATGTAGTTGATTCCCGGAACCTGCCCGACGGCCTTCTCCAGAGGCGCGGTGATGAAGGCATTGACGGTCTTCGGTGTCGCACCGAAATATTGTGTGGTGATCGTGATCTGAGAGGTCTTGGTCGGCGGGTACTCCGTAATGGGAAGCATGCCGAGCGACCGTAGGCCAAAGGAAAATAGGGCCACGACAACCGTGATTGCCAGTATCGGCCTATGAATGAACGCCTCGCCAAAGCGCATGGCATATTCCTCGCAATCAATCCAGATGAACGGCGTTGTTGATGCGCACCGCATCTCCGTTGTGCAACTTCACTTGTCCAGCCGTGACGATCATCTCGCCTGCCGTTAGCCCGCTGCGCACCACGATGTCGTCGCCCTGAACCGTCCCGGTCCGAATGATTTGCGCGTGAGCGACCCAGGAACCGCCCGCGCGCCGCTGCAGCACGTAGACGAAGCTTCCGTAGCTGTGATACGCGACGGCGATCCGCGGAATGACGAGCCGTGTGCGTGCCGCGGCCGTGGGTAGATGCACAAGGACGAACATGCCCGCACGGATGGATCGGCTCGTCTGGAGGATCCTGGCGCGCACCACCAGCGACCGGCTGCTGCGGTCGACCTGCGCGTTTACCGCGAGGATTCGTGCCGCGTACTGCTGCGGATCGCTGCTCGATAGGGCAAAGGCCAGTTCACTCCCCGCTTGCACGCGCGCTGCGATGCCTTGCGGAACCGAAAAGTCCACGTAGAGATTCCGCGGCGCAATGAGCTCCACCACAGGACTGCCGGCGCGCAGATACTCCCCGCGATCGACCTTGCGTATACCCAGAACTCCCGCGAACGGTGCTCGCAGCGTGGTGTCAGCGAGATTCTCCTTCAGCGCGGTGACCCGGGCGGCAGAGGCCAACGCCTCATATTTGGCTCTGTCGAGCGCTGCAGTCGAGATGCCGTGAATCGCATGCACTCTCTGAGCGCGACCAAAGTTCTCGCTCGCCAATGCAGCCTTCGCTTGAGCCGCCTGCAACTGACCCGGCAGAGCACCCGCGTCGATGCGCAGCAGCAACGCTCCGGCGCGCACCCGTTGACCGGAATGGAAGGCCACCCGCCGGATGACCCCGGATGACTGCAAACTTAGCTCAGCGCCCTGAGCGGCCACGATCTCGCCCACCACCGCGGTTCGCGGGAGAATGCGTGCGCGGCCTACCGTTGCAGCCGAGACGGTCACGACGCTCTGGCGGTTCATGGCGCGCTGCGCGACCTGGCGCGCTGCATGCCACCGGTGAGCGCCGTAGATGCCGGCGAACAGTGACGATACGACGAAAATGGCGAGGATGAACTGACGCCTCACGATCGTGCTCCTGAAGAGACCGCGCTGTGTTCGCTCGATCCGCCCTCGCCCAACGCCAGGAATAGAGCAACGGTGTCGAGATAGTGCTGAGTGCGCGCCGCAATCGCCGCCTGGATATCTCGCTGCGCGGCGATTTGCGCATCGAGTACTGCGCTGTATGCAATATCGCCGTCTCGATAGCGCGCCCGCGCAAGCGTCAACGCTTGGGCGGCGGCTGTCGAAGCGATTTGGCTCTGCCGAAGGGTCTGCTCGCCGTCGCGCAGGGCGCGCAGAGCATCGGCCACCTGTTCGAAGGCCTTGAGGACCGTGGCTCGATAACGACCGCTCGAGGCCCGGTACTCAGCAGTCGCAGCCTTCTCTTCGTTGGCCAGGGCGCCTCCGTCGTACAGTGGTGCGAGGATTCCCGTGCCCAACGACCAAAGCGTCGAGAGCGGGTTGAAGAACATCGCGCCGCTCTGCGCCGCCTTGCCCAGATCGGCGCTGATCTGGACCTGTGGAAACCGGTTCGCGGCGGCAAGTCTTGCGTCGGCTCGGGCCGCTTCCGTCTCGGCGCGAGCTGCAACGATGTCGGGACGCTGCTCGAGCAGTGTGGACGGGAGTACCGTCGGCAGTGTGGCGGGCAGCTGCATGGTGTTTAACCTGGGCAAGAGCAAGGTCTCATCAGGAAACTCACCGACCAGATCGGAGAGCGCGTTTCGATAAGTCGCCATCGCGGTGCGCAGTGGCGGAATGGCTGCTTTGGCACTGGCCGTCAACGCCTTCTGTTGGCGTACTTCCTGGAGGTTACTGGCGCCGAGACGATATTCTTGGCGCAATAATTCGAGTAGCCGCTGGTCGTCAGTAGCGATGCGCTGAGCCGCCTTCCATTGTTCACGAGCACCCGCTGCCTGAATCACCGCTCGGGCAACAGACGCTTGCAGGAAGACTTCTGTCATTCGCAGCTGTGCCGCGGTAACTTCGCGTCTCGCCTCCGCGGAATGCAGTTGATCCGCGACGGATCCGAACACGTCGGGTTGATAGCTGACGACAACAGACCCGAGGAGCAAGGAGTAGAGATCGCCTGGAATCCGGTATGCTCGGCCGCTGTTCGCTCCAGCGGTCAATGCGCGGGCGCGCGACGCTACCGCGGTTGCGGCGACGTGCGGCAGAAATCCAGCGGCCGCCGCGTGCACCAAATCATCCTCCGCGGTCAGGGCAGCACGCGCGGTGGCTAAATCCGGGTTGACTCGCATTGCGGCGCGGATGTAATGGTTCAAGAGCGGCGTGCGAAATAGTGTCCACCATTGAACTGCAACGCTAGAGGTCGCGCGGAGCGGTTCCAGTCTCGGTCCCACGGTTTCAGTGTTGCGGATGTACACGTTCGGCGCGCGTACCTCGGGCGCCGCCAGCCTCGGTCCCACGGCACAACCGGACAAGAGTGCAGGCACGAGGAGCAGCCAAGTACCGGTGCGCCAGAGAAGTCTGCGCCCGTCCGTCCGTCCGCGTCGCCGCGTGCTCCTGTGAACAACCATCTGTGTCGCCTGCCTCACGTGAACCTGCGTCGCGGCTAGACTAGACATCTCTCTTGTAACAATCTTGGAGCGCAGCACGCTGATTCGTAACAAATCGTCACGGTGGGGCGTTCCGAGAGTGCTCTGTTACATTCGGGTCTTGGAAGTGGCGTATCCCGGGGTTATCGTAGTGACGTGAAAGCGAGCAAAGGGCATATCCTGGTCATCGAAGACGACCCGCGGCTGCGCGCGCTGGTGGAGTCCCACCTGCGCTCCTATGCGTTTACCGTTCAGGGACTCAGCGATGGGCGTCAGGTGGAACGCGTGCTCGGCGAACGGCACGTCGATCTGATCGTTCTGGATCTGGGGCTGCCTGGAGAGGATGGCTTGCAGATCAGTCAGCGGCTGCGTCAGAAGTACTCAGTCCCCATTCTGATGCTTACGGCTCGCGGCGATGAAGTGGATCGGATTCTCGGTCTTGAGATGGGTGCGGACGATTACCTCGCAAAGCCGTTCCATCCGCGTGAATTGCTGGCGCGGATCCAAGCTATCCTGAGGCGGACACGTGGCTCGACGCCGCCGCCGGCGAACATTGAGGAGCCCCGCACGGTCGGGCCGTTCAGAATGGACCGCAAGCGCCAGGAGATATTTTTTGACGGAAAGCGCCTCGAGTTGAGTACCGCCGAATTCTTCACGCTGGCGGCCTTCATCGACCATGAGGGTGAAGTCCTTTCACGCGAAAGGCTACTGCGCCTCTCGCGTCAACGCTCACGAGACCCGGAAGACCGGAGCATCGACATGCAGATCTCCAGATTGCGTCGTGTGCTCGGTGACGACCAACGCTCGATTCGGCACATCCGTACTGTGTGGGGACGAGGTTATCTGTTCGTCGCTGAACCATGAAATGGCAGCAGGCGTGGCCGCGCAGTACGCTCGGGCGAAGCGCGCTCCTGCTGTCCATTCTCCTCTTGTGCAGCCAGGGACTGATCTACTTTCTGTTTCACAATTACGTGCTCGAGCCGGCAGCCGAGCGCTTCGCGCGGATTTTATGGCAGGCCGATCGGGCCGTGAGTGGCGCGCCCGCCTCCACGGCGGTGGTGCTACCCTGGGTATCCTCAGCGGTACCGCACGGTTCGTCACCCCATTCCTACTTTCTGCGGCAGAGTGCTCGATATTTCGCGCTCTGCGCGCCCGGCGCGCAGTTGAGGTCGATGCGGCAGGCGGGAAAGACATGGC
The DNA here is from genome assembly GCA_021805275.1 of Pseudomonadota bacterium. The sequence continues at coordinate 19,925 of JAJZFQ010000044.1, forward strand.
TGTGGATGCGCGCCGGGGTCGACGATTCGTGGTTGGGGATACCCGTTGACGACGTCGCCTTCAGCGGCAACCCGTTTACCGCAGCGCGTTTCGCCATCATTGCATTGCTCACGCTGCTCGGGGCATGGCTGATCGTACGTCAGATCAATCGACCGCTGGCGCGGCTTGCCGCGTCTGCATCACGCATCCTGCGTGGAGAGCTCAGAGAGTACTCGCCCAGTCAACAGGCGCCGAGCGAGATTCAGGATCTCGAGCGCACGATCGCAGGATTGGCGGCCGATTTGCATCGTCTGCACGACGAACGCACGCTTCTGTTGACTGGCATTTCGCACGAGCTGCGCACCCCGCTGTCACGCCTGATGCTCAGTCTTCATCTTTCCGATCAAGTGTTGCCGGAACAGAAGCCGGCGATGTTGGCCGATGTGCAGGAAATGGACGAAGTTATCGGCAATTTCCTGGCCTGGGTTCAAGGCGGCAGTAGCGAGAAGACGGTCGCGGTGAGCCTGACGGAATGGAGCCTAGAGATGATGAATATAGCGCGGGAGCGCTACGGATTGCGGGTCGATGCCCAGCTCGGCAACACGGAGTGTTCATTCTCATGCCGACCGATGGCGCTCGAGCGGGTGTTTCGAAATCTGTTCGACAACATCCGTCGATATGGCGGCGGAGAGCTGGTATTCGCTGCGGCCTGTTCGCGCGGTGGTGTTCAATTTTCCCTCACCGATCGGGGTGAGGAGAGTCTCGATGCGGCAATGTTGTCAGCCATGAACGCCGGTACGGTGCCCAGGCAGTCCGGCCACGGTTCGGGCCTTGGTCTGCGCATCTGCCATCGGCTGCTGTCGCTGCACGGTGGCTCCCTGCGCTTCGAGGCGGTGTCTCTAGGCGGGGTGCGCGCCCAAATCACGCTGCCGCGTTGATGCGACTCGCTCGAGTGTGCGGCGGCGGCCTTGCGCGGCGTCGCTGGATCGTTCGAATGGCTGCGTCATGGCATCGTCGTCTTCAGCGTCGGCCCGTAGGCCCTCGTGTGCCGGAGCTGCGAGGCGAACGGGCCTTCGCGTCGCTGACGGATCGATCCTGCGGCGCTGCCGGATGGCGGCCTGTCCAGCCGAGGTCCTCGCTGATGCGCTGGGCAGTGTTGAGGACGTCGCGGCTGAGCGTCTGCATGCGCTGGTCGCTCATGTATTGCGCGGCGCTCGACACGCTGATCGCGGCGATGGTGCGGCCCGCCACGTCGCGGATTGGGGCAGCGATGCAGCGGATCTGGTCTTCGTTCTCTTCCAGATCGAATGCATACCCCGCACGAACATAGTGGCGCATCCGCCCGAGCCACTCCGGTAGGGTCACGGGTGTGCGCCGTTCGCTGCGTTCGGTCCGGAACAGCTCGACCCACGCATCCTCGTCGAGATCGAGGATCAGCGCCTTGCCGAGGCCGGTGGAGCTCACCGGCTGCAGCTCCCCGATGCGCGAGCTGATATTGATGCGGCGTTTGCCTGGTACCTTGTCGAGGTAGAGCACGTGACCGTGATCGATGACCCCGAGGTGCACCGTATCCTCGGTCAGCAGCGCCAGACGCTCCAGGTGCGGTGCGGCGACACGCGGCAGATCGAGTTCGTCGCGGACCCGGAAACCGAGCTCGAGCAGCTTTGGCCCGAGGCTGTAGCCACTGTGGGGCACGAATGACAGGTAGCGTCGGTCGGTGAGCGCCGAGGCGAGGCGGTGCGTGGTGCTGCGCGTCAACCCCAGCCGCGCGGCGAGATCGCCGAGCTTGATCGGGCCTTCGGCGACAACGTCGATCACGTCGAGCCCGCGCAGCAGCGTTTGACTGCCCAGGCGGGCAGGTTGCGCAATCTCGCTGTGCGCGCTGCCGTCGGACCGTCCTGCCTTTCGCGTGCTTCTCATTATATGGTACCCGTATTAGTATGTGGGACAACGGCGGCGGCCGCAACCACTGCGCGCCGCCGTCGCCCGTTCAGATCTGTGAGTCGACGCCATCCATGAGCTTTCCCTTGATCCGACAAGTGCGCGCCTCCGTCATTCGTGGCGGTGGTGCTGATTACCACGACCAGGCCGGCGGGCATTGGATCGATGATCACATCGCCACGCCCATGAGTCGCTACCCGGAGTACCGCCAGAGTCGGCGCAGCTTCGGCATCAACGTGCTCGGAACCCTGGTGGTCGAGATCGAAGCCGCCGATGGAACCGTCGGATTTGCCGTCACGACTGGCGGGGAACCGGCCGCCTACATCGTCGAGCATCATCTGGCCCGCTTCCTCGAGGGCCGAGACCCGACGGAGGTGGAGAAGATCTGGGACCAGATGTACTTCTCGACCCAATACTACGGTCGTAAGGGCTTGGTCGTGAACGCCATCTCCGGCGTCGACCTCGCATTGTGGGACCTGCTCGGCAGGCTGCGCGGCGAGCCGGTTTACCAGTTGCTCGGCGGCAAGGTTCGCGATGAACTCGTCTTCTATGCCACTGGATCGCGGCCGGACCTCGCGAAGTCCATGGGCTTCATTGGCGGCAAGCTGCCGCTGCATCACGGTCCGGCCGAGGGTGAAGACGGATTGCGCCGCAATCTCGAGGCCCTCGGCGAGATGCGCAACCGCGTCGGGCCGGATTTCTGGCTCATGCTCGACTGCTGGATGAGCCTTGATCTGCCCTATGCCATCAGGCTGGCGCATGGCGCGCAGGCACATGGCTTGAAGTGGATCG
>JAJZFQ010000083.1 GCA_021805275.1 Pseudomonadota bacterium
GTACGTCGGGGACGTGGTGGCGGTGAACCTGTGGTTCCTGCGCCACCCCGAGCGCAGCGGCATCTTCAACTTAGGCTCGGGCCGCTCGCAGCCCTTCAACGAGGTCGCCCATGCCACGATCAATGCGATGCGCGCCGAGCGCGGCGAGGCGGCGCTGTCGCTCGCCGAGCAGGTCCAGTCGGGCCTGATCGAGTACACACCCTTTCCCGAGGCGCTCATCGGCAAGTACCAGTGCCGCACCGAAGCGGACCTCGCGGCCTTGCGCGCGACGGGCTGTGACGTCGAATTCGCGGACGTCGAGTCCGGCGTTCGCCGCTATGCCGAGTGGCTGGCGGGGCGGGGGTGATGGCGTGTTCAGATACGATCTCTGCACGGAGTCATTGATGTCAATACGTATGTATTGACGAAAACGTCGATCGGCTTTACGCTAGGCGTATGAATCAGCCGGTAAAGCTCTCGCAGTTGCAAGTGCGCGTGTCTGAGGCGGAAAAGTCAGCGATCCGCCGCGCAGCCCAGCAGGCAGGCATGGATATGTCGGCCTACGTATTGAGTCGCGTGCTCCCGGCATATGCGAAAGCGTTTCAGGAGGCCGTCGCTGCGCTCAGCGAGGCAACGGAGCCGTCCTTCGCGCTCGCGGAACTGACCTCTCTGCTCGCCGGCCTGACCGCGGCGGAACTACGTCAAGCCGTTGCTGCCGCACCGCAGGCGGAGCTCTCGCCGTTTCTGGCCAATTACGTCGCGGCCATGAGCGAGACGGCCTGCAACCTGCGTGGTCTGGCGGCGCCTGCGTGGACCCGAAGGATCGAAGCGCTCGCGGTGCCGGTGTTCGGGTCGGCGCTTCCGTCGCTGCGCCTGTACCTGCTGACTCACTCACCGGCCCCGTTCCGCCGGCGCAACATCTTCATCGATTCGAGCGTCGGCGCACAGGTGTAGGCGTCAGATGGCGGCGCTGAGCAAGACGGATATCCGCCGACTGTTCGAGCTTTTGAACGAGGAGCTGCGTCAAGTCGATACCGTTGGCGAGCTCTTCCTCGTGGGTGGCGCTGTCATGTGCCTGGCGTACGGCGCTCGCCCTTCGACGCGGGATGTCGACGCTCTCTTTCGTCCGCCCGAAAAGGTTCGCGAGGCTGCGGCTCGCTCGGCCATCAAGGCGGGCATCGACGTTCACTGGCTCAATGACGCGGTGAAAGGATTCATGAGCGCGGAGGGCGAGTTTTCCCCTTTTCTCGAACTCGATCACCTGCGTGTGATGACGGCGCAACCGGAGTATCTGCTCGCGATGAAGAGCTTGGCGATGCGCATCGGAGCGGAATTTCACGATGAAGAGGATGTTCGCTTCCTCCTTCGTCTTCTGGAGGTGCGCTCGTATGAGCACGCGCTGCAGATCATCACGAAATACTATCCACTGGAGCGCTTGCCGCAAAAGACACTGTATGCGCTGGAAGATCTGCTGCCGCACAGGCCGCAATAGTGGCCGCAGGGTTCTGCCGAGTGGCTAATAGGACGGGGCGGGTTGATTGGTTGGACGATTACGCGTGCCGCGGGATCTCACTGAGGAGATTTTGTCGCGGGTACAATGCCAATGCGTTCGCTCGCATTGTCGCTATGCGACAGCTTCTCGTGCAATCCCCGAGAGTCGCGGCTCACAGAGGGATCGCTCCAGCGAGCACCGCGGCTCGAAATTCATCGGGCAGCGCATTGGGTGTGAGCACATCGACCGGGATTCCGAGGCGCTGCAGCAACTCGTGCCGAATCGCGCCGATGTCGAACAACGTGGTGTCTGGGGTGGGATCGACGAGGATGTCCAGGTCGCTGCCCTCGACATTCGTTCCCTGTGCGACAGAACCAAAGATGCGCGCATTTTGTGCACGGTGAGAGTTCACCACCTGGCGGATGGTGTCGCGATGTCTCTGCAGGGCCAGAGAGGGTCTCACAGGGTGCTCCGACAGCAATTCAGGCTGACTGACTGAATGCGCATACAGTAATGCGAACTGAACCTGGGCTCAAGACACTTCGGTTCCATCTTGCCGCGTTTTGTTAAGCGTTGGGCTGCGCGATGACAAGGATTTTTAGCTGGCGTCGTGCTGAGCTGTGCTGGCGCCTCCGCCGACGCTGCGCGATCATGCAACGTTCGAACCACTGACGTAACGTACATCGGTCAATGACGGAACTCCCCCAAACCCTGCGCCAAAAAATACTCTCCCCGGCCGAGGTGCCTGGCCGGCATTGGCCGCGCCCGCTCGTGTTCACGAACGGGGTGTTCGACGTGCTTCATCGGGGGCACGTGACCTATCTGGCGGCCGCTCGCGAACTCGGGGCCGCACTCCTGGTCGCGGTCAACAGCGACACCTCGGCTCGTCTGCAGGGCAAGGGGCCGGATCGCCCGCTCAATGCCGAATCCGATCGCCTCATCGTGCTGGCCGCGCTCGAGAGCGTCTCCTTCGTGACGCTCTTCGACGAGAAGACCCCCTGTGAGCTGCTCGCACGCTGCCGTCCGGACCTCTACGTCAAGGGCGGTGACTACGACATGGAGACCCTCGAGGAGACCCGGCTGATGCGCTCCTGGGGGGGCCGCTCGCTCGCGATTCCATTCGTGACGGGCTACTCCACGACCGCGCTCGTTGAGCGCATCCGCGGCGCATGAGTCACCGCGCGGCGTTCATCGACCGCGACGGCGTGCTCAATGTCGAGCACGGCTTCGTGCACCGGATCGAGGACTTCGTGCTGCTGCCGGGCGCGCTCGCGGCGCTCGCGGCGCTCGAGGCCGCCGGCTACCGTCGGGTGGTGGTGACGAACCAGTCGGGGATCGCCCGCGGGCTCTATACCGAGGCGGATTTCGAGCGGCTGATGGACGAGGTGCGCGGGCGGCTGCGCGCCGAGGGGGTCAGTGTCGATGCGGTCGAGTATTGCCCGCATCTGCCCGATGCGCCCCTGGCGCAGTATCGCCGGGCCTGCGCGTGCCGCAAACCCGAGCCCGGCATGCTGCTGAAGGCCATCCGCACCCTCGACATCGACCCGGCGGCGTCGTTCCTCGTCGGGGATCGGATCTCCGACGTGCAGGCCGGGCGCGCCGCCGGCGTCGGCCGCTGCTTTCTGGTGCGCACCGGCTATGCGCTCTCCGCGGAGGCCATCTTGGCAGCCGATGCCGTGTACGACGATCTGCTGGGGTGTGTGACGGAGGTCTTGAACGGTGGTCCGATTCGCGCGGACTGAGTATCTCCGCATGACGCGCAGGGGGCGCGCATGGCAAGCTTCGCCGATTCAATGCCTTGGGGACAGGAGCCCGCGATCTTGAAAGGTATCGTTCTCGCCGGCGGCGCCGGCACCCGTCTGCATCCGGTCACGCTGAGTGTCAGCAAGCAGCTGCTGCCGGTGTACGACAAGCCCATGGTGTACTACCCGATCTCGACGCTGATGCTCGCCGGGATCCGGGACATCCTCCTGATCTCGACGCCCGTGGATCTGCCGCTGTTTCAGCGCCTGCTCGGCGACGGCTCGCAGTGGGGCGTCTCGTTCTCCTATGCCGAGCAGCCGCGGCCCGAGGGCCTCGCGCAGGCCTTCCTCATCGGTCGGCCCTTCATCGGCGGTGAGCCCGTGGCGCTGGTGCTCGGCGATAACATCTTCTACGGCCACGGCCTGCCCGAACAGCTGCGGGCTGCCGCCTGCCGCGAGCAGGGCGCGACCGTCTTTGCCTACCGCGTGCGCGACCCGGAACGCTACGGCGTGGTGAGCTTCGATGCGGCGGGTCGCGCGATGACGCTCGAAGAGAAGCCGACCCAGCCGAAGTCGAACCATGCGGTGACCGGCCTGTATTTCTACGACCGCCAGGTGGCCGATCTCGCCGCGGCCCTGAAGCCCTCGCCACGCGGGGAGCTCGAGATCACCGATCTGAACCGACTGTACCTCGAGAGCGGGGCGCTCACGGTGGAGCAGTTCGGGCGCGGTGTGGCCTGGCTCGACACCGGCACCCATGAATCGCTCATCCAGGCCTCGATGTTCATCGAGGCCATCGAGACGCGCCAGGGCCTGAAAGTCGGCTGCCCGGAGGAGATCGCCTATCACAGCGGCTTCATCGATGCGGCGCAGCTCGAGCGCCTGGCGCGCCCGCTCGCCAAGAGCGGCTACGGGACGTATCTCCTCGATGTGTTGAAAGGACCGCGTTGATGATCTTCGAACCGATGGAGATTCCCGAGGTCGTGCGGATCCGACCGAAGGTGTTCGGCGATGCGCGCGGCTTTTTCATGGAATCCTGGGAGCAGCGCAAATTCGCCGCGGCGGGACTGGATCTGAAGTTCGTGCAGGACAACCACAGTCACTCCGCCCGGCATATCCTCCGGGGGCTGCACTATCAGATCCGCCAGCCCCAGGGAAAGCTGGTGCGGGTCACGAGCGGCCGGGTGTTCGACGTCGCAGTGGACATTCGCCGCAGTTCGGCGACCTTCGGCCGCTGGGTGGGCGCCGAATTGTCGGCCGAGAACCATCACATGCTCTGGGTGCCGCCGGGGTTCGCGCACGGGTATCTGGTGCTGAGTGACTCGGCGGACTTTCTCTACAAAGTCACCGACGTCTGGGCGCCCGAGCACGAGCGCGCGATTCGCTGGGATGATCCGACGATCGGGGTGCGCTGGCCGCTGCCGCCCGGGGAACAGCCGATCCTCTCCGGCAAGGATGCGGCGGCGTCCGCGTTCGCCTCAGCCGAGCTCTACCCGTGAGAGTGTTGGTCACCGGCGCGGGCGGGCAGGTGGGGCGCCTGCTGCGTGCGACCTGCCCGGACGGGATCGAGCTGGTGGCCTGCGCCCATGGCGAGCTCGACATCGGTGATGCGCACGCGGTTCGCCGCACGTTCGAGCAGGTAAAGCCGACCGCCGTCATCAATGCGGCGGCGTATACGGCGGTGGACAAGGCCGAGTCCGAGCCGGCCTTGGCGCAGCGGATCAACGGCGAGGGCCCCTCGCATCTGGCCGCCGGGGCCGCGGCCTGTGGGGCCCGGCTGGTGCATATTTCGACGGATTTCGTGTTCGACGGCACCGCGTCCTCGCCCTATCGCCCCGAGGCGCACCCGAATCCCCTCGGCGTCTACGGCGTCACCAAGCTCCAGGGCGAACGCGTGGTGCTCGAAGCGCTTCCCGATCGCTCGGTCATCGTGCGCACCGCCTGGGTGTATGCCGCCGAGGGCAAGAACTTCGTGCACACCATGCTGCGCCTGATGCGCGAGCGCGGCGCGGTGCGCGTCGTTGCCGACCAGGTCGGGACGCCGACGGCCGCAAGGCCTCTGGCCGAGGTGCTGTGGCAGGTCGTGGTGCGAGCCGAGATTCAGGGGATCCACCACTGGACCGACGCCGGGGTCGCCAGCTGGTACGACTTCGCCGTGGCGATTGCGGAAGAGGGCGCCGCCCTCGGTCTACTGCCCTCCGGCGTCACCGTCACGCCGATTGCGACCGAAGAGTATCCGACCCCTGCGCGCCGTCCGGCCTACAGCGTGCTCGACAAGCGCTCGCTGATGACCCTCGGATTGCACCCCGTGCACTGGCGGCAGCGGTTGCGCGAAACGTTGAAAGAGATCGCTCATGACT
>JAJZFQ010000005.1 GCA_021805275.1 Pseudomonadota bacterium
CGAGCTGCAGCGGCTCTTCCATCGCTGCGACGGACTGGACGCCACGGCGATCGAAGCGTTACTTGCGCGCGAGGTGGCGGATGCCGCTCTGCGCGAACGGGTGCGCGCATTGCTGCGATCGGCACAGCCGTGGCTGAAGGCTGCGTGCAGCCACGCCAACATGTGCGCGCTTGCGACCGTCACCACATAGGACTTTAGCGGATCCAGTCGCACCGTATCCCGGTACGCCATCGGCGCTAGCGCGTCCGTCACCTTCAGCCTAAGCTTCCCCGCGAATTGCCACAGGTGCTCGCGCGAATCGTTGCCGAGAACCCCGGACCACTTCCCCCGGGCCCAGGCGATGGTCACCAGATGGATGCGCTCATCGCCCGCAATCGGGGTGTCCCCCCTCATCACTGCCCATCCGCAAAGTCTAGATCAGCACCCGCTGGGACGCTTTGTGAATGGCACACCGGACCCGGAATGGCACAACCGACCAGAGGGGCGAACGAATAAATCTGGAATTTGGCGCGCCCGGACGGATTCGAACCGCCGACCACCTGGTTCGAAGGCTGCCGTTCGATCAACTATAAGCGAATGATTTATCGGAATAATTTGGATGCGCTGTGTCCAATATTTCTGCCAGATAAGGCCAGATAAGCTTCTGAATCCCCGAGATTCCGCCTCGTAATATTGGACGCAAATTCGAGGTCATTGGACATCGGCTGGAGATCGGTGGCCTTGTGGGTGTTGAGGCACAACGGACTCTACTTGTGGTAATCTAGTCAGCATGACTAGGTTGGAGAAATCGAAACTCCGCTCTCTCAAACAAGGCAAGCCACGCGCTAAGCGCCCTGCGAGCCACTGGGTCCTACAGGATGCCAAGGCCCGCTTCAGCGAACTAGTTCGTCGCGTCCGCAGCGACGGACCGCAGCACGTAACGGTACATGGCCGCGACGAGGTCGTGGTCATCGCCGCCGACGAATTCCGACGGCTTAAGGGCAATCACACCGGACAGGCGCTCATCGATGCGATCCAGTCTTCCCCGTACCGCGAAACTAATATCGAGCCCGAGCGCATGGTCCTGCCCGTCCGTAACGTACCGCTGTGACCGGGTGGATCCTCGACACCAACATCATCTCTGAGCTTCGTCGACCGAAGCCCGAAAAAAAAGTCGCGGCGTTCGTCCGCACGCAGCCACTCGAGGCACTGTACGTCAGCATCGTCACGTTGGCGGAAATCCGCTTTGGTATCGAGCTACAAACGGACGCTATTCGCCGTGCTGAGCTCAACGAGTGGCTCGACCACAAGGTGCGGCCCATGTTCGAGCAGCGCGTCCTGGCGATCACCGAAGACATCATGCTCAAATGGCGGCTCATGGTCGAGGAGGGCCGCAAGGTGGGGCATACCTTCTCTCAGCCCGACCTCATAATCGCCGCTACCGCGCAGCACCATGGGCTCACGGTAGTGTCGCGCGATACGAAGGAGTACACCGCGGCGCGGGTGGCCGTCTTCAATCCTTGGACCGAACCAGTTCGCTCCGCCCCACCCTGAGTCGCGAACGCCGCCCTCGGGACTCGGAGTTCTAATTAAAGCGAGTCAGAATGCCGAACGCGTTCTGTCCGAATACTCAGATTGCCGTCGCTGGGGGCCGCCGATAGCATAACGCGATGCCCCTCCGGATCGACAACTTCATCGCACTGCTATCGGGAAGCATCGCCGCTTGGATGGAACGACAGGCCGCGGCTCGAATCGAGTACCTTAAAGCCGAGAACCGCCCGCTCCGTACCCGCCTCGGCGGACGGCGGATTGTTTATACCAATGCGGAACGTCGGACATTAGGCGCTTTGGCGGTGAAGCTCGGCCGCAAGGCGCTTCGCGAGCTCGACCCCATTGTCACGCCAGCTACCCTGCTCCGCTGGCATCGGAAACTGGTCGCGAGGAAAGGATCTCCTGGTCGACGTTCCTGAAGGCCCATTGGCGAGGACTCGCGGCAAGCGACTTCTGTGCGGTGAAAGTGTGGAGCTTGAAGGGGCTTATGACCTTCTACGTTCTCTTCGTCATCGATCTCCCCACTCGCCGGATTTCCATCTGCGGCATGACGACCCAACCGGACGAGAGATGGACGCTTCAGATGTCGAGAAATCTGCTCGACCCGGATACTGGCCTTCTACGCGATAAGAAGCACCTGATCGTCGATCGCGATACTAAGTATTCGGCCGCCTTCCGCCTGGCGCTCGAGAGAGAGTATCGGGGTCATCCGTCTGCCTCCTCGTTCGCCAACATGAACGCTTACGCCGAGCGTTTCTTCCGATCGATCGAGGACGAGTGCCTCTCCAAGCTCATTTTGATCGGTCCGCGAATGCTGCGCCGATCATTGCGTGAGTACGCGGAGCATTACCATAGGGAACGCAATCATCAGGGAATCGGCAATCGGACGATTCTCCCGTTGCCCGTCGAGGTGCATCCTGGTGGAACTGTCGATTCTCGGCATCGTCTCGGCGGACTCTTGAACTACTACTACCGCGCGGCGGCGTGACGATTCGAGAATTCGAACATTACGCGAACGGTCTTTGCGCCTCCATCATTCCTCGATGCGGGGAAGTCTGCACAACCACTTAACCCAATGCTGGGAACCACTACTTTAGCGCCGTAAATTCATCTGCCCGAGTGTCTCTATCTTGGCCGGTCGCGTCGTGTATGACATCTCGGGTAAGCTACCAACACCGATCGACTGGGAATAATCGCGATCACCTGATCGACTTCGCGCGGCGCACGGCAATGCCGTTGACTTCGTATCGCGCGCCGAAGAGCAGACTGGCGACACCGATGAAGGTGCGCGCTGGATAATGACCGTGGAAGTAGGTTTCATACACGCTGTTGAATGTAGCGTAGTCACGTAGATCGGTGCAAAAGACCTGCACGGAGACGATGTCGTCCATGGTCATACCCGATTGCTCCACGACGCGTTTTACCTGGTTCATGACCAGACGCGCTTCCTCGACGGCGGAAACCGTGCCTTTGGTGTTCGGATCGACTCCGGTCGTACCGGCGATGTACAGAGTATTGCCGACGAGGACGCCACTGCTGAACGGCAAGTGACGCTGCTGCGCCAGCGGTGAGTTGAAATATGTGCGTTCAGACTGCTGAGCAAATGCGAGGCACGGCACCACGAGTAAGAATGCGAGCAGAGAGCCATACTTCATCGTTCGGTGATTATTCAAGTGAATCCCCGGTTACGGTTGTCGCATGACCGTATTAATCATATCTCAAGGGGATCGGGGGAGGGTCAACGGATTGGCGATCTCCGCGAAACGAGACTCTTCGGCACTCGCCAGGAACACTCCTTCCGCAACACGGCGACGAAGTTCCTGACGGAACATCAACACAAGCGAAGTCTCGAGCGAGACGCGAGAGCGTTGAGGATGTTGAATCCGTTTATCGGTGAGTTGCCGCTGCGTCGTGTGCATCCCGACACGTTGCAGCCGTTCATCCGATTGCGGCTCAATGCGGGCGTGAGTCCCGGTACGGCGAATTGGAGAACGGCGTGGTGCGAGTAAGCGAGACAGGGCAATTCCACCGTCTTCGCCTTGGATGCTTTCCGGGCATTTCCCGAGGATTTCGCCGCTCGGCGTGTGGGGTGCGAATTCGTCAACCGTAGCGCGAGGCCTCATACACGAGCACTCTGTGCTGAAAGAAGTCCCTGCGATATTGGCCTCGACGATGCGTGACTTTCCTCCACTCGCGGTCGTTCTATATAAAATATTAGACAGTCGATCGAGGACACCAATATTCATATTGGACAACATTTCGACCGAAATCTGCGCGTAAGTCATTGATTTGGCGCGCCCGGAGGGATTCGAACCCCCGACCACCTGGTTCGAAGCCAGGTACTCTATCCAACTGAGCTACGGGCGCAGCGCGGTGATCAAGCTCTCGCCTTTCAGTTTATCAGGTCACGGCCCCGGCAGAGCGCCGCGCAACAGCGCGCCGGGTGAGTCAGGCAGCCGCGGCACCGAGGCGGCACACCTGCCTGCGGTCTGGCATGAGCGGACCGGGCGCATCAGCGCACCGACCGTCCGCACGCGCCCGGATTGACATGCGGTTTTGGACATCCCGACCGTCGCAACGCCGCTGCGATCGTGCGCAATCGGCCCCGTGCTGCGCGTCCGCATGAGGCCGCCCCCGCCGCCCTGCGCCTGGGCGCAGACCAGCTCAACGGTAGCCTGCGTGCGAGTCCCGGCCAGCCCCCAGGCCGGGACTCGCCGGATACGCTCACCGGCCATCGACCCGCGCGGAGGGGCGCCGCCTGAAGAAGCGTAAACGCCAGTGGCCCCGATCAAGGCCCACCTTTAAGATGGGCACCTGTCCACCCAGAGGGTCTCTCATGAAATCACTGCTTGCCGCGGCGGCTCTCGCGTCGCTTGCCCTGGCTCCCGCTTATGCTGATTGCGCTTTTCCAGCCGCGCCGACGCGTCTGCCGGACGGCAATGTCGCCACGCTCGCCCAGATGCTGGCGGCGCAAAAGACCGTTCAGTCCTACAACCACAACATGATGGCCTATCTGGCGTGCATCAAGAAGCAGAACGACCAGGCGATTGCCAAACAGTCTATGAAGCTCACCAAGAAGCAGGTTGCGTCGCTCGAGGCCATGGAAGTCAAGCGCCACAATGCGGCCGTCGACCAGCTGCAGAACGTCGCCAATGAGTTCAATGCCCAGGTGCGTGCGTACCAGCAGAAGCACGCCAAGTCGGGCAACTAGCACCGCAGCGGCTCGAGGGTCGTGATCAGCCCCGCGGAGGCGGATGATCTGATCGGACGGCACCTGATGTGCCTGCCGACGGTCTCGCTGCCGCTGCTGCAGTGCGCCGGCGCGGTGCTGCGTGAGGACATCCACGCCGAGCGCGATCAACCGCCCTTCGACCGAGTGACGATGGACGGCATCGCGCTCGCCAGCGGCGCGGTGAGCCGGGGCGCCCGCCGCTTCGCCATCGAGGCAAGCCAGGCGGCGGGCGATGTGCCCTTGCAGCTCGGCGCCGAGAGCGGATGCATCGAGGTCATGACCGGAACACCACTGCCCGCGGGATGCGACAGCGTGGTGCCGGTCGAGCAGATCAGCACCGAGGGCGCGGTAGCCAGCTTGCGCGAGGGCGTCACGGTGCGCAGCGGTCAGAACGTACACCGGCGCGGCACGGATGCCCGCGAGGGCGAGCGGTTGCTCGGCGCCGGGACGCGGCTCGGACCGCCGCAGATCGCCGTCGCCGCGGCGGCGGGCAAGGCCCGGATCCAGGTGGCCAGCCAGCCGATGCTGGCGGTGATCTCGACCGGCAACGAGCTGGTCGAGCCCGGCGAGCCGATGCTGGCGCACCAGGTTCGCCGCTCGAACGCTTACGGGATCGCCGCGGCGCTGCTGCTGCACGGCTATCCGCGCGTCGCGACCGAACACATCCGCGATGACGTGGCGGAGCTGCGGACCCGACTGAAGTTCCACCTCGAAACCCACGACGTGCTGGTGCTGAGCGGTGGGGTATCCATGGGGCGGCTCGATCTCGTGCCGCAGGTGCTCGACTCGCTCGGCGTGCACTGCGTATTCCACAAAGTGGCGCAGCGGCCCGGCAAGCCGCTGTGGTTCGGCATGGCCGCCACCGGCACCGCCGTGCTGGCCCTGCCCGGCAATCCTGTTTCCACTGCGATCTGTGTCTCCCGCTACGTGCTCCCGGCGCTCGCGGCCGCCCAGGGTCTCGCCGCAGCGCCCCCGCAACGGATCGCCCTCGGCGAGGCATTTACCGTGACGCCCACGTTGACGTTTTTCCTGCCGGTGCGACTCGCCACCGACGGGAACGGCTGCTGCCGGGCGGTTCCGAGCCCCACGCACGGCAGCGGGGACTTCACGGCACTCGCAGGCACGGACGGCTTCGTCGAACTGCCACCGGGCCCCCAGACCTACCCGGCCGGTTTCGTCGCGCCCCTGTACCGCTGGTAGCCGCTCCGCAGGATGGCATTCCGTCCCGGGCAATGGTAAAGGTGCCCCCGTGACTCACAGCGACGCCCCCACCGCGAGCGCGCCGGCCGGACTGCGCGACCGGCGCGGCCGCCTGCTACGCGACCTGCGGATCTCGGTCATGGACCGGTGCAATTTCCGCTGTCCGTACTGCATGCCGCGCGAAACCTTCCACGAGTCCTACCGCTTTCTCGGCTCGCATGAGCGGCTCTCGTTCGATGAAATCGTTCGCGTCACGCGCCTGCTGGTCCGACTCGGGGTGCGCAAGCTGCGACTGACCGGCGGCGAGCCGTTGCTCAGGCCCAATCTCAGCGATTTGATCGGCGACCTGAGCGCGATCGACGGGGTCGAGGACGTGGCGCTTACCACCAATGGCACCCTCCTCGGCAAGTATGCGGTCGAGCTGCGAGCCGCGGGCCTGCAGCGCGTTACGGTGAGCCTCGATAGCCTCGATCCGCAGGTGTTCATGCGCATGAGCGGCGGATTCGGTGGTGTTGAAGAGGCGCTCGAGGGCATCGAGCAGGCCCGCCGCGCCGGCCTAGGCCCGATCAAGGTCAATGCGGTCGTGCAGCGCGGGGTGAACGAGCATACCGTGCTCGAGCTGGTGGAGCGATTCCGCGGCACCGGCGTGATCGTGCGCTTCATCGAGTACATGGATGTCGGCAACCGCAACCACTGGCAGCGCGATGCAGTAGTGCCCTCGCGGGAGCTGCTGCAGCAGATCGCCTCGCGCTGGCCGCTCGAGCCGCTGCAGCCGTCCTATCACGGCGAGGTCGCCGACCGCTACGCGTTCGGCGACGGCAGCGGAGAGATCGGCTTCATCTCCTCGGTCACCCAGCCGTTCTGCGGCGACTGTACGCGTGCGCGGCTGTCATCCGACGGAGTGCTGTACACGTGTCTGTTCGCCACGCGCGGCACACCGCTGCGCGACCGGCTGCGTGGCGGGGCCTGTGATGACGATCTGCTCGATGCGCTGCGCGCGCTCTGGCGCGACCGCAGCGATAACTACAGCGAACAGCGCCGCGGCTCGCTCGCCGGTGATGGCGAGCGCAAGGTCGAAATGTTCTACATTGGTGGCTGATGGCACAGAGCAAGCTCTCCCATCTCGATGCGCGCAACCGTCCGACCATGGTCGATGTGGGCGGTAAGGAGGTGACCTTGCGCGAGGCCATCGCCGAGGCACACGTCACATTGCCGCGCGCCGTGGCGGCTGAGCTGCGCCGCAGCGGGCACCGCACCCGCAAGGGACCGGTCTTCGACACCGCGATCATCGCCGGCGTCATGGCGGCCAAGCGCACTCACGAACTGATCCCGTTCTGTCATCCGCTCGGCCTTGAGCACTGTTCGGTGGACATCGAGCAGCAGCCGGGCGGACAGATCCGCGTGCGCTGCCGGGTGGCCGTGCACCACCGCACGGGCGTGGAGATGGAGGCGCTCACCGGAGCCAGCGTGGCGGCTCTGACCATCTACGACATGTGCAAGGCGCTCTCGCACGACATCGAGATCAGCGGCGTGCGGCTGGTGGCCAAGAGCGGCGGCAAGCGTCCCTACCGGCGCACCGCCGGGCGCCCGGCGGCTCGCCCATGAGCTCGGTCGCACCGCTCTACGGACTGGTGCTCGCCGGCGGTCGGAGCCGGCGGATGCTGCGCGACAAGGCCGCGCTCGAATACCAGGGGCTGACCCAGCTGGAGCGCACCATGGCGCTGCTCCAGGGCCGCGTGGAGCGCGCCTTCGTATCGGTGCGCACCGAGCAGCGCGACGATCCGCTGCGGGCCCGCTACGAGCTGATCCTGGATCCCCCCGAGGACCTCGGTCCGGCCGGCGGCATCCTCGCCGCGCAGCGCGCTCACCCGCACGCCGCGTGGCTCGTGCTCGCGTGCGACCTGCCCTTCCTCGATGCGCGCACTCTCGATCACTTGATTACCGCGCGCGCCGCTCGGCGTACGGCCACGGCATACCGCTCGAGCCGCGATGGACTGCCCGAGCCGCTCTGCGCCATCTACGAGCCGGCGAGCCACGCGACGCTCGCCGCCGCGCTCGCCGCCGGGCGGCTCTGCCCGCGCAAATTCCTGCTCAACGCCGACACGGAGTTGCTCACGCTGCCGGCGCCGGGCGCGCTGCAGAACGTCAACACACCGGAGGAGTTCCACTCGGCGAGCGGCACGCTGGAGGCGCGCGCGCCGGCTGCCAAGCGCATCTCGGTGCAGTATTACGCACTGCTGCGCGAGCAGGCGGGGCGCAGCGGCGAATCGCTGCTCACACCTGCCGCCACCGCACGGCAGCTGTACGAGGAACTCAACCGGCGCCACCCCTTCACGCTGCCGCCGGAGCTGCTGCGCGTGGCCGTGAACGCCGAATTCGCCGAGTGGTCCGCGCCGCTCGCCGATGGCGACGCCGTGGTGTTCATCCCGCCGGTGGCTGGCGGCTAGGCCCGCGATGGGACGGCGGACGCCCGACCCGCGCACAATGAGATGACAGTGTTTCGCTTCAGCACCGTACCTCTGGATCCTGCCGCGCTGCGCGCGCTGCTCGGCTCGCCTGCGGCAGGCGGCTACAGCAGCTTCGAGGGCTGGGTACGCAATCACAACGAGGGTCGGGCGGTCCGGCGCCTGGAATACGAGGCCTTCGAGGCGCTCGCGGTAAAGGAAGGCGAGCGCATCGTCGCCGAGGCGATCGAGCGCTTCGGCGTCGAACGGGCCGCGTGCGTGCACCGGGTGGGCGCGCTGGAGATCGGTGAGTGCGCCGTCTGGGTCGGCGTCTCGGCGCGCCATCGGCACGAGGCGTTCCTCGCTTGCCGCTATATCATCGACGCGCTCAAGCACCGCGTGCCGATCTGGAAGAAGGAGCACTACCTGGACGGGGATTCCGGCTGGGTGAACTGCGAGCGCTGCGCAGCACCGGCCGGAACCGCCGGTCATCCGGCCGAGCATGGCCACGACCCTGAGCCGCCCGGTGCGCACGCCGCGCAGCTTCCCACCGAGCGGCAACCGGACTATTCGCGGCAGATCGTGCTGCCGGAAGTCGGCACGGCCGGTCAGGCCCGCCTGGCGCGCGCCGCCGTGCTGATCGTGGGCTGCGGCGGCCTCGGGGTGCCGGCGATGAGCTACCTCGCCGCCGCGGGCATCGGTCGGCTGGGCCTGGTGGATGCCGACGTACTGGAAGCTTCCAACCTGCACCGCCAGCCACTGTACGCGCTGGCGGATGTCGGCCGCCCCAAGGTCGAGCTCGCCGCCGAGCGGCTGCGCGCCCTGAATCCGGCGGTCGAGCTGCAAACCCATCCGGTGCGCCTCGATGCGCGCAGCGCACCGGAGCTCATCGCTGGCTATGACATCGTCCTCGACTGCACCGACACCATTGCGAGCAAACTCGCATTGAACGACGCGTGCATGCGCTCGGGACAGGCAGCGGTGTTCGCCAGCGTCTATCAGTACGAGGGCCAGTTGCAGGTGGTACGACCGGGACGCGGGCCGTGCTTGCGCTGCGTGTGGCCCGAGACCGCACGTGACGGCTTGGTCGGCGCGTGCGCCGAGGCCGGCGTACTCGGCCCCGTGCCGGGCGTGCTCGGCACGCTCCAGGCGCTCGAGGCGCTGAAGATGCTGCTGGACTTGCCCGGCCAACTCACCGACTCGGTCCTGATGGTGGACCTGCTCACCTTCAACGTGACCGGCCTACGCGCCCAACGGGCGCCGGAATGCCCGCAGCATGCGCTAGGCGGCGCGCACGCCGGATCGGATGGCGATGCGTCCGACCTGCAGGTCGATTTCGACTCACTGGAGGCGGCGCTCGCGGCAGGCTACACGGTCATCGACATTCGCGAGCCCGCCGAGCGGTCAAGCGCGCCGCTGGCCAGTCCCGCAGTCAGTGCCGTGCCGCTCGGACAGCTGCTTTACGGCCGTCAGGGGCCGCCTTCGAGCGAGCGCTGCCTGCTGGTGTGCGCCGCCGGCGTGCGCAGTCTCGCGGCCGCGCGCGAACTGCGCGCCCGCGGCCACGGGCAGGTCTTCTCGCTGCGCAGGGGACTCGCAGGGCTAGCGCGCGCCGCTACGGCCTGATCTGGCCGGAACCTCGCACGACGTATTTGTAGCTCGTCAGCTGCTCGACACCGACCGGTCCGCGTGCGTGGAAGCGGTCGGTGGAGATGCCGATCTCGGCGCCCATGCCGAACTCGCCCCCGTCGGCGAACTGGGTCGAGGCATTGTGCAGCACGATGGCGCTGTCGACCTCGCGTAGGAACCGCTGCGCAGTGCGCTCGTTGTCGGTCACGATCGACTCGGTGTGCGCCGAGCCGTAGTGGCCGATGTGCGCGATCGCCCCCTCGACGCCCTGCACCACCCGGGCGGCGATGATCGCGTCGAGAAACTCCGTGTACCAGTCCTGCTCGCTGGCCGGCCGCACCCGCGGATCGGCCCCGCACACGGTCTCATCGCCGCGCACCTCGCAGCCGGCATCGAGCAGCGCCCCGACGACCGGCCCGAGGTGCGTCGCGACGCAGGCCCGATCGATGAGCAGCGTCTCGGCGGCCCCGCAGATGCCGGTGCGGCGCATCTTGGCGTTGAGCGTGATGGCCTGGGCCATGCGCACATCGGCATCGCGATCGATGTACACGTGGCAGTTACCCTCCAGATGCCCGATGACCGGCACGCGGGCCTCCTGCTGGACGCGCGCCACCAGACTCCTGCCGCCGCGCGGCACGATGACATCGATGTACTCGGTCATCCCCGCGAGCATGCAGCCGACCGCCGCCCGATCCGTGGTCGGAACCCGCTGAATGCACGCCGCGGGCAATCCTGCCCCGCACAGCCCCTCGACGAGGCACTGGTGAATTGCCGCGTTCGACCCGCTGCTCTCGGACCCGCCGCGCAGGATCACGGCGTTGCCGGACTTCAGGCAAAGCGCCCCGGCATCGGCCGTCACGTTAGGGCGGCTCTCGTAGATGATGCCGATCACGCCGAGGGGTACGCGCACGCGCGCGATGCTCAGCCCATTCGGGCGCTGCCACTGCGCGGCGACGGTGCCAATGGGATCGGGCAGTTGTGCCACCGCCTCGATGCCCCGCGCCATCGCCTCGATGCGCCCGGCATCGAGGCTCAGACGATCGAGCAGGGCCGCACCGAGACCGGCGGGGCGCGCTGCCGCAAGGTCATGCGCATTGGCGCTGAGAATCTGTCCGGCTCGCGCACGGATCGCTGCGGCGGCACCCTTGAGCGCCGCATCCTTCGCCGCGGTGCCGGCCTGCGCCAGCACCGCGGCAGCGGCAACTGCATCGCGCCCCAGGCGCCGCATGAGCGCGTCAAGCTCCTCGCCGGTGTGCGTGCTCATGGACGTGTGCCCTGCAGCAACACCAGATCGTCACGGTGGATGAGCTCGTCGCGGCCGCGGAACCCGAGAATGTCCGGGATCTCGACCGACTGGCGCCCGATGATCCGGGCGGCATCGGCGTCGGAATACGCGATGATCCCCCGAGCAACCTCCGCGCCCTCGGCGGTCAGCACACTCACCGTGTCGCCCCGCTCGAACTGTCCACGGGCCCCGGTCACCCCGGCCGGCAGGAGGCTGCGGCCGGCGAGCAGCGCGTGCAGCGCGCCCTGATCGATGGTCACGGACCCGGCCGGGCGCAGCGTGCCGGCGATCCATTGCTTGCGGGCCGCGATCGGCGTGGCGCCCGGTACGAACCACGTGCACCGCGCTCCCTCCTCGAGTCGGCTGACCGGATGGCGGGGATGACCGTCGGTGATGCACATGTGGCAGCCCGCTGCGACGGCGATCCGTGCGGCCAGCAGCTTGGTGACCATGCCCCCGGAGCCGAACTCCGAGGCCGGCCGACCACCCATGGCGTCGATTTCCGGGGTGATCTGCCTGACCTCCGGGATGAACTGCGCGGCCGGATCGCGATGTGGATCACCGGTGTACAGTCCATCGACGTCCGAGAGCAGGATCAGGCAGTCCGCGCCGGCCATCTGCGCCACGCGCGCCGCCAAGCGGTCGTTGTCGCCATAGCGGATCTCGGTGGTCGCCACCGTGTCGTTCTCATTGATCACCGGCAGCGCGCCGAGCGTCAGCAATGTCTCGAGCGTGGCGCGAGCATTCAGATAGCGCCGGCGGCGCTCGCTGTCCTCCAACGTGAGCAGCACCTGGGCGACCGTGACCTGGCGGCTCTCGAGCAGTTCCTTGTACGCGTGCGCCAGGCGGATCTGGCCGACCGCCGCGGCCGCCTGGCTCTCCTCGAGCCGCAGCGGTCCCTTGCCGAGCGACAGCTGCCGGCGACCGAGGGCAATGGCGCCCGAGGAGACCAGGATGACCTGCTGGCCCCGTTGGCGCAGCCGCAGCAGATCCTCGATCAGGGTCTCGAGCCAGACCCGGTTGATGCGGCCGGTCCCGCTCTCGACGAGCAGTGCCGAGCCGACCTTGATGACGACGCGCCGCGCCTGGGTCAGTGGTGATTCCGTAGAGGATCGGGTGGACATGAGAAAACTATACGTGGCGCGAACCCGGCGCGCGAGCGCGCCGCCGCGGCGCGTTGCCCCCGGCCTGCGCAACCCCTAAACTTGCGCGGCCGCCAAGTGAGAGGATCCCATCGGTGAGCAGAGATTACGAACCGGTTCCCGGCCAGTGGTACGAGAACCTTGAGGAAGACGAATCATTCCGAGTGCTCAAAGTAGACGAAGACGCCGAGCTGGTGCATATCGAGCATCTCGACGGGGAGATCGAGGAGATCGACCTGGAGACCTGGCACGAACTGGATCTCGAGGAGACCGAGGAGCCGGAGGGCTGGGCCGAGTCCGAGGACGAGGATGAGGACGAAGAGGAAGAGGAAGACGAAGAAGAGGACGAGGACGATGATTGGGACGACGATGAGGATGATGACGAGGATGACGAGGACTGGGACGACGACGACGATCAGGACGAGTATTGAGTTCGCGCGGCGCATCGGCCCAGCGCCTGCGCGCTACGCGCTGCGCACCAGGCTCGCCCTGCTTGGCTGAGCGCGGCGGGCACCGCGCGACGGGCGCTGCTCTGGGTCAGCCGTCCCCGCCATGAGCCCGGAAATCGCTGACAGCTGGCTGCACGAGAAGGAGTCGGCTTGGCTGTACCGCCAGGTCGCTGCGGCCGAGCCGGACCCACATCATCGGCGACTGTTCGAGCAGCTGGCCGAGGCCGCCGAGGAACAGGCCCAGCGCTGGTTGGAGTCGGTGCGGCGCGGCGGCACGACGGCCACGCTGGTGTTTCGTCCCTCCACGCGGGCCCGCGTGGTGGCCCGCCTGCTCCACTGGCTCGGCCCGCGAGCGCTGCGCTCCGTCCTGGCGGCCATGAAACTGCGGGGACTGTCGGTCTACAGCGGCCCGGCGGTGACCGGACACGAGATGCCGACGACCCTCGCCGAGGTCGGCGCACGCCATCGCGGCGGACTCGGCGGGAATCTGCGCGCCACGGTATTCGGGATCAATGACGGACTGCTCGCCAATGCCAGCCTGGTCATGGGCATGGCCGGCGCCGGCGGACCGCCGAGCTTGGTGTGGGTCACGGGAGTCGCCGGGCTGATGGCCGGCGCACTGTCCATGGCGTCCGGCGAATACGTCTCGGTACGCTCGCAGCGCGAAATGTACGAGTACCAGATCGCCCTGGAACGGGCCGAGATTGCCGAGTATCCGGAGGAGGAAGCCGAGGAGCTCGCCTTGATCTACGCCGCCCGGGGCATGCCGCTCACCCAGGCCCGAGAGGTCAGCCAGACGCTGCTGGCCCGCCCCGAGCATGCACTCGATGTGCTCGCCCGGGAGGAACTCGGCTTGAGTCCGGAGCTGCTGGGCTCGCCGTGGGGTGCCGCCGGTGCATCCTTCCTTGCCTTTGCCGTTGGCGCTGCAGTACCGCTCATACCGTTCCTGGCGGGCGCCACCGGCACCACCGCCGTCGTGTCCGCCGCGGCGCTTACGGCAGCAACGCTGTTCGTCGTCGGCCTGGCCATCAGCCTGTTCACGGGGCGGCACGCTCTGCGCGGAGCGCTGCGCATGGTGCTGATCGGCGGCGCGGCTGGCCTTCTGACGTACCTGCTCGGCCGCTCCCTCGGTGCGGTGCTGCACTGAGCCCCGGGGACGATGCCAGCGCTCCCGCGATGCACGGCAGGGACCATCGCCCATGAGTTCCGACCGCCAGGAGGCTCGGCCATGAACACCCCCCGTTCCCCTCTGCTCGAGCGCATCGCCCACATCGTCGGGGCGCAGCGGCTGCTGAGCGCCCCGAACGCGCTCGAGCCCTTCCTCACCGATCACCGTGAGCTTTATCACGGCCGAGCGCTCGCCGTCGCCCAACCCGCAACGGCCGAACAGGTCGCACAGCTGCTCGCCCTGTGCAACGAGCAGCGCATCGGGGTCGTGCCGCAGGGCGGCAACACCGGCTACTGCGGGGGCGCCACGCCGGATGAGAGCGGCACGCAGCTCGTGATCAGCCTCGCGCGCCTGAACCGCATCCGCGCCGTCGATGTGCTCAATGACTCGTTGGTCGCGGAGGCCGGCTGCGTGCTCGCCGACATCCAACGCACCGCCGATGAGGCTCAGCGTTACTTTCCGCTCAGCCTCGGCTCGCAGGGCAGCTGTCAGATCGGCGGCAATCTCTCGACCAACGCCGGTGGCGTGCACGTGCTGCGCTACGGCATGATGCGCGAGTTGGTGCTCGGGCTCGAGGTGGCCCTCGCCGACGGCCGGCTGCTCTCGTGCCTCTCGCGTCTGCGCAAGGACAACACCGGTTACGACATCAAGTCGCTGTTTCTCGGCGCCGAGGGCACCCTCGGCATCATCACCGCGGCAAGCCTGAAGCTTTTCCCGCGCATCCGCGCGACGGCGACCGCATTCGTCGCCGTGCGAGACCCGCAGGCCGCCGTCGAGCTGCTCGCGCGACTGCGCGAGGCGAGCGGCGAGCGCGTGAGCGCCTTCGAGCTCATTCCGCGCCTGGCCGTCCAGCTGACCGTCCGGCACGTTCCCGGGGTGCGCGACCCACTCGGGACCCCTCACGACTGGTACGTGCTGTGTGAGCTCACCTCCGGGCGCGCGGCCGATGAACTCGACGCCATGCTCACCGAGACGCTCGGACCGGCGCTCGATCAGGGCCTGATCGAGGATGCGTTGATCGTGCGCAATGAACGCGAGCGGGCCGAACTGTGGAAACTGCGCGAGACCATCCCCGAGGCGCAGCGGCGCGACGGCGCCAGTCTGAAGCACGACATCGCCGTGCCGGTAACCTCGATCGGCGCGTTCATCGAACGCGCCGGCCGATGGGTGCGCGACAACGTGCCCGACGGGCGACTGATCGCCTACGGCCATGTGGGCGACGGTAACCTGCATTTCAACATCAACCAGGCCGCCGCCACGGACCGGACCGCGTTCCTTGCGCGCGGCGAGACCGTCAAGCGCGCCATTCACGATCTGGTGCGCGAGTTCGAGGGCAGCATCAGCGCCGAGCACGGCATCGGCAGGTTGAAGGTCGGTGAACTCGAGCGGTACACCACACCAGTGGAGCTAGAGCTGATGCGGACAGTCAAACACGCGTTCGATCCCAACGGCATCCTCAATCCGGGCAAGGTCCTGCGGAGTGCCCCGTGAGTCCGGGCGCCACGTCCGCCGGCCGCCTGCCATTGAGCACCCGACTGCTGGCAGGCGCAGCCCTGGCAAGCTGGCCGGTACCGCTCGGCTGCATCGCGCTGCGCTCCGGAGCGGCGGCTGCGGCACGCATGGCGCTGCCGATCCTGCTCGTGCTCGGCGCCCTGTCCGCGGCGCAGCGCCTGGTGCTGCGCCGTGACACGACCGACTTCGCCCTGTTCTTCCCGGTGCGCGGCGCGCACCAAGGCACGTTCCAGTCGATCCGCGTGATCGGCGCGCTGCTGTTGTGTTTCGACCTGGGCGCAGCCTGGTTCCTGCTGCGCAACCCGCTCTCGCACGTCATGACGGTGATCCTCATCGTCCTGATCACCGTGTCGGCGATGAATCTCGCCGACGAATGTTGGATCGCCCGCCGCCGCCGCCGCCGCGTGCCACTGCGCTGATGTGGCCGCAGCTCGCGGCTTGACTGACGCAAGCAAATCGCGGAGACTGCCGGCGCGTGCTGGTTCCCCGGGTTGTGCCGGGGAGGCAAGAGGGAACGCGGTGAGGCTCGGAACGGGCCGATGCCGTGGCTACCCCCGTAACTGTAAGCGGCGAGCCCGCGTCCATCATGGCCACTGGTAACACTGGGAAGGCCGGACGCAGGACCCTGACCCGCCAGCCAGGAGACCTGCCAGCGCGGTCACCCAACCGGTGGGCGGGGCGCACCACACGGAGCGGTCAATCGCAGCGGTGACAGTGAAACCGAAGCGAGGGCCGTGGGATCTCTCCTCCACGAGTACCGGCGCGGAACTGGCGTGCAGAGCCTCGGCTCGGCCCGAGAGTTCTTCGTTCAATAGCGACCTTCGCTTCGGCTGTTGTCACGCTCCTTCGGGAGCACCAGTGCGGAGCGACGCGAGTGAGCCGGATTTCCATGCCAGTCAGCCTGTCTGCGTGCAATGTGCGCACCGGCGAACCATCCATTCGACCCCACCATGCCGCGGCAACGCCAAGCGCCGTGCGCGCGACGCTGTGTTGCCTGTGGCTCGCCGCGGCGCCCGCTTGGGCGGGCAGTCCGGGCGATGTCTCGACCGTGGTCATCTCGGCCGCCACCTTCCCGCAGGCACTGACCAAGGCGCTGCCGAGCGTGAGCGTGATCACTCGCGCGCAGATCGAGCAGAGCGGGGTGAAGAACCTCACGACGCTGCTGCAGCGGGTGGCCGGCGTGCAGATCACCGCCAATGGCGGCCCCGGCCAGCCGGCCACCACCTATCTGGAGGGATTCGGTGGCATCGACGCCGGTGTACTGGTCCTGCTGAACGGCGTGCCAATCACTCCGCAGGATGCCTCCGGTGGCAGCAACTACCTGGAAAACCTCACCACCGATCAGATCGAGCGGATCGAGGTGATCCACGGCAACGTCTCGGCGATCTACGGGTCGGGCGCGATCGGCGGGGTCATTCTGATCACCACACGCCAGGGCAGCCGTACCCCCCGGGCCGACGTGTCGATAAGCGGCGGTAGCCGCAACACGGCCACGGTCTCGGCGAATGCGAGCGGCCAGGTCCACGACACGCGCCTGCAGTTCGGCGTCAGCCGCTACACCACTGCGGGCATCCCCTCGATCAATCCGGCCGAGAGCACCCTGGTCACGTCCAACCGCTCCGACGGCTATCACAATCTCACCGCCAACGGATCGATCGTGCAGGAGCTCGCCGCCGACCAGCAGCTCGGCGTGCGCGGGTTCGTGAGTGACGGTCGGTACAGTTACGACAATGACACCTCGGGCGGACGGACGCAGCAGAGTCTCCTGCAAGCGTTCAGCGATAACCGCCTGAGCGCGATCTGGACCTCGCACCTGAGCCTCTCCCGCGAGCGCACCGACGACATCAACCTCGGCACCTACGCTTCAACGTATCACTCGACCGACGTCGACGTGCTGTGGCGCAACGTGGTCCGCTTGACTTCCGGCTGGACTCTGACCGGCGGGGCGACCCGCCAGCATCAGTCGATTCGCAGTGCCGAGCAGGGCGGCATTCCGAGCGCATCGCGCAATGTGACTGCAGTGTTCGCCGGGCTCAACGGCGCGTTCGCGGGCAACGAGCTGCAGCTGAACATTCGGCACGACCAGATCGACGCCTTCGCGAGCAACAAGAACACGTTCTTCGCCGCGTACGGTCGGCAGCTCGGCTCGGGGTTCAAGGCGATCGTCAGCTACGCCAGCGCCTTCAACGCCCCGCCACTCGGCTACCTTTATTACAACAGCCCTTACTGGGCGGCCAACCCGCAGTTGAAGCCCGAGTCAGCGCACACGGTGGAAGCAGCACTGCAGTGGGCGCGGGCCGCGAACACGGTGCGCGCCACGCTGTTTCAGACAACCGGCAGCAACCTGTGGGGCTACGGCTCGACGCCGAACTACCTCACGCAGTTTCAGAACATTGCCCGCACCCGCACCCGCGGCCTGGAGATCAGTGCCCGGGGCGCCTGGCGGCGCTGGAGCTACGACGCAAACGTGACCCTGCAGCAACCCCTCGCCCTGAGCGATGCCGGACATCCGACGCTGCAGCGTCTCGCACGCAGCATCGCCAACGCCGACGTGAACTACGACTTCGGTCAGGTATCGACCGGCCTCGCCGTGCACTACAGCGGACCGCGACCCGATGTCACGTACACGCCGACGTTCACGACCGTGCCCGTCACCCTTGGCAGCTACACCACCATCGATCTGACGGCGGGCGGACCGATCGGCCCCCGTCTGCGCTGGCACGTGCGCGCGGAGAACCTTCTCGACAAGCGATATGCCACGGCTTACAGCTACAACTCGATGCCGTTTGGGGTGTTCGTGGGCCTGACGTGGCGGCCCATCGGTCCCTGAGCGCTTGCGACGGTACGGGCACATCGCGGTTCTCCGTTGCGGCACATCAGGTGCCGCCGGGCTGTCGGAACGCCGCCAAATCGGTAGAATAGTAACTGGAGGTCCATCATGAATGATTACCGTCGATCCTCTCTGTCCTGGGGCGTCTGTGCGGCGTGGCTAGGGGCGTTCGTCTTCGCCGTGGCGCTGTTCGGAGCGGGGTTGACCTGCGCCGTTCCGCTGGTGGCGTTCGCCGCGCTCTGCGCGCTGCGCTTGGGCCGCGGCCAGGCTCTGCTGTTCGTCGGGGCGCTCTGGCTCGCCGACGAAGTCATCGAATTCGCGCTACTGCATCTGCCGCTGGCACCGGCGGCGCTCGGCTGGGCGGCGCTGTTCGGAGTGGCGGCGCTGGCGGCCACCGCGGTCGCGGGCGAGGTTGCCCGTCGGGCGCCCAAGGCCGCGGGCACCGTGGGGGCATTCTTGGCCGCATTTGCGGCCTACGAAGGCGTGATGTGGGCGGTCAGCCGCATGGTCGGCGGCGCTCGCGATGCGTTCGGCGTGGGCATCCTGGGCCAAGTCTTCGCCCTCAACGCGGTGACCTTTGGCGCATTGCTGGTGGTTGGCGCCCTGAGCGCGCGCAGCGGCGCCCTGTCGACCCTGTCGGGCAAGGCCCCGTACGCGCCGCGGCGGCGCGCGGCCTGACCTGAGCCTCTCGAGCCTGCAGCCGTTCCGGCCGCGTGGGCGGCCGGAACGGCACCGGGTCTCACGGCTGGCGGGGCTTGCGCAGCCGCACCAGTCCTTCCTGAGCGGTGCTCGCGACCAGTCTGCCGTCGCGCGCATAGACCCCTGCCCGCGCGAAGCCGCGGGCGCCCGAGGCGCTCGGGCTGTCCACTGCGTACAGCAGCCAGTCGTCCACGCGCAGCGGGCGGTGGAACCACATGGCATGGTCGATGCTCGCCATGACCAGTGCACCGCTGTAGGAGGTCTTGCCGTGCGGCAGCGTCGCCGTGTCGAGCAGGAAGTAATCCGATAAATAGGCGAGCAGCCGCCGGTGCAGCCCCTCGTCCTCGGGCAGCCGGTCGACCGCACGGAACCAGACCTGGCGGGCCGGAGGCGAACGGCCGGTCACGAGCAGCTCCATGGGCTGGACCAGGCGGAACTCGAACGGCCGGGGCCGCTCGAGAAAGCGCCGCACGGCCTCCGGAAGTCGCTCAAGCAGCTGCGGCGGCGGCCGGGTCGAATCCGGGAGCGATTCCGGCGGAGGCACCTCGGGCATACCGATCTGGTGATCGAAGCCTTCCTCGAGGATCTGGAACGAGGCGGCCATGGTGAAGATCGGCGCACCGTGCTGAATGGCCACCACGCGGCGGTTGCAGAACGAATGCCCGTCGAGGCTCCGGTCCACCTGATAGACGATCGGCGCATTGAAGTCGCCGCGACGCAGGAAATACGCGTGCAGCGAGTGCACGATCCGGTCCTGGACCGTGGCGGCCGCGGCGCTGAGCGCCTGCCCGAGCACCTGCCCGCCGAACACCTGCGGGCTGCCGATGTCGCGGCTCTCACCGCGGAACAGATCGACCTCGAGCCGCTCCAGATCGAGCAATTTGATCAAATCGGCCAGGCGGGGATCCATCGCATCTGCCTCCGGCATGCCCTGTCGTTCAGTCCGGAACGCCGAGGCGCTGGTGCATGATCGGACTGGTGGTCGTGTACTGCAGGAACTGGCGCTTCTCGGGATACAGATGATGCTGGATGCCGAAGGCGGCGAGTGCGGCCTCGTGGAAGCCGGAGAGAATCAGCTTCTTCTTGCCCGGGTAGGTATTGATGTCGCCGACGGCGAATATGCCCGGCACGCTGGTCTGGAACTTCTCGGTATCGACTCTGAGCGCGCGCTTCTCGAGCTCGAGCCCCCACTCGGCGATCGGTCCGAGCTTCGGATGCAGGCCGAAGAACACCAGCAGCTGCTCGGCCTCGAGCGCCTCGATCCCGCCGTCGGCCTTCTTCACCTGCACTCCGCTCAGGCGCGTCCCGTCTGTCAACAGGGCGTGCGGCAGGGCCTCGAAGCAGCGCAACCGCCCAGTCGCCTCGAGCTCGCGCATCTTGGCCACTGAAGCCGGGGCGGCGCGGAACTCGGCGCGCCGGTGCACCAGCGTCAGGCTGCGCGTGCGGGACACCAGCGCAAGCGTCCAGTCGAGCGCCGAGTCGCCGCCGCCGAAGATAACCACGTGCTTACCCTCGTGCGCGGCTGCCTCCTTGATCCGGTACTGGATCGCTCCGCCCTCGAACGCCTCGGTCCCGGGGATCCCGAGCCGGCGCGGCTGGAACGAGCCGACGCCGGCCGCGATTACCACGGTGCCGGTGTTGAAGTGCGTGCCGAGGGCCGTGCGCACGTCGAACCGGCCGTCCTCGCGGCGCGCCAGCTCAGTGACTTCCTCGCCCAGATGAAACTGCGGATTGAACGGCCGGATCTGCTCCAGCAACCGGTCGATGAGCTCCTGCGCGCCGCACACCGGCAGCGCCGGAATGTCGTAGATCGGCTTCTCCGGGTACAGCTCGGTGCATTGGCCGCCAGGATGGGCCAGCGAGTCGACCAGATGGGCCCGGATCCCGAGCAATCCCAGCTCGAAGACCTGGAACAGCCCGCAGGGCCCGGCCCCGACGATCAACACTTCGGCCTCGATCGGACCACCGGTCTGCGGCGCTGCGCTGTGTGTGCTCATCTGGCTCACTTCGCCCCCACGGGGTGCAAAGCCGCCATTTTACCGGGCTTTGGCCCGAGGTGCGCTACGCGCGGCCCGCGTTCGAGTCCGTGGGCGTGTGGAAATACTCGCTTTCGGCCGCCAACTGCTCGATCAGGCGCTTCAGTTCCGCCATGCGCCCCTCGGCGGTGCTGATCGGCATGCAGTCCTGGCAGCGCGGATCGCCGCAGGGCTGACGGGAATAGAGCCAATACTGCAGCGCGCCGGCGAGCAGCCCGTCGGCGATATCCCACAGATCAGCGTCACGGTCCTTGTCCGCGATCTTGTTGCCCAGATCGACGGCCTTGGTAAATGCAGAATCGAACGTATCGGCGATTTCGGTCATGGGCCTTGCTCTCCCACCTATCGCCAGTATACGGCAATCGGCCGGCAGCCATGGCAGAGGCGCCCCCGGCAAGGGCGATCCGCTTCAGGTCAAGGTCTGGTGGTGGTACGCACGAATGCGTCGCGGGCGCGCACGCCGATGTCCGGTTGATCGGTGAAGAACCCATCGATGCCGGCGGCGAGAAATCGGCCGATTTCCTGCTCCAAATCCCCATGTGCGCCCGCCGGTCCGACGCGGCGCGCCTCGGCCGGAAGGAAAGCGTTCTCCGCGCGGAACGTCCAGGGAAAAACCGCCAGCCCCTCGCGATGACTGTCTGCAACGAGGCGCGTGGGGCTCGCGAGCCGCCCTACCTCGTCGCGCGGGATCACCAGCGATTTTTCCGGCCCGATACCCACGGCGTAGCCAGCCACCTCGGCAAGCCCCGCCGGCGTGCTGAGCTCAGCGTACGTCTCGGGCCGGCCCGCGGCGCGTGCGTCGTACGGCGCTCCCTCGGCCTCGATCAACTGCACCAGGCGCAGCGGGGCGAGCGCGCGCAGATTGCGCAGAATCCCCGGCTCGAATGACTCGACGAACACCGGCGCCTCGGCGGTGGCGAGGCTGTACGCCTCGAGCACACCGAGGAGCACCTCGGCCATGGGCAGGCCGCAGGCCTCGAAATGCGTCGGATGCTTCAACTCCGGGTACAGGCCGATCGGCGGGGGCGCCGGCCGCCCGAGTGCCACCGCGCGGGCACGCCGCTCGGCGCCGACCCGCTCGCGCATCTGCAGGATC
Organism: Pseudomonadota bacterium; assembly: GCA_021805275.1. The sequence goes on from JAJZFQ010000005.1 coordinate 22,250, forward strand.
TCCTCGAGCGAGAGGATCTGGAACTGCCCATCGAAGCGCGTGTTGTCGGGCCGCAGCTCGGCAATGCGCTCGCGGCAGCGCAGCACCTTCAGCTCCTCGAGCGTGAAGTCCTCGCTGAACCAGCCCGTCACCGGTTCGCCGTCGATGAGCTTGGTGACCCGCCGGGACGCGAACCGCTCGTGACGGGCCACGTCGGTGGTGCCGGCGAGTTCGTTCTCGTGGCGCACCACGAGCACCCCGTCGCGGGTCATGACCAGGTCCGGCTCCAGGGCATCGGCCCCCTGCAGCAATGCCAGTTCGTAGGCGCCGAGCGTGTGCTCGGGCCGATAAGCGCTTGCGCCGCGGTGGCCAATGACCACGGGCGCGTTCGCCGGCCAGTTGCTACACTCCGCAGGGTGCTGCTTACTGAACATGACATCTACCTGTTCCGCGAAGGAACCCACGGGCGGGCCTACGAGAAGCTGGGGGCCCACCTCCTGCCGGCAAGCCCCGATGTTCCCGCGGGCACTCACTTCGCGGTCTGGGCGCCCAATGCCGCATCGGTGTCACTCATCGGCGATTTCAACGGCTGGGACAGCCAGGCCCATCCGCTCGTCCCGCGCGCCGACTCCTCGGGCATCTGGGAAGCCTTCGTGCCGCGAATCGGCCGCGGAACGCTGTACAAGTATCACATAATCTCCCAGCAGCAAGGCTACACCGTCGCGAAGAGCGATCCGTTCGCCTTCTACTGCGAGACCCCGCCGCGCACCGCCTCGGTGGTCTGGGATCTCGCCTACCACTGGGGCGATGATGCATGGCGGGAGCGACGCGCCGCCACCGATGCCCTCACAGCCCCATGGTCGATCTACGAGCTGCACCTCGGCTCGTTCCGCCGTGTTCCCGGCGAGGACAACCGTCCGCTGACCTATCGGGAGCTGGCCGAAGCGGTCGCTGCACACGTCGCCGAGATGGGCTTCACCCATGTCGAGCTGCTGCCGGTGATGGAGCACCCCTTCTACGGCTCGTGGGGTTACCAGGTGACCGGGTATTTCGCCCCGACCTCGCGCTATGGAACCCCCCAGGACTTCATGTACTTCGTCGATTACCTGCACCAGCGCGGCATCGGCGTGATTCTCGATTGGGTTCCTTCCCACTTTCCGGCCGACCAGCACGGACTGGCCTTCTTCGACGGCACGCACCTGTACGAGCACGCCGATCCGCGCCAGGGTCATCATCCGGACTGGAAGAGCTCGATCTTCAACTACGGCCGCTGCGAAGTGCGCAACTTCCTCCTCAGCAACGCCCTGTTCTGGCTGCAGACCTATCACATCGACGCGCTGCGTGTCGATGCGGTGGCCTCGATGCTCTACCTCGACTACGGGCGGCGCGAGGGCGAGTGGATTCCCAACCGCTACGGCGGCCACGAGAACCTGGAGGCGGTCGAATTCATCAAGCAGATGAACCTGGCGGTGTACCGTGACCACCCCGCGACCCAGACCATCGCCGAGGAGTCGACCGCCTGGCCCATGGTGTCGCGCCCGACCTATCTCGGCGGCCTCGGCTTCGGCATGAAGTGGAACATGGGCTGGATGCACGACACGCTGATGTACTTCGCCACCGATCCGATCTACCGCAAGTACCACCACAGCCAGATCACCTTCAGCCTGTGGTATGCGTTCAACGAGAACTTCGTCCTGCCGCTCTCCCACGACGAAGTGGTGCACGGCAAAGGTTCTTTGATTGGCAAGATGGCCGGCGACGACTGGCAGCGGTTCGCCAACCTGCGCCTGCTGTACGGGTATCTGTGGACCCACCCGGGCAAGAAGCTGCTGTTCATGGGCGGGGAGTTCGCCCAGTGGAGCGAGTGGCAGCATGAGCAAAGCCTGCAATGGCACCTGCTCGAGCACGCGCCGCACGAGGGCGTGCGGCGCTGGGTGCGAGACCTGAACCGCCTGTACCGCGAGACGCCCGCGCTGTACCAACGCGACTTCAGCGCCGACGGCTTCGAGTGGATCGACTGCGACAATGCCGACGACAGCGTGATCGTGTACCTGCGGCGCGGCCAGCAGCCGCACGACGTGGCGCTCGTCGCGTGCAATCTCACGCCCATGCCGCGCGAGCATTACCGGGTGGGCGTGCCGCTCGGCGGTCAGTGGCTCGAGCGACTGAACAGCGACGCGCCCGAGTACGGCGGTTCCGGCATCGGCAATCTCGGCACGGTCTTGGCGACGGACGTTCCCTCGCACGGCCGTCCGAACTCACTCACGTTGCGCCTGCCGCCGCTCGCGACGCTGGTGCTGACGCCCCGGTAGCGGCAGCCCCGGGCGGCTCACTCGGGCCGCGCCCCCCGCCCAGCAGCGGCGGCCCGCATGACTCGCCGGCACCCGGCGCGGCACACCGCACCGCCGCGGCCGTACCGCAGCCCGTTCGAAGCAGGTCGGGCCGCGCGACGTTGACTCGGACGTCCGCCCGGCCCGCCGTTACGACCCGAAATATTCAATTTATTCATTGAGTTAAATCTCAGCCCCGCCGCGGGCACGCCTCGCATGGCCAGCGCGGCCCCGGTCGGGTACCCATCACCCGTTGCGTCAATCGCCCCTATCGACACCGACAGGACCATTGCAGGCGCCGCGCCGGCGGTTTAAATTATGGTTTCAATAATATTTAAAACTTCCGGGGACCCCAGCAGAGGTTGCGCAATGAACCAAGACGTTATCGTTACGTGTGCCGTCACCGGTGACGACACCAAAGTCACCAAAAGTCCCCACTGCCCGGTTACCCCTGAGCAGATCGCCAATTCCGCGGTCGAGGCGGCGCGCGCGGGTGCAGCCATCGTGCACATCCACGTGCGTGACCCGGACACCGGCGCCTTCAGCATGGAAACGCGCCACTACCGCGAGGTGGTCAAGCGCATCCGCGAGAGCGGCGTCGATGTGATCGTGAATCTAACCTGCGGCATGGGCGGGTACATCTGCGTCGGCGAGCACGGCCTGGAAGACACCCCGGCACCAGGCACGGACTTCGTGAGCCAGGAACGGCGTATGCAGCACGTGATCGATCTGTGCCACGAGGGGCGGTACCGCCCCGACATCGCCACGCTCGACTGCGGCAGTCTCAACTTCGGCGACGGCAACCGCGCCTACATATCGACGCCCGACTATCTGCGCCGCGGGGCGGCAATTCTGCGCGACCTCGGCGTCAAGGCGGAACTCGAGGTGTTCGATACCGGCAACCTCTGGTTCGTGCGCAAGATGGTTTCCGAGGGCTTGATTCCCGCCCCGGCGCTAATCCAGCTGTGCGCCGGCATCCCCTATGGCGTGCCGGCCGACGTCGGCCACCTGCTCGCCATGGTCAACACTCTGCCGCCGGACAGCGTCTGGACCTCGTTTGCGATCAGCCGCATGCAGATGCCGTGGGTGGCCCAGTCGGTGCTGCTCGGCGGCAACGTGCGCGTCGGACTCGAGGACAACCTGTATCTCAGCCGCGGCGTCTACGCGAGCAACGCCCAGCTGGTGGAACGGGCACGCGCCATCATCGAGGCGATGGGTGCGCGCGTGATGGCGCCGGCCGCGGCGCGCGAGCGCCTGGGGCTCAAGTGACCGCAGAGGTCTCGCCAAGCTCGGCGGCCGCGGCCGCCGAGCTCTACCGCACGTCGATCAACGCGGACTGGATCGACTACAACGGCCATCTGCGCGACGCGTACTACGGACTGATCTTCAGCGAGGCAACCGACTCGCTGATGGATCAGCTCGGGATCGATGCACCGTATCGCGCCGGCACGCGCTGCACGCTCTACACCCTCGAGATGCACATCAACTATCTGCGTGAAGTGCACCAGAGCGATCAGGTGACCGTCGGCGTGCGGCTTCTCGACAGCGACGCCAAGCGAATGCTGGTCGGGATGGAGCTCACCACCGCCCGCGGCGGCGAGCCCTGCGCGACAGCCGAGCTGCTGCTGCTGCACGTGCACCAGGGCGAGACGCCGGCAACGACCCCGTTCCCACCGGAAATCGCCCAAACCATCGAGCGCTTCCGCGCACGGTGGCCGGGCCCGCTGGCCGGCCCCGGCTCACGCCGCATGGAACTGAGGAGACGGACATGAGACACACCGTTCACGCGTTGACCCGGTGGGCGAGCGCCGCGGCGCTCACCCTGGCGGTCTGCCTCGCCGCCGCCCAGGCAGCACCGCCGCGCATCCACCTGCACCCGCTCGATGCGGCGCGGCGGAGCGTGGCGCTGCCCGACGGCATTCGCATGGCCTACGTCGATCTCGGTCCGCGCGACGGCACGCCGGTGGTGCTGATCCACGGCTACACCGACAGCGACCTCGACTGGGCGTCCCTGGTGCCGTACCTCTCGAGGCACTTCCGGTTGATCCTGCCCGACCTGCGCGGTCACGGCAGCTCGAGTAAACCCGAGTGCTGCTACACGCGCTACGACTTCGCCTACGATGTGAAGCTGCTGCTCGATGCGCTGCACGTGCGGCGCGCCGACATCGTCGGGCATTCCCTGGGCAGCATCGTCGCGCAGACCTTCGCAGAGAACTGGCCGCAGCGCACCCAGCGGGTGATCCTCATCTCCTCGACGGCCTCGGCGCCCCCGAAGAACATCGACGGCAAGCCCCAGTACGACTGGGAAGCGCAGATCCGCCGGCTGAAGGAACCGCTCAACCCGGACTCGAAATTCATGCGCGCGTGGTGGTCCTCACCCACCCCGGTCGATCGGCGCTTCCTGCGGCGCGAACGACGCAACGCCGCGGCCATTCCGCTGCAGGTGTGGCTCGCGGTACTCAATCAGGGGTTGAGCAACGATGCAATCAACGATCTCGTCCGAACCCTCCCGGAGCTGAAGGCCCCGACGTTGCTCATCTGGGGCAGCAAGGATCCGATCATGCTGCCGCCGATGCGCCGCTCTCTCGAGCGCGCCCTGCCACACGCCAAGGTCGTGATATTCCCCGGGCTGGGACACAACCCATTCTGGGAAGACCCGCGCGGCTGCGCCGCCGTGATCAACGCGTTTCTCAATCCTGCCGCCAACGTGAGCCGCTATGCGGCTACCGGCTAAGCGGCGCTCGCTCCCCGATTCTATTGCCCTCATTGCGGAGACTCACGCCATGACGTTGAAAGTCCACCAGCCGACGCGACGCAACCCCGTGCCGCTCGCCGTCCTGCTCATCGCCGGCGCCGGCGCCTGCGGCCCGATCCGGGCGGCCGGCCTGAGCGCGACGCCCACCGTCGGGGCGGGCGGGCCCGACAACCTGCAGGAAATCGTCGTCACCGCGCAGAAGCGCCGCCAGCTGCTCGCCAAGGTCCCGGAGAGCATCACCGCCTTCACCTCCCAGGCGCTGCACGACTTTCACATCAAGTCGTTCGACGACTACGCGGCGATGACCCCGAACCTGTCGTTCTCCTACGGCGGTGGCCCGACCGGCATCGCCGATTCGCGCACGGTCGCCATTCGCGGCATCACCGGGCAGAACCTGTTCGGTACCTCCGGCGCCACCGGCTTCTACATCGACGACACGCCGCTGCCGAGCTCCGTCGACCCGCGCATCGTCGACATCGCCAACATCCAGGTCCTCAAGGGCCCGCAGGGCACGCTCTATGGCGAGAGCTCCCTCGGTGGCAACATCAAGATCGTCACGCGTCAGCCGAACCTGAAGCGACGCACGCTGCACTTCACGGTGCACGGCGGCGCGACCTCCGGCGGCGGCAGTCCGGACGAAGGCGGCAGCGCGATCATCAACCTGCCGATCGTGCGCAACACGCTCGGCGTGCGCATCGTGGCGTTTGCCAATCACGATGCGGGATACCTCACGCGCACGTATCCCAATCCATCGAGCCCCGGCGTGACCGACCCCTTCCTGAGCGTCCCGCGCACCAGCGTCGGCAACCAGGGGGCCATCACCACGTACGGCGGCAGCGTCACGGCGCTGTGGGCCGTGACATCACGGTTCAAAGCCACGCTGCGCATCATGGCGCAGGAGCAGAACGATCACGGCTTCCCGGCGACGTTCGCGCCCCTGCCTGCCTTTACCCCCGTCTACACGCTCAATCGCGCCTTCAACGTACAGCCCAAGGCGAGTGACCGGTGGGCGACATCGTCGCTGGAGCTGAAATACCGCGGCCACGGCTGGAATCTGGTGTCGGCGACCAGCTACTTCCACCGCCATACCCAGGACATCGAGGACTCGACGTACGGCACCCAGCAGATCTTCAGCTCGTACTATCAGGTCTCAGGCCTGCCGGCGCAGCCGTTCCTCTGGAACGGCGAGCACTACTTCAACCAGATTAACAGCGAGACACGCTTCTCCTTCGACCCGATCCACGGCGTGAGCGGCACGTTCGGCGTGTTCGTGTCGAACTCGCGCGCGCTGTTCTGGATTCCGCCGACCAACGCACAGGGCCTCGTGGCGGCGACGGCGAACAACACGGTGGTCGGCCCGTGGCCGAACGATCTGATCTGGACGCAGCGCAACCCCGGCAGTGAGAAGGACTACGCGATCTTCGGTCAGATCTACTGGAAGTTCCTCAACAAGTTCACCCTGACCCTGGGCGCGCGTCAGTACTGGCTGAAGCAGCACAGCGACTACACGGCCAACGGTTTCATGAACTTCGGCCCGACGCCGAGCGATCCGCAGAGCAACAGCCAGAACGGCACGGATCCGAAGTTCGCACTGTCCTACCAGGCGAACCAGGCCACTATGCTGTACGTGTCGGCGTCCAAGGGGTTCCGAGCGGGCAACGCCCAGGCATCCCTGCCCTTCTGCGCCGAGCCGAACCTGCCGGTCAACGACATCACGCATCTGAAGTCCGACACGCTCTGGACTTACGAGGCGGGCGCCAAGGTGCAGCTGCAGAACCCGCAACTGCTGCTCACCGCCGACGGCTTCCACATCGACTGGAACAACATTCAGCAGCAGGTGGCGCTGCCGTGCGGTGCATACTTCGAGATCAACGGCGCCAAGGCCAAGATCGACGGTGCGGAATTCGAGGCCATGGGCTACGTGCTGCCGCAGCTGCAGGTGCGGCTCGGACTCGGTTACGAGGCGACCGACATCACCAATCCGGGCGCGCTCGGCCTGGTGGGACTCTCACCCGGCTCGCGGATCATGGGTGTGCCGGCCTGGACGGCGAGCGCCGGCAGCATCTACCGCCATGCGCTCACCGACAACGTGAGCGGCTTCGTGTCGGCCGACTACAGCTACACCGACAGCAGCGAGTCGTTGCTGAACGGCGGAGCAGGTGCGATCGCGACGCGGCCGAGCTTCTCGCTGGTCGGCGCGCGCATCGGCATTGACTGGGGACGCTCGGAGCTCTCTCTCAATGGCACCAATCTCACCAACGCCAAGCCGAACCTCGGGGATCTCGGCTACGTCGGCTACGCGCAGTACAGCGCCACCGGGGTGGTCATTCCCGAGGTCGCCACCATGCGTCCGGCGACCGTGACCATCGAGTATTCGCGCTCACTGTCATTCTGATCGCGGGCGCCCCAGTTGCAGGCCAGGGATGGCCTACCGCCACACAGTCGCCCGGGCATGGGTTTCGCGCCGGGCGGCTCCAGCGGGTATTGACGCGACCGCCGGTGAGTGCCCGATTTTCAGGGTGGCGCCAGGCGCCAAAGGGGGGCCCAAGCGCCCTGCCGGTCGGACAATCGCTAGCGCCTCGTGCGGACCCGCTTGCCGGTCCCGTCTGGGGCGGCGTGGTCGGCCCAGGTCTCCACCATGGACAGGTGCAGGCGCAGCTGCTCGATCTGCCGCGCCGCCGGCCAGTCCCCGGGGCTCGCCACGGTGCTGGCGGTGAGGCCATTGAGGAAGGTGACCACCGAACGCAGTACGCGCTGTTGCGTCTCGGGCGACCAACTCGACCATTGCGGCCAGCCGCGCGCCAGACAGCGTTCGAACAGCTGCATGTAGGCGCGATGCATCCGGCTGTTGATGCTTTTGAGGCGCTTGTCGGCCGCCACCTGACCCCAGAAGGCGGTCCAGAAAGCGCACTCGGTGAACCGCGCTGCATCGATAGGCAGGGCCTCGGTAAGCAGCGCAAGCAGGTCCGGCTCCCCGCCCGCATCCGGCGGGCGGGTGAGTCGGTGCTCGATGCGGCGCAGGATCAGCCGCAGCGCGGCGATAACGATTTCCTGCTTGGTATCGAAATAATGCGCCACCATGCCGGTGGTGTAACCGGCCTCGCGCGCGATGCGCACGATCGTCGCCTGCTCGAATCCGTACTTCGCGACGACTCGACACGCCACAAAGGCGATTTCGTCGCGCCGCCGAGCATGGTCGACTATTTTTGGCATTCCGCTAGCGCACTCCCGGCGATCCGCTGCCCTGCAAGCCTACATGACTTGAGGCCTGCTCGGGAACAGCCAGCCGGGCGTGAGCGGTCCGGATCGCCTGCAGGCGCGCGCGCGCTGCCGCGTCGATCGGCGTCGCCGCCCCCGAGGCGGCATGGCTGTACTGATGGAGCTGATCGGCGGTGGCGATCAGCTGGCCGTCGCTGCGGCGCCTGAGCCAGTGGAACAGATGAACCCGGCTGTCCGCCAGTCCCAGCACCTGCGTGGTCACGGTCACTGGCTCGAGCGCCCCGGCCCGAGCATGGCGGATCAGATGCGTCTGCACTGCCCCGAAGCCCCGGTCCGCGCCGTCCGCGCCGCTCGTGCGAAACAGGGCGTCCGCGGCGTCGTCGAACACCTGCAGGCAGCGAGAGTCGCTCAGTTGCCCGTCACGGCCGACCCATTCGGCGCGCACCTCGGTCTTGAGCGTCTCGAGCGGCCGCTCGCCGGCCGCGGCGCCGGGCTGCACACGCGCGGCGCTTTCGGCATACAGCCGATCCTCGAGCGCACGCAGGGTGGAGCCCGCACCGATGTCAAACTGCTTCAGGACCTGCTGGATGGCCACCAAGTAATCATCGCGCAGGCGCTCCAGCTCGCGGATCGAACGGCCCGCAGCCTGGGCCTGTGTCCCCTCGACCATGCGGTCGATGAGCTGCTCGGTAAGCTCCGGCGCCTCGAGCCGCGTCCAGGGCCACTTGAGGCACGGCCCGAACTGCCGCAGCATATGCCGCATCCCCGTCTCACCCCCGGCGAGATGATAAATCAGGTTCGTACCCATACCGGCCCAGCGCAGACCGGGGCCGTAGACGATGGATTCGTCCAGCTCGCCGGTGCTGGCCACCCCGTCGTTGACCATGTGCAGAATCTCGCGCCACAGCGCCTCCTGCAACCGGTCGGTGAGGTGACCCGGCACCTCGCGGCGCACCGTGAGCGGATGCATGCCGATATAGGTGAAGAACGTGGCGGCCGCCTTCAGAGACTGCGGGGACGTTGCCTTTCCGCCGACCAGCTCGACCAGCGGCAGCAGATACACCGGATTGAACGGATGGGCCACCAGGAAGCGTTCCGGGAAGCGCATGTCGCGCTGCAGGTCGGAGGGCATCAGGCCCGACGTGCTGGAGGCGATGAGCACGTCCGCGGGCGCATGGCCGCTGACGTCGGCGAGCATCTTCTGTTTCAGCTCCAGCTGCTCCGGGATGTTCTCCTGGATGAAGTCCGAGCGGCGCGCCATGTCGGCCGGATCGGTCGTGAAGGACAGCGTGCCCTTCGGCGGCAGCGGCGCGCTGGTCAGCTTCGCCAGGGCACCCTCGGCGTTCGCGACCGCACCGCGAATCCACTCCTCCATCTTGGGATTCACGTCCGCGGCGATCACGTCGATGCCGAAGTGCAGCGCGCGCGCGGCCCAGCCACCCCCGATCACTCCCGTGCCCAGCAGACCCAATGTCTTGACGCGTCTCATGCTCTCGCCTGTCACTTGAATTACCTCCCGTCGGCAACTTGCGGCCGCCGGCGCCATTTTATAATATTGACCTCATAATATAAACAGTTTTGCCGCAGTGGGGTCGCACAAGTGCGGCGTCGGAGAAGATCTGATGGCCAGGACCAGGCTGCTCGAAAAACGCTCCATTGATTACGTTCCGCTCGCCGAGCGGCACGGCAAGGTATGGCACCTCTGGCCGGTATGGTTCTCGGGTGATGCGCACCTCGCCACGCTCGCGGTCGGCGTGCTGGGCAGCGCCCTCGGCGGCAACCTGTTCTGGTCGGCGCTCGCGGTCGTGCTCGGTTGCGCGATCGGCACCTTCTTCATGGCATTCCACTCGGCACAGGGCCCGCAGCTTGGCCTGCCGCAGATGATCCAGTCCCGTCCGCAATTCGGCTATGTCGGCGCCCTGCTGGTCTGGGTCGTCGCGCTGGTCAGCTACATCGGCTACAACGCCTTCAATCAAGTGCTCGCGGTGCAGGCACTGCACGCGCTGCTCGGCGGAATCCCGATAGGCACCGACACCATCGTGATCGGCTTCGCGATTCTCGCCGCGAGCCTCGCGGCATTCGGCTACGACTCGATCCACCTCGCGCAGCGCGGGCTCGCGTACCTGATGATCGCGATCCTCACGCTGTTCACGATCTGCGCGGTGTGGCTGCTGCCGATCCCACCGGCGCAGTGGAGCTCGGCCGATTTCCGCCTCATTCCGTTCCTGACGCAACTGCTGGCCGCGGCCTCCTACCAGCTGAGCTGGTCGATTTACGTCTCCGACTATTCGCGCTACCTGCCGCACACGGTGAGTATCCGCGCCTCGTTCTGGTGGACCTATCTCGGCGCCTTCATCGGCGGGACCTGGATGATGCTGGTCGGCAGCGTGGCCGCCGCCGTGGTGCCCAACCTGGACGTTCCGGCGGCACTCGAACGGGCGGCGGACATCATGCTGCCGGGCTTCGGCAGGGTGGTGCTGGTCGGCTCGCTGCTCGGTCTGGTAACGATATCGGCGCTCAATTACTACGGCACGTCGCTGACGCTGCTCAGTGTCTGGGACACATTCAAGCCCCTGCGCAGCACCGCGGCGAAGCGGCTGCTCAGCCTGGTGCCGGCGCTGATCATCTCCACGTCGATCGCCATGGAATCCTCGAGCCACTTCCTGACCCGCTTCTCTGACCTGCTCGAGATTCTTCTCTACCTGTTCACGCCCTGGACGGCCATCAACCTCGCGGACTTCTACCTGGTGCGCAAGGGACACTACTCCGTGCGGGAGATCTTTAATCCCCACGGCATGTACGGGCGGTGGAACTGGCACGGACTGCTGGCGTACGCGGTCGGCTTCCTGGCCATGTCGCCATTTTTCAGCACCGGCCTGTACACCGGGCCGGTGGCGCGGGCCCTGGGCGGGGCGGATCTGTCGATTCTGATCGGTCTGCCCGTCTCGGCCGGCGCCTACATCATCTCCTGCCGGTCCCTGGATCTGCAGGCGGATCGGCGGGCCGCCGAGGCGGCTGACGCCGGCCTGGAGCCCGCCGCGATTGCCGCCGCCCCCCCCGGCGGCGCGGCCCACAACGCCTGAACCGCCCGACATGGTGTGCCGGTCGCTCACTACGATGGCCGGTAGGATGCGGCGAAGCGCTCGCGGATAGCCATCAGCTGCCCGGCGATCGCAGCGCTCAACGGCTCCGCTCGGTGCTCGAGGAGCCTGTGCAGGTCGGCGTCGATTCGGGCGAGGAGATCCTCATCGGGCAGCGAGCCGCTGCTCACCGGCAGCCGCGCGCCGAAATAGCGGCTCTCCCACAGGTGTTCCCGGCAGTGTGCAGCGGTGTGCGCAAGGCCGAGGTAGTTGCCGCGCGCACCGACTTCACGTGCGAGATCCAGACCGATCGACTCGGCGTCGATCGGCAGCCCTTGCCACAGCGTGCGCAGCAGGCCGGCCAGGTCATCGCACAGACATAACGCGTGCAAGGAGAACGTCAGGCCCTGATCGATCGAACCGAGATAATCGAGTGTCGCCGGACGGCTGTAGAAAGCCTGCATCATGCCGAGCGCGATCTCGGCCACCGCGTCCTGATTGAAGCGGCGCGCTCCGCTGTGCCCACCCGCACCGGTGAAGCACGGCAGTCCTAGGCGGCGGCGCACCTGGCACATGAGCATGTCCGCGAGCGAGGCCTGGGCGAAGTTGCCGATCCCGCCGGTGGCCGGCTCCATGAATGAGACGTCCGAGCTGCCGATGCAGAATGCGCCGCGGCGAACGAGTTGCGCCAGAACCATGCCGGCGAAATCCGTGGCGAGGCTGTTCACGATGCAGCCGGCCGTCGTGATCGGCGTGGAGGCACCGCCGATGGGCAGCGTTCCGACGCTCACCGGCACGCCCGCCTGGACGCACTTGAGCAGCTGTTCGACGTGCGCACGCGGATAGTTGAGCGGCAGCGGCGTGATGATCTGCAGGAAGTACGGCTTGTCGAACAGCGCGGCGCGGCCACCGCGTATCGCCGCCGCCATCTCCAACACCGGGTCGAGCGATTCAGCGTTCTCGCACAGATACTCCAGCGGCTTGGTCGTGTTCGCCGCCATGATGGCGAACTCCTCAATCTCGCCATGGATATCCGAGCGGGCCACGTTCTTCACCGCCACACAGACCGCATCGATGTTGGGTAGCGCGTCGGCGACGCGCGTCACCCGCGCGAGATCCTCGCCATTGCTCGCGCGCGGCTCGCCGCTATCGAGGTCGAAGACCTTGATACAGGTCATGCCCGGCATGAACCAGGTGTGCCGGTCGTCGAGCTCGATGCAGCGCCGGCCCGGTCGGTCCCAGAGCTTCGCGGACTTCGCGCTCGAGGCAAGCGCGTCCCAGACCACCTGCGTCGGAAAGCGCACGATGCCGTCGGCCGAAGCATCGCAACCGGCCTCGCGGAACAGGCTCATTGCCGATGTGGCGGGATCGAACGCGACGCCGCAGTCATGCATCAGCGTGAGCGCTCCCTCGATCAGCTGCGTGGCGAATTCCCCGGGTACCGGCTCGTACGGGGCGGTCGCACCGAAATGCAGCCCCGGATCCGCCGGTGGCTCCTCGGACGCGCGGACAGGTTGTCTTCTGGGGCGGCGTGCGGCGCGGGTGTCGTTGGGCATCGAGACGATCCACCGTGGTTTGAATGGTCCGCGCGAGCGGGCCTTGTATACGATTATATAAGTCTTGTCAGAGTAATTATATATACATATAGTTTGAAGCGCATACCGTCGCCTGCTCGAGGCGACAAAGATCAATGCCGGCCGACGGCACGCAGCGGAGCCTCCGTGAACGCCCCATCCCGTTACGACACGTTGTTTGAGCCGGTCCGCATCGGCCCCCTGACGGCGCGCAATCGCTTCTTCCAGGTGCCGCACTGCACCGGCATGGGCGCCGCTCTGCCCCGGACGCTGAATGCGATGCGCGGGATGAAGGCCGAGGGCGGTTGGGCGGTGGTGTGCACCGAGTATTGTTCGATCCACCCGAGCTCCGACGATCAGCCCTATCCGTCTGCTGCGCTCTGGGACGACGGTGACCAGCACAATCTGGTCGCCATGGCCGATGCCGTGCACGAACACGGCGCCCTCGCCGGAATCGAGTTGTGGCACGGCGGCAGCTACGTCTCGAACCTGGCCAGCCGGGTGCCGAGCATCGGGGTCCGCTCGATGCCGAGTCGCTGCGAGCCGATTCAATCGGCACGCATGGACCGGCGCGACATCCGGCGCTTCCGGCAGTGGCACCTGGAGGCGGTGCGGCGCGCCCGGGCCGCCGGCTTCGATGTGATCTACGTCTATCCGACGCACGGCTACCTGGTATCGGAGTTTCTCTCCCGGACGCTCAACGACCGCAGTGACGAGTACGGCGGATCGCTCGAGAACCGCACCCGGCTGTTTCGCGAGCTGCTGGAGGAAGCCCGCTCGGCGGTCGGCGACCGGTGCGCGGTGGCGGCGCGGTTTTCCGCCGAGGGCCACGGCGAGGCGCACCTGAGCGGCGATGAGGCGCGGGACGTGCTCGGGATGGTCGGTCACCTGCCGGACCTGTGGGACGTGGTCGTTGCGGATTACTACGGCGAGGAGATGGCCAGCTCCAGATTCGTCAAGGAGGGTTCGCTCGAAGCCAAGGTTGCCTACGTGCGGACGCTCACCGGCAAGCCCGTCGTCAGCGTCGGACGGTTCACCTCGCCGGACAACATGGTGCGCCAGATCCGCAGCGGCATACTCGATTTCATCGGCGCCGCCCGACCCTCGATTGCCGATCCGTTCCTGCCCAGCAAGATCCGCGAAGACCGCATCGAGGACATTCGCGAGTGCATCGGCTGCAATATCTGCTATGCGCACAATTACCGCGGCGCTGCGTTGCGCTGCACGCAAAACCCCACCATGGGCGAGGAATGGCGCAGCGGCTGGCACCCCGAGAAGATCCCCGCCGGCCGCGGCGGCTCCGTATTGATCGTGGGCGCCGGCCCCGCCGGGCTCGAGGCCGCCCACGTGCTCGCCAAGCGCGGCTACACGGTGACCGTGGCCGAAGCGGCCGGCGAGCCCGGCGGTCGTGTGACGCTCGAGAGCCGTCTGCCCGGCCTCGCCGAATGGGCGCGCGTGCGCGACTATCGTCTGGGCCAGATACGGCGCCTGCCCGGCGTGTCGCTGTACCTCGGCAACCGGGTGTCTGCCCAGCATGTGCGTGATTTCCAGGCTGAGCATGTGCTCATCGCGACCGGTGCGCGCTGGCGTCGCAACGGCGTCGGACGGTGGCACGCCGCGCCGCTCGCCCCGCTGCACACGCCGGCGGTGCTCACGCCCGATGACTTGATGGCCGGGGCCGAGCCCAGCGGGTCAGTCACGCTCTTCGACGACGATCACTATTACATGGGGCCGGTTCTCGCCCTGCGGATGGCGCAGGCCGGGGCCCGCGTCACTTACGTCACCACCGAAGGTCGGGCGGGCGCCTGGAGCCACTACACGGGAGAGCAGGACGCGACGCAGCGGCAGATGTTGGCGCTCGGCATCGAGATCATCGTCGACACCTGCGTAGCGGGATTCGACGGCGCGAGCGTCTCGCTGGAATGCATTTACACCGCCGCGGTGCGGGCCCACCCCGCCGAGACGCTGGTCCTGGTGACCTCGCGCGAGCCCGACGATGCCCTCTACCGCGAACTGGTCGCGGACACCGAGGAATCCGCACCGCGCATCCAGCGCATCGGCGACTGCCTGCAGCCCGCCCTCATTGCCCACGCGGTGTACTCGGGACACAAAGCCGGCCGGGAACTCGATGCGCTCCCCGACCTGCCATCCCCGCGCCGCGACCGCGTGATCGTCTGAACCGAGCTTCCGCGCGTCGCCATGGCGCCGTCGCCTGCCGCGCCGCGAGGACAGACCCCGGGCCGAGGTCCATTCGGCACGCCCTGCGGCCGTCATGACTGCAGAATGATCGCCCCGTCTGCCTGCCAGCTGACGTAGACCTCGTCGTTCCAGTCGATCGCCCATTCCGAGGTGCGCCGCTCGTTCTGCGCCTGGACCGTCACCAGCTTGCCGCTCGGGATCTTGATCTGATAGGTCGACGTCTTACCCAGATAGCCGAGCTCCCAGACGACGCCCCGCAGGACGTTGACCCGCTCTCCTGTGGGGGGCTGCTTGCCGAGGCGGATCTTCTCCGGCCGCAGCGCCACCCAGACGCGCTGCCGCGGAGAGAATCGACCGACGTCATCCACCAGCAGCTCACCGCCCGTCTCGTTGCACTGGACCCGCACCAGACCGGTCTCGACGGCCGTCACCGTGCCCTCAAACAGATTTGTCGTACCGACGAAATCGGCAACAAAGCGGCTGTTCGGGAATTCGTAGATCTCCGAGGGCGTACCGACCTGCACAACCTTGCCGCGATCCATCACGGCAATGCGGCTCGACAGCGCCATGGCCTCGTCCTGATCGTGCGTGACCACGACGAAAGTGATGCCGACCTCGTGCTGCAGGTCCATCAGCTCGAACTGGGTCTTCTCGCGCAGCTTCTTATCGAGCGCTGAGAGCGGCTCGTCGAGCAGCAGCACCTTCGGTCGACGGATAAGCGCGCGCGCCAGCGCCACGCGCTGGCGCTGTCCGCCGGAGAGCTGATGCGGCTTGCGCTGCGCCAGATGCGCAAGCTGCACCATCTCGAGCGCCTGCTCGATGCGCCGTTTGCGCTCCGCGCGATCGATGCGGAAGCGGCGGATGCCGTAGCCCACGTTGCTTTCCACGGTCATGTGCGGAAACAGCGCGTACGACTGGAACATCATGTTGACGGGCCGCTCGTGCGGCGGCACGTCGCTCATCTCGACGCCGTCGATGCTGATGTGACCGCTCGTCTGGCGCTCGAATCCCGCGAGCGTGCGCAGCAGCGTGGTCTTGCCGCACCCGGATGAGCCGACCAGCGCGAACATCTCGCCCTGGTAGATGTTCAGACTGACGTTGTCGACGGCATTGACCACGCCGAATGTCTTGCTCACCGCGTCGATGACGATCTGCGGCTTGGCGCTCGGATCCATCCACGGCCGACCGCTGTCCGCCTTCAGCCCGTTGTTCGTCAAGATAGCGTCCCGTGGTGCTTTTCCGAACCAGTTCGCAGCGATCCAGGCTCGAGCATACTGCGGTTGAGTCCGGCGAATCGCTCAGAAATCCGCCGGCGGCGTCAACCGGCGCCGTTGCGGGGCAAAAAACGGCCGCTGAACCACCCGCGCCGGCACCATGCGACGCTCCCAGACCAGCTCCCGATTGATGTAAATCTCCGCCCACACCTGACGTCCGGCCTCAAAATGCGGTGTATCGAGCATGGCGAGGGCGATGTTGCGCTTGCAGGTGGGCGACCATGTCGCCGAGGTCACGCTGCCGATCTGGCGCCGCCCCTTGCCGTTCGCATAGAGCAGCGCGTTCTGCGCCGGCTTGTTGCCGGCCACATCAAGGCCGGCGAGCCGCCGCAAGGGACCGCGCTGCTGCTCGCGCAGCAGCGCCCGGCGCCCGGTGAAATGCCCCTTCCGGAAGTCGATGAGCCACTCGAGACCGAGCTCGAGCGGCGAGCGGGCCGTGCCGCTGCGCAGGGTGCGCACGCTCGACACGAACTCGACGTTCGGCAGCAGAAAGCCCGCCTCGAGCCGCGCGACATTGAGCGCGCGCGAACCGATCGGGCGGATCGTGCGCACCCGCCCGGCCGCCATCAGCCCGTCCCAGAGCCGCTCGGCGTGCGCCGGCTCGACCCAGAGCTCGTAGCCCAGATCCCCTGTGAACCCAGTGCGCGAGACCATCAGCGACATCGACCCGAGCGTGAACGACCGGAACTCGAACGGCGCGAGCGCCTCGATGCCCTGCAGCCCAAGCGCCCGCAGTACCCAGCACGAACACGGTCCCTGCAGCGCCAGTGCCGCGATCCCGGCGGTGACCTCCTCGACGTGCACGTCGAAACCGATGCTCGAGTCGAGCAGCCAGTCGAGCTGATGCTCGGCCGTGCATAACCGATACTCGCTCGGGGCGAAGCGGAAAACGGTACCGTCGTCGATCAACTTGCCGTCATCGTCGCACCAGACCACATAGGCCACCCGACCCGCTCGCAGTTTGCCGATCGACCGCGTCACCAGCCGGTCGAGATAGCGCGTCGCATCGGGCCCGGCGATCCGGTACTTGACCATGGGTGTCAGGTCATAGAGCGAGGCGCCGTTGCGGATCGCGAAATACTCCTGTTCCATCGTCGTGAAGACATCGACGGTGCTGTATCCGGACCACGGGATGAAGCTGTCGATCTGGCTGAAGGCGCGCATCCGCTCGTGGAATGGGGTGCGCAGCAACGGCTGGCGGAAATGCGGTTCGCTCTCGTGCCGCATCTCAGCGGGCCTCCCTCAGCACCTGCCGCGCGGCGTTGCGCCCGGCAAGTCCCATCACGCCCCCGCCCGGGTGACAGCCCGCCCCGCACAGGAACAGTCCCGGCAGCGGCGAGCCGTATTGGGCGGCGCCGACCACCGGACGCATCATGAGAAACTGATCGAGTGCAAGCTCCACGTGATGCCAGCTCCCGCCGCTGATGCGCAACTGCACCTCCAGGTCGCGCGGGGTGAGCAGTTCAGTGGCACTGACGGCGGCGCGCAGCCCCGGCGCGTGCTGCTCCAGCGTCGCGAGAATCAGCTCCGCGAAGCGCTCGCGCTGCCCGTCCCA
The DNA here is from genome assembly GCA_021805275.1 of Pseudomonadota bacterium. Next base: position 40,215 of record JAJZFQ010000005.1, read on the forward strand.
ACCACCCCGCAGCTGATAGGGCGCGTACTGCACGATGGCCGAGAGCACATGCTTGCCGGCCGGCGCGAGCTGGCTGTCGCTGCTCGTCGGCACGACGACTTCCAGCACCGGGCGCGCGGAGAATTCACCATATTTGGCATGGTTGAAGGCCCGCTCGATCGCATCGGCCGACGGTGCGATCACGAGCCGTCCGCGCGGCACGCCGTCGACGCCGGTAAAACTCGGCGCTCTGTCGAGCGCCGCGTGGAACTTCGCTGTCATCCCCTGGGTGCGCAGGTGCGCAACGCGGCGCACGAACCCCGCATCCAGATGCTGCGGACCGAGCAGCTTCAGGAAAGTCGTGCGCGGATCGGCGCTCGAGATCACGCAGTCCGCCTCGATCTGCTCGCCCGAGTCGAGCTGCACCCCGACCGCGCGGTCGTCGGCCACCATGATCCGCGCCACCGGCGCTGCCGTGCGCACCGTCGCGCCCGAGGCGCTCGCGGCGCTCTCGATCGCCTCGCAGAGCGCCCCGACACCGCCCGAAGGCAGCGCGAGCCCACCGCCGGCGGCGCTCTCGGCGGCCATCCGGTACAGCAGCGTGAACACCGTGCCCGGCGAGCGGGGGCCGTAATTGGTGCCCAGCACCGCATCGAACGCGAGGGCACCCTTGAGCAACGGACTGTGAAAGTGCTCGTTGAGCAGATCGTGAACGCACATGCCGGCGATCCGCAGCAGCTCACGCAGGTCGCGCCGCCCGAGCAGTCGCACCTTGGCCCCGAGGCGCAGCAGCCTCAGCCGGTCGCGCCAGTCGCCGCCACCCAGTCGCGGCGGAACCGTCTCGAGCAGCGGCTGCAGGGCGGCAGCGAGCCGTCCCATGCGCCCGAGGAACTCCGCCAGCGCCTGTGCATCGGCCCCGCTGAGTCCGCCGGCAACGCCCGTGGCAGCCGCCTCGATGCGCAGCGCGGCACCGCCCGGCGCCAACGCATAGGTGGGCATGCGCTCGGCGGCCATAGTCAGCCCGTGACGGGCGAGGCGGAGCTCATTGACGAGTTGCCGTGGCATCAGGTGCAGCAGGTGCGCACCGGGGCAAGCCCGGAAACCGGGCGCGAACTCCCGCGTCGCCGCCGCGCCTCCCACGTGCTCGGCGGCCTCGAGTACCAGCACGGATCTTCCGGCGTGTGCCAAGTACGCCGCGCAGACCAGCCCGTTGTGGCCAGCGCCGATGACGATCGCGTCGTAACACGAGCCGCTCATCGGCGCAGGTCTGCGAGTATCGCGCTCGCGGCGTTCGCACCCGGTGCGCCCATCACGCCACCGCCCGGATGGGTGCTCGATCCGCACATATACAGGCCGCGCACGGGCGAGCGGTACCGGGCGTAGCCCGGGATGGGACGATTGAAGAACAGCTGGTCGAACGTCAGCTCGCCCTGGAAGATGTTGCCCTCGGTGAGCCCCACTTCCTGCTCAAGCTCCCAGGGTGTGCGGATCTCGGCGTGCAGGATCAGATCCTTGAAGTTCGGACTATGCGCGGCGATGGCATCGATGACGGTCCTGCCGAAGCCCGTGCGCCGCTCCTCCGTCCATGGTCCGTCGGCGAGCTCGTAGGGGCAGTACTGCACGAACACCGACATGTAGTGCTTGCCCGGCGGCGCCATGGTCGGATCGATCTGCGTCGGGATCAGCATGTCGACGTACGGCCGCTGCGACCAGCGTCCTTCTTTCCAGTCGTCGTACGCCCGCTCAAGCATCTCGATGGTGTCGGTAATGTGCATGTCGCCGCGCGTGCACGGCGAGCCGGCCGGGATGGCGGGGAAGCTCGGCAGAGCGTCGAGGGCGATGTTGAGCTTGCCGGAGGAGCCGCGGATCTTGAACTTGCGCACCTGGCCGAGGAACTCATCGGGCAGATCCGCCGGATCCATCGACTCGAGAAACGTGCGGCGCACATCGAGGTTCGACACAACGACCTGGGCCCGAATCTCCTCGCCGCTCGCCAGCACCACACCGGCCGCGCGGCCGTTGTGCGTCAAGATGCGTTGCACGGCCGCCTCGCTGCGGATCTGCCCGCCCGCGGCATGCAATGCCGCACCGAGCGACTGTGTGATCGCGCCCATGCCGCCGCGCGCGAACCCCCAGGCGCCCACGGTGCCGTCGATGCTGCCCATGTAGTGATGCAGCAGCACGTAGGCGGTTCCGGGCGAGCGTGGACCGAGCGCCGTACCAATGATCGAGCTGCCGGCCAGATGGGCCTTGACGATCTCGCTCTCGAAGTACTCATCGAGCAGGTCGGCGCAGCTGAGGGCGAACAGGCGCATGGTGTCGTACATGCGCTCCTCGCCGAGGCCGTAGAGATGCCGGCCGAAGTCGAGCAGCTCGCGGATGCCGCCTGGCGTCAGGGTGGCCGGATCCGGAGGAGCGCGCAGCAGCAGCGGCTTGATGAACCGGCAGTGGCGCAACATGTCGCGCACGAACCGGTCGTAGGCCTCGGCATCCTTGTGCGAGTGTCGCGCGATCTCGCGCCGCAGCGCATCGTGGTTGTCGTAGAGCGCCAGATGCCCGCCGTCGCGCATGAACGTGCAGCCGCCCTCGTAGGGGATGATCTGCAGGCCGTGCGCGGGCAGGTCCAGCGAACGGATGATCTCGGTGCGCAGCAGACTGCACACGTACGAGCAATTAGAGTACTTGAAGCCGCTGTACAGTTCCCGGCTGACCGCCGCGCCACCGATGTACGGATTGCGCTCGAGCACCAGCACGTTCAGGCCGGCGCGGGCCAGGTAACAGGCTGCCACCAGCCCGTTGTGCCCGGCGCCCACCACGATGACGTCATGCGGCTCCCGCCGGGGCGAGCGCCACGCCATCCCTGAGGCGGGCGCCGAGCTATCGCTCATGCTTTGGCCTGGCGGGATCGGTTCTGCGCATCCAGGGTGGCATCGACGGCCTTCTCGAAGGCCGTCAATGTGTGCGTCAGGCACGATTGGTCGTGCGCCGCACACACGAACCACGGCTCGCGCGAATCCGGTTCGCACAGCACGCGCTCGTCGTGCAGTACTTTGGCGACCGCATCGTAGAAGCTGTAGTCGCTGCCCTTCCAGTCGCGGTACGTGCGCGGCGGGTCCTGCGCGAAGTACAGGCCGCTCATCGAAGGATGACCGACGAAGCTGTGCGCAATTCCGCGGGCGCGCAACACGGCGCTCAGGCCCTGACGCAGCGCGGTGCCGTACTCGGCAATCCGTTCGAGCGCGTCGGTCTCGTCGAGAATCTGCAGCGTCCGCTCCGCGGCCGCCAGCGAAACCGAGTGGGCCGTGTAGGTGCCACCGTGCGCCACACCACGCCCGATCTTGCGCATGATCTCCTCGCGCCCGGCCAGCACCGAGATCGGATAGCCGTTGGCGAGCGCCTTGGCAAACGTGCACAGGTCGGCCCGCACGCCGTAGAGTTCCTGCGCACCGCCGCGCGCAACGCGGAATCCGGTCTTCACCTCGTCGATCAGCAGCAATACACCGTAGCGGTCACACAGCTCGCGCGCGGCGCGCATGTAGAGCGGGTCGGCCGCGATCCCGAGGCAGTTGCCCATGATGGGCTCGATCAGCAGGCAGGCAATTCTGCCGGCGTAACGCTTGAAGACGTCCTCGAGCTGGTTGGCATCGTTCGCCTGCACGAAATGCGCGAAGCTGCGGGTGCTGAGCGGTACGCCCTGGCTGTACGGATAGACCTCCGGATCGCCGACCTGCGACCACTTGTCCATGGGCGTGTACCACATGGCCGCGTCGAACAGCCCGTGATAGCTGCCCTCGAGGATCACGTAATCGTCCTTGCCGGTGTAAGCGCGGGCCAGGCGCAGCGCGGCCATCACCGCCTCGGTCCCCGAGTTGGAGAAGCGCACGAGCTCGGCAGCGGGCACCATCTTGGCGATGCGTTCGGCGACCCGGTACTCGCGCTCAGTGGACAGCGCGAACACCCCGCCAACCTCTATCCCCTCGCGCGCCGCATCGTCCACACGCGGATCGGCGTAGCCGAGAATCGCCGGACCGTAGCCGAGACGGTAATCGACGTACTCGTTGTCGTCGATGTCGACGATGCGTCCGCCGCGGCCGCGCTTGATGTAGATCGTGCGCTCCTCGCCCCAGAAGCGGAAATTCGAGGCGACGCCCAGCGGCAGTCGCCTCAGGGCCCGGCGGTAGTGGGCATGGCTCTTATCGAGGACTCGGGACATACGCACTCTCCTTCGCCCGTGGTGCTCGCACGGTAGCACCGGCCCCGCAGGCTGTCTATATGATTATATAGTTTTATGAGCTACAATTATAGACTCATATAATTTATGAGTTCGAGGCTTCCCATGAACGCGCCCGCCGCAGCCCGGACCTGCCCGCCATCAACCTCGCCGCGCGCCCTGCCGGCCTGGGCCTACAACCATCCCGAGATGAGCCGCCTCGAACTCGAGCGCATTCTCGAGCCGAGTTGGCAGGTCGCCTGCCACCTGAGCGCCGTGGCGAAACCAGGCGATTTCGCGACCTTCGAGCTCGGCACCAACGGGGTGGTCGTGTTACGCGCTGCCGACGGGCAGATTCACGCCTACCACAACGTCTGCCGGCATCGCGGCGCGCGGCTGCTCGAGGGCACGGGCCATTGCTCCGGCCACATCGTCTGCCCGTACCACGGCTGGACCTACCGGCTGAACGGTGAGCTCAAGGGTGTCTCTGAGCGCGAGAGCTTCCCGGACCTGGATCGCTCGCAATGGAGCCTGAAGCCGGTGCGCACTCAGGTGGCGTTCGGATTCGTGTTCGTGTGCCTCACCGGCGATCCGCCGTCCGTCGAGGACGCCTGGGGCACACTCGCCGCGGAGCTCACGCCCTACCGCATCGGGGAGATGCGGCCGCTCGGCCCGCTGTACATCGAGCATTGGGATTGCGACTGGAAGATCGCCATGGACAACTACCTCGAGTCCTACCACGTGCCGCTCGGACACCCGGGCCTGCAGCGCATGTTCACGCCCGATTACCAGGACCAGAGGGTGCTGCCAGGCGGCGTCGCGCGCGGCATCAGTCACCTGCGGGAGCAGCCCTCACGCCTCTGGTCGGAGCGGCTCTACCAGCGGCTCGTCGGCACGACCTGCACCGATCTGCCACCGCCGATGCGCAGCCGCTGGATGTTCTACAGCGCGCTGCCCAACCTCGGCATCGACATTTTTCCCGATCAGATGGACTTCTTTCAGGTTCTGCCGCGCGGTCCGGGCAAATGCACCATCCGTGGCGGCAGCTTTGCGCATCCGGATGGACGGCGCGAGATGCGCGCCCTGCGCTACCTGGGCGCGCGCATCAACCGCCAGGTGCAACGCGAGGATGAGTCGCTCTGCCTGCGTGTGCAGCGCGGCCTCGGCTCGCGCTCCTACGAGCCCGGACCGCTCTCGCAGCTCGAGGGCTGCATGCTGCAGCTCCACGATCTGTTGCGCGAACGGATCCCGGAAGTGCGCGAGCCTCGCGCCCCGGCACGGTTCGCCTAGCCCGCGCCGCTCCGCGTCGCACCGAGGAGCGGCAAGAGCATGGCCACCAAGCCGCGAAACCGCCGCAGCGCCGGCGAGGCCGGAGCGCTCGGCTCCCGCTCGATCGGCAGCGTCTCGATACCGCGCTGCGTCGACTCCGCGATGGCGAGCTGCGCAGCAAGATCCGCGCTGGCCGCGCTCCTGGCACGACTCGCCCGCCCCCCGCGCCCGCGACGCAGTCTCAAGCTGAACACCCGTGCGCGCCCAGGGGCCTCCGGCACCACCTGCAAGAGCCGTGCATCGTTCGCCGAGAGATCAAGCAGTTGATTCGGGGACAGAAAGTATTGATCGGGCACTTCCCGCTCGAGCCACTGCTCGACGATGAGCTTCCAGTCGGCGGCCACCGCCAGGGTCTCGAGCGGCCCGGCGCCCAGCTTTGGCCAAACCGCCAGCGGCACGACTGGCAGGGCCGCCGGGGCGACGCCTGCGGGCAGCGGCGAGCGCACCAGCACCAGCGGCCCGAGCTGCGCCAACTCGAGGCGAGTCAGGTCGCCCGGCGGGGCACCGCGCAGCCGGGCGCCCGTGAAATCGTAGGCCAGATCATGGGCTGCACAGACCAACTCGCCCGAGAGACGTCCCGAGGGCGCCTCCACCAGAGCATGCGGCTGTCGACCGCAGGCATTGCGCAGCGCGTGCAGCCGTCCGTCGGTCCCGCGCACCACCAGCGCCCGCTCCCACGGCCAGGACACGCTGAGATACTCCCCGGTGCGCGCCAGCTGCTCGCCCAATCCCACCACCTGCCAGGTCGGGCGCAGCAGCCGCTCGCGCTCGAGCGCGAGCAGCGGCGCGCTGCGGTACGCCCACGGCGGCAGGGGGCGGTCCGTGGCCTGGGGCAACGAGCCGTTGAGATCGCCGTCGATCCGGCCGATGGGTTCCCCACCCACACGCGCCCCATCAGTCCGGGTCGCCACGGGGAACACGCCCGGGAACACCGAGCCCAGATAGGCCAGCGAGCGGCGGCGCGCGGCCTCCCGGTCGATGTCGGCCTCGCTCTGAAACGCGAAGCCCTGCCAGAGCAACTCCAGCACGCCGATCAGACCCAGCGAGATCGCATCACCGTCGAGATGGTGCAGTCCACACTCAGCCATGAGGCCATCGATGAGCTCGCGCACCAGCAGCGCGAAGTCCTCGTCCTTCTTGCCGCAGATGTCCTGGTATTCCTGCCGGGAGCTCGCCTCGCCCCAGAACGAGTACCAGACGGAGATCTTGCGCGGGCTGGCGATCTGCGGATCGAGATACAGCTCGACCAAGCGCTCCAGCGCATGGGCAGGGGTGCTCTTCAGCCGGGAGACCACCGCGAGCACGCGCTCCTCGAACTCGGTGGCAAGGTACGCCAGCGAGGCGACCAGCATCGCGTCCTTGGAATCGAAATAGAAGCGGACGATTCCCGGGGAAAGATTCGCGATCGCGACCACCTTCTCGACGGTCGTGCGCGACGGGCCGTACAGATGCAGCGCTGAGATGCACGCATCAATCAACCGCTGCCGCTTGCGCATACGCGGCGTGCGGCGTGTCTGGGGAGTCGGTTCGGCTTCGCGTCCGGTTGACACGGCGGCAAGTCTATCCTGCATAATGATTTAGGGGGAGATTATCAGCACCCAGAGCATGCATCGCACCAGAAACCCGTGGCGCTGGCTCATCATCCTGCCGCCCCTGGTGTTTCTGCTGACCTTCTTTCTGGTGCCGTTCCTCTACACCCTGAAGATCAGCTTCGCCGACTCGGTGATCCGGATACCACCGTTCAGCGACATATTCACGCGGACGCCCGATCACCACCTGCGCCTGATCCTCAGCCTCGCCAATTTCCGACGCATCTTCACCGAGCGGCTCTACGTCCTCGCGTATCTGTTCTCACTGCGCACCGCCCTGTGCTCGACGCTGATCTGCCTGCTGCTCGGCTATCCGATTGCCTACGCAATCGCACGGGCGCGGCCGGCAACGCGCAACATCCTGCTGATGGTCATCATCCTGCCGTTCTGGACCTCGTTTCTGCTGCGTGTCTATGCGCTCGAGGCCATCATCGACAACGACGGCTTGCTGAACACGGTGTTGCTGCGCCTGCACATCATTTCGCATCCGCTCGTCATCATGCACACGAATTTTGCCATTTACATCGGCATCATCTACTCGTATCTGCCGTTCATGGTTCTGCCGATATTCGCGACGCTGGAGAAGCTCGATTCCTCGCTGCTCGAGGCCGCCGCCGACCTCGGCAGCCCTCCGTGGCGCACATTCCTCGACGTCACGCTGCCGTTGTCGATGCCTGGTGTGGCAGCCGGCTCGATGCTGGTGTTCATTCCGGCGGTCGGTGAATTCGTCATCCCCTCGTTGCTGGGAGGGCCGGGCAACCTCATGATCGGCCGTGTCATGTGGGACGAATTCTTCCTCAACCACGACTGGCCGATCGCCTCGGCCGTCGCCATCATGTTCCTGATCGTGCTGGTCGGTCCGATCGCGGCCTACCGGCACTTCAGCGACCGCAACGCAGAGAGCTGAGCCCGTGCAGCGACGTTACCCCCTGTTCCGCATCACCACCCTGTGCCTCGGAATCGCCATCCTGTACGTACCCATCGTGGTGCTGATCGGGTACTCCTTCAACGCCTCGCCGCTGGTTAGCCTCTGGGGCGGACTGTCGACCCGGTGGTACTTTGCACTGCTGCACAAGCACACCCTGCTGCACGCCGCATTGCTGTCACTCGAGATCGCAGTCACCGCTTCCACGACGGCCGTGCTGTTCGGCACTCTCGCCGCCATAGCGCTGGTACGTTTCAAGCGCTTCCCGGGACGCTTCCTGCTCACCGGGATGGTCACAGCACCCCTGGTCATGCCGGAGGTCATCACCGGCATCACACAGCTGCTGTTGTTCGTCTCGCTGCTGCAGACCTTCGGCTGGCCCCACCGCGGCTTCCTGACGATCGTCCTCGCGCACGTGACGTTCTGCATCGCCTACGTCACTGTGACGGTGCGCTCACGGCTGCTCAGCGCCGATCGCTCGCTCGAGGAGGCGGCCATGGATCTCGGCGCCGGACCGACGCGAGCCTTCCTCGAGGTCACACTGCCGCTGATCGCCCCGGCAATCCTGGCGAGCTGGTTGCTCAGCTTCACTCTGTCGCTCGATGATCTGGTCATCTCGAGCTTCGTGGCCGGTCCGGGCAGCAACACTCTGCCGATGCTGATCTATTCGAAGGTCAAGCTCGGCGTCAGCCCGGTGGTCAACGCGCTGGCGACGTTGATCATCACGCTGGTCGGCGTGTGTGTCATCGGCGCCGGCTGGATGATGCGCCGGTCCGAGCGGCACCGCGAGCTCGAGATCCGTCTCGCCGAGCAGTCCAATGCGGCTCCACCGAACCCCGCGCCGAACGAGGCGCTCAGAGCCCCGTCGTGACACGCATCCAGATGCGCAGCCGCAGCCGCTCGAGCTTCGCGGAAACTTCCTTGGCCTCGAATAGCCGCGCCTCGACCTGCGGCGGCGGATAGATGGCCGGATCGTGCAGGATCGAAGGATTTACGTAAGGGTTGGCCGCGCGGTTATCGTTGCCGTAATGAATTTCGTTGGTGATCGCGGCGATGACGCGCGGTTTGAGCAGATAGTTCAGCCACTCGAGCGCTGCCTGCGGATGCGCCGCACCGGCCGGAATGAGCCAAGCGTCGTAGGAAATGTTCGCGCCCTCCACCGGAACGGTGAAGGCCAGATCGAGCGTCTTGCCCGCCGCCCGCGCACGCGCCTCGGATACGGAATAGTCTCCGGAATACGACATGGCGATGCAGAAGTCGCCGTTGATCAGGCCGTTCATGTACTCGGCGGAATCGAACGCTCGGATATACGGGCGCACCGACAGCAGCAGCTTCTCGGCACGCAGATAGTCGCGCTTGCGGGTGGTGTTCGGGTCGAGATGCAGATAGACCAGTGCCAGCTGCTCGACACCCTCGGGGGAGTTGAGGAAGGACACCCCGCAGCCCGCGAAATGCTTGACGACATTCGGATCGAACAGCATGCGCAGGCTGTTGACCGGAGCGTTCGGCATGCGCGCGCGGATCTGCGCGATGTTGTAGGCGAATCCATCGACGCTGTGCAGGTAGGGCACGGCGTAGCGATTGCCCGGGTCCGCCTTCGCCTCGACGGCGAGCGCGTGCGGATCGAGATTCTTCCAGTTCGTCAGCTTCGAACGATCCAGCGGCTGGTAGACACCGGCCTTGATCTGCCGGGCGAAGTAATCGGACGAAGCGGCGACTGCATCGTAGCCGGAGTCTCCCGCCAGCAGCTTCGCCTCCGCGGTCTGCTGGGAATCGTAGGTGTCGTAGATCACCCGGATCCCGGTCTCGGCCTCGAAGTCGCGGACCGTGTCTTTGCCGATGTAGTCGGCCCAGTTGTATATATAAAGCACGCGCGGGCGATGCGCCTTCGGCACGGCATGCCCGCAACCGCTCGGCGCGAGCACCACCGCCGCCAGCAGCGCCGCACGGGCGCAACCGCCGAGGATCGAGTTCATTCTCATGCGCATTTTCGCTCTCCCCGCGAGCCGCACTGGAGATTTCACCGCGCTGTGGCCTGCCCCAGTGTAAACCTTACGTGTGCCGAGGAACGGCCCGCGGGCGACAGCACCGCGCGCCGGGCCGTCGCCTGCCGACTGTCAATCCGCTCGCCCCCCGCGGATCTTGCCGCACGCTGCGATGCTATCGTATTATCGGAGTCATAATATTATAACATGAAGGCCGAGAATCATGGGTAGAACCGCCCTCGAGCGACTGCTCGCGCCGCGCAGCGTCGCGCTGTTCGGCGGCGTTTGGGCGGACGCCGCTGCGGCGGCCTGCCGCACCATTGGCTACCGCGGCGACATATGGCGCGTCCACCCGAACCGACCGGCCAGTGCCACCCTGCACTACTTCCGCTCGGTGGAGGATCTGCCGGGGGCGCCTGATGCATCGTTCATTGCGGCGCCGGCGCGCGAGCTGCCCGGCATCGCAGCATCGCTCGCGCGGCGCGGCGCGGGCGGCTTTGTCTGCTTCGCCTCCGGGTTCGCCGAAACCGGATCGGCCGAGGGACGACAGCTCGACGCGGACCTGCGTGCCGCTGCCGGCGAGCTGCCCTACTTCGGGCCGAACTGCTACGGCATCGTCAATTTCTTCGACCGCGCCGCGCTGTGGCCCGATCAGATCGTCGGCACACCGCCGGAGCGCGGTGTCGCGCTGATCTGCCAAAGCGGTACGATTGCGCTGAATCTGCTGTTCAATCGTCGCTCGCTGCCGATCGGCTACGTGCTCACCGTCGGCAATCAGGCCCGGCTTGCCCTGGAGGACCTCATCGAGGCGCTCGCGGACGACGAGCGCACGACGGCCTTCGGCCTGTACGTCGAGGGCGTGAAGGACATGGAGCGATTCGCGCGCGCCGTGGACAGGGCCCGGGCGGCCGGTAAGCCCATCGCACTGGTGAAGACCGGCCGCACGGAAGCCGCCGCGCGCACGGTGCACAGCCACACCGGGTCGTTGGCCGGAGCCGATGCAGTGTTCGACGCCTATTGCCGGCAGAGCGGCATCGCCCGCTGCGACACGCTGACGACGTTGTGCGAGACGCTCAAGGTGCTACACGCCTGCGGTCCTCTGCCCGGCCGGCGGATTCTGTTCATGGGCGCATCCGGGGGTGACATGGCGATGAGCGCCGACACCGCCCGCGGACTGCCGTTGAGTTTTCCGCCACTCCCGGCCGAATCGGCGGTCGAACTGCGCACGCTGCTCACCGATCGCGTTACGCTGTCCAACCCCTTCGATTTCCACACGCACATCTGGTTCGATCGCCCGCGCCTGAATCAGCTGTTCAACATCGTCGGACGGGCAGGCTATGACGCGCTCGGCTTCGTGCTCGACTGTCCTCCGGCCGACGCGGCGGACGCGAAGAGCTATCTGGACGTCATCGATGAGTTCCAGGGCGTGATGCGCGACGCCGCGACCCGCGCGGCCCTAGTCAGCTCACTGCCCGAATCGATGCCGGCGCCGGTGCGCACGCAATGCCTGGCCGCGCGCATCGCCCCGTTGCAGGGGCAGCGCGAGGCGCTCGAGGCGCTCGCGCTCGCCGCCGCGGTAGGCGAAGCGTGGCGGGAGCGCGAGACGGTGCGCCTGCTGAAGCCGGGCCGAGGTTCGGATCGACCCGGCCCGCACACCGCGCGGGCCGCAACCTTGACCGAGCACGCCGGCAAGGCAGCGCTGACGGCCTATGGCGTGCGCATCCCTCAGTCGCAGGTCGTGGCTGCAGCGGAGGCGCCGGCGGCAGCGGCGGCGCTCGGCTTCCCGGTGGTGATCAAGGCCACGGGCGCGAGCCTGGAGCACAAGTCGGACGTGGGCGGCGTGGTGCTGAACGTCCGTACCCCGCAGGAGGCCGCCGCGGCGGCGGGCCGGCTGGCGCTGCTTTCGGATGAGCTGCTGGTCGAGCAGATGATCGACGACGGGGTCGCCGAGATGCTCGTCGGCATTACGCTGGACCGGCAGTTCGGGCTGGTGTTGCTGCTTGGCGCCGGCGGTGTACTCGCCGAGCTGCTCGCCGACACCGTCGTGCTGCTGCCACCATTCACCGCCGGGCGCATCGAACGCGCGGTCCGCGGGCTTGCGGTCGCGCGGCTGCTCGCCGGCTACCGCGGCCGGCCGGCCGCCGATGTGCCGGCGCTCATCGAAACGGCGCTCGCCTGCGCGCGCTACGCGCAGGATCATCTCGAGCGGCTGCTCGAGCTCGATCTCAACCCGGTCATCGTCCGCCCTGCCGGCCTCGGCGCCGTCGCGGTCGATGCGTTGGTCCGTCTGAGTGAGGAGTCCTGATATGGTTCAAGTCAACGAGGCGGCGGGCGTGCGCACAGCCGTCGACGGCGCGGTGCTCGAGGTGACGATCGATCGGCCCAAGGCGAATGCGATCGACCTGCCGGCCAGCCGCCGGTTGAACGACGTGTTCAGCGCGTTCCGCGACGACCCGGCGCTGCGCGTGGCGATTGTCACGGGCGGTGGCGACCGGTTCTTCAGCGCCGGCTGGGACCTCAAGGCGGCCGCCGGCGGGGAGCGCTCGGACTCGGACTGGGGCAGCGGCGGCTTCGGCGGATTGAACCATCCGCGCAATCTCGACAAGCCGCTCATCGCCGCCATCAACGGCATTGCCTGCGGCGGAGGCTTCGAGATCATGCTCGGCTGCGACATCATCGTCGCGGAGGATCACGCGCGATTCGCGCTGCCCGAAATCAACGTCGGGGTGCTGGCAGATGCCGGCACGATAAAGCTGCGGCGGCGCATTCCCTATCACGTGGCGGTGGAGTTCCTGATGACCGGCCGGTGGATGGACGCCGCCGAAGCCAAGCATTGGGGGCTCGTCAACCACGTGGTGGCGAGCGGCGAGGCGCTCGCCAAAGCGCGTGAAATCGCCCGTCAGCTCGCCGCCGGCCCCCCGCTGCTGTTCCCGGCGATCAAGCAATTGCTGCGCCACAGCGAGATGGTCGCGGAGCATCCGGCATTCGAGCTGCACGACAGCCTCGACGCGGTGCAGAAGGTGCTGCGCTCGGAGGACCTGAAGGAGGGCGCGAGCGCGTTCTCCGAGAAGCGCCCGCCGCGCTGGCAGGGTCGCTGAGCGGCCCGACGCGGCCCACTCACCCCCCGAGGGGACGCAGCAGCGAGCGCGAGATGATGTGGCGCTGCACCTCGCTGGTGCCGTCCCAGATGCGCTCGATGCGCGCATCGCGCCAGATGCGCTCGAGCGGCAGCTCGCTCATCAGGCCCATGCCACCGTGAATCTGCAGCGCCTCGTCCGCGACCATGGCGAGCATCTCGGTCGCCTTCAGTTTGGCGATCGCCATATCCATTTCGGCGGCCGTGCCCTGAGCGAGCTTCCAGGCCGCCTCGAGCGTCAGCAGCTCCGCGGCGCGCAGCTCCACGGCCATGTCGGCGAGCTTGAAGCCCACGCCCTGGAACTTACCGATCTGCTGGCCGAACTGCACCCGGTCCACGGCCCACCGCTTGGCGAGCTCGAGCGCCCGTTCGGCGCGCCCCAGGCAGCCCGCCGCCACCTGCAGGCGCGTTGCGCCGAGCCACGTGTTGGCGACCTCGAAGCCCTGGTGCAATTCCCCGAGCACAGCCGACCTCGGCACGCGGCAGTCGGTGAAGCGCAGGATGCTGTTGGTGTAGCCGCGGTGCGATACGTTCTGGTAGCCGGGCAGCACCTCGAAGCCCGGCGTGCCCATGTCGACCAGCAGCGCGGTGATGCGCCGGCGCGGACCGCGCGCCGTATGCTCCTCGCCCGAGGCGGCGAACAGGATGACGAAGTCGGAGTGATCGGCGTGACTGATGAAGTGCTTGGTGCCGTTGATCAGCAGCTCATCGCCCTGTATGAGCGCGGTCGTCTTCATACCGCGCAGGTCCGAGCCGGCGCCCGGTTCGGTCATGGCCAAGCACTCGGTTCGCTCGCCGCGCACGGTCGGCAGCAGATAGCGCTCGCGCTGCTCGCCCTGGCAGGCGAGGAGGATATTCGACGGCCGCCCGACGCAGGCGTAGTGCAGCACGTAGCTGGTGTACCCGAGCTCCTTCTCGTACAGCACCCAGCTGACCGGGTCGAGCCCACCGCCGCCGACTTCCACCGGCATGTTGGCCGCATACAGCCCGGCGCCGATCGCCTTGGCCTTGAGCTGTTCGTGCAGCTCAGGCCGCAGCCGGCCGGTCGCCTCGACCTCGGCCTCGTGCGGACAGAGCTCCCGGCGGACGAAATCCCGGGTCGTCTGGATGATGAGCTGCTGCTCTTCGGTGAGCGAGAAATCCATGATTCCCCCTGCGTCACGCCAACCGGTTGCGAATTTTATATCACATTATCATAACAATAAAAAAATTCTACGGCCCGCCGGTTAGCGGTAGCCGCGCGCCTGCAGGCCGAACAGACGTGCGTACAGCCCATCGGCGTGCATCAGCTGCTCATGGCTGCCCTGCTCGAGGATGCGCCCGTGTTCGAGCACCACGATCTGGTCGGCCATGCGCACGGTGGAGAAGCGGTGCGAGATGAGGATGGTCATGCGCTCACGCGCCAGCTGGCGCACCCGCTCGAACACCTCCGCCTCGGCCTGCGCGTCCATCGCCGCAGTCGGCTCATCGAGCACGAGCACGTCCGCGCTGGTGCGCATGAGGGCGCGCGACAGGGCGATCTTTTGCCACTGACCGCCGGAGAGCTCGCGGCCGTCCTGGAACCACTTGCCGAGCTGTGTGTGGTATCCGGCCGGCAGCGACTCGATGAACTCGCTGGCTCGCCCCTGCGTGGCCGCCTCGCGCCAACGCGCCTCGTCCTCGAAGGCCTGCACGTCCCCGGCACCGATGTTGTGCCCGACCGGCAGCTGATAGCGGGCGAAATCCTGGAAGATCACCCCGATGCGCTCGCGCAGCCGCTGCGCATCCCATTCGGCCAGGTCCGCGCCATCGAGCAGGATGCGCCCGGCGGTCGGCGCGTACAGCCGTGTCAGCAGTTTGATCAGCGTGGTCTTGCCCGAGCCGTTCTCCCCGACCAGGGCGAGGCTCTGCCCCGGACGCAGTTGCAGCGTGATGTGCTCGAGCGCCGGCTCCTCGGCTCCCGGGTACGCGAAACTCACGTCCTCGAAGCGGACGCCGTCGTGTGGCTGCGGTCCCTGGCGCAGCGCCCCCGGAGACGGCGGCACGTACGTGTCGAGGTACTCGTAGAGCGTCGACAGATACAAGTTGTCCTCGTACATCCCGCCGATTGCCCCAAGCATCGCCGAGACGGCCGCCTGTCCCTGCCGGAAGGCGGCCAGATACATCGTCATCTGTCCGAGCGTGATCAGCCGGCGCACCGCGCTCAGGGCGATCCACAGGTATGCCGCATAGAGCGTGCCGGTGGCCACCAGCCCGAGCAGCAGGCCCCAGGCGCCGCGGCGCAGCGTCAGCGCACGATCAGCGCGGTACAGACGCTGGAAGATGTCCCGATAACGCCCGAGCAGCCGCGGACCGAGCCCGTAGAGTTTGACCTCCTTGGCGTAGTCCTCCCGGGCCAGCACCGTCTCCAGGTACATCTGCATGCGGGTCTCCGGCGAGCGCCAGCGGAACAGCCGGAAGGCGTCGCCGGAGAACTTCGCCTCGGCGATAAACGCCGGCAGGCCGGCGGCGAGCAGCGCCAGAACGGCCCACGGCGAGAACGCGGCGAGCATGACGGCAAAGCTGATCAGGGAGATACCGTGCTGCGCCAGCGCGAAGGTGCGCGTCACGAGGCTCAGAGGCCGGGTGGAGGCCTCGCGGCGCGCCCGCGTGAGCTTGTCGTAGAACTCCGAGTCCTCGAAATGCTCGAGCTCCAATGTCACGGCCTTCTCTAGGATCATCTCGTTGACCCGCTGGCCGAGCTGCACCCGCAGCAGCGAGCGCGCCAGGGACAGGCCACGCTGCGCCGCGGCGAGCGCGGCCATCAGCAGCCCCTCGAGCACCACCAGGGCAATCACCCAGTGCAGGCCCTGCCCCCCGGAGCGCATCGCTCCGAGCACCGCATCGACGATCCGCCCGCCGACGTACGCCGCCGAGACCGGCAGCACGCCGGCCAGCAGCGTCAGCGAAGCGAGCACCGCGGTGAGCGTGCGGTTGGTCGACCAGACCAGCTCCACGGCGTGACGGCTGTAGCGGAACACGCCGAGAAACGCGCGCAGCGTCAGCCCCTCGGGCGGTGGCGGAGCATCGGGGCGACGGGGACGCGGGGCAATCGACATCGGGGCCTGAGACTGGAGGCGCAGTGAGTCGAATGCAAGGGCCGCCCCGGCGCGACCCGCGAGGGCGGCACAGCTAGACCGGGACGGTCAGGCGGCTACGGCGCGGCCGCCGGCGAAGGAGCCAGATGCTGGATTCGATAATCTGCTATGCTTCGAAGTCTTTGTCAGCCGGCCCCGATTCGGCCCCGCGATCCTCCCATGAGCCAGCCCATCCGCAACATCGCCATCATTGCGCACGTCGATCACGGCAAGACCACCCTGGTCGACTGCCTCCTGAAGCAGTCCGGGACCTTCGCCGCCCATGAGAAGCTCGCCGAGCGCATCATGGACTCCAACGATTTGGAGCGCGAGCGCGGCATCACCATTCTCGCCAAGAACTGCGCAATCGAATATCACGGCACGCGCATCAACATCGTCGACACCCCGGGACACGCCGATTTCGGCGGCGAGGTGGAGCGCGTGTTGTCGATGGTCGATGGCGTACTGCTGGTGGTCGATGCGGTCGACGGCCCCATGCCTCAGACCCGATTCGTCACCCGCAAGGCGCTCTCGCTCGGCCTGAAGGCCATCGTGGTGGTGAACAAGATCGACCGGCCGGGCGCCCGTCCCGACTGGGTGGTCGACCAGACCTTCGAGCTGTTCGACAAGCTCAGCGCGAGCGACGCGCAGCTCGACTTCCCGGTGATCTATGCCTCCGCGCTGCAGGGACGGGCCGGCACCGACCACGCCGCGCCGGGCGCGGATATGAGCGCGCTGTTCGAAGCGATCCTGACGCACGTCCCGGCGCCGGCGGCCGACGAGGCGCTGCCGCTGCAGCTGCAGATCTCCACGCTCGACTACAACAGTTACGTTGGGCGCATCGGCATCGGCCGCGTCCGCCGTGGCGTGATCCGTCCCGGCCAGGCCGTCGCCCTGCGCTACGGCGAGGAGGATCGGGGCACGGCCCGCATCGCCCAGGTGCTCACGTTCACCGGCCTGCAGCGCCACCCCGTCGACGCGGCGTTCGCCGGGGACATCGTCGCGGTGACCGGGATCGAGGAGGTCAACATCGGCATGACGGTGTGCGACAGCGAGTCCGCCGAAGGACTGCCGCCGATCCGCGTCGACGAGCCGACCCTGGCGATGAATTTCCAGGTGAACACCTCACCGTTCGCGGGGCGCGAGGGCAAGTTCGTCACCAGCCGCCAGCTGCGCGAACGGCTGCAGCGCGAGCTGCAGAGCAACGTCGCGCTGCGCGTCGAGGATACGGACTCCCCTGACGTCTTCCAGGTCTGCGGCCGCGGCGAGCTGCACTTGACGATCCTGATCGAGAACATGCGGCGCGAGGGCTACGAACTCGCCGTGTCGCGGCCGCAGGTGCTGACGCACCTGGTCGGCGGCGCGGTGCATGAGCCGTTCGAGGCGCTCACGGTGGACGTCGAGGAGGCTCACCAGGGCGCGGCCATGGAAGCCCTCGGCCGGCGGCGCGCCGAGCTCACCGACATGGTGGTCGACGGCAACGGCCGCGCACGACTCGAGTACCGCGTGCCGGCCCGCGGCCTGATCGGCTTCCAGGGCGAGTTCCTCACGATGACGCGCGGCACGGGTTTGATGAGCCACATCTTCGACGGCTTCGCGCCCGTCAAGGGCGACATTCCGGACCGCCGCAACGGCGTGCTCGTGAGCAACGAGCAGGGCGAGGCGGTCGCCTATGCGCTGTTCAACCTGCAGGAGCGCGGCCGGCTGTTCGTCTCCCCGGGCGAGAAGCTCTACGAGGGGATGATCATCGGCATCCACAGCCGGGACAACGATCTGGTCGTCAATCCGATCAAGACGAAGAAACTGACCAATATCCGCGCCGCCGGCAAGGATGACGCGATTCTGCTCACGCCGCCGATTGAGTTGACCCTCGAGTATGCGGTGGAATTCATCGCCGACGACGAACTGGTCGAGGTCACGCCGGAGTCGATCCGGATCCGCAAGCGCTACCTGAAGGAACAGGACCGGCGACGCGCGCAGCGCGAGCCGGGCACGGACCCTCAGGCCCTCATCGCCTGAGCAGCCGCTCCATTCGCGCCACCAGCGTCGAGGGCGCGACCTGCAGGACCCGGGAGAGCTTCACCAAGGTGGTCAGCGTCGGCTGGCGGACGCCGCGCTCGATCTGGCTGACGAACGTTCGATCCACCTCGGCATGCAGCGCCAGCTGCTCCTGTGAGAGCTTCAGGCGCTTGCGCTCCTCGCGCAGCACGCGGCCGAAAACCGCGGGAATTTGGTTGGGACTGGTGTGATTCGGCGCCTTCATGCCGGCCTTGCGCATCGCCCCGGGGGCGGCGCGAAGATGCGGCGGACTGCGCGATTGGGTCCACGGGATATATCCGACAGATCTCTCGCAGCACGCACGGCGCCAGCTGGACGCTGCGGCGCACCGTGAGACACCTCGCCGCTCTGGCGCGACCGAACGCGCGGTTGGCACGCCGGCCAATCGAGCCCGGCACCGGCCGGAGCTCGCCAAACCACCGCAGCCGCCCCCTTGGGTCAACATGACGTAAGTCACTGATATTGAAGCGGTCCGTCGACCAGCCGCCTCGTCGTTGCTTTCGCACGACAGCGAAAAACCCTCAGCCGCCCTAGTGCAACGCGCACTTTTGCGCTGCGCGCCACAACCATGGTTGCATTGAAAACATGACATCGATATCATTTGTTATCGATGTCATCGACCCTCACGTGGATGACATGGATCTTCTCAGCGGTATTTCGGGGGGGAACCGCCATGCGCTCTGTATTCGGATCGGCATCCGCCGCAACCAGATCGCCCCGGGCGAGGGCTGCGGCCGGCCGCCAATCCCAGCACACCGCGCGGCGGGGCGGCAGGGGACGTACCGATTTGACCTCGGGGCAACACCGGGGTCCGGTTTCAGCCGCGGCGCCTGGACAGCCAGTCCTTGGGCGCACATTCCACTCACGGAGATTCCTCTGTTGCCGACGCGCGCGCGGGTCAACCGACGCGGCCATCCACATCTGACACGTTCAGTTTTCCTATTAGGAGGATCTTGCATGAGAGTGAACCAGAAGAAGGCGCCCCGCGCGGGCGTCGGTCGGGCCGGTCGGATGGCCGCTGCGCCCGCCGCCACCAGCAGCGTCGCGGCGGTCGTCGCCGGCATCCTCGGCAGCGCTGCGGGCCTGTGCATCGCGCCCGCCTTCGCGCAGGGCGCGCCCACGCCGCCCCCGGCGACGATCAACGCGGGGAACATCCAGTCATCGCAGAACCTGCAGGAAGTGGTGGTCACCGCCACCGCGACACACGTCAAGCTGCTGAACGCCAGCTACAACATCGTCGCGGCCAACCGCCAGCTCATCCAGGAAACCAACCCGATGAGCTCCGCGGACATCCTGAAGCTCTCCCCGGGCATCTGGCCGGAGTCCACCGGCGGCCAGACCGGCGCGAACATCGAAGTCGCCGGCTTCCCGAGCGGCGGCGATGCGCCATTCTTCACCAACATGATCGAGGGAATGCCCCTCTACGGCACCCCGTCGCTGTCCTTCATGGACTCGAGCTCCCTCTACCGTCTCGACGACACCATCCAGCGCGTCGAAATCGTCCAGGGCGGTCCCTCGGCCATCTTCGGTCCGGGCCAGATGGGCGCCACCGCCAACTACATCTTGCGCACCGGCTCGGCCCACCCGCACGGCGAGGTCAAGGTGACCTACGGGAACCAGGGTCTGTGGCGCACCGACATGTTCTACGGCTTCCAGATCGCCCCGGGCTGGTACGGCAGCATCGGCGGCTTCTACCGCGTCTCCAAGGGCGTGCGTGCGCCGCAATTCCCCGCCGACAACGGCGGTCAGTTCACGGCCACCCTGAAGCATGATCTTGACGGCGGCTCGGTCGTCTTCTGGACCCGCGTCCTCGACGACAAGAACCAGTTCATGGCGCCGTTCCCCCTCATCGAGAGCTCGAGCGGCTCGTACTCCCCCTACCCGGGCTTCAACCCGCTCACCGGCACCTACGGCAGCTATGCCATTCAGAACGTCACCCTGCCGAACCCGGCCGGCGGCTTCGAGCACGCCAACCTCGCCAACGGCCGTGGCGGCAAGCTGTACTACCTCGGCAGCAACTACAACCAGGACGTCAATGGCTGGAACCTGCACAACGGGTTCCTGATCGACGGCGGCGGCCTCGACACCAATGCGCTGTTCTCGGGCACGAACCCGCGCCCGTTGAGCTACTACCTGTATGGCTGCCAGGTCGCCGCGCCGACCGGGTTCTGCAACGGCTCAACTGCGATCGACGCGAACAACCTCGGCCCGCACGGCCAGGGTCTCTCGCCAAGCCTGAACGTGTCGGCCAATTACGCCGGCTCCGGCACGCCGGTGCCCATGAGCCAGAGCGTGATCTCACAGGGCTGGTGGTACATCCAGAAATCCCTGCAAAGCATCACCGACGAGTTCCGTGTCAGCCACAAGATATTCAAGGGCGACACGCTCACCGCGGGCGTCTATCTCGCCCGTTACAGCATGAACGACAACTGGTCGCTCGGTAACCAGATGCTGATGACCAACACCAGCAACGCCACGCCGATAACCCTGAGTTACGTGCAGGGCGGCCAGGCGTACAACCTGACGAGCTCACAGGGCTTCGTGAACGACAACGGCAACTACAACATCCTCGAGCACGGCGACGGCACGAACATCGCCGGCTACTTCTCGAACCAGTGGCATCATGGCCCGTGGCTGATCGACCTCGGGGCGCGCCTGGAGAACGTCAACATCCACCAGCGCACCTGCAACACCACGCCGCAGCAGCTCTCCGGACCGAACAACCTGTGGGACAATGCCGTCCCGGTGTGCAACGGCACCTGGACGTACCTGCACTACGTGCGCACTCGCCCAACCTTCACCGGCGGCATCAACTACGACTTCTCCTCGCACATGAGCGCGTACATCCGCCTGAACAACGGCGTGCACTACGACGACTTCGACAACGGCATCCGCGGCAGCGGTGGAAACTTCG
Organism: Pseudomonadota bacterium; assembly: GCA_021805275.1. The sequence continues at coordinate 61,435 of JAJZFQ010000005.1, forward strand.
GACCGCTCGAGACCATCCACAACTACGAAATCGGCTACAAGTACCAGAACAGCTGGATGTTCGCCGACATCAGCGCGTATGAGCGTATCTTCGACGGCCTGCAGACCACCGCCACCAACGCGCAGGGCCAGGGCATCCCGGGCGACATCGTCACTTTCGGAGCCATCACCCACGGCATCGACTTCAACGGCTATGTGCGGCCGTTCCAGCACGCCACCATCCGGGTGGTCGGCGATTGGATGCAGGGTCACTACCGAAACGCCAATTCGTGCGCACCGTACTTCACCATCAACGGAGCGCCGGCTTGCGCCAACATCAGCGGTGCGCCGCTACAGCGCCAGCCGGACTTCCAGGTCCAGGTCACACCGAGCTATGCCATCCCGACCAACTGGGGCGTGGTGTCGGCGTGGGTCAACTACGAGTACGTCGGCAAGCGCTATGAGGACCTCGCCGGCCTGCAGCCGCTGGGGACCTACAACGAGGTGGGCGCCGGCATCGTGGCGGACGTCGGCTCGCACTGGCAGCTTGCCGTGCAGGGCACGAACCTGACCAACACGATCGCCCTGACGGAAGGCAATGCGCGTCAGGCAGGCGTCTCCCTCGGCGTGAACAACGTGCTGCTGGGTCGCGCGCTGTTCGGCCGGGAGATCAACTTCAGCGCCCGTTACAGCTTCTAGTCCTGTCTGAAACTGCCCTCGCGCCCGCGCCGGGCGCGAGGGCTTTTTTTGCCCACCGTTCACCGGCGCCGCGCCGTGCTGCGCGAGGCGCTTCCGTGCGAGAATCCCGCACATGATGCCCGCGCGGCCCGCCCCGATCCCCCCATGACCTCTCCGCCCGCCCTGCTCGAGGAGATGCGCGCCATCGGCGCTCTGCTGCAGGCAGGACAGTTTCTGCCGGCGCGCGAGCGCCTGGAGCGAGTCGTCGCCGAGCATCCAAACTTCGTCGAGGGTCTGCGGCTGCTCGCGGGCACGCGCCTCGCGCTCGGCGAGGCTGCAGCCGCCGAGGCGCTATTGCGCCATGCCCTCGAACTCGAGCCACACTGGCCGCCGACTCTCACGACGCTGGGCGAGCTGCTGCTCTCGGCGGGACGGGCGGAGCAAGCCGAGCCGCTGCTGCGCCGCGCGGCCACCCGCTCACCGGCCGATCCGCGCGCCGCCTGGGTCCTCGGGCGCCTCTACACGGACTCCGACCGCCCGGCCCAAGCGCTCGAGATCGTTGCGCCGTTCTGTGCCGGCGCCCGGCTCGATCCAGCACTCGCCGCGCAGCATGCCGGCGCGCTGGCTGCCCTCGGGCGCGCCGAGGAGGCCGTGGCGCTCTACGGGAAGCGACACGCGCAGGCACCGGACGATCCGGCCGCCGGCCAGGCACTCGCCATTGCACTCGGTGCCGATGGTCGGTCCGGAGAGGCCGGCCAGGTGGCGGAACGGATGCTCAAGCGCGGAGCGAGGACCGCCGCACTCTGGCTCGCCTACGCCCGGGGGCTGCTGGCCGACGGCGCAGGTCCGCGCGCGGAGGAGGCGTTGCGCGAGAGCGTGCGGCTCGATCCGCATCTGGTGGAAGCGCACAACAGCCTCGCGCAGCAGGTCTGGGTACGCAGTGGCGATTTGCAGCAGGCCACCGCCTCGATCGACGAGGCGCTCGGCAAGTATGCCGAGGACGATGCGCTCTGGGGCGCCAAGGCGGCCATTCTGCAGGGGGGCGGCGATGCGCGAGCCGCCTACGCGTGTCTCGCGCCGCGCACGCAGCGCGCGCACGTCTCACCGGCGCTGTTGGTGCGCGCGGGTCTGGCCGCGCTGGAATTCGATCCCGGCGTGGCGCTCGAGCTGGCCGAACGAGCGCTGCAGAACGCCCCGGACGGCACCTCGGCCCGCACCCTTCTGGTGGCTGCCCAACTCGGAGTCGGCGCGGCCGACGCGGCGCTCGGGCACTGTGAGAAGCTCCTGCTCGCCGCGCCCGATGATCAATACCTGATCGCGCTCCACGCCACCGCGCTGCGCGTGCTCGGCGATGCGCGCTATGCGGCGCTCTGCGATTACCGCTCGCTGGTGCTGCCGCTGATGTTGACTCCGCCGGCTCCGTGGACGGATCTGGCCTCATTTCTCGGCGACGTGCGTATCGCTTTGAACCGCCTGCACGACCCGGACGGACATGCGCTGCTGTTCCAATCGCTGCGCCGCGGCACCGAGACGACCCAGGACCTGATGCGCAGCCGCGATCCGGCCATCCAGGCGCTGTTCGGCGCGTTCGCCGCGCCGATCGAGCGCTATCTCGAGCACATCGGCAGAGGCACCGATCCGCTGCGCCGGCGCAACGGCGGCGGCTGGCGCTTCAACGGCAGCTGGTCGGTGCGGCTGCGCAACCGTGGCTTTCACATGAGTCACGTGCATCCGCGCGGCTGGATCTCCTCGGCCTGCTACATCGAGTTACCCGGGTGCATGGCCGAGGGGCGCACCGATGAGGGCATCCTTTCCTTCGGCCAACCGGGCATCATCACCGCGCCGCCGCTCGGGCCCGAGCACGCCGTACGGCCCGAGCCGGGCATGCTGGTGCTATTCCCTTCCTATTGCTGGCACGGCACCGTGCCGTTCGAGAGTCCCCAGGCACGTCTGACCGTTGCCTTCGACTCGGTTCCCTCCGCACGGCGCGGCTGACACGCGGCTCACAGGCCGCGCGTGCAGGACTCGACGAACGCGCGCAGCTTGGGCTGATTGCCGCTCGCCGGCGGAAAAAGTTGATGAAGATCGCATCCTCGGCGGGAGAGAACCGCTCCAGCACCGGCTCGACGGTGCTCTGCTCGAGCTCGCCAGCCACGCTGAGCGTCGCGGTGTAGATGAGCCCCAGGGCCTGCCGGGTGAGTGCGCGCGGGCCGCCCGCCGTCGTTGACCAGAATGAAATCCTGAGCATCGATGGCGAGCGCTTGCCCCCAGCGCTCGAATTTCCAGCGGTCGATGTCGCCCACCTCCGGCCTGCGACAGCAGATGCACTCGTGTCGCGCGACGTCCTCCGGCACCTTGGGCCGGCCGTGCGACTTGAAGTAGTCCGGCGCGCCGAATACCCGCCAGCGCAACGAGCGCGACACCCGCACCGCCACCCTGTCGCGTTCGATGTACTCCCCGATGCGCACGCCACCGCCGTAATCGGCACCTACGAGGCTCCCGCGGTCATCTTCCACGGTGATCTCCACCCGCACGCCGGGGTGCTCGCGGCGAAAGCGCTGCACCAGCAGGGGCAACGTGCCGCCCGGCTGCGCGCCCATCGGCAGCGGCTCATCGAGCGACTCGGTGATGGCCCCCGCGGCCAGACCCACGCGCCCGAGCAGGCGCTCGCCGGCCTCGGTCAGCGGTCGGCCGGTGAGACAGCGGCACTCCAAGCGGCCGCGCCAGGCCGTGCACCGCCTGGCTCACCGCGCCCGGGGTCGCGCCGAGCCCGTTCACGCCCTTGCGGAAACTGCCGTAACGGGCAACGGCCATGAACTCGGTCGATCCGACGACGGCAGCGTTGCGCGGCATGGCCGTCGTCCGAGCGCACGCAAATAATCCAGTTCAGCTGAACAGCGCATGCAACGAACGGGCTCACTTATGCAAACCAAGGCAAACCTCTAGGCTATGCCTATTCGTGGTTCAGGAGATGCCCATGCGCTATCGGACCCTCGGCCCAACCGGCCTGCTCGTCTCGGAAATCTGCCTCGGCACCATGACCTTCGGCGGCCGCGGGTTCTGGTCGGCCATGGGCGGCCTGGATCACTCGGTCGCCGAGCGCATCGTCGGCCGCGCGCTCGACGCCGGAGTCAACTTCATCGACACCGCGGATGTCTATTCCGAGGGCATGGCGGAGGAAATCACCGGCCACACGCTGCGCACCTGCGGCCGTCCGCGCAGCGCCCTGGTGCTCGCCACCAAGGTGTTCGGCTCGACCGGCCCGGGCCTCAACGACCGCGGCGCCTCGCGCGGCCACATCATCGACGGCGCGAAGGGGAGCCTGAAGCGGCTCGGGACCGACTACATCGACCTGTACCAGATCCACGGACTCGATCAGATCACCCCTATTGAGGAGACGATCCGGGCGCTCGATGATCTGGTCCGCCAGGGTCACATCCGCTACGTCGGCGTGTCGAACTGGTCAGCCTGGACTGTGATGAAGGCGCTCGGCATCGCCGATGCGCATGGCTGGGTGCGGCCCGTCACGCTGCAGGCCTACTACACCATCGCCGGCCGCGACCTCGAGCGGGAGATCGTGCCGCTGCTGCAGGCGGAGGGTCTGGGGCTGATGGTGTGGAGTCCGCTAGCCGGCGGTCTGCTCTCGGGCAAGTTCACCCGCGACGGCCAGGGGCCGGCCGATGCGCGCCGCGCCAGCTTCGACTTTCCGCCGGTAAACCGGGATCGCCTCTTCGCATGCCTCGATGTGCTGCGCGCCATCGCCGAGGCACGCGGCGTGTCGGTCGCACGCATCGCGCTGGCCTACGTGCTCGCCAAGCCGTTCGTGATGTCGATGATCATCGGCGCGCGCACGCTGGAGCAGCTCGATGACAATCTCGCCGCCACGGACATCCGCCTGACGGAGCCAGAACTCGCCGAGCTCGACAAGGTGAGCGCGCTGCCGCCCGAGTACCCCGGCTGGATGATCGACTTCCAGCACGCCCGCACCCGGCTGGCGCAGGGCCAGCCGTGAGCGCCGGGACCCCGACACGGACAGCCGCCAACGGGCCGGGCGGGAAAGTCTGGTTCATCACGGGAGTCTCGCGAGGCTTCGGCAAAGCGCTCGCGCAGACCTTGCTCGCCGCAGGGGCAACCGTGATCGGCACGACGCGCAGCGGCGCCGCGCCGCTCGCGCCCGACCGCGGAACGCTACACCTGTTGCCGCTCGAGCTCACCGACGCGGCAGCCATCCGGCGGGCCGTCGCGACGGCCTTCGGGCTCGGGCCGGTCGACGTGCTCGTGAACAATGCCGGCTACGGGTTGCTCAGTTCCGTCGAGGAAGCGACCGAGGCACAGATCGAGCACCTGTTCGAGGTGAACTTCCACGCGCCCCGCCGCGTGATCCAGGCGGCCTTGCCCCATCTGCGCGCGCAGGGCTCGGGCCACATCGTCAACATCACCTCGATCGCCGGCGTGGCGCCGGCCGCCGGTTCAGGCTACTACGCTGCGGCGAAGATGGCCGTCGAGGGATTCTCCCAGAGCCTGGCGCGCGAGGTCGGCCCCCTCGGCATCCGCCTCACCCTGGTCGAGCCCGGCGCGTTCCGCACGGACTTCCTCTCGGAGCACTCGATCCGCCGCGGCGCATCGGATCTGTCAGCGTATGCCGAAACGGCCGGCGCCGCCCGACGGCGACTGAGCGAAATGGCCGGCAGACAACCGGGTGACCCGGCGCGCGCCGCCGCCGCGATCATCGCCGCGGTGCAGTCCGACTCACCGCCCCTGCACCTGGTGCTGGGGCCCGATGCCTATGCTCGCGCCCGCCAGATGCTCGATGCGTTCAGCGCTGAGCTGGCAGCCTGGCGGCGCGTGACGCTCGGCACCGACTTCGCCTCGGGCGAGGCGCGGACCACCTGAGGCGCCGCCGCACGACCGCGCCGCAACGCGGATCCGCCAGCCGCTCTCTACGGCGCTTCGCCGTCATGCACCGGATTGGCGTTAAAGGCAATGCAGATGCGCGCCTGGTCGCCTTCGTGTGGCTCGACGTAGTGCTCCATCCAGCTCGGAAACAACACCAGCAGACCGTCGCTCGGCGCGAGCCGGATGTCGCTGTGGCCGTTCGGCACCGGACCCTTGACCGTGCTGTGCAGCACGCCGGGGCGGGGGTCGCGGAACACCAGCGCACCGGAGCGTGGCGGCACCTGCAGATAGAACGTCCCGGACAGGAGCGACCCCTCGTGCATGTGCAGGTAGTTAAAGCCACCGCGGTCGTGCAGGTTGATCCAGGACTGCAGCGTGAAGCGCTGCGTGCCCAGCCCCATCTCCCCGAGCACGCGCGCGCACGAGAGGCGCACCGCCTCGCGCAGCGGCGCGACCTGCGGCCGCTCGAGCACCGTCATCTCTTTGCTGTTCCAACCGCTGCGGTTGGTACGGCCCGCCGGCTCCGGGTACTCGGCGCGAAGCGCATGCACCCAGGCGACCCATTCCGGCAAGTTCGAGCACAGCACCGTGAGTCGCGCCTGCCAGATTCGGGTCGGGAACAGATCGTAGGATTCGAGCGCTGCAGCGCCGCCCGCGGGCGGCGCTGCAGCGGATGCAGATGGACTCAGCGCCATGTGATCACCACTTGTTGGCGAATGCTGCTCTGTGGCAAACGGACCTGTGCGACGCCCCGCGTCGCATCCCAGCGCAGCCCTTTGATGGCGCGTCCATCGACCGCCAGCGCGCCGGGCCGTCGCCGGGTATGGATGCGCAGCATATAGCCTCGGGCCGCCAGCTGCCCACGATATGCGCCGCGCGTCGGCCCGATCCGCAGGCTGTGCAGCCCGGCCTGCGTGCGGTAGAGGATGGGCGTGAGTGCGTAGCGACCCTTGCGGTACGCCATCGAGACCGCGTCGTCCTGGTACAGGTCGAACCGCCCGTCTCCCGACCCATACACCTGCAGCACGAGCGGATCGAGCCGCAGGGCATCGGAGTATGCGCTCGGCACCTGCTCTGGAATGACCGATCCGGCGCGCACGAACACGGGCGTGTCGCTCGTCCCATAGTGCGCGCTTACGGTCTGCCCGCCGGCGAGGTGAGCGCCGGTGAACAGCTCGATCCACTGTCCCGGGGGGAGGTAGACCGCGCGTCTGCCGCTTGCATCCAGCACCGGGGCCACCAGCAGCTCATCACCGAGGAAATACTCGTGCGGATGGCGGTACGCCTCGGCGCCAGTGACGCCCTCCAGGTACAACGGGCGCAGGATCGGCAGCGCCCGCCGGTGCGCGACCCAGGCATAGGTGTATAGATAGGGGATGAGCTCGGTATGCAGCTTGAAATAGCGGCGCATCAGGGCAATGCCCCGCGCCCCGTACGTCCAGGGCATACGCAGATTGCCCTCGATCGGATTCTCGTGCGCACTGTGCATGCGCAGCAACGGGCCGAACGCGCCGAATTCGATCCAGCGCGCATACAGATCGAAGGGGATCTTGCGGCCGTGAAACCCGCCGATGTCGTGGCTGACGTAGTCGATGAGCTCGTTGCCGGCTCGAGCGGAGAAGGCGACCTCGTAGGCGAGCACCGGCCACTCGGAGTAGGTGTCCCCGGTGAACAAGCCCGGATAGCGCTCGCTGCCCCAGCCACCGTACCGCGCCAGGATGAACGGCCGCTCGCCGCTCTCGCGCCGCGCGGCCCGGTCATACACCTCGTTGGTCCACAACTGGGGGTTCAGGCCCGCCATGCGCGCCGCGCCACTGCCGCCGTCGACCCACCAGAAATCCACCCCCTCGCGCACCAGCGGCGCGTGCAGATCGCGCATGAACACCGCCGCCTGTCGCGCGTCGGCGAGGTTGAAGCGGATCGGCGCAGGCGCCAGGAGGTTGCGAATCGCAGTCGGACCGAACATCAGCCCGCCGCCCTGCGGGCCTGACCGCACGCGCAGCGCAATCGTATTGATGCCGCCCCGCACGAGCGCTTGCGAAAGATCCGCCGTGGTCAGTCGCCGCGGCCATTGCACGTGGCTGTGTCGCATCGGCGTGCCGTTGACGAACAGCTGATAGGACTGCCTCACCCCGCCGAGATACAGATACAAGTGCTGCGGCGCGCCGGCCGGCACTCGCACCGTGGCGCGGTACCAGGCGGTCCCGTCCTGTCCGCGCAGCCCCTGCGTACGCCAGGTGAAACCGACCCGGACCGGGTGCCAGCGCGCCGTATCCGCGCTCCCGGGAACGTAGGGCCCGTCGCTGAAGCGCCACTGCCCCGTCAGATCGAGCGTGAAGGTCGACCGCGGTGGCTGCGGCAGCCCCAGACCGCGCAGCACCTCGGGGGCCTGGCTGTCGTGGTACGACAGACCACTCTCCTCGGTGTTGGCGTAGCCCGGATGATCGTTGAGCGCGAGCTTGAAGCCATGACCGTGCAGCCAGCGCATGAAGCGCAGCGGATGGGCAATGAGCGGGGTCCAATCGTAACCGCCCTGCCAGCCATAGTTGTGCCAACCGAAATCCAGCACCAGCGTGTCGACCGGAATACGCTCGTGGCGCAATCGTGCGAGCTCGCGCTCGATGTGCCGCTCGCCATAACGGGCGAAGGCGGTACTGCGCACCGTGGGCGAGTCGGGAAAGTACTCGAAGTTCAGGTCCGTGACCATCGGCCCGAGCACGTAGCGCGGGATCATCGGCACCGGCCCGCAGAGCTCGGCGTATTCGCGCAAGGCACGCCGGTAGTGTGACCCGTACGCAAACAGATACCAGTCCTGGCCACCGCTCACGCGGCGCGGCTCGATCCACGTGTGGGCGGCGTTCCACACCGGCGTGACGCTATCGTCGATCAGCCCGTAGCCCGAGCGGCTGAGCAGTCCCGGCTGTGCAGGCGCGAGCCGTACGTCGATGCCTGGAATGACGTCGTTCACCGGGCTGTCCAGATTGGCGCGGCCCGGCGGCAGGTTGACGCTGCTGACGTTGTCGAGCGAGTAGGTCAGCCCGCCGAGATTGCGCGGGTCGCGTTGGCCCGGATGCCAGCGCCGCCGCGCACCGCCCGTCGTCTTCCAACTGACCTCAAGATTACCTGGCGTGAACCGCCCGGAATGCAGCCGATAGCGCACGCTCAGCGCAGCGCTCGAGGCGACCAGCCAGCCGCGCTGCGAGCGGATCCGCACCACCACGGCCGGCCAGCTGCGCTTGCGCACCACGACGGAAGGGGCGTCCACGAATACTCTGGCGGGCGAGTATTCCAGGCGCACCAGCGAGGGCGTCAGAAATTCAAACCGCGCCCGACCCGCGACGATGGTCGAGCCGCGCTGCACGGGATGGGTTGCGTGCGCGCAGGCGCCGAGCAGCAGCGCGACGGCAGCCGCGCCGCCGGCGCGACCGGTGCGGCGGGTCGCTGCGCTCATAACACTCTCCGTCTGATCTGAACCGAGCCATTGGCGGCGCGGCTGAGCGTGATGTCCAGCCGCTGCCCCCGGAAGCTCACCCCGCGCAGCGTCAGGGAGCGCCAGCCGAGCGGCAGTGCCGCAGGGTATGCGTCGAGCAGCCCGGCGGCGCGGATGCGCAGTCCGGTCAGTCCGAAGATCAGACTTTGCAGATAGCCGCCCGAGCCGGTGAGAAACGGACCGACGTTGTTGGTCGAGGTTTCCGTTCTGACGTTGAACGGCGCCTTCAGCGTAGCGCCGGTCAGGTACAGCTGCACAAGCCGGCCGGCCTCGGCGAGCCGACCCACCTCATCGGCTGCCGCCACGCACGGCAGGATGCCCATGCTGGTGCGTGCGAGGCGGGACGAGGGTATCGGCCGCACCGCGAAGTCGTAATCGCCGCGGCGCAGCGCCGGTGGAATGCGCAGATCCAGCGCCGGCAGAAACAGCAGCGGCAGCGGACCTCCGCCGAAGGCCTTGCCGCCGACCGCGCCGCCGGATTCCTGATAGGGCAAATGGTGCTGCCCGTCCGCGGCGAGCGGTATCTTGAGCGCACCGGCGATGCGGCCCCAGCGCGGATCGGCCTTCGCCCCAAGCACGCCCGCCGCAGCCGCAGCGATCCGCAAGGCCTTGGCCGCCACCAGGTTCGTGTAGGTGTCGTTCGGAATGTCCCCGTGCGATTCGGACACCGACGTGACGTGCACAATCCCGTAGTGGTGCCTCTGCGCGTCATACGTTGCGCGGCTCGCGAAGAATTGCGCTACCGCGCGGATGACCGGCCAGCCGTGCGCGCGCAACCAGGCCCGATCGAGCGTCGCGAGGTAATACTGCCACTGTGCGATCGCAATCTCCGCGTCGACGTGGATCTCGGTCAATGACAGCGCCCGTGCCGAGTACGGTGTCTGATCGCTGCCGTTGTACGGATCGGATTCCCACGGGTACATGGCGCCCGCGTAGCCGAGCCGCCGGGCGCGCGCTTCGGCAGCGCCCAGCGTGCGCTCGCGGAATGCAAGCAGCGAGCGGGCCCGTCGCGGATGCAGCAGCAGCAGCGCGGGGTAGACCCAGGTGTCGCTGTCCCAGAAGACGTGCCCCGCGTAGCACAGCGTCAGACCGCAGGGGCCCACCGCCCAGCCCGTGTCCGGCGTCGTATTCACCAACAGGTAGTACAACGCCGAGTGCGCGACCTGCTGCGCCTTCGGGTCCCCGGCGATACGGATATCAGCCCGCCACAGTCGCCGCCATGCGGCGCGCTGGTGGACGCGCAGTGCGTCGAATCCGGCCACGCGCGCGAGACGGGCCAGGCGCACATCCGCCGCCGCAGTGCCGCCCCAGCCGGCACGCGAGACGGTGACGTACTTGGTGAACGCATAGGTTTGTCCCCGCTCGACTTTCACGCTCGCGACGATCGCGAGGCGGCCGTGCGTGCGGTGCACCGCGAGCGATTGCACGGCGCCCTCCGGTAATGCGACAGCGACGGCCATCGCGACCGACAGGCCGCCGACGGCTCTGCCGGTGAGCCACAGCGAGCGCGTACGGGCCGACCCGCCGGAGGCGAGCACGGCCACATGGCCCGGGTACCACAGCGCAGCGCGGTCGGACGTGGCCGGTGCCTTCGGCGTCAGCGACAGACCGTCGGCCGCCAGGGCGCGCTCGACCTGCGGACCGGTGAGGCGCCCGAGTGCGAAGCGCGGCGCATACGCCTTCCATTCGCTCAGCGGGAACGACACTGTCACCCGGCCGCTGTACTGCGGAGTGATCTGCAATCGCACCACCGCCAGGTGGGGCTGCGTCTGGCTGATGAAACTGACCACGGTGACGGCGGTGCGCCGTGCGCGCTCGAGGTATTGATAGCGTGTCGTCAGCGTCGCGTCATGCAGGTCGAGCGTCTGCAGGTAATGCCGGAAGCGCGCCGTGCTGAGCGGTGCGCGGTTCAGCCAGCCGCTCGGGCTCTGCGCCGGATCGGGATTGAAGTCGACGGCATTCCAGCCGGGCAACAGCGCCGGGCGGGCCATGTCGCCAGGGGCGCGGTCCATCAGTCCCACCATGTAGCTCTGTGCGGCCTCGGTGCCGCGGGGGGCGGTGAGCGTACCGAGGTAGCCGTTGCCCAGCATGCCCGGGAAGTAATCGGCAAGTCCGCCTGCGGCCACCCTCAGGCGGAAACCCCCGGCGGCCCGCGCCGGACCGATGGTCGCGACCAGCAACGCCGCGCTCAGGAGCGCCGCGGCACGCAGCGACCGCAGCGCGGGGAGCCCGCGCGGTGTCACGGCCGGGCTCCCGCCCTCGTGCGCCCGAAGTTGCGCGGGGGTCGGATCGCCAGGTACACCGTGCTCCAGAGCTGCGCGGCGTCGGCTTCAGAGGCGTCGGAACTCGCCGCGCCGAACGGTCGGATATGGTAGCGGCCCGCGCGATAGCTCCACGACCACAGCTCGGTGTTTGCCATCGAGCGGGTTGCGTCGATGACACGCCACAGCGTGCGCTCGGCCGCGTGCAGCCGCGCCCGTACCGCGGGCGGCAGATCGTTGCGCCGCAGCTGCCGCGCCAGGCCGGCGGCGAGCAACGCCTGCTGCCACGACCACACGACGGTACCGTGGTAGGCGTGGCGCGTGAATTCTCCCTGGAGAGACTGCGGGGCGAAGGCAGGATCGGCCACGAGCAGGCCGGCGCCGGTGATCAGCCCGGCGGGAAAGGGCCGCATCACGGCGCAGACCCAGCGGTCCAGATCACCGACCGCGGGCTTGCCGAACAGCAACAGATAGCCGATGTCCGACTGCATCACGCGGATCGGTCGGCCGGCCCGGCTCAGTGCAAGCGCAGGGAACGTCACCGCCGCTCGGCCGAGCGCCTGCAATGCCGGCTGCGCCGGGATGCCGTCGGCGCTCGAGTAGCGGCGCACGTCCTGCACTGCCGCCGCGTTCGGCACCGTCACGCGGAACAATGGCGGGGCACGGCGGCTCCAAGTGCGGGCCAGCCGGGCCGCCACGGCAAACCGCGCGCGCTCGGATGCCGTCACGTATGGATCGAGCAGGCCGCTGGCAAAAAGCCGGGCGGTCGCCTCGAGCGCCGCCGGCACCAGAGCCGCATTCACGTCATACGGGTAATACCCGCCGCCGAGGCCCGTGTTGCTGTCGCGCCAGTCGCCCACCGGAACGCCCGGCTTCAGCCCGATCAGATGCGCGACGCTCGGATCGCGCGCGAAGGGCGCGGCGCTCTGCAGAACGAAGCGCAGGTTCCTCACCAGCGCCGCGCCATGGCTGCCGCGGCGTGCCTGCGGGCCGCCAACCGGTGCGGCAAGAAACGCCGCGGCGTGTGCGCGCTCGCGCGGACTGAGCAGCCAGGCGGCCGCATCCGGCGCGAGCATGTAATTCTCGTCGATCATCAGGTAGGTGTAACTGGGCGCAGCCGAGCGCACGCCGTGCTTGAGATTCTCCAGCACGGCCTGCTCACCGATGTTCTCCTCGTGCGCCACCTGTCCGTCGGCTGACAGCCGCTCGAGCACCGAGTCGAGCGCATCGTCGATTGCGCCGGCGGCGAGCGCCGGCATGAGCAGCCGCACGCTCATCAACGTGTCGCGCCCGAAATAGGTATCAAAGCGCCAGGAGCCAGCGAGAAATTTCTCGCGGTACGCCAGGAACGTCAGCGTCTCACGTGCCGCGACGCTGCCGGCCGCGGGGTGACGCAGCAACTGCCGCCCCGCGAGCGGCCGCAGCGGCGGCTCGCCCGTAAGGCCGGTGACACGCAGGCGGATGACCCCGGCGTGATCGGCAAGAATGCGGGTTCCCTGCACGCGACCGCGCAGCACCTGAAGCGTCAGGCGGTAGCTCACCTGCCCATCGAGACGCTCGCGCGACCAGGCGATGCGCCGGGCGGCGACAGCCGGTACCGTGGCGATGCCCGGCGGCAGCCTGCCGAGCGATCCATAATCGCGCAGCACGCGGATGCTCGAGAGCACGGCCTGGCGAACCCGCAGCACCGGGGCGCCAGAGAGCTGCACCTCGGCGCTTAGGCCGTAAAGCGGTCGACCGTGGCCGTCCTTCGCCTGCACCGGATGCAACGGGCCGAGCAGGCGCCAGCTCGCCCAGTGCGACTGCGGCTTGAACCAGACGCCGACGCCGCTGTCGCCGGCCGGAAATGCGATGATGAGGCGGGGGTCCGGACCGGACCGCAGCACCAGGTCGCCCGCCACGGGGCCTTGCCGCAGAAAGGCGTTCAGAAAGCGCCCCTGGTGGACGACGAAGGCCAACGGGTGCGTGGCCGCAGCCGCAGCCGGGACGGTCGCCGCCGCGCAGCACAGCGCGGCCAGCGGCCCAGCCCAGGATGAGATCCCATTGCGCATAAGTGCCTCCCTCTCTCGGTCTGCGGCCGGGCGTTGGATGGTATTGCAACGCCTGGATGACATCGATATCATCATGGTATCGATGTCATGCTGCACGGGCAACCGTACCGGTGGCGTGCGCACACAACATTCAAGGGACTGCGCCGCAGCGCGGAGTCTCGGCGAACCAGGCAGGAGGGGTGGGTGAGCAGAATGCCTTGTGCGTCCTTCGAGCGACGCAGGTGCCCCCGATAGTGTGATCGGATAAGCCCCGCCGCTCTCCCCCAAGATGCTCAGCGGATCGGCGTCATCCGTGCAAACCAACGGTTACCCATGATCATGCATTCAAGGAACGCTGCCCGCCGCCGGCCGGCACATCGGGTTGCGGCGCTCGGCGGACTGCTCGCTGTGCTGTGCGCCACGAGCGCCGCCGCCACGCCCACGGTCTATCCGACTCCGAGGAAGCTCTTCGGTCCGCTGTTTGTCCGCGTGCAGATGGCCGCGGTGTTCCCGGACGGCAAAACCTTCGTCGACGCCGTTCCAAAGGCGGCCCCGGCCGTCATCCTGCAACGGTTCCGCACACGCAATCCGCGCACGCGCGCAGCATTGGCGCGGTTCGTGGATCGCAACTTCATCCTGCCAGCCCCCGACCGCACCCGCGTGCCAAAAAGCGCGACGCTGCAGGAGCACATCGCGGCCCTCTGGCCGCTGCTGACGCGTCCGGCCATCGTTCCGCCGATGTACTCCTCGCTGCTGTACGTGCCCAAGCCGTACATCATCCCCGGCGGGCGCTTCAGGGAGTTCTACTACTGGGACTCCTATTTCACGATGCTCGGGCTCATTCCCGACGGGCGCATGGCGAGCGCACGCAACATGGTGGATGATTTCTCCTTCCTGATCCGCACGTACGGCCACATTCCGAACGGCACACGCACTTATTATCTGTCGCGCTCCCAGCCGCCGGTCTACTACCTGATGCTCGGGCTGCTCGATGCGCACGACCCGGCGCACGAATGGGCAAAACACCTCACCCTGCTGCGCCGCGAGTATGCGTACTGGATGCGCGGCGCGGCGGGCCTACGCCCAGGACAGGCGCGGCGCAACGTCGTGGCGATGCCCGACGGAGTCGTGCTCAATCGCTACTGGTCGTCGGCCGCTACGCCACGCGATGAATCGTACCGCGCCGACGTGTTGCTCGCGCGCGCCTCCGGCCGGCCACCCGCCCGCCTGTACCGCAACCTGCGCGCGGCGGCGGAGAGCGGTTGGGACTTCAGCTCGCGCTGGCTCGCAGATCGGCACCACCTGGCCACCATCGACACCACCAACATCGTGCCGATCGATCTGAACAGTCTGTTGTACGGCATGGAGCGGGCGATCGCCGGCGGCTGCGCCGAGCGGCGCGACCTCGCCTGCACACGTCGATTCGCCGCCCTGGCGCAACGGCGCAAACGCGCCATCGACACCTACCTGTGGGACAGGCGGCTCGGCTACTACGAGGATTACGACTGGCGCAACCGCGCGCGCACGCATGAACTCAGTGCCGCAACGCTCTATCCACTGTTCGTCGGACTGTCCGACGCCCGCCAGGCGCAAGCCGTCGCCACCGTCACGCGGACCCGGCTGCTGCAGCTCGGCGGCATCGTAACCACGACGCTCGTCACGGGCCAGCAGTGGGATGCGCCGAACGGTTGGGCTCCGCTGCAATGGATCGCCGTGGAAGGCCTGCGCCGCTACCACCATCCGGGACTCGCCTACCGCATCGCTCGACGCTGGGTGAGCACGGTGCGGCGCGTGTACCAGCACACCGGCAAGCTGGTTGAGAAGTACAACGTCGAGCGCGATATTCCCGGCGGCGGTGGTGAATACCCGCTGCAGGACGGCTTCGGCTGGACGAACGGCGTGACCCAGGCTCTGCTCACGCTGTACCCTCGGCTGCAGCACCCCTCGAGCGGCGGCGCGCACTAACCCCCTCGCGCGCTTGCGCCGGGCTCGCGGACAGGGACATCCGCGCAGTCCATGCCGGTGAGGACCGTCGGCCGCAGCAGGCCGACTGGAATTAAACTTCCGATTCGCTCGCTCTGGCGATTATTGACTAGCCTGCCCAGGCAAGCATCGCTAAGATGGTTGGTCTGGCGCGCGTTTTTTTGCGCCGGAATTACAGCCACGGACATGGCTGACACCTAGGAGCTCCACTCTTGCCCCCCGAGACGCGTCTGTCAAGAAGTGCAAAGAAATGCCTCGCCCGCGGACCGGGTCGGGCAAACTGGCGCGCGCTCGTGCTCGTCGCCCCGGCGGCGGCGCTGCTCGGCGGATGTGGCGCCTCCCATCCGAAAAAGGCTGCACCGGCACCCCCGGTCGTCACGGTCCTCGCCCTTCAGCCTCAGCCGGTAACCGTGACGGCTCGGTTCGTGGGCAGGCTCTCAGCCTATCGGGAAGCCAACGTACTGGCTCGCGTCGCCGGTGTCCTGCTCAAACGCCGTTATGTCGAGGGCGCCGAGGTGCGGGCGGGCCAGCCCCTGTTTGAAATCGACCCGGCGCCCTACCGTGCCGCGCTCGACGCGGCGGTGGCCGCGCTCGATCAGGCCAAGGCCAATGCCGCCAATGCTGCGGTCATCGCGAGCCGCGACCAGGCGTTGATCGGCGCCCACTTGGTCTCCCAGTCGCAGTTCGATAACGATCAGGCAGCTGCGCGCTCCACCGCGGCGCTGGTCCAGCAGGCGCAGGCCAATGTCGAATCGGCGCGCATCAACCTAGGTTACACCGACGTCACCTCCCCCATCGCCGGCATCGCCGGCGAACAGCAGGTGACCGAGGGGGCCTTGGTCGGACAGGGCACCGCGACGCTGCTCGCGACCGTCGATCAGATCAACCCGATCTACGTCAACTTCAATGAACCGGCCGCGCAGCAGGAACAGCTGACGGCCGCGATGCAGACCGGCCGCATCCATCTCGCGGGAGCGCAGGCTCGAGTACAGCTCACGCTTCCCGACGACACACCGTACGGCCAGCCGGGCCGTCTCGATTTTCGCGCCGCCAGCGTCGATCCGACCACCGGCACGATCGCACTGCGTGGTGTCATACCCAATCCCGGCGGTCGCCTGCTGCCCGGGATGTTCGTCACCGTCCGTCTCACGCTCGGCACCGCGCCTCATGCCTTCCTCGTGCCGCAGGCGGCCGTGCAGCGCGAGGCCTCCGGTGCCGCCTACGTACTCACGGTCAATAGCAGCGATAAGGTGGTCGAGAAGCCAATCGAGACGGAGGGGACCTCGGGCAACAGCTGGATCGTCTGGCGTGGCCTTACCGCCGGCGATCGGTTGATCGTCTCCGGCATTCAAAGCGCCCATCCGGGCGCCAAGGTCGCCCCGCGCAGCGGGCTAAGCAGCCCTGGCGCAAGCCGCTAGGAGCCGCGCGTGCCGCAGTTCTTCATCGACAGGCCGGTCTTTGCCTGGGTCATCGCCATCCTGATCTGCCTCGGCGGGGCCATCGCGGTCAGCCGGCTGCCGATCGACTCCTATCCGGACGTCGCACCGCCGCAGGTCGTCATTAGCGCCAATTATCCGGGCGCAAACGCCAAGACCGTCGAGTCGACCGTGACTGAGGTCATCGAACAGCAGCTGACCGGCATCGACAACCTGCTCTACTTCACCTCGCAGTCGAGCTACGGCCAGTCGCAGATCACTCTGACCTTCGCCACCGGCACCGACCCGGACATCGCCGAGGTGCAGACTCAGAACCGCGTCGCGCTGGCCGAGCCGCAATTGCCCGCAGAGGTGAACCAGCAGGGCATCAACATCAACAAGTCGAGCGCCGGATTCCTCGCCGTGTTCGCGCTGCGCTCCGGAGCGGGCGGGCCCAGCCGTGCCGCGCTCGATCACTGGGTGGCCGCGCACGTCCTCGATCAGATCGCGCGCGTGCCAGGGGTCGGGTCAGCCAACCTGTTCGGTTCCGACTACGCCATGCGCATCTGGCTCAATCCAGCCCAGCTGCACGCCTATGACATGTCGGCCTCGAGCGTACTGCAGGCCGTGCAGGGGCAGAACCTCCAGATCGCCGCCGGCTCTATCGGAGCCGCTCCGGCGGTGCCGGGACAGCAGACCACGGCAACAGTGACGACTCAAGGGTGGTTCAGCTCACCGGCCCAGTTCAGTAACATTCTGCTGCGCACCAACCCCAACGGCACGTCCGTCTTTTTGAAGGACGTCGCCACGGCACAGCTTGGCCTGCAGAACTATTCCTTCGCCGGCACCGTGAACCGCACCCCTGTCGCGGCGTTCGGCGTTCAGCTGCTGCCCGGAGCGAACGCGCTGACGGTAATGAAGCTCGTCGAAGGCAAGATGCGTCAGCTGCAGCTATCGTTTCCGCCCGGCGTAACCTGGTTCGCGCCGGTCGACTCGACGATCTTCATCAAGGCCGCGATCAAGGATGTTGCCATCACGCTTGCCGAGGCGTTCGTGCTGGTGTTCATCGTAATGCTGGTATTCCTGCAGAGCTTCCGCGCCTCGCTGGTACCGATGCTGGTGGTGCCGACCGCGCTGCTCGGGGCCCTGATCGGCGTCTACGCGCTCGGCTACTCGATCAACCAGCTGACATTGTTCGCGCTCGTGCTCGCCATCGGCATTGTGGTCGATGACGCGATCGTGGTGGTCGAGGCCGTCGACCGCATCATGCGCGAGGAACACCTGCCACCGAAAGAGGCGACGCGCAAGGCGATGGGGCAGATCACCAGCGCCATCGTCGCAATCACGCTGGTGCTAGCAGCCGTGTTCATTCCAAGCGCGCTGCAGACCGGCAGCACCGGCGTCATCTACCGCCAGTTCGCCCTCACCATCGCCCTGTCCATCGCCTTCTCGGCCATGTTGGCGTTGTCGTTCTCCCCGGCACTGTGCGCATCGCTGCTGCGCCCCGAGCACCTGAAGGCGAACTTGGTATTCCGCAGCTTCAATCGGGCGTTCGAAGGCACTCGAGCGGCATATGTGCGCCGCGTCTTTCAATCGGTCGCGCACCTGCCGCGCTGGATGACCGGATTCGCGGTGATGCTCGTGCTCGGGCTGTTCCTGCTCATCAAGCTGCCCGGCAGCTTCGTGCCCGACGAGGACCAGGGCGACATCATGGCGAGCGTAGAACTGCCGGCCGGCGCGACGCTGCAACGCACGGAGGCGGTGCTGCACCACTTCTACCAGATCATGATCAAGAACCCGGCGGTGCACGACGTATTCCAGCTCGCCGGCAGCGGCTTCGCGGGTAATTCGGAGAACACCGGCCGGGCGTTCATGCACCTGGTGCCCTGGAGCGATCGGGCGGCGACGGCCAATCAGGTGATCCGTTGGGCAAACACTCAGGCTCAGGCACACATCCATAACGCGAAGATCTCCGTCGTCAACAAGCCGACCATTCAGGGCCTCGGCCAGTTCGGCGGGTTCGACTTCTACCTGGAGGACCGCGCCGGCCTCGGGCGCAAGGCGCTCGATCAGGCGGCCAATGCCCTGATCGCCAAGGCCAACGCTGACCGGCGACTCTATAATGTGCGCGTCAACGGGCTCGCGCCTCAGCCGGAGCTGCACCTGCACGTCGACCGGGTGCAGGCCGGCTCGATGGGCGTGTCGGTCGCGCAGGCTTATCAGGCAATCCAACTGATGCTCGCACCGGTCTTCGCGAATGATTTCATCTACGACGGGCGCGTCGAGCAGGTGCTGGTACAAGCCGCAGCGCCGTACCGCATGGGCACACGCGACCTGCAGCAGTTCTACCTGGACAGTACGTCCGGCTCGATGGTTCCGCTGTCGCAGTTCGTGCAGACCCGCTGGACGGTAGCCGCGCCCGCGCTGACCCGATACAACGGGTATCCGGCGGTCGAGATCATCGGCGCGGCCGGCCAGGGCTACAGCTCCGGACAGGCGATGAGCGAAATGGAGCGGTTGGTCAATCGCGACCTGCCGCCCGGGTTCGGCTACGACTGGGCGGGGCAATCGCTACAGGAAATGTTCTCCAGCGCGCAGGCCCCCATGCTGTTCGCGCTGTCGATCCTCGTGGTCTATCTGGCGCTCGCCGCTCTGTACGAGAGCTGGAGCATTCCGGCCTCCGTGCTGCTCGCCGTACCGATCGGGCTCATCGGCAGCGCCGCGGCGGCGACCCTGCACGGCCTGCCGAACGACGTGTTTTTCAAGATCGGCCTGATCACCATCATCGGCCTGACGGCCAAGAACGCCATCCTCATCGTGGAATTCGCGGTCGAGCTGCAACGCAAGGGCCACAACCTGCATCACGCCGTGCTAGAGGCTGCCCGCCTGCGCTTCCGCCCCATCATCATGACCTCGTTCGCCTTCATCCTCGGGGTCTTCCCGATGGTGGTCTCGACGGGAGCCGGGGCCAACGCGCGGCACGACATCGGCACGTGCGTCGTCGGCGGCATGCTGGCCGCCGCGCTCATCGGCGTTCTGATCATCCCCCTGTGTTACGTCGCGGTGCGGCGCCTGCTCGGCGACAAACTCGATGCGCCGGAGCAGCTCGCCGCTACGCCCTCGAGCGGCGAGCCGTGAACGCGCGCCACAGGAAATACACCGGGACCCCGGTGACGATCACCAGCAGCGTGACGCCCGTGTCGCGCGGGTCTGTGACCAGCGCATTCGCCAGCATTCCGAGTGAGGCGAGTAGAAACACCGCCGGCACCAGCGGATAGCCCCAGGTGCGATACGGGCGCGGCAGCTCGGGCTGGGTGCGCCGCAGCACGTACACGCCGGCCACGGTGAGCACGTAGAAGGGCCACAAGCCGAGCACGAAGCGGTCGGCGAGCTGCGCGAAATCGTTCTGCATCACGTAGACGCAGCCGAGCACCGTAGCCACCCAGATCGCCACGGACGGGCTGCGAAACCGCGGCGACACTCGTCCGACGCTGCGAAACATCAGTCCCCGGTCGCCCATTGCAAAGATGACCCGCGAGCCGGTCATGAGCGAGGCGTGCAGGCCACTGAACGTCGAGAGCAGCACGACGGCTGCGATCAGCGCCGCGCCCGCGCTACCGATGAGCGGGATGTGCTGCGCCACGGCGGTCGCGACCAGCGGCGCATCGGCGATCTGCTTGGCCGACAGTGCGTACCAGAAACCGAGGTTGACCACCAGATAGACCAGCATGACGCAGCAGGTCCCGATGATGAGCGCGAGCGGTAGCGTGCGCTGGGGTCGGGCCACTTCTCCGCCCATGAACGACAGGTCGGCCCAGCCGTCGTAGGTCCACATCACCGGCACCAGCGCCGAGGCGATCAACGACAGCTGCGCGCCGCCCTGCCAGAGGACGCGGTGCGGCGCCGCACCGCCGCCGGAAACGGCAGTGAACGCCAACAGACCGAGCACCAGCAGCGCTGCGTACTTGGCGACGGTGGCCGGTGTCAGCACGGC
Organism: Pseudomonadota bacterium; assembly: GCA_021805275.1. The sequence continues at coordinate 82,160 of JAJZFQ010000005.1, forward strand.
GACGGCCCGATTGACACCCACGTAGTTGATCGTGCCGACCACCAGGATGGTCGCGGCGGCGACCAGGTGCACCTGCTCGGCGCTGAGCGGAATGAAATACCCCAAGTACTCGGCGAAGATCGTCGATGTCGCCCCGAGGGCCGAGGCGCGGATGACCGCCAGCTCCGTCCAGCCGAACAGGAATGCGGGCAGCGGGCCGTACCCCTCGAGCAGGTAGGCGAAGATGCCCCCGGAGCGCGGCATGGCTGCCGCGAGTTCTGCCACCGACAGCGCCCCGGCGAGCGCCACAATGCCGCCGAGCGCCCAGCAAAGCATGGCCGGGCCGGGGGACTGCAGGGTCGCTGCGACGGTCGCCGGCACGCGGAAGATGCCGCTGCCCACGGTGACCCCGACGAGCACCGCGACGGAACTCCACAGCCCGACGGTGCGCGGCATGCGCTCGCCCCAGGGATCGGCGGCCACGGCCTGATCTTCGCCGACGGATACCCTCAACGTCGATCCTCCGGTAAATTGCCGCAGGATAGCAAACGCCGCGCGAGGCGGACGTCTCAGTACCGACGCGCGAGTGCCTCGATATCGGACCGCTCGGCCCCGATCGCCTGGTACAGGGGTACGTGGCGCCAGCGCGGACCGCCGTTGACAATGGCGGCAAAGGCGATCCAGCCGCCGTCGCGCTTGCGCAGGTAACCGGCGATGCCGCAGACCGAGCGTGGCTCATCGAGCGTCCCGGTCTTCAGCGCGACCCGGTTAAGCCACGCCGTATCACCCTGGCGCAGGAAGAGGAACGGCGCGTCGTGCGGCGCGACCAGGCCGGCATAGAACGCCGGGAAGCGGCGGGTGTCGTGGTACTGGTGCATCAGCAGCCGCACCAGATCGTTCGCCGAGAGCCGATTACCGGTCGTCAGCCCGCTGCCGCTGAACAACGGCGGGGGGCCGAGCGCGGGCGGATCACCCACCTCGGCGCGCGCCACGAAATCCGCGAGCAGCTGGCTCGCCGAGGCCAGCGTCTCGTGCGACTGAGTCAGCGCGCCCATGTCGAGCGTCAGCACGTCAGCAATGTAGTTGTTGGAATACTGCAGCATCCGCCAGAGTTGCTCGCGGACCATCAGGCCGTCAACCCGTGCGAGCATGTTGGCGTGGAGCGGCAGCGGCGCGAAATGCACCACGACCGGGCCGTCAACCCGTACCCCGATTTCGCGCAGCGCCTCCTTCAGCAGCAGGCCCGCGCCGCGCGCCGGATCGGACATGGCGCGGTAGACGCGCTGACCGTCCCCGACGGGCACATCGCCGCCGACCGCGAGCGTATCCTCGCCGTTCACCGTGCGCCGCTCGACCCAAAAGGTCTGCCGGGCGCCGCGCCGCACGGTACGGATGTGCCCGGTCACCGCGATCGGCAGGTGCGTCACGCCGCAGCCACCGACGCGCGCATTCGCCCAGGGCGTCGTCGGCACGATTCGGACGCACCACGTGCCGAAGTCCACACCGATCGCCGAGAGCGGCGCATTGTAGGCATTGTCGCTGCGCAGCAGCGCCGCGCAGCGATCCTGGTTGCCGCAGGCGACCGTGCCGAACGGCAGCGGGTCGACGACGAGCGCGCCGGTGACCTCGCGCAGTCCTGCGCCGCGCGCCTCGGCCGCCAGCTCCCACAGCGCCCGGTCATCGAGCGAGGGATCGCCCGCACCGGCGAGCAAGAGCTCGCCGCGGAGCACGCCACCACGCATGGGCTGCACGGACAGCAAGCGCGTCTGGAACTGCTCGTTGGGCGGCCATTCCTGCAGCGCCTCGGCCGCCGTCGCCAGCTTCGTCAGCGAGGCCGGCGTCAGGCGCCGGTCGGGATCGAGCTGCTGGATCACCCGGCCGCTGTCCAGGTCCACCGCCAGCGCCGACACCAGCGCACCCCGGCGCTGCAGGCGTGCCACCGCAGTCCACTCGGCCTGAGCCGGCAGCGTGGCCAGCAGCGAAAGCGCTGCCAATAAAAAAGAAGAGAGCCTCAGGCGCATGGCTGGCGATTATGGTAATTGAAAGTCACGACGGGAAGGGGCGTTGCGACGGGCGGTCAGGTTCGGCGGATGCGTCCTGGCACTGGAGCGGACGGCGGCGCACTGAGCGCCGCCCCCCCGGAGGAGCTCCCGGGGAAAGACAGAGACGATTGAGAGCAGGACAATTGGCGCGCCCGGAGAGATTCGAACTCCCGACCTCATGGTTCGTAGCCATGCGCTCTATCCAACTGAGCTACGGGCGCGCCGCCTGCCGCCACTGCGGCCGAGGTCGCTTGCGCGAGGCCGCCCAACGGCGGGGGCGCGCATCCTAGCACGGCTGCCAGCGCACGCAAAATCAATACAGCAGGGCGACGGCCACACCGACGACGGCCACGGCCACCAGCGCCACGGCAGGCTTGCGGCAGACCTTCCAGCCCCCGAATGTCACCGCGTAAACGGCCTTGAGCACGTTGTTCGAGGAGGCCGCGATCAGGATTGCCGCGGCCAGGCTGCCGAGCGACATACCGGCCACGCTGCCCTGGGCCAGATTGAGCACGAAGGGGTCGATGTCGGTCACGCCGGAGATTGCGGCCAGGCCGAAGACCCCGGGGCGCCCGAAGCTGGCGCGGACCCAGGTGGAGGCGAGCGCCACCGCGACGAACAGCCCGGCGAAGGTGGCGGCCGCGAGCAGCTGCAGAGGATTGGTCACGGGCAGCTTGGCGGCGCCCTGCCCCGCGATCGGCGCTCGCCGCCACCACAGGACGGCGGCAATCACTGCGGTCAGCGCGAACAGCCCCACGCTCGGGGGCAGCAGCATCAGGGCCAGGGGGCGGTTGAACAGCGCCACGACCACATCGATCCGCAGATACATGATGGCGGTGGCGACGATCATGCCCACCGTCAGTTCCGGTCGCTCGGCGCCGGCCTCGCGCTGCGCGCGTGCCAGCACCACCGTGGTCGCCGTGGACGAATAGGCTCCCCCGAGGATCGACGGCGTCAGCGCACCGCTCGCCGGAACGTAGCGCTGCAGCAAGTAGCTCAGGTAGGAAAGACTCGAGACGGCCACCAGAGCCAGCCACACCTGCAGGGGCGTGATCGGTGTCCAGGAGACGACCGGATGGTTGGGCACCAGCGGCAGGATGATCCCAACCAGAATCAGGAACTTGCCGAGCGTGTACACCTCGTCCCCGGAAACGCGCTGCGCCAGCTGGTGCAGCGCGGAGCGACTCTCGACCAGCAGGACGATGGCCACCGCGGCGGCCACCAGCACCCACGAGGGCTGCGTGATCGCGACCGGACCGAACGCGTAGGTCAGCAGGCTCACGGCCGGAACGATCAGGGTCGGCGGCGTGCCCTCACGCTCGTAGGACCCGCGCGCATGCGCATAGAGCCAGATCGCCACGGCCCCGAGGCCGGCCAGGAAAGGCACCAGCGACGGGGCACCGATCAGGTAGAGCAGTTCCCCGAGAAGCGTCAGCAGCGGGAACGTGCGAATGCCGCCCGGCGGTGCGCTGCGCTCGCGCTTATAAACTCCCTCGAACGCCAGGCCGACGAACACGGCCATCGCCAGTGCGAGCCCGAGGTGAGTCGCCCACTGGAGCCGGAGCAATCCGTGGACCGCCGGGATGCTCGCCCCGTTCAAGCCACGTGCCCCGGCGCCGCAGCGGCCTTCAGCTCGATGCCGTTGCCCTCCGGATCCTGCAAGTACAGCGACGGCCCTTCCCCTTCGGCGCCATAGCGCACGGCCAGCTCCCCCGGCGCCACGCCGCGCGCGCGCAGGTGCGCCCGGATCCTCGCCTCGTCGAACGGCCGGATGAGCAGGCACAGGTGATCCAGATTCGGGTCGGCGGCACCGCCCGGCGCCGGCTCACCCGGTCGCGCACGGCGCGGCACCACGTCGATCAGGCAGCGACCCGCGCGCAGCTGGACGAGCTCGATGTCGGGCTGCTCACGCTCGACGGGGCAGCCGAGCACATCGCGATAGAAGGCGATCAGCCGGCGGGGGTCATGGGCTCGGAGCACCACGTGATCGATCCCGGCGATGGTGAAGGGGACGAACTCCGGCTGCTGATCGCTGTGCGCCGCCATGGGCGCATTGTAGGCCAAGAAGCGCCCGACCGAGGACTCAGCCCGGCGCGAGCAGCCGCTCCAGTGCGAGGGCCCGCTCGCACTCGTCCGCGAGCCGCTCCAGCGACTGCTCGCGCCGCTGCCCGGGATCAAATGCCGCCGGCGCGGCGAGGCCCGCCCAGCGCAGCAGCGCGGCGCAGGCGGCCGGCTCCTCGAACAGGCCGTGGACGTAGGTTCCGAGCACCTGCCCGTCGTCCGATAGCGCCCCGTCGCGGCGCCCCTCCTCGAGCACGAGGAGTGGGCGCTCCAGGGCCGCCCCGGCGCTGCAGCCCATGTGAATCTCGTAGCCGCGCACCGGCTCCCCGCCGAACGCGAGCCGCCCCCGGACGTTGCGCAGCTGTTTCTGCGGCGCCAGCTCGGTGCGCAGCCTGAGCCAGCCGAGTCCGGCGCTGCTGCCAGCCGGCCCTTCGAGACCCAGCGGATCGTCAATCGCATCCCCGAGCATCTGCAATCCCCCGCAGATACCGATCACCCTGCCGCCGTAGCGCAAGTGCCGCTCCAGGTAAGCACCCCAGCCATGCTCGCGCAGCGCGGCGAGATCCGCGCGCACGGCCTTGGAGCCGGGCAGGATGAGCAGATCGGCGCCACCGACGTCCCGCGCATCCGCCGCATAGCGGAAATCGATCTGCGGATGATGGCGCAACGGATCGAAGTCCGTGTGGTTGGAGATTCTCGGCGGCACCGGAACGACCACGCGCAGCAGCTCGGCCGCACCCGTCCGCCCGAGCGGCTCGCGGCTGATGCCGTCTTCGGCGTCAAGATGCAACTCCTTCAGGTACGGCAGCACTCCGAACACCGGCTTGCCGGTGCGTCCCTCGAGCCAGCGCAGCCCCGAGTCGAGCAACGCCAGATCGCCACGGAAGCGGTTGATCACGAAGCCGGTAACCCGCGCGCGCTCGGAATCGCCCAGCAGCTCGAGGGTCCCGACCAGCTGTGCGAACACCCCGCCCCGCTCGATGTCCGCGATCAGCGCCACGGGACAATCCACCGCCTCGGCGAATCCCATGTTGGCGATGTCGTTGGCGCGCAGGTTGATTTCCGCGGGCGAGCCGGCCCCTTCGACCAGGACGAACTCGTAGGCCGCGGCCAGACGGTGAAACGACTGGAGCGCCGCCTCGCGCGCGATCCGCTTGTAGTCCTGATAGCCGCTCGCCGAGAGCGTACCGACAGCGCGTCCCTGGATGATCACCTGGGCGTCCTGGTCGCTCTGCGGCTTCAGCAGGACCGGGTTCATGTCACTGGTCGGCTCGATGCCGGCGGCCTGCGCCTGCAGCGCCTGCGCGCGGCCGAGCTCACCGCCGTCGATTCCGACCGCGCTGTTGAGCGACATGTTCTGTGGCTTGAACGGCGCGACCCGCACGCCGCGGCGCTTGAGCACGCGACACAGGCCGGCGACCAGCGTGCTCTTGCCGGCATCCGACCCGGTACCCTGGATCATGAGCACGCGCGCGCTCATCGCTCGTTCCGCGCGTCGGCTCCGCCCATCTGGCGCGCGCACTGCGCGATGATCCGGTGCAGGTGCGCGAGCCCATCCGTAAGCGCCGCAGGCCCAGGCTGGAGGATATCGCTCGATGGAACCGAGAACAGCCGTCCGTGGCGCACCGCCGGGATCGAGGCCCAACCGGGCCGCTCGCGCACGCTCTGCGGGTTGAATTTCTTGCCGCACCACGAGGCGATGAGTACGTCGGGGGCGCGCCGCACGACCTCGAGCGGATCGGCGATGATGCGCGCCTTGGCATGGGGTTGGACGGACAGCTCCGCAAAGCACTCCTCGCCGCCGGCGATCGTGACGAGTTCCCCGACCCAGCGAATGCCCGAGATCAGCGGCGCGTCCCACTCCTCGAAATACACGCGCGGCCGGCACGGCAGCCGCGCCGCTGCGCGCCGGACGCCTTCGAGTGAACGGTGCATCCGCCCGATCAGCGTCTGCGCGCGCCGCTGCGCGCCGACCATTCGACCGAGCACGCCCATGAACTCGAAAATCTCCGCGACGCTGCGCTGGTTGAAGATGTGCACCGCGAGTCCGGCGCGGACCAGATCCGCGGCAATGCCCGCCTGCAGGTCGGAGAAGCCGAGCACCAGGTCGGGCTGCAGCGCCACGATGCGCTCGATCTTGGCGCTGGTGAAGGCCGAGACCCGGGGCTTCTCGCGGCGTGCCTGCGGCGGGCGCACCGTGAATCCGGAAATACCGACAATGCGCTCCTGCTCCCCGAGCAGGTAGAGCCACTCTGTGGTCTCCTCCGTCAGGCACACGATGCGCCGCGGGCCGATCGTGCGCGTGCTCATGAGCGGAACAGCGCCGCGGCCGCCCTGGGGTTCGACGGCCAGTAGAAATGGATGTAGCTGGCCGTCACCGAGCCCTGACGAAACACCGCCTCGCCCGGGCCGCCGCGCTGCGTGCGCGCGAGCCACGCCGGAGTGAGCGCGGTGCGCAGGCGCGAATGGTGGAAGCTGTGTCCGCGCAGCTCCCCCTCGGGAAAGACGACGCTCTGCAGCGCCAGCGCCTGCAGCCGCGGCTGCATGTCGGTCTGCCCCGGCAGCACGCCCGCCATCGGGTGCGAGCGGCCCTCGAGGTCGGTCAGCTGCTCGAACAGCAGCATCATGCCGCCGCACTCCGCCACGAGCGGCGCGCCGCGCTGCACGTGCCGGCGCAGACTATCGAGCAGCTCGCGATTGGCGGCGAGACGCCCCGCATGCAGTTCCGGATAGCCGCCCGGCAGATACAGCGCATCGGCCGGCGGCACCGCTGCGTCGTGCAGCGGGGAGAAGAACGCGAGTGTCGCCCCCATGGCACGCAACAGATCGAGGTTGGCCGCATAGACGAACGAGAACGCCGCATCCTGCGCCACCGCGATGCGCGCGCCGGCGAGCAGCGGGGGCGGGCGGTCGGAGGCGGCCGCAGGAAAGCTCACGCGCGGGACCGCCTCCAGCGGCACGCACGCGCCGATTGCCTCGGCAGCGCGATCGAGCCGCGCCTCCAGATCGGCGATCTCGGCGGCCTGGACCAGTCCCAGGTGCCGCTCCGGGAGGGCCACCGCCGCATCGCGCGCCAGTGCGCCGAGGAAGCGCAGGTCCGCCGCGGGACCGGTGAGACTCGCCTCGAGCATGGCCGTGTGGCCGGCTCCACCGACACGGTTCGCCAATACGCCGAACACCGTCAGTTCCGGTCGATAGGCACGCAGCCCAAGGGCAATCGCACCGAACGTGCGGGCCATGGCCGCGGCATCGATGACCAGCAACAGCGGCAGATTGAACTCCAGCGCCAGATCAGCGCTGGAGGGATCTCCGTCATGCAGTCCCATCACACCTTCGACCAGCAGCAGGTCAGCCTCCTGCGCCGCCCGGCCGAGCAACTCGCGGCAATGCTCCCGCCCACCCATCCACAGATCGAGCTGCTGCACCGGCTGTCCCGCGGCGCGCGCGAGCAGCATCGGATCGATGAAATCCGGGCCGGTCTTGAACACCCGCACCCGCTTGCCGCTGCGTGTGGCGTGACGCGCGATCGCCGCGCTCACCGTGGTCTTGCCCTGGCCTGATGCGGGTGCCGAAATCAGCAGCGCAGGCACGCTTGCACTCATCACTCACCGCCCCCTGCCGATATCCGCGCGTAACACGCGCCAAGGCCGCGCGACGCAACACGAGTGCGCCGCGCGGCGATCCGACGCGAGAACTTCCGTCTCAGTGCGCCCGCAGGCCTGCACGCACCGGCGAGAGACGCACCACGGCGATATGAACCACCGCCGCGACTGCGACGTAGGCGCAGGTGACTAGCAGGAACCGGCCGTACCAGCTGGTGAAGTTCGCCCACCACCCTGACAGACTCGGCTCGGCCACGCGACTGCCCAGCCAGTAGAAGCTGCCCTGCGTCAGCAGGAAGCAGGCCGTGACGCTCGCGAGCACACTCCCGGCCAGCCGGGCCAGATCGGTCGCGTGGTGCCGGATGCTGCGGCGCAACCAAGCCCCGCCAAACCACAGCACCGAGTAGGCGGGCACGATGAACCAGTACGCCAGCGTCACGCAGTAGTTACTGACGCCGTAGTACTGAATGGCCACGAAATCGATCGCGATGGCCTCGAGCAACAGCAGCGGCAGCAGCCAGCGCCGCTCGGCGCCGAAATAGAAGCCCGCCGCGAAAAACACCGCCCAGGACGCATCCGGCAGGACAGAGGCGCTGCCCACATGCCCCCAGCGCGTCGCGGCCATCACGAGCGCCAACGTTGCGAACCCACCCCACTGCAACCACTTTGACCACTGCATCGAAGAACTCCCTCCGGCACCCATTACGCCGGCATGACTGGTGAAAAACGTCGGACAAGGACCGAGGCCCGCCGGTCCTCGCCGAGATCCGGCAGACGGCGAGCTGGGAAACGTCGCATAGCAATGGACTGCTGCGGCCCACGCGCGCCACCCGAAGCGGGCCGGGGCGCCGGCAGAGCGTGCGCAAGAAGGTTTGACGCCGTAGACCCATGTGCGGGCAGCGGTAGCGTCGCCCGGGACGCCGCGTCCATCAAGTTGCCCATCTGCCCGCTCCTGCACGCGCTCCACGCGCGTAACGGTTGATATCGAGGGCAGTGAGGGATCCGAGGCAGAGAGTCGCGACATCCGGAACGTCGCGAACGGTCTGGCTTCGCCCATCGCGAGCCGCCCAGTCTGTCTCGGCCGGTCTCCGGACTCGCGAGTGATGCCTTCGTCGGACCGCACCTTCCCGTGCCGGCGGCACAGTGGTCTATTGCGGTCTCGGCCTCGCTTACCGTTGCGTGGGCAGCGCCGGAATTGCATTCCCATCGGAGTGCGCACCGGCTTCCCGTTTCACCCCAGGGCAATAAGCCACTGGGACACCTGAGACGCTCTAGAGTCTACGCGGGCGCCGGAAGCGGCGCAACCGCTCGCCGGGCTCTTCGATATTGCCGATTGCGACCGCCCGCGGTCACCGCTAGCGTGCGCACGACCCTTCACGCACGGGAGAAGCGCCATGGAGCTCGGACTTCGCTCAAAGCTAGCCCTCGTCACCGGCTCGACGGCCGGCATCGGCTTTGCCACTGCCGAGGCGCTGGTACGCGAGGGCGCAGAGGTCATCGTCAACGGCCGCACGAACCCACGCGTCGAAGCCGCTATGGCGCACCTGCGCTCGGCCGTACCCGGCTGCCGAGTGCAAGGCATCGCCGCCGACGTCAGCACCGCGGCGGGCTGCCAGAGCGTGATCGAACGC
>JAJZFQ010000123.1 GCA_021805275.1 Pseudomonadota bacterium
GCGAGGCGCCGCCCGGGCGGACCAGCGCGGCGGCGCCGAGACCCTGGGCAAAGCGCATCGCGTTCGAATCCTCCCGCACGGGGCCTAAGCGTAGGGCGTGCCAGGGCCGCCGGGTGCGGGCCAGGCAGCGCCGCAGCGCCCGCCAGGCGGCGCGCGCCGGCAGGTCCGGGGTAAACAGTGCGTCGCTCACGATGAGGTGCGGACTGTCCGGGAGCGACAAGACCCACGCGGGGATGCCGGCCGCACGCATGCGACGCAGGTGGTAGGGCAGCAGACCCACGCAGCGTCCCCCGTCCTGCAATTCGATGACGCCGATCGGCTCGCCCGCGGGCCGCAGGTGCGCGAAGAATGCCGCGTACCAGTCGTAGGCGTGGAAGAACTGTGGGGAGCGAAGCTGCGCGGCGAGCTCGCGCCAGGCGCGCTCGGTCCGCAGGAACCCATCATATCCGTCGTGGTGGATCGCCCGCATGCCCGCCCCGTTGCTCACTCGCCCCGGGTGGCCCGCTCCCGCAGCGCGGCTTGGTAGACCTCGAAGGTCTGCTCGGCCACGCTCGGCCAACCCAGCTGCTCGCGGGCGCGCGCGTAGGCGCGTGCGCCGAGCGCTGCCCGCCGCTCGGGCTCGCCGAGCAGCGCCTCTATGGCCTCGGCGAGCTGCGCGGGATTGTTCTCCTCGACCCACACCGCGCACTCCCCGAGGTGCTCCGGCAGGCCGGCGCGCCGCGTGCCGATCACCGCAGCACCGTTGGCGGCCGCCGCGCCGGCCGCGAGGCCGGCGAAGCTGCCCGTGTAGGGCAGCACCGCGACCTCGGCGGAGCGGTACAGCGGGGCGATTGCCGCCTCCTCGATCTGGTTCAGCCAGACCACCCGCTCGGCCGCGCCGCTGGCCGCGGCGAGCTTCAGCGCCTCGGGCGGCGTTTCGGTACCGTAGTGGCCGTGGATCTGCACCCGCGGCGCGCGCTCGCCGAGCCGCTCGCGCAGCCGGCCGACGGCCGACAGCAGCGCATCGAGGCCCTTGCCGGAGAGTAAGTGGTGTCCGCCGTAGAACACGAGGCCTTCGCGCGCCTCTGCGCCGGGGGGCTCAGCGACCTCCGTGCCATAGGGGAGCAGGTGGATGCGCGAAGCGTGCACGCCGAGCTGGAGCAGCCGCTCGCGCAGCTCGCCGCTGTGCACCACGAGCGCATCGGCGCGGTTGTAGAGCCGGTTGACCTGCGGGAACTTCCCCTGGTACGGATCGATCTCGTGCAGCGTGATTACCTTCGCCGCCGCGCTCGGGGTGCGCAGCCAGTGCAGAGCCGCCATCGCGCCGTAGGCGTGCAGGGTCTGCTGGAAGTGCAGGACCTCGCGGTTGCCGCTGAGGCGCGCATAGCGGCGCGCGCGCACGCGGTAGGACAGGCTGCGCGCATTGCGCCGCAGCCAGCCCTTCCAGGGGGAGCGCGACTCGTAGGCCCCGACGTGGGCCATCTCGAAGTAGGCGGTCGGCTGCGTCTGGAACTTCCGGTCACGCTCGAGGGGGTCGCCGCAGCCGCAATTGGAGGCGACCCACTCGATGCGCTCGCCGCAGTGGTTCTGCAGGGCGAGGCGCAGCGCATCGATGTAGACCCCGTAGGAGGTCTTGAAGGGACAGCCGATGAAGGTCAGACGCATGGGGTTGGCCGGATTGTTGTTGCGGGTGCGGCGCGTCGCTCACGCTGACAGTTGAAAAAGAATAACATGCAGGCCCTCTCCCCAGCGCCCTGCCGTTCCGTGGGATGACATTTGCCCGGATCGTCTGGCGCAGGCAGATCGCGGTCCGGCGCTCAGCGACAGAATGCCTGAGGAATGCGCCGCGGCGCGTACGTACAAATATCCGCTGCGGGTTGCCGCGCGGGAAGTTGTCATAATGAATGAGCGCGTCGAGTGGCGTTGCAACGCTTGCGGGGAGATTGACCGGATCGCCCAAGGGGCGCGCGTGAACGGGTCAGTACGCCGTCTCTGTTAGGCCCGTTGACCGTATCCTCGACGAAAGGGCCCCTCAGAAGTGCACGCTGGCGCGCGCATAGTAATACCCCCCGTTGATGCCAAAGGGCGAGAACATCGGGTACTGGAAGACTCCGAGGGTATCCCCGTAGCGAAAGGTGTTGTAGTGGGCGAGCAGGGTGGCGTTGTAGCGGTTCGGGTAGCGATCGAACAGGTTCACCGCGCCCACGTGCACCGTGAGGTGGTGGTGCAGGCGATAGCCCAGATCGAGCGCCGTAATCGCTGTCACGTTGACCGTCGACTTGAAATAAAGCGGCACGTTGGCTGGATTGTCGCCGTCGTCGTTCTCCCATTCCGAGCTCGGACCGTAGATCTGCTCCCTGAGGTCGACTGAGAGCCGGCGCACGGTCCACAGACCACCGAGATTGATCAGGTAGCGCGGGCTCGCGGTGCTGAGGTCAGAGAGCGCCGTGGCGTCGTAGAGCGTCAGGCCCGCCAGCGCGGCGGGGGTGGGCGACATGCGGGTGATGGTGGTCTGGTTGTAGTTCGCCCCAATGGACCACTCGATGTGCCCGAAGCGGTAGTCCTCGGGCAGCGTAAAGCTGAGGTCCGCGCCCTGGGTGGCGGTGTCGAGGCCGTTGGCAAACAGGGTCACACCGGTCGTGCCCGTGGCGAGCACGCTGGGGTCGAGCTGGTTGCCGTTGGCGCTGATCGCCGCGTCGACAGCGGCGGCCGAGGGCTGCGGCACCCCGTTCAGCGTCCCGTACAGGTCGCCCGTGGCGACGATCCGATGGGTCATGTTGATCCGGTACAGATCCAGGGTGCCAATCACCCCCGCTGCGGGGCGCCAGACCACCCCGATGCTGTACTGGAGGGAATGCTCGGGCTCGAGTCCGTTGCCGAGCCCGAGCAACCGCCCGCCCGGGGAGTTCGGCGGCAGCTGCACGAAGGCGCTGCTCGGGGTCACGTTCGTCGAGGAGTAATACTCCTCGGCGAGGGTCGGCGCCCGAAACCCGCTGCTGACGGTGCCGCGCACCGCGATGCGCCGAGTCAGCTCGTAGCGGCCGGTGAATTTTCCGACGGTCGCTGTGCCGAAGTCGCTGTAATGCTCGTCGCGGCCGGCGACATCGAGGTGCAGCGGGCGCACGGGGCGCACGGCCAGGTCGAGGTACACGGCCGACACGTGGCGGTAATGGATGCCGGCGTCCGTGGGCGTGAAGCCGGGGTAGGACTGGGCGCCGCCGTCGAGGTAGGAGATCGGACTGCCGGCGCCGATCGAGTAGCTGTCTTGGCGGTACTGCACGCCCCAGGCGACATTCAGCGCTTCCGCGAGACCGACCTCGAAGCCGCGGTCCACATCCAGGTTCGAGGTCCACTGCGCGGCCTGCAGGTACCCGTCATAGTAATTGAGCGGGGTGGCTTGCCCCGTGGTGGCGTAGACCCCGGCGTTGGCCGAGTTCAGGGTGTCGACCTCGAGGTGATCGCGGCCGTCGGTGGTGCTCAGGTCCCAGCGCCAGCCGGCCCACACACTCCTCAGGCCCGCCGTGGCGGAGAAGTCGGTCTCGCGGGTCGCCTCCTGGGGCAGGAAGCCGAACGGGAACGGATAGGTCGTCAGGCCGGTGGTCGGGTCGGTGTAGGACACCTTGCTCGGCAGGCGGTACTTCTGGAAGGATGCCGCGCGCTTCAGCCCGTAGGTGCCGAAGGTGTAGAAGGTGAGACCCTTCTCGAAGCGCAACCCGGAATTGAACTCCAAGAGCTTCAGGTCGTACTGCCCGTCGCCCTCTTCGGCGCCCAGTTTGGGGTAGCCGGCGACCTGTCGCAGGTTCGAGTTGGGGTCGCTGGCGAGATTCGCCGGGTTGATCACCCGCTCATCGACCGCGCTGCGGTTGCTGGTGCCGTGATGATGAATCTCGGCGGTGAGGTTGAAGTAGCTGTGCTCAAGGGGGGCGAAGCCCGCGTTCATCGACACGTCCCCCGTGACGCCCCCGCCGTCCATGTAGCCGCCGTAGGTGCCGCTGAGGGTGCCGCCCGCGGCGCTTTTCTTGAGGATGATGTTGATGACGCCGGCGATGGCGCCGCTGCCGTACTGGGCGGCTGCGCCCTGAGTGAGCACCTCGATGCGCGAGATGGCCGCCACGGGAATGAAGTTCAGGTCCGTGCCGGCGCAACCCTGGTACGGGCCGCTGTCCACCTCGATATTGGCCGTGGTATGCCGGCGCTTGCCGTTGACCAGCACCAGTACGTCGTTGCAGCTCAGCCCGCGCAGCTTCGCCTGCAGGGTCTGCCCGGCCATGTCGTTGCCGAAGGGCTGCGCGGTGTAGGCGGGCACCCGCTGCGCCAGCGCCGCCACCGCACTGGGATTGCCGGCCGCGCGTTGCAGCGCGGCGGCCGGCACGATCTGCACGGGCGAGGCGCTCTCGGGGGCGGTGATGCCCCGTTCGCGCGAGCCGGTCACGATGATCTCGCTGAGCGTGCCGCCGCCTGCCGCCGGCGCGCTGCGCGCGGGAGCCGCGTGCAGCGCAAGCAGCGCGGCCGTGGTGGCGCCCAGGGGGATGGCGCCGGCAAAGCGCCGCTTCAGTCCTCTCGATCCACACATCTCGTGACGGGGAAGGCGATGTAAATCAGTCGTTGACGCCGATCAGCACATGGGAGGCCTTCACCAGCGCGCAGCAGGGGCTGCCTTCGCTGAGTGCGAGTTCTCGAACCGCCTCGTTGGTGACGATCGCAGTGAGTACGCGTCCACCGGCGAGGGTGAGCTTGACCTCGCTGTTCACCGAACCGAGGGTGACGGAGGAGACGACTCCGTTCAGGCGGTTGCGCGCGCTGACGCGCAGCGTCTGATCCACGGTGAGCAGCACGAGACTTGCCTTGATCAGGGCGAAGGCGGTGCGTCCGGGGCGCAGATCGAGCTCCTCGATCGCCTCGTGGGTGATCGATGCGAAGATCTCGACGCCGTCGCCGACATCGAGCACGACATCGCCATTGACCGCTCCCTTGCGGACGACCTTGACGGTGCCCCTGAGCTCGTTGCGCGCGCTTGTTCTCACGGTGATGGCCCTCAGCAGATCGTGCAGTCCGTGCGTATCGCCGATCTGGGACTGCATGCGGTTGAGCAACTGGCGCCAGCCGGTCTCGAGCAGGCGGTACAGTTCCACGGCGCGCCGGCCGTGCTCGGTGAGCGTGCTGCGTCCCCCGCAGCGCCCGCCGACGGTGCGAGCGACCAGCGGCTTCTCGGCGAGATTGTTCATGGCATCGACCGCATCCCAGGCGGCCTTGTAGGAGAGGCCGATTGCCTTGGCGGCCTGGGTGAGCGTACCGGTGCGCTCGATCGCCTCGAGCAGCTCGATGCGGTAGCCGCCGAGGAAGTTCTGACCCTTGCGGTCGAGCCACACCTGGCCGTTCACTTCGAGGGGTTTGGGTTTTGCGGAGTTCATGGCGGATCGAGCCGCAGTCGTTATATACAAAACTATATAACGAAATCCGGCAGAGAAGGAAGCACTGATCAGGTCGCCGTTGCCCGGGGCGGCGCGGCCTCGGGTGCTCAGGGCGGCCCGTGTGGAGGCGATTCGGCGCAGAGCG
>JAJZFQ010000105.1 GCA_021805275.1 Pseudomonadota bacterium
ATCACTCCTCGCTGTTCCTCGACTTTCTCGCCGGCAACCAGGCCTACCAGTGCACGCCGTGGAGCACGCCGACCTACAACATCTTCGGCTGGCAGCGGCCGTGTTACCTGCTCACCGGCGAGGGGTATGCGACGAGTTTCCGTTCGCTGATGGAGGACACCGGCTGGGAGCGCTACGGCGTCGGGCGCAATCCGCTCTGCAACAACTGCATGGCGCACTGCGGCTACGAGGGCACGGCCGTCGATGATGCGTTCGCGCATCCGCTGAAGGCACTGTGGCGCTCGCTGCGCGGACCGCGGCTCGACGGGCCGATGGCCCCCGATCTGCCGCTCGTCTACCAGGAGCCGGCTCTCGCCGCGCCGGCGCCGACCGAAGTGACGATTCCGCTCTCCGACGTGCGCACTGCCGCGAACCGAGAAGGCCGCCGTGTCAGCGGCGCCTGAGGGGTTCATCGCGCAGCTCGATCAGTGGCGTGCGCGCATGGAGGATGCGCTCTCGCGGCGCCTGCCGCCCTCCGGGCGGCTGCCGCAGCGGCTGCACGAGGCAATGCGTTACAGCGTGCTCGGCGGAGGCAAGCGCGTCCGTCCGATTCTGTTGCTCGCCACGGCGCGGGCCCTCGGGCTCCACGAGGAGCAGGTCGAGGCGGCTGCGTGCGCGCTCGAACTGGTGCACGTGTATTCGCTGGTGCACGATGACCTGCCGGCAATGGACGATGACGATTTGCGTCGCGGCCGACCGACCTGCCACAAGGCCTTCGATGAGGCCACGGCGCTGCTGGTCGGCGATGCGCTGCAGTCCCTCGCGTTCGAGCTGCTCGCGCGCGATCCGGGCCTGCCGGATGCGCCCATGGTGCGCGTGCGCCTGGTGGGGCTGCTCGCCGAGGCGATCGGCAGCCTCGGCATGGCCGGCGGCCAGGCCATCGACCTTCAGTCCGAGGGGCGCAGCCTCTCGATCGAGCAGGTCGAGCAATTGCATGCCCTGAAGACCGGCGCGCTGATCCGCGCCAGCGTCATGATGGGCGCGGCCTGCGTGCCCGCCCTCGATGCGCGCCTCGAGCGCGCGCTCGCCGGATTCGCTACACCGATCGGGCTCGCCTTCCAGATCCAGGACGACCTGCTCGATGAGTTGAGCGACACCGCCACGCTCGGCAAGGCGGCCGGCGCCGATCGCGAGCGGGGCAAGTCGACGCATCCGGCCATTCTCGGCATCGCCGGTTCGCAGGAGCGGGTGCGTACCCTCAGCCGCGCGGCTCTGGACTCGCTCGAACCGCTCGGCTCGAACGCCGATGCGCTGCGCGCCGTGGCCGACTGGCTGCTCGCGCGGCGCAACTGACCGGCAGGAACTGCGCATGTCAGCCACGCCAATGTCCGATCAGGCCTACCAGGACGAGATCCTGCCGCACGTCTCGCGTACCTTTGCGCTGACGATCCCGCAGCTGCCGCCGGCGCTGCGCACTGCGGTCACGAGCGCCTATCTGCTCTGCCGCATCGCCGATACCGTCGAGGACGAGCCGGCGCTCTCGGCACAGGATACCTACCGCTTCCTCGGGGACTTCACCCGGGTCGTGCAGGGCCACGAGGATGCCGCCGAATTCGCCCGCCAGGTGGTGCCGCGGCTCACCGAGCACACCCTGGCGGCCGAACGCGATCTGCTCAGCAACACCGCGCGCGTGATGCGCGTGGTGGACGGATTCGAGGCGCGCCAACGCAACGCGATCCGTCGCTGCATCGAGGTGATGAGTCACGGCATGCACCAGTTCCAGCGCACCGCAAGCGTGCGCGGCCTGGCGCGCACCGCCGATCTGGATACCTACTGTTACTACGTCGCCGGCATCGTCGGGGAGACGTTGACGGAGTTGTTCTGCGGCTATTCGGCCGAGATCGAACGCAACTACGCGGCTCTCTATGCGCTCGCCCCGTCCTTCGGTCAGGGGCTGCAGATGACCAACATCCTGAAGGACGTCTGGGAGGACCGGGCGCGCGGGGCGTGCTGGCTGCCGCAGGAGCTGTTCACGCGCTACGGGGTTGATCTGGCGACGCTGCCTCCGGGAGGCGGCGCGGGCTTTCAGGACGGCATGATCGAGCTGATCGGGATCGCGCACCGACACTTGCGCAATGCGCTTGAATTCACGCTGCTCATTCCCGCCGAGGAGGTGGGCATCCGCCGCTTCTGCCTGTGGGCGCTAGGACTTGCCGCGCTCACGCTGGGTAAGATCCAGGAGCATCCGGGCTTCACCGCCGGTGCCCAGGTCAAGGTGTCGCGCTCGGCGGTCGCCATGACGCAGACGCTGACCAACTTTGCGGTGCGCAACGACGCGATGCTGCGTCGGTTGTTCGAGCGCGCTGCGCGTGGACTGCCGCTCGCCGCGGGCGACGTGCCGCTGCGCCCGGCCGATGTGCCGCCGGCGGCCTTCGCGACCGAGCGGAGCGCAGCACCGCTGCAATGCGGTGGAGGCTCGCAGTGAACGACGAGTCGCAGAGCGTCGAGTTCGCCACCGCGCCGAGCTTCGCGCCGCTCGCGGCGCGGCCGGGACGGCTCGAGCGGGCCATCCGCGCGGCCCGCGATGCGCTGCTCGGGCAGCAGCAGTCCGATGGTCACTGGGTGTTCGAACTCGAGGCCGACTGCACCATCCCGGCCGAATACATCCTGATGATGCATTACCTGGAGGAGATCGACCCGGCGCTCGAGCAGCGTCTGGCGCGCTACCTGCGCGAGCGGCAGCAGCCGCGTGAGGGCGGCTGGCCGCTCTACCAGGGCGGACCGCTCGATCTGTCCTGCACGGTCAAGGCGTACTTCGCGCTGAAACTCGCCGGCGATTCCCCCGACGCTGTGCACATGCAGCGGGCGCGTGCGGCGATCCTCGCGCGCGGTGGGGCGGCTCGCAGCAACGTGTTCACGCGCATCGCGCTGGCGCTGTACGGGGAGGTGCCGTGGCGCGCCGTGCCGTACATCCCGGTGGAAATCATGCTGCTGCCGCGCTGGTTTCCGTTCCATCTGGAGAAGGTCTCGTACTGGTCGCGCACGGTGATGGTGCCGCTGTTCGTGCTGTGCACGCTCAAGCCGCGCGCACGCAACCCGCGCCGCATCGACATCCGCGAGCTGTTCGTGACGCCGCCGGAACACGAGCGGCACTACTTTCATCTGCCCGGGAAGGGCAGCGCGCTCGCGCGGGTGTTCTTCACGCTCGATCGGGTGTTTCGGCTGATCGATCCGCTGATCCCCGCGCCGATGCGCCGGCGCGCCATCGCGCGCGCGGAGTCCTGGACGCTCGAGCGGCTGAACGGCGAGGACGGTCTCGGGGCGATCTTCCCGGCGATGGTCAATGCCTTGGAGATGATGGTCCTGCTCGGCTATCCGCCGGACGATCCGCGCCGCGTTACGGCCAAGCGTTCGATCGAGAAGCTGCTGATCGAGCAGGGCGAGCGCGCCTACTGCCAGCCGTGCGTCTCACCGGTGTGGGACACCGGGCTCGCCTGCCTCGCGCTGCAAACGGTCGGGGACGAGGAGAGTCTCGCGGCGGCGCGGCGCGGCCTGCACTGGCTGCTGCCTCGCCAGGTGCTCGATGTGCGCGGCGACTGGTGCGCGCGCCGGCCCTCGCTCGCCCCGGGTGGCTGGCCGTTCCAGTACGGCAACGCCCACTACCCGGACCTCGATGATACGGCGGTTGTCGTCTGGTCGATGCACCAGGCGAACGAGGCGCCGTCCTACGGCCAGAGTATCGAGCGGGCGATCACCTGGTTGATCGGCATGCAGAGCCGCAACGGCGGCTTCGCGGCGTTCGATGCCGATAACACCCACTACAACCTGAACCTCATTCCGTTTGCCGACCACGGCGCGCTGCTCGATCCTCCCACCAGCGACGTCACGGCACGGGTGGTCACGGTGCTCGGCCGCCTGGGCCGGGCCGAACACCGGACGGCCCTCGCGCGTGCGTTGCAGTACCTGCGCGCCGAGCAGGAGCCCGACGGGTCCTGGTTCGGCCGCTGGGGAACGAACTACATCTACGGCACCTGGTCGGTGCTGGTGGCGCTCGAGGCGGCGGGCGTCGAGCGTGACGATCCGATGGTGCGCCGGGCGGTCGAGTGGTTCGTCGCCCGGCAGAACAGCGATGGTGGTTGGGGCGAGAGCAACGACAGCTACCATCCGTCCGGCCTCGAGGAGCCGCTGTTCCCGAGCACCGCGTACCAGAGCGCCTGGGCGGTGTTGGCGCTGATTGCCGCTGGCGAGCGGGATCACCCCGCGGTGCGCCGCGGCGTGGAGTTCCTGCTCGAGCAGCAGGATGCGCGCGGTCTGTGGAGCGACCCGAGCTTCACCGCACCGGGTTTCCCACGGGTGTTCTACCTCAAATACCACGGCTACACCGCGTTCTTCCCGCTGTGGGCACTGGCCGCCTACCGACACGGGAGGCCGCGCGCGCCTTGAATCGCGTGGGGATCGTCGCGGCGCTGGCATCCGAGGCACACGCACTCGCTCCGGAGCGCCGTGCACTGTCGGTCGGAGGCGTCTTCGAACTCGATGACGACGCGCTGCTCACGGTGAGCGGCATGGGGTGGGATGCGGCGCAGGCCGGTGCGCTGCGCCTGGCCGAAGCGGGCGCCACGGCGCTGGCGAGTTTCGGGACCGCCGGCGGACTCGACCCGGCCTTGCGCTGCGGCACCGTGCTCGTGCCGAGCGAAGTGGCGATGGCGGATGAGCCGGCGGTGGCCACCGATCCACGCTGGCGCGAGGCGGTGCGCACCGCACTGCCGCGACGCTGCATCGTCAGCGACGCGCCGCTGCTCACCAGCCGAGTGCCGATCGGGGCGCGCCTCGACAAGGCCCTCGCGTGGCGCGAGAGCGGTTGTGCCGCCGTCGACATGGAGAGCGCGGCCATCGCCCGCTTCGCGGCAGCCGCCGCGGTGCCGTTCATGGTGCTGCGCGTCGTGGTCGATACGGCGGCCGATGAGCTGCCCGCCGCCGTGCTCGCCGCGAGCCGCGGCGGGGAGGTGCAGGTCGGTCGGCTCGTGCTCGGCCTGGCGCTCGCCCCGTGGAGCATCGGTGCGGTGCGCGACCTGGCGCGCCGCTTCCGGATCGCTTGTGATGAACTCTCGCGCGTCGCCGCGCCGGATTTGCCGGCCCGGCGCGCGCTGACGGACGGCCGTTGGAGGCAGACGCATTGAAAGCCCTGGTCACCGGTGCGAGCGGCTTCGTGGGCGCGGCGCTCGCGCGCACGCTGCTGGCGGCCGGTTGGCATGTGCGTGTCTTGACCCGCGCCAGCTCGGACCGGCGCAACCTGCGCACGCTCGACGTAGAGAACACCGTCGGGGACCTGACCGACCCGGCCTCGCTCGAGCGCGCCGTGGCGGACTGCGACGCGGTGTTCCATGCGGCGGCCGATTATCGTCTGTGGGTCCCGGATCCTGAGACCATGTACCGCGCCAACGTGGACGGCACCCGCCATCTGATCGCGGCGGCCCACCGTGCCGGCGTCAAGCGCATCGTCTACACCAGCAGCGTGGCGTGCATCGGGCTGCCGGCCGACGGCAGTCCCGG
>JAJZFQ010000064.1 GCA_021805275.1 Pseudomonadota bacterium
CGGAAGACGTCTTTGCCGGATTTCGTATGCGTCGATTCATCAACCACGCACTGAAGGAGCGTGAAATAGCTCTGGCACATCGGGCTTTGGTTCGGCGGCAGTCTAGTCGCAAACTCGATATGAGCGACGTGCGGCTCTGGATGCGCTTGAGTCGTGCGTACCTGCTCCAAGGCTGGTCGCAAAGGCGACTGACAAAAAAAGTCGTGAGAGAGCGACTTTTTTGGTCTTCGGCTCACGCGCAGCAGACAAGCTGCCTCTCCGCATCCCCACGACTGCGCATGAATGTCTTCGTTCGCCGGTCAGGACCAGTGGCGCGTCGTAAAAAAACGTCAATCATGCTCAGTACGCACGTCCGCGTCCGATTTGCGACACTCCTCGGCGATGCGAAAGCACACCATTTGCTGATCACGCGGATGATTGAATTCGCCGATCCATTCTGCAGTCCATCCGCTGACGCTGGCAATGTACGTCAAGTCCTCTCTGCGGTAGTGATATGGATCGCGGTCACCGTAGGTTGTAATGCTGCCGGGTTGATGGAGTATTGGTTTCCATGTCGGCCATTTCGGGTCAACGGCAAATACGGTTGCGAAGAAGGCGCCGCCAGGAATCATGCTCGGGGCCAAGCGCTCAAGACAGATGCGAATTGAGTTGAGTGTCAGGTGAGTGAATACTGAAAGCGCCAGCGCGAAATCGAAAGGCTTGTCGAATGGTGAAAAATCGAATTCCGCGGTGGCGTGAAGATTATTGCGAGGAACGCGGCTGTCAAGTCCCATGGGCTTGAATTCAAGTTCGTAGCCGGCATCAATCAGTGATTGATTCAGATCGATTCCGTAGTAATTACCACGATCAAGGTAGCGGGCGAAATGAACGCCGCCGCGAAGACTGCCGCAACCCACATCGATGAGCCGATGGTGGGGCAAGAGGCCGTGCGCTACCAGAAACTCAAACTGGAGCGCGCCAATCTCATCCCACATGCCACCGATCAGATCTCGATGTAGGCCGCTTTTTGCCTGATGCTCCACCAGATTCTTGTCGTAATACGAGTTCTCTTGCATGTGCTTGTGTTCTTACGAAATAGGTGGGGGCGAGGATCTGGCACTTGGCAGACGGTTGGCTTGGTGGTGTTTCGGTTTAGGCGATAGTCAGAGCTTGGAGGGTAGATCATCTGACTGCCGCGCGGCAACCAATGCGCGCAAACAATTCGGTAGCCTTTTTTGCTCTCCGAAGGGTTCTCGGATCCCGGAGATGCTTCGCGACTCGAGAGAGCGGTGCCCGGCGTGGTGCGTCGAGGCAGTGTGCTGCCGAACTCATGATATGAGACGGACGGCTGTTGCTGGAGTGAATCCGGGAGCGATCAACGGTCGGGGGCGATCGGAGCGACGTTCGGGACGATGGTCGGCATCATCGCGACGCTGCGATCGCGGATGCAGCAGGGTGAGGCGACGGTCGGTCGAGCCCGGACGGCGGTTCTTGCGGATCGGGGGCGGAGCATGCGGCTCGAAGCGGTTAACCCAGATTCTGAGGGAGTTAAAAAATTCGCAGCGACGCACCAACCGCCTGTGTCCGGGGTGCCCTCGATGTCGCGCGGAGTGATGATCGCGCTAGTCGCTGCGCGTCGTGCCGAGGAGGCGGGAGTCGAGCCGGTTTGTACGCAATTGCTGATCGCACCGGCGCAGTAGTGCCGGCAGATGCGCTCCCAGGGGACTCAACGTGGGGGCACACCTGGGCACAAGCCGATGCGGAGCGTTTCAGCCCCCATCGGCCGGATTTGGGACGGGAACTCCCGGGTCGTGGAACCGCAGGGTTCGGCGAATGCGGCTGCCGAACGCTGAGCGGATGATGCATAAGGAACTCCAGTTGCGGCGCGGCGCAAGACGGGCCCGGCCATCTGGGCGGATATCGTTTTGCGGCCTATGAATTGCCTGCAAGCCAAAGTCGCGGTGTCTCGGGCGAACCGGCTCGGAAGTCCCGACGTCGCCTGTCTCGCTCCGGGGGCGGGGCGGTCGACACTCGTGCGGCACAGCGATACTCGCAGGACCTGGAACAAGGCACCGTGAGCAGCGAGCCGAGGGCGCGCAAGAACCGGAACGACTGGCTGGCCAAGCCGTTCGGCAATGAGAGCCGCAGCGACTGGCGGCGGTGGCAGACCCGACTCTGGGGTTGGCCCGGGCGGCGCAGGATGCGGTTCCGGGCAGGAGACCGGGATCAATCTCGCCCGGCCGGAGTCCGAGGCGGCTCAGAACCGTGGCGGGGTGGATGACGACGTTTCCGGCCAGGACATGCCTCGACGGGCTGCGCCCGCGCGCCGCTTGCGGCGGGGGTAATCGCTCGAGGAAGCCCGTAGGCGTCGCGCCGCGGGGAGTCCTTGCCGGGAAATCCGGACCCCGCGTGCCGCCATACGGTGTTTACGGTCAAAGCGCATGCTCCCCTGGCGATGCCGCTGCGTTGTCCAGAGAAGTCGAGTGCCCGGACCAATGCGCCGGCCGATCACGGGCGTCGCCAATACCGGAGCAAGCCTCCGCGCGCGCGGCCTGCAGCAGGGCTGATCGGGAGTTCACCGCAACGAGTCTGGGTCGCACGCGCAAGACGCCGGAATTTCGCTCGCTATCCTCGAGCGCACGGTCGGGTTCCAATCCCGTCGCCTTCGGCTGTGCTCTGGCCGGCAGCCTGCGGATCCGCCGGTTCGTCGGCCGGCCTCTCTCAGGAAAAATAGAAAAAACCGGGACTTAAGATCGGCAATGGGCACCTCTTTTGAATGGCCTGAGATGCATCCCGCTGTCGCTGGTCGTGACGCTATTCCGCGACCTCCGATCGGGCCTTCGCCGAGGTGCTTACCTTTTTGCCAAACCCCGCACCGCCACCCATTGCCAACCCGCACGGCGGGCCGTAGCCTTTCAATCGCCTTTACATCGGGCCGCCTCTGCCTGGCGGCGGCCGCAGAATCGTCACAGGCAAAACCCGTTCAATCGATCCTCAGATGCAAGCCATCGTGAGCGCGTCCAGGTATGTATGAGCGATAAGCTGAAATCCAATTCACTCTCGTTCTTCGAGTCGCTGATCATGGGTGTGGCTGGAAGCGCGCCCGGCTTTTCAATCGCGGTTGCGATTTCCGGCCTATTGGCGACGGCCGGCTTTGTTTCGCCGAACGCCGTGCTCCTCTTCGCCTTGCCGATGCTTGGCATCGCGCTCGCGTACAAGGGCCTCAATCAAAAGTTCGCAAACGCCGGCGCCGCCTACGAGTGGACAAAAATCGGCTTCGGAAAGCCGTTCGGATACTTCTCCGGCTGGGCTCTTCTGATCGCCACGATGGTCTTCATGGTTGCCGGCAGCGTGCCTCTGGGTACCGCGACGATCGACCTCGTCAATCCGTCTCTGACCGATCATGTGCTGCTCACCACGAGCATTGGCGCCTTCTGGTTCCTCGGGATCGGACTGGTACTGATTGCTGGAATCGAGATTACCAGCAAGGTCCAGGTCGTCATGAGCTCGATCGAGCTGCTGATCCTGTTCTCGATCTCGGTTGCCGCGTTCGTGCGCACGGCAACCGGGCACGCAGTCAATCCGTTTTCTTGGGCGTGGTTCGGATTCCATTACTCGCGCGCGAGCTTCGCATCTTCCGCGCTGATCGTGGTGTTCCTCTACTGGGGCTGGGACGTCACCGCGAACCTCTCCGAGGAGACCCGCAACGATCGCCCGAACGCCGCCGGCAATGGCGGCTTCCTGAGCGTATTCGTGACGATCGCATCGTTCGCCGCATTCACGGCAGCGACGCTGATGCTGTTCTCACTGCGCGATGCATCCGGGTTTTCCGATAACCTGATCTTTCGCGTCGCCGCCGCCGCCGGACTCGGCAAGGTCGGGGGCTACGCCGCCGCGCTCGCAATGATTCTCTCGGGCGTCGCTACGCTCGAGACGAGCATGCTGCAGTTCTCACGCACCCTGTTCGCGATGGGACGGGACCGGGCTCTTCCCGGCTACTTCGGGCAGGTACATGCGCGCACCGTTACGCCTGTGCGTACCATGTATCTGTTGCTCGCGGTTGGTCTGGCGATGATCTTCGCCTCGAGCTTCATGCCCTCCATTGCCTCAATTCTCGCCGACTCGGTCAATGCGATCGCCGTGCAGGTTTCCTACTACTACGGACTCGCCGGACTCGTGTGCGCCTGGCTGTACCGGGATAGCCATCGGGAGTCTCCCGTGACGTTTCTGCAGTATGCGGCTGCGCCCGCTCTCAGCGCGATCGCGCTTATGACCCTCGGGGTCTACGCCATCTCGACATTCGACACGACCAGCCGGATCGTGGGCATAGGGGGGCTGATCGGCGGGGTGCTGTTCTTCCGCCCTAACGGCTATCGGCGTGCCGCCGCGTCGGCTTGACGGTGCTTCCGACCGTGGCAGCTCCGCATGAACGGCGAACCAGGTGCGTGCTCGACCCATGAGCGTACTGAACCCGTCGGCGTGACGTCGCCGCAGACGCCGAAACACGCAATTTTTCGATGGGTTGCTGCGAAGTAGAGCGAGCGAGCTGGGCGA
This sequence comes from Pseudomonadota bacterium, assembly GCA_021805275.1. The sequence continues at coordinate 4,534 of JAJZFQ010000064.1, forward strand.
CCTTCACCCTTCACCGCCCGATGCTCGCACGCTGGTGCACTCTGTCGGATGGCGATGCGGGCGCGGCTCACATGCGCTGCTGGTATTCCGCCACGGAAATGATGCGTTGTGCATGCCTGTCCCAGAGAATGCACCGTAGTGCACCGAGAACCTCGTGCAACCTCAGGCGTCTCACGCGCGCAAATAAGTGCTCATATTCCCTGTGGCACTCGGCCAGGCGGTAGCCTGGGATGCTGGCAGACAGATGATGAATGTGATGATAGCCGATATTCACGGTGCACCAATTCAGCCAACGCGGCAGCACGAGAAAACTGGTGCCCTCAATCGCGCCGGTATCGTGGTCCCAGCGTGCGGTGTCGCTGGCGTAGGAATCCTTGAAATTGTGCTGCACCGTGAACAGCACGATGCCGGCGCCACCGGCGATGGACACGCTGAGAACATAGATCGAGAAGAACGTGGCTGCTCCGCACAGGACGCACATTGCGCCCCACGCGCTCAGCAAGACAATGTTGTTCCAGAGCATGTGCCGGTATTCTCTTGGCGATTTCCAATAGCGCGACCGATAGGTGGCGGCATGCGCTCGGAGTGAGGCGCCAGGCTGAGCGATTTTCTGCCGCGCCACGTGAATTGCGAGGCCGATGCTTCCCTTCAGCCAGGTAAAGCGCGGATTGAAGATCAGATACACGAAGCCCGCCACCGGCGCAACGAGCACGCTGCACCTGAACCGGTAGGCGCGCTGCTGCGCGCTGGATAGCGCCGCGTATTCATTGACTGAGAGAGTCGAATACGGTCCGCGGTATTTCTCCCAGTTGCCGTTGTGTGCGTGATGATAATTGTGATGCTGTGACCAGACGTACTGGGGCATTCCGGAAATGACACCGAGGAGGAAGCCGACAGACCGATTGAGCCGACAGCTGCGAAACAGGCTTCCATGGCCACATTCGTGCATCAAGCCGAATACGCGCACAGTCAATAGGATGATGAGCAGCACCGGGAGCACGGCAAGCCACGCAGACACGTCGGCGAATCGGACGGCAGCCCACCAGAGAAGCGCCAGCGGGACCAGCGTGGTGAGAATCTGGGTCATTCCCTTGATGTCGTCGGACTTGGCGTATTGGCTGATCATGGCGCACTTCTGGCGCTTCAGACATTCAGTCGAATCCACGGTGAACCCCCGCGTGCCAAAGTTGTAGTCTTGAAAAATCAGGCGTCGCGACCCCTGGGCGCGGTGACCTCGGTGGAACCGAAATTCGACTTGCTGCGTGGATCACGGCTGATGTGCGGGTATTTCGGTCGAGTAATGAAGGCGCAGGGCGAAATGGAGCGCGCTGACTGTCAGCGTTGCGCGGCGCAACGACTGATAGCGCCCACCTCGGGCGCTGCCTTGCCGGCAGCAACCCGTGGGCAGCCGAGAGCGCTCAGGCGTCACGGGCAGAGGATGGCCGTCCTGGCTCGACGAGCGCCGCGATCACATCGCGAGCTGCGTCTGTAGGCGCCGAGGGTGTGCACTGCACCCGGCGTTTCGGGTCACGATACTTCATGTGCCGACCGCAGGCAGGCCGGAACAGAATGCGTGGGCGCGCGAAAAATCATCTGCGCCCCCGCAGTCTGGCGAGTGGGCCATCGGTCGTGGATGCAGGGGCCGATGGCCATGCGTCCCGCGCCGGGGCGATTCAGGCTGCTCATGGCATGTGGACCCGCGGGCCGTACGTGAGCAACCTCGCGGGTCAGCGCGAAGAGGAGAATTCCACCGAAGGGCTGTGCCAATGCAGCTGCTCTCACAGGAACACGAAGCGGTGCGGTGGACTCAAGCCGCCGCTCTGTGGTTCGTCGAGCCTTCCACGGGGGGGCGTCTGATCGCGATCAGACAGCGCACCGGAGTCGTTGTAGACATGCCGAAAGGTCACGAGCCGATGGGCAGACTACAGCACGTCGTCCAAGCGTGCTCGTCTTTCGTCTCGAACTTCGGATAATGACTGCGAATTGTGCTGATCGGCCCCGTGCGGCCGATCGAGCTTGATGTCGGCCTGCGCTGGGCGCGGGAAGTGCGCTCGGCAGTCTCCCACGAGGGCCGGTACCGATCCTGCCAAGACTCTTTCGCCGGACTCGTGCATGGCAGGGTAGGCATCGGCGGCCTCCTGGAAGCCTGTTTGCTGCAAGTCATTGATTTTCTAAGTTACCTGCAGCCTCCCGGCACCTCGGTGCCTTGCCATGCCGTGAGCCGGAGCGGCTCCGGGCATGCGCGCGTGCCGGAAATCCATGCGCGGGCTTCCCAGATTCCGCGCCGCCCGGCACGCCCTTCAGGGGGTTACTTAAGATGCAGCGCAGGTCATGGCGGGGTTCTGCGCGCTCAGTGGACCGCACGAGTCTTTGGCCGGCATTAGCTCTGCAGTTCCGTCAAGCTCGCTGATCGGCTCGGTCGCGTGGCAAACTCCCCGGTCATCGAAGGAAAGTCCAATGTTCCGTACAGGCCACGGCGGACGATGATCGGCATTCGTCATCCCTCGATCCTGCGAAGCACGCAAAGGCGTAATAGGTTGTCTTCACGCCTTCACGTGTCGACATCTGGCCGCTCGTCCACGGCCCGTCTCAGCTAAATTGCCCGGAGTCGCCTTGCCGTTATCGGGACTTGCGCTAATTCTTCCGTGGGAATTCTCACCCACCGTGCTGGCAACCGTTGTCATTGTCGTCACGCTCTACGCTCGCGGTACGAGGCAGGCCGTCGCTCCGATTTCCCGCTCCCGTCACTTGATGTTCTATCTGGGCATTTTCCTCATCTACTGCGCATTGCAGACGAGTTGGGACTACTATGCCAGCCACATGTTCTTCGTTCACCGGCTGCAGCACTTCGTGCTGCATGATATCGGGCCGGCGCTTCTGGCCGCCTCGGCGCCCGGAGCTGAACTGATGCGCGGTCTGCCACGATGGATGGGCAGGCACGCCTCGAAAATGGCCCTCCGTTTACGTCCCGTGGCGCGCATGATCTTCGAGCCGTGGACGGCCACCGCTCTTTACATTGCCAGTCTGATCGTGTGGATTTGGCCATCCGTGCACTTCGACGTCATGCTGAGCAATGAACTCTATCGGCTCATGAACTGGAGCGTAGTGCTTGGCGATCTGCCGTTCTGGTGGCTCGTTCTGGATCCGAGGCCCTATCCTCTGGCACGTGTCAGAGGCGGCTATCGTCTGCTGATGCTGTTTGTCGTCATGTTGCCCATGATGCTGGCGGGCGCGTTCCTCAGCCTCTCGCGGCATGATTGGTATACGGTATATGACATCTGCGGACGCTTCACTGCGGTATCCGCCATGACCGATCAACACCTCGGTGGATTGATTATCTGGATCCCCGGAAACATACTTTTGGGGATCGTCGCACTCGTCGTCCTGCGTCGGATCCTTTACCAGGACCGCGCAGCACCGAGCCTCGCCGAAGGCCAGGGGATCCGGCCCGATTGAGCGCGCGGAGAGGAGGCGGGCGTCTCGATGCTGCAAATCCTCAGGCGGGAGCGCATCGCGTCGGCAGCCGATGGCGCCGGTCCACTCAGGCCTCCACCCCGTGGGGTATTGCATGGCCGAGCCGAGGCAGCAGCAAACGTAGTATTGGACCGGTCATCACTGTCGTTACAACCGCCATGATGACGAACATCGTGAATGCTTTTGGCGGTATGAAGCCCAGATCGTAGCCAATATTGAGCACGATCAGCTCCATCAGTGCGCGTGTATTCATCAACCACCCGAGGATCAGGGACTCGTTGCGATTGAAGCCACAGGTGCGACCGGCGAAATATACCGACACGACCTTGCCCAGGATCGCGCCACCGAGTATCAGGCACAGCCACAGCCAGTCGGATTTCCCGGTAAGTCCGAGCACATTGGTGCGCAAGCCCGTATAGGTAAAGAAAACGGGCAAAAAGAATACGAGCACGAACTTGCCAACCTGAGCGCGCCACGCATCGACAAACTCGCGATTCTGATGGAATAGCAGGCCGGCGAGAAAGCCGCCGAAAATGGTGAAGATCCCGAGCTTATAGGTGCAGATCCCCATGGCGAAAATGAGGCACAAAACTACGGTCATCAAATCTGCTGGGACGGCGCCCTGTGTGATAGGCATCTTCCGCAGCAGCCATCGGGTCAACGGCCGCAAGACGAACCATGCGATGAGCCCGAGCGCCACGAGATCGCCCACCTGGAGCAGGATGGAACGTGCGGAAAAGTGCGCCGAAGCATACGCCGAGATCGCAGCAAGAAGGATCCAACCGACCACATCGTTCACGGCCGCGGCCGAGATGGCCACAACGCCGATGGCGGTGTCGGTGAGATCGAATTCGCGAAGGATTCGTCCCAGGATCGGCACCGCGGTGATGGCGAGTCCAACGCCACAGAACAGACTGTAAGTAGTGGCATTGGCGGCGGGTGCGAGCGCGTGGGCCGAGAGTTCCCCGATCCCGAATCCGAGACCGCTCGGCACGGCGATGGACGCGATGGCGATCGTGAGCGTTCCTCTGCGATTTCGCGCCTGTTTGAGTAGCCCGAACTCGAAGTCAGTGCCGATCTGGAACATGAGCAGGACCAGGCCGATCTGACTGATGATCGTGATCGGCGTCGAGGCGCTCGAGCCGAATAGCATCAGCGATGCGGCGGGGAAGAAATGCCCGAATAGTGACGGACCGAGAAGCAGGCCGGCGACGATCTCGCCGACCACCCCGGGTTGACTGAAGCGACGCAGGAGGCGATTGCCGGCGCGGGCTGCCGCGATCATCACGATGAGCTGAAGAAGGACGAAAAAAAGAAGGCTCTCGGCTTGGTGGACGGAGGAGTTCATGTGCTACCTGTACGTCGCTTTGGGATTCTCTCGGGGGCGGATGTTGCGACTGCGGGTTCTGCTCGGTTCAAGCGTTGCGGGGACGATGTCGCAAGCTGCGGCAATTGACCGAACCCGGTGGCGGCTGCCAGGACGGGCGTGGTGAGCCACAAATTATCGAAAAACCCCGGCCCGGGCCATGGATGCCGCGAGGCACCACGGTGGACGCCCGGGCGTGATGGGTGAACTTGGAGCCGACGTATTTTGAGGCGAACGGGCCATTCGTGCTGCCATCGTGAATTGGGGCGCGAGTGCTCCTCGGTGCCGGGTCAGTGCTCGCGACGTAAGCGGCGCGGCATCCTTGACCGGCAGGGGCGCGTACCCGCCCGCGGGTTGCGTGGTCCGGGAGCGGATATCGGTGAGCCGCGGGGGCCGCCCGTAATCGGTACTCGCCCCAGTCGGCACCGGTCAGTCGCATCCGGGGCGCAGCTGCGCCCGAGCACCGCTGGCATCGCTTTCTCGCGGGCGTTGAGAGCCGTTGCCGCCTGCCTGCCGTGTTGCAGCGCCCAATCTGACTGGCGCGATGTTTTTTACAGATCGACGAAGGCGTAGCCCTTGTTACCATAGATGATCTCATCCGAGAGCGCCGAAAGACTCACCTCCACATCAGGGTCGATCCATGACTGCCGCACCTGCATGGCGGCCAGTGCCTGCCCGCAAACGAGCAGCCGCACCCCGGCCTTGCGCAGTTCACGCAGCAACACCAGGTTGGGATTATCGGCCCCCTTGAGCAGGTGATAATACGGGTTGCGCAGAACGACGAACGCGGCTTTCTCGTGGATCAGCGCCACGTAATGCAGCTGTGATAGTGGCACGCCCGATGCCACCATGACGTTCACCGCGCGCGCCAGATGCACCAAGCCGGGATTGACCTTGGACGGGGAGCTGCTTGCCCAGGTGACGTAGAAGAAGGCTTTGTACGTTGCCTTGGGATCCGGCTGTACCGCTGCGTGCGGCAGCGGGTGGACCCCCCCAAAAAATTCTTGATCACCGGATATACCCACTGCCCGTTGGCAGCGGTCGTCGCGAGCGCCGCGGGTGTAACGCTCAGCGCAAGACACGTGATGGTCCAGCAGATCGATCGTTTCATGAATTCCCCCCGATTTATGACTATCAAGTCGATCGGAAGCGGACGAGATACTGCCAGGAAATACCGCTCAGTGCATCGGGGCGGCCGATTGCTCCTGCACGTCAGCGATAGCGCCAAAACCCTGGAGCGCTGCTCAAAGCGGCGTCAGGTCCAAATCGAGCCGCGGCCAACCTGCCCAAAGGGCAGGGCGGACGTCGAACGACGGGGGCCCCTGCACTGTCGGCGCTTGCGAATGCATTGCGAAGAGGACAAGCTTGACTCATGCGCGACGAGCACGATCATCATCACGAGCACCCTGACCATTCGGAGCTCAGCGAGATGCAGGTGAGAGTGCGCGCGCTGGAAACGATTCTCACTGAGAAGGGCTACGTCGATCCTGCCGCGCTCGATCTCATCGTCGACGCGTTCCAGACGAAGATTGGTCCGCGCAACGGTGCCCGCATCGTGGCGCGCGCTTGGAGTGACGCTGGGTTCAGGACCCGGCTCCTCGCGAATGCCACTGATGCGGCCAATTCCATGGGGTTCTCCAGCCCGGTCGGCGCCCATCTGATTGCAGTCGAGAACACGCCCCAGAGCCATAACCTGGTGGTGTGCACGCTGTGCTCGTGCTATCCGTGGGAGGTTCTGGGCCTGCCGCCGGTCTGGTACAAGTCGGCGCCTTACCGCAGTCGCGCGGTCATTGAGCCGCGCGCCGTCCTCGCCGAGTTCGGGGTCGATTTGCCAGCCGAAACGGCTGTTCGGGTCTGGGATTCGACCGCAGAGACGCGATTTATGGTGGTGCCGATGCGGCCGTCCGGCACGCACGGGTGGAGCGAGGAGCGGCTGGCCGGTCTCGTGACACGGGACAGCATGATCGGTACTGGCCTCGTGAACTCGCCATGAATTCGATCCACGATTTGGGTGGCATGCACGGCTTCGGTCCGATCTCGCCGGAGACTGACGAGCCGGTCTTTCACGCACCGTGGGAAGGTCGTGTGATGGCGCTGTATCGCGCCGTGGGCTTCCTGCGATTCTGGACCATCGACGCGGGGCGTGCCGCGATCGAGCGCCTGCCGCCCGCGACCTACCTGACGGCTTCCTATTACGCCAAATGGCTGATGGGGCTCGAGGCGAGCCTCGAGCGCGCAGGGCTCGTCGGTGCGGATGAGATCGAAACTGGTCGAGCATTGCGCCCGGGTAACTCCCCTGTGCGTCTGATGACGGCTGAGGATGCCGCGAACATCCAGCGGGGAAATTTTGAACGGCCGGCCGCGGCACCGGCCCGATTCAAGCCAGGCAGCCCGATCCGCACGGTGAACCTCAATCCGACTACCCATACCCGCCTGCCCCGCTATGCGCGCGGCAAGCAGGGCGTGGTCGAGGCGGTTCGCGGCTGCCATGTGTTTCCCGACACCGCCGCCATCGATGCCGGTGAGAATCCGCAGTGGCTGTACACGGTCGTATTTTCCGCGAGTGAGCTGTGGGGCCCGTACGCCGATCCGACCGTCCGTGTGTCCATTGAGGCATTTGAGCCCTATCTGGCGGCGGCATGACCGATTCCGGGGTCGAACTACCAGGGATGCCGCGCGATGAGAATGGCCCGGTGTTTCGCGAGCCCTGGGAGGCACAGTCCTTCGCGATGACCTTGGCGCTGCATCGGGTGGGACTGTTCCAATGGCCCGAATGGGCCGCAATGCTGGCTGAAGAGATCAGGCGCGCCCGGGCCGCGGGCGGTGCGGATACGGGCGCGAGCTATTATCGGCATTGGCAGGCGGCACTCGAGCGCATGATCGTTGAGAAAGGCCTGAGCGATGCGCAGGCGATCGGGCGCTACCGCGATGCGTGGGCGCATGCGGCAGGCCGCACGCCGCATGGCATGTTGATCCAGCTCCTGCCCGGGGACTTTCGGTCGTAGACCGAAAGGACGTCATCTGCGTTGTGCAATGCCCCGGGCGACTGGGCGGTGCATGAGCAGCGCCGGTGGAGCTCTTCGCGGGGCTCTCTCTTGCGCCGGTGCACCCGCCGACGGCCGTGCGCTGCGAGCACCTCAGCAGAGCGCTGATTGGAGGTCCCGGACTCGCCCGGGCCGCGACTGGGTCGCGGCTCACTCGGTCAGAGGATGCGCGGCCAGATACTCGTCGAATGTCCCGCTGAAGTCCTCAATGCTTCCGCTCGGCTTCAGCTCGATGATGCGCGTTGCAAGGCCGCTGACGAACTCCCGGTCGTGGGAGACGAAGATCAGCGTTCCGGGGTACAGCTCGAGTGCCGTCTGCAGCGACTCGATCGTTTCCATGTCCATGTGGTTGGTGGGCTCGTCCATGACCAGAACGTTCGGTTTGGTCAGCATCAGCTTGCCGTAGATCATGCGGCCCTTTTCGCCGCCGGACAGCACCTTCACCGACTTTTTAACCTCCTCGCCAGAGAAGAGCAGCCGGCCGAGTGTCGCCCGGACGATCAGATCGTCATCGGCCTTGCCTGTCCAGTGCGACATCCACGTGAACAGATCGAGCTTTTCGGCAAAGTCGGCCTGCGGATCCTGGGGCATGTGGCCGGGTTCGGCGTTCTCGACCCAGGTGATCTTACCGGCCGCAGGCTTCAGCTCACCGACCAGACAGCGCGCCAGAGTCGTCTTGCCCACGCCGTTGGCGCCGATGATCGCAACGCGCTCTCCGGCCCGGACGGTGAAGCTGACCTTCTTCAGTACATCGACATCGCTGCCCGGGTAGCGAAACGAGATGTCCTCGACCGTGACCGTGGAGTGATACAGCTTCTTGCGCTGCTCGAAGCGAATGTACGGGTTCTGGCGCGAGGAGGGCCGGATCTCCTCAAGCTTGATCTTTCCCAGTTCCCGACGGCGCGAGGTCGCCTGGCGGGCTTTGGATGCGTTCGCGGAGAAGCGCCGCACGAATTCCTGCAGGTCGGAGATGCGGTCCTGGGCCTTGGCATTCGCCGCCTCGACGCGTTGGCGCGCCTGCAGCGAGGCCAGCATGAAGTCGTCGTAATTGCCCGGATAGACCTTGAGCTGCTGGTAATCAAGATCCGCGATGTGCGTGCAGACTTGGTTCAGGAAGCGGCGGTCGTGGCTGATGATCACCATCGTGGCGTCATAATCGTTAAGAACGCCCTCGAGCCAGCGGATCGAGTGGATGTCGAGGTTGTTCGTCGGCTCATCAAGCAGCAGCACGTCGGGCTTTGAGAACAGGGCCTGGGCCAGCAGCACGCGCAGCTTCAGCCCGGGGGCCACCTCGCGCATCGAGCGCTCGTGCAGCGGCTCGCCGATGCCGATGTCACTCAAGATGCTCCCGGCGCGTGCCTCGGCGTCATAGCCGCCGTACTCGCCGAATTTCACCTCGAGTTCCGCCGCCTTCATGTAGTCCGAGTCGGTCGCGTTCGGGTCGGCGTAAATCCGGTCCCGCTCCTGCATGGCACGCCACATCTCGATGTGCCCCTGCATCACGACGTCGAGCACGCGCTCGTCTTCATAGGCGAACTGATTCTGCTTCAGGGTGCCGAGACGCCGGCCGGGCTGCAGCACCACGTCGCCCGAGCTCTGCTCGAGCTCGCCGCTCAGGATCTTCATGAGCGTCGATTTACCGCAGCCGTTGGCGCCGATCAGGCCATAGCGATTGCCGTCGGCGAACTTGGCCGTGACCTGCTCGAACAGCGGCTTGGCGCCGAATTGCATCGTGACGTTGAATGTGGAAAGCATATCTGTCCGTTTGAATGGCTCGATTGCGCGAGCGCGTGCACCTGGAGTGCCTGTCCGCGCGCGCCGGATGCCGGCCTCGACGGTCTGCGCGCAGAGAGCACGACAATCGCGAGGTCATGCCCTGTCCTGCCGGGGGCAGGCGGCCGTGGGTTTCGCGAGTATCGGGGCGCCGCGAGGCATTGCCCGCGGCAAGCCGCGCAGTCTAGCCGACGGAACGGATAGGCGCAATGAGTCGCGGAACCGGCGCCACGCCCGGGCAGATCGGCGCAGGCCTTGCGAGCGGTCTGACCGCGCCCTGGGCGACCGCAGCGGGTGCGTGAGCATCGGGGTGCATCGGGGTGGGCGATCCGGGGCGCCCGTGGAGCGCACCGGGTGCCGCCCGCCGCGATCAACGGCTGATGCAGCATGCTGACGTCAAGGCGTAGCGCGAGGTCCGGCCTTGCGCCCTCCCGCGCGCTTCGCGGCAGCAGGGGGGTGGCCAATCGCCGTCAGGGTTGCATGCCTTTGATCTCAGGGGCGCGCTGTGCCGAGCGGATCGTGGCCGGTGCGAGGGTGAGCGGACTTTGCATGGCGTCCTCCAGCCGCCCCAGCGCCCGTTGCGCCTCGAGCAGCGCAGCGAGGCGTTCCTGTGTGCCCTGCTCGTAGGCCAGGCGGGCGCTCACCCGGTCGAGCGGCTGCAATTCCCCCGCAGCGACTTCGGCGCGCACGGAGGTGAGTTGGCGTGCGAGATCATGGTGGAGAGCTTTGGCGGTCGTGAGCTCGGCGCGGGCCGACGCGTAGGCCGCGAGCGCACCGTCGATCTGCATGAGGGCGGTCGACTGCACGGTCACGAAGTGGGCGGCGGCGAGCGCTCGCTGCGCTCTGGCCGCGGCAATCGGTCCCTGGTTGTGGTTGAGAACGGGCAGAGGCAAGGAGAGCCGCAGGCCCCATTCGCGGTCGCCGACGAGCTGCGCGTTCCATGCAAAGCCGGGTCCGATGTGAATGTCCGGCCACTGACGCGCAATCTGGAGCTGCAATGCCGACTGACTGGCGGCGTAACGCTCGAGCGCGGCACGCACGTCGGCCCGCCCGAGCAGCGCTCGCTGCCTGACGTGCGCACGGGTGAGGGTGGCCGGAAGAGTCCGCAGGTCCGCGAACTCGAATCGGACACCGTCGAGTGCGCGGAGCGGTACTCCCAGCGCGCCGGCAAGGGCAATGCGCGCCTGGCGTAGGCGGGCCGCGGCGGCCTGGGCCGCAAGTTCGGCACGCTGCAGGGCGATGCCGGCCCGCGCGACCTCGTAGCTCGATACATTGCCGGCGGTGAGCTGTCCGTCGAGCAGGTGCACCGCCTCGCGCTGCGTTGCCGCCTCCTCACCGAGCAGCGACTCGGACCGGCGCGCCGCGTACAGATCGAGCAGCGTGGCCCGCAAACGGCTGCGTACCTGCCAGACGGTGCCGATGAGATCCCACCGAGCTGCGGCCGCCAAGTGCCGGGCCTCGGCGAGGCGATCGCCGCGCTTGCCATCGGTCTCGATCGGCCAGTCGAACGAGAGGGGGACAATCCAGGGACTGATCGCCCCGGCGACGGGCGAGTCATGACCGGGGGCAAGCGAAAGCGACGGGTTTGGTCGCTCGCCTGCCGTGATGCGGGCGGCTTGCGCACTCAGCAGTCGCGCGCGGGCCTCGGCGAGCCCGGGTTGATAGTAGAACGCGGCGAGCGTAAGCGCCTTGAGCGTCCATGGCGCCCCCGCGGCCGGCGCGGCGAGGTGATTGGCCGCCAGAAACGCACGCAGGCGGGGCGCCTGCAGCGAGCGAGACTCGAACGCTGCGATGCTTGACCCCGCGGTGAGGGGCCGTGGTTGAAAATGCGCGCAGGCGGCAAGCTGCGCGGCGCAGACGCAGGCCAGCATGCCGCGGATGCCCGCTGCGGTGCGTGCGCCACGTCGGATGGCGACGCCCGACCGGCCGGGAGTCCTCGCTCGGATGAGCATTTTGGAACTATACTCCCGCACGCCGAGACGCGGATTGTCGATTCCACCTGCGGGGCTACCGGGACAGGTTGGTGTACGTCGCATCCTTGATGGGTCTGTTGGCGCGCCGATTTAACGGCAGGGGGGCTGTCTGCTCGATGCACACGGACAGGACTCCAACGATCGCGCCTCCTCGCACCTAGCGGCCTCGATGGCGACCCGGACCCGGCGGCAATCAGTGTTGCATTCGATTTGGGCTTCGCGGGGCTGCGCCGATGACTGTCGTGCGCCGAGCGGCGCCAGGGACAACCTGCCATGGCGTTGAAATCCCTGCGGCTACCGGTCCGCGCGGCATTCCTGTGCATGCTCGCCGGCCAAGGCCTGGCACCCGCTGGCGCGAGGCAGCCGGCTGCGCTGCCGGCACTGAGCGGCGAGGAGCTGCGAGCGGTTGGCATCGTCATTGCCGCCGCGCCGGCGGCGCGATTGCCGCAGCGCATCGAGGCCTTGGGCCGCATTCTCGATCCCTCGCAGCTCGTGACCGATGCCGGCCGGGTCGTGTCCTCCCGGGCGCTCGCCAACGCGGCAGTGGCCGAGACCGTGCGGCTGCATGGGCTGTACCGCGGGGCTAATGCCTCGCTGAAGACGCTGCAGATGGCCGAGGCGGCGCAGGTCGTGGCGCAGGCCCGCGCGCAGCGGGCGCAGGTCGAGTTCCGTCTGCGCTGGGGTCCGCTGGCAAGGCTCTCGGATGCGCAGCGAGCGCGGCTCACCGCAGAGCTCGCCGACGGCCGCGCACTGCTGATGCGGGCCGACGTGCTGGGCCGGCAGAGCCTCGGCGCGATACCGGCGCGGGCGCTGATCGATGTCGACGGGCTGCAGGTGCCGGCACGCGTGCTCGGCCCGCTGCCCCGGTCGGCCGCTGTGCAGAGCGTCGCGTTGCTGTTGAAGATCGCGCATCCGCCCGTCGGTCTCGGTGCGGGCGCGCGCCTGCCCGTGATCCTTGAAGGCGCCGATAGCGCGGGGCGCGTGGTGCCCGATGGGGCCCTGCTTTACGGCAGACGGGGTGTCTACGTCTACCGCGCGCTGCCGCAGAAGACCCGGGACGGTGCTACGCAATTCGCGCCCCTGCGGGTCGCCCTGCTGCAGTCGGTGGGCAGCGGCTGGCTGGTGAGCGGGCTGCACGCCGATGACCGTCTCGTGGTGCAGGGCGCGGGCGTGCTGTGGTCGCTGGAGGGGCTCAGCGGCCGCTCAGGCGACGACGACTGATGCTCAGCACCATCGTCCGGGCCTCGCTGGCGCATCCACGCATCGTCACCGCGCTGTCGATTCTCGTGGCGGTGGTGAGTTTCGCGGCGTTGCTGCACGCGCGCTTCGACGTGTTTCCCAACTTCGCGCCGCCGCACGTGACGGTGCAGACCGAGGCGCCGGGCCTCGATGCGCAGCAGGTCGAGACACTGGTCACGCGGCCGCTCGAGGGGCTCCTGGCGGGCACCGAGGACGTCAAGACCGTCCGCTCGAAGTCGATCCAGGGCCTCTCGGCCATCTACGTGGTATTCAAACGCCGCGGCAATCCTTACCGCCAGCGTCAGGTGGTCACGGAGCGGTTGGCAGGAGCGAGCGGCATCCTGCCGGGCGGCGTCGGCCCCCCGCAGCTCTCGCCCCTGTCCTCCTCGATGCAATACCTGGAGCATTTCGGCTTCACCAGCAACCGCTTGACGCCGGTGCAGCTGCGTGACGTGGTGCGCTGGGAGGTCGAGCCGCAGATCCTCGCGGTGCCCGGAGTCTCGCAGGTCATGTTGTATGGCGGCGCCGAGCGCGAACGCCAGGTCATCGTCGATCCGCGCAAGCTCGCCGCCGCTGGCCTGGCACTGAACGAGGTCTTCCGTGCGACCCGCCGCGCCACCGAACTGATCGGTGGCGGTTACCTCCAGACCCCGGCGCAACGGATCGTGCTGCGCGCGCAGGCGCCCGGCGCGACGCCGCGCATGCTGTCACAGGCCGTGCTTGCCATTCGCCACGGCCTGCCGATCCGGCTCGGAGACATCGCGACCGTGCGTGACGGTGCGGCGCCACGCTTCGGCAACGGCGTCATTGACGCTCAGCCGGGTATCCTGGTCGAGACCTCAACGCAGTTCGGGGCCAACACCCTGACGGTAACCCATGCGCTCGAGCGGCGCCTCGACGAGCTCGCCCCAGCGCTGAAGAAGCAGGGGGTGACGTACCATCCGGCGCTGCTGCGGCCGGCGAGCTTCATTCAGAGTGCACTGGTGAAGCTGCGGGCCTCGCTGCTGATCGGCGCGGCGCTGGTGGTGGTTCTGCTGCTGGCGACCTTGCGTGACTGGCGCGGCGCACTGATCTCGTTCTCCTCGATACCGCTGTCGCTGCTCGCAACCGTGTGGATCCTCGGCATGTTCGGGGTGTCACTCAACACGATGACCATCGGCGGCCTGGTCGTGGCGCTCGGCGTGGTGGTCGACGATGCGGTGATCGACGTCGAAAACATTACCCGCCGACGTCGCAACGCGTGCGCGGCCGGTGCGCAGCTCGATGCCCGCCAGCTGTTCGTCGGCGCGTCGCTGGAGGTGCGGCTACCGGTGTTCTATGCCACGGCCGCCGTGGCGATGGCGTTCCTGCCCATCATCATGCTCACCGGCATTCAGGGTGCATTCTTCCGACCACTGTCGATGGCGTTCCTGGTCGCGGTCGGCATCTCGCTGCTGGTGGCGATGAGCGCCACGCCGGCGCTGTGCGCGCTGCTGATGCAGCGGCACAACCCGCCCGGCGAGGCGCGCTTTCTGCTCGCGTGCAAGCGCTTCCAGCGGCGTACCATCGAGCGGCTCTATCAATGCCCGCGCGCGGTACTGGCCACTCTGCTGCTCACTGGAGTGGCGGGCGCGGCGATACTGCCCTTGTTCGGTCAGCGGTTGCTGCCGAATTTTCGTGAGACCTACCTGATCGCCCACGCCAGCCTGCGGCCCGGCATTTCGCTGCGCGAGACCACCCGTGTCGGTGTGCGGATCTCCAAGCGTCTGCTGGCGATCCCGGGTGTGAAGAGCGTTGCCGAGCAGATCGGTCGCGCCGTGAACGGCCAGGATCGAGACCCCCCGAGCAAGAGCGAGTTCGACATCCAGATTGATCCGGCCAAGGGACGCACGCCGAGTCAGATCGAGGCGGGGATCCGCAAGGTGTTCAAGAACTTTCCGAATCAGCTCACCGAGGTCTACTCGGTGCTCGAGGAGCGCATCGGGGAGACGCTCTCGGGGGAGACCGCGCCGTTCGTCGTCAGCGTGTTTGGCAACAACCTGGACGTCGATGACGCGGTTGCGGGGCGGATCGCCGCGGTGCTGCGCAAGCTGCCGCACGCCGGGGAGGTGCGCCTGCAGGTCCCGCCGCGCCAGCCCGAGCTGCACGTGCAGCTGCGGCCTGAACGGCTCGCCCTGTACGGATTGCAGCCGAACGATGTGCTGCGCGCGATCAACGCGGCCTACCAGGGCGCAGTGGTCAGTCAACTCGCGCTGGTCGACCGCACGATCCCGGTGGTGGTGCGGATCGCCGGCGCAGGCGCCTCGCCGCAGGAGGTTGGCGCGCTGCCGCTACGCAGTTCCGCTGGGGCCGTCGTGCCACTGTCACGGGTCGCCAGGCTCGAGATGCAGTCCGGCCGTAGCGAAATCGACCACGAAAATGGACTGCGCCGCCAGGTGGTGACCGCTGATCCGACCACATCGGATCAGACCGGATTCGCGCAAGAGGCGCGGCGGGCGATCGCGGCGCAGGTCCCGCTACCCGCCGGCGTCTATCTCAGCTACGGCGGGGTGGCGCAGGCGCAGGTCGCGGCGGCGCACCAGCTGTATCTGCACGCCGCCGCGGCGCTCGCGCTCATCGTCTTGCTGATGGCGCTGGCGTTCGGCGCCGCCCGTCACGTGCTGCTGGTGCTGCTCGTGCTGCCGAGCACGCTGATCGGCGGCGTCGCTGCGGCGGCGATCACCGGAGCGACGCTCACTCTGGGGGCGATGGTGGGCTTCGTCGCGCTGTTCGGCATGGCCGCGCGGAACACCATTCTGTTGGTTTCCCACTACGACCATCTCGTGCGTGCCGAGGGGCAGAGCTGGGGGCTGGAGGCCGCGCTGCGCGGCTCCGAGGAGCGACTGACGCCGGTGCTGTTGACGGCACTGTTGACCGCGCTGGCGCTGCTGCCGGTGGCGATCCAGCTGCACCAGCCGGGTCACGAGATCGAAGGACCCATGGCAGTGGTGATCCTCGGCGGTCTGGTGTCCTCGACCATCGTCAGTCTGCTCCTGGTGCCGCCGTTGGCGGCGCGTTGGCTCAATCCCGCAGCGGGTGCAAGCAGCGAATGACGCCACGGGAGCGAGACGTCGGCCCAAGCGTGCCGGCAGCGCATCCCGGTCTTTTTGCGGCTGTAGCGGATCGCCGACAGACTGCGCTTCGCAGGCCTGAGCTGTCATAATGACTTGATGAGAACCTCCGTCGTCCGCCTCACGCTCACCGCATGTTTGGCGCTCGCCGCCAGCGCGTGCTCACTGTTCCCGCCGGTGCCGCGTCCGGCGCCGCCGGCCCCGCCGCCGAAGGTGCTCCCACCGCCCCCGCCGCCGCTGCCCCTTCCGGTTCAGACCGAGAAGTTCGAGCTTGCGCCCGGTCAGACCGTCGTCGGGCGCGTGCAGGTCGTGAAAGTCCTCAAGGGACAGACCCTGACCGACATCGGCCGGCGATTCAATCTCGGTTACCGGGAGATGACGCGCGCCAATCCGGGCGTCGATCCGTGGATTCCGGCCGTGGGCACACCGGTCGTGCTGCCCACGCAGTTCATTCTTCCCGATGCGCAGCAGCGCGGCATCGTCGTCAATCTCGCGGCGATGCGGCTGTATTATTTCCTCCCGCACAAGCGGGGTGAGCCGCAGGTCCTCATCACTCATCCTGTCGGTATCGGTCGACGCGGCTTCGTGACGCCGCAGGGCGTGACGCATGTGGTGTGGCACGAAAAGGACCCGGTGTGGCGCGTGCCGCCCTCGATTCTTGCCGAGCACGCCAAGGAGGGTGCGCCACTGCCGCCGGTTGTCGGGCCGGGGCCCGACAACCCGC
Organism: Pseudomonadota bacterium; assembly: GCA_021805275.1. The sequence continues at coordinate 21,216 of JAJZFQ010000064.1, forward strand.
TCGGCAACTACGCGCTGCACCTGGGCTGGCCGGGTTACCTGATCCATGGCACGAACAAGCCGGTCAGCGTTGGCTTTCGGGTGAGCCATGGGTGCGTGCACCTGTTTCCCGAGGATATCAAGCAGATCTTCTACATGGTGCCGAACGGTACGCAGGTGCGGGTCGTCAACCAGCCGTATCTGTTCGGCTGGCGCAACGGCAGGCTCTACTTCGTCGCGTACGGCCCGCTGAAGGGTGACAGGCGGCCGTGGAAGAAGCGCTGGCGTCACCTTCTGCCGGCGCTGCTCACCCGCGCCGAGCGCGTGGCGCTGTGGAAGCATCATCAGCGGATCGACTGGACCCGGGTCGGGCAGCTCGTCGCCGTGCCGCGGGGCATCCCTGTGGCGGTGTCAGGGCCGGACAGCGAGAATCTCAATCAGGTCCTCGTCGCCGCGCCTCGGGTGCAGAATCAGCTGCCCGCCGGCTCCACCTGGAACGGCAAGACGGATCTACCGCTCACCAACGCGCAGTTCCGCAAGATCGATGCTCAGGTGATGACGCCGCAGCAGAAAAAGGCACTGCAGGCTGTCGATGATCTACCGGGAGCACCGCCGGCGCACCGTGGCTCCTCCTGCGCGCCATCCCATGCCTGCAGCGGGGCGGGGACGCCGGTCGCTTCCTCCGCCAAGGCGAAGGCTTCGCAGGCGACGCCGAGCGGACCCTGAGCTGCGCAGGGGCGCAACCGAGCGGGCATTCGGGTGCCCCCGGGTGGGGGCGCAAGTGAGCCCCCGGGAGGCGGCCGAGGCGGAGGCGAATACGGCGCGATGCGTGGGACGGTGGGTCACG
>JAJZFQ010000040.1 GCA_021805275.1 Pseudomonadota bacterium
GGTCAGCGCCGCAGGACCGAAGTTCACTTCGAACGCGAGCATCGCACCGGGGACAGAGGCAGAGAGTCAGCCGCAAGCCGCCAGGAGGTGCCGATGAACACGCCCGCTGCCGATGACGCCCCGCCGCTGCCGTGGTCCATGGAGAGCATCCGGTACGATCGGATCGATCCGCACAGGTTGGCGGGGGAGGAGACGCTGCTGCGGCTCGTGGCCTGCGCCTCCTTCATCGAGATCACCTCTGATCTGTACACGGCAAATCTCGTCGAGTATTTCCGTGACGACCCAGCAGTGGTCGACTGGCTGCGGCATCATTGGGAGCCGGAAGAACTGCAACACGGCGCCGCCTTGCGCCGGTACGTGCAGACGGCGTGGCCGCAGTTCGCCTGGGAACGCGCCTATCAGGGGTTCTACGCGGAGTATTCCCGGTGCTGCCAACTCGATCGACTGGCGCCGAGCCGCTCGCTCGAGATGGTGGCGCGCTGTGTGATCGAGACCGGGACGTCGAGCTTCTATCGGTTCCTGGCGGAGAGTGCCCCGGAGCCGGTGCTGAAGGACATCACCGGGCGGATCGCCGCGGATGAAGTCCGGCACTACAAGAATTTCTATCACTTCTTCCGCCGCTACCGCCAACGTGAACACCCGGGGCGCACCGCAGTGATGCGCACGCTGTGGAACCGCGCCAACGAGATCGATGCCGAAGACGGTTACATCGCGTTCAAGCACGTCCTGCGGGTCAGCCATCCCGAGCAGCCCGTCGAGCGCAGGCAGTATGAGGAGTTCCTGCGCAGCATCCGCGGGATGGTGCGGGCCCATTTCCCGTACCGGATGGCGCTGAAGATGTTCCTGAAGCCGCTCGACCTGCCGCCCGTCATGGGGCGCGTGATTCTGGGTTCAGCGTCGGCGGCGACCTGGATGCTGCTGCGCTGAGGATCACGAGAGGACGGTGCCGAGCACTGCGGAACGAGGTGCGACCCGTGAGTCATCTCGTGATCAATAAAGAGTGACTCGCGATCTTCCGCCCTCGCGAAGGCCTTCCCAGTGACGTCACGCGAGGCGCGGACGCACGCTGATTGCATGATCCGCAATCTCTGGCACCTCCGCGCGGCACCGGCCGCTCTGCAGGCGAGGGCGCGGAGGTGAGGCATTTGCACCCGAAGATGCGCAGCCGGCGTGCGCCTCAGCGCATCGCGAGCCCGGACGATTCAGCCCCGGCCGGACAGTTCGCGTCCCCCGCGTGCGTGCTGCACGAGTGTGCCTCGGATGCATTCGGGCTCGGGGGAGCCGACGAAGAGGCGAGCGCGGTGCATGCCGTGCACCGTCCGCCGTCGCGTCATCGGGCGGGGTGGCTCCACATGCGCGTCCCGTAGAGGGCGGCTGCCCGCGAAGGCCCGGCGCGCCCGCCGTGTGATCGGCACCCGTCTCAGTCCGTGCGCCACGTGCGACCGTTTTTGAACGCTGACGACCAGATATATCGGAAGACGATATAAAATGCCCGAGAGGTCCTCACCGCCTGTTCTCGGGAGCATCATGAAGTCTTCTGCCTCCACTCACGGCTCGAACGACACGCTGCGTGACTTCACCGCCGACCGCCGGCTGCTGGTGCTCTCGGCCCTGGCGCTCGTGACCGGGACCTTCGGCGCATGGGCCGCATGGACGCTGCTGAAGCTGATCGCACTCGTGACGAATCTCGCCTACTACCATGTCCTCTCCCCGCACACGGCATCTCTCAGCCACGCACACCTGGCACCCAGCTCGATCATGATTCCGGTCATCGGCGGGCTCATCGTCGGTCTGATCGGGCGCTACGGCTCGAACAAAATCCGCGGCCACGGCATTCCCGAGGCGCTCGAGGCGATCCTCATCGGACAGAGCCGCATTGAGCCGAAAGTCGCGTTGTGGAAGCCCCTGTCCTCGGCCATTGCCATCGGCACCGGCGGCCCGTTCGGCGCCGAGGGACCGATCATCATGACCGGCGGGGCGCTCGGTTCGCTGTTTGCCCAGTTCTTCAGGTTGAGCGCCGCGGAGCGCAAGACGCTGCTCGCCGCAGGTGCCGCGGCCGGCATGACGGCCATCTTCGGCACGCCCGTGGCGGCGGTGCTGCTGGCGATCGAGATCATGCTGTTCGAGTGGAAGCCGCGCAGTTTCGTGCCCGTGGTCGTTTCGGCCGTCGTGGCCATCGCCTGGCGACCCTGGCTGGTCGGCGCATGGCCGCTCTTTGCACACCGCGGTGCGCCGGTCCTGCCCTGGTGGGGCCTGCTGGTGTGCGCGCTGGTCGGGGTCATCGCCGGACTGCAGTCCGCGCTCACCACCGGGGCGCTCTACTGGGTCGAGGAGCAATACGAGAAACTGCCCCTGCACTGGATGTGGTGGCCCGCGCTCGCGGGCCTCGTGGTCGGGGTCGGCGGCCTCATCGATCCTGCTGCGCTTGGCGTCGGGTACGACAACATCCAGGCCCTGATCAGCGGCAATGTGCTGATGCATGCTGCGCTTGCGCTGCTGATCGTGAAGGCGATCATCTGGGTCGTCTCGCTGGCTTCAGGGACGTCGGGCGGTACGCTCGCGCCGCTGCTGATGATGGGCGGGGCGGTCGGGGTGCTCGAGGCACATGTGCTGCCGTTCGGCGGCTCGGGGTTCTGGGCGCTCATCGCCATGGCCGCCGTGCTCGGCGGCACGCTGCGCTGCCCATTGACCGCCACGGTATTCGCCGTCGAGCTCACCGGCGATTTGCGGATCATGCCCGCAGTCATCATCGCGTGCGCGGCGTCCTTTGCAGTGACGGTGCTGTTGATGCGCCGCTCCATCCTCACCGAGCGCCTGGCCCGCCGCGGTCGGCATCTGACGTACGAGTACACCGTCGATCCCTTCGAGGTGATGCGTGTCCGCGACATCATGGCGCATCCCGTGCACGCCTTGGTGGCGAGTCTGTCGATGACGGGCGCGCGGGCATTCTTTGAGACCGGCTCAGGCGTGCAGCGTCACAGGAGCTATCCGGTGGTCGATGATGCCGGGCGTGTCGCGGGCATGGTGTCGCGTGCCGACATGCTGCGCTGGTCGCGGGAGGGATGGCGGGATGTGGAGACCTTGGGCGAGCGGCTGGGTTCCGCCGAGGTCCTCGTCGGCCATCCTGAGGACCGTGTGGGCGATCTGGCCGACCGCATGATTGCGGCCGATGTCGGTCGCGTGCCGATCGTGGAGCGGACCTCCGGCGTGCTGGTCGGCCTGGTGGCCCGGCGCGACCTGCTGCGGGTGCGGGCGCTTGCGGGCCAACTCGAACGCGAACGTGCACAGCTGATGAGCCTCTACTGACGGCGCAGCGCATCCGGTTCGCGCCCTTTGATGGACTCTAAAGTCCGATCCAGGGTGTACCCTCAGCGCTCGATGACAGCCCTGAGCAGACAGAGCGTGCCGGCGCACGGCACAACCGCACCGACGTCCGCGGCGAGCGGGCCGAGGATCCCCACCCGCTCGCCACACGGCGGATTGCGGTTCGGTGCCGTCATGGCGACCGCGGGTGCCTCAGCGCTGGCGGGGCGGTGCGGCCTAGCGCCACTCATGCGGCCACTGCTCGGCCTCGCCGTTCTGCAGGCGGTGTGGATCAGTGTCCGGGCCCTCGGACCTCACTGCGCGGGATGGCGCATCGATTGGCGAGCGTGGCGGACCGTCGGTCCGGCGCATGAGTGTTGTGGAGGGCATACGGTGCCGCTGGGTCTGACCGTGATCGCCAGCGATGTATTGGCGCTGGGCACGACGGCGAGTCGCGGACCATTGTGGTTCGCGGCGATTTGTCTGGTGATGGCGTGGGCGACCTCGGTGATGGCGATCGGTCGATTCGCCTGGTCACTGGCCGCGCGGGGTTTCGATTTGCACCGGCTCGACGGCGCCTGGTTTCTGGTTCCCGCGGCGCTGTTCGGCGCAGGCATCGCGACCGATCGCGTAGCGGCGCAGCTCGCCGGACACTGGCCCGACGCGCTGCGCGAACTCGCGGCCGGGAGCATCGTCATCGGCGCGTTCGGCTACTGGGTGCTCATTGTCCTGGCGGGACTGCGGATTCGGCGCCATGGGCTCGGTAGCCCGCCGCGTGTGTCCTGGTGGATCGCCATGGGCTGCGCAGGGCTGGGTGCTGCGGCGCTCGGACAGGTCCTGCAACAGCGCCCGCGAGCGGTGCCCGCGCAGTGGCTGCTCGATGCGACCGCGTTGTCCATGGGTGTCGCGATGCTTCTGAGCGTGCCGGTGCTGCTGCTCAGTGCGCGCTTTGTGCTGCGTCAGTGCCGATTTCGGGCCACGGCGTCCTGGCCGCCAACATTCTCCACAGCCGTGTTGGCATTCGGCGCATTTCAGGCCGGCGGCGTTCTGCACGTGCCCGCCCTCGGTACTCTCGGACTCGGCGCGGCCGACGCGACGCTGCTCTTCTGGAGCGTGACGGCTGGGTGGAACCTGAGGTGTGCGTACCGCGCGCGGGCCACCGGTGCGCGTCGGTCATAGTCTCACCGGGCGGCGGTGCGCCGCACGCGCCTCGGGGGTTACGCAGACTCCAGCTCCTTGGCGAAGTGCAACGCGAGGATGTGCAGACCGTGTCGATGATAGAAGCGGTGCGAACCCTGATTATTCACCCCGGAATCGAGTTCGAGCCGCTCGCAGCCTGCGGCGCATCCGCGCCGTTCGACTTCTGCGAGCAGCGCGGCGCCCACGCCTTTGGACCGGCGTGCCGGATTGGTGACCAGATCGTCGAGGAACGTGACCCGACCCCGGCTCGTCGCCACGATCCGGTACAGCGCCGCACCGATGCACCGCTCAGCACCCTGGTCGGCCACCAGCACGCGCAGACCTTGTTCGCGGCCTTCACTTAACAACGTATCGAAGGTATTGACGCTGAGTCCAGGCCGCAACGCCGCCAGCAGCGGATACAGGTCCGCTTCCAGGGACGGGTCGTTGGCGGTGATCTCGCGCAGAGTGACGTTCACGCGGTGCTCGCAGGTCAACGAAAGCGAACCGTGGACCCCGCGCAACGATGCCCGTGCGCGCGGCGGTCCACGCTCGAGGCCGCCGGATCGGGCCAGATCGGCACCGACCGGACGCGCCGCAGAGGTGTCCCGTTTGCATATAGCACAGCCGACGCCCGGCGGCCGGCCCTCACGCCGTCGGTGACGAGCGGCGCGGGGATTGTTCCAAACTGGGACGCCCCCCCCGGTTCGCGCGGGCTGCGGGTCCTGCGGGCACTCGGACAGGATCCTCGAGGCGATCAGCGCATTTACGGCACGACACGGATCTGCGCGCGGTGTTCGACGGGCAGTTCGACGGACGTGACAGGACCGAACCGATCGGTGCTGTCAGCCCAGCACGCGTGCGCACAACGGCTGAGCGCCGCAGGACTGGCGAGGCGCGGGAGCACCTGGCCGTTGAGCTCGACGGTATGCCCCTGTACCCGGTGCAGGACGAACAGGTAACGGCGCAGCGCCG
>JAJZFQ010000258.1 GCA_021805275.1 Pseudomonadota bacterium
TGGCCATCGGATGGGCGCGATCAGCCGCCGAAATGGTGCACAGCGCCGCGACCCGCTCCGGATAGCGCTCGGCGAAGGCGAGCGCCACCATGCCGCCGTAGGAGCCTGCGACGATGGCGCGCAGCGCTGGCTCTCCGAGCGCATCGAGGACGCGGGCGAGGGCGTCGGCCTGGTCGTACGTCGAGATGCTGGGGAAGGGCTGAGTGGCCTTCGGGCCGCTCGAATCCCCGCAACCGCCGAGGTAATCAAAGCTGAGGATGCGCACGCGTGCGGGGTCGAGCGTGCGGCCGGGGCCGACCAGCTCGGCCCAGCAGCCCTGGCGCGGACGATCCGGATCGAAGAGCCGCCGGTCGCACCAGATACCCCCGAGGGCCGCGATGAGCGGCGCATCCGTCGGGCCGCTGACGCGCCAGGCGATCTCGGCGTCGCTGAGTCGGCCGCGATGATGCAGCGTCCACTCGCCGGGGCAGCGGATTCGCCCTTCGCGCAGCGCAATGGGCTCGGTCGGCTCGCGGCCGAGGGGGTCAGTGTGAGCCACCGGCGCTCTCCGAAGAGGATGCTGGGCGCCATCTTGAGCCGCGCGGCGTGTCCGCGGCAAGTGCACCTGGCGGCCCGGGGCTCAGCCGCCGATCCAGGCCACCGTGGCGATTCCTGCGACGGTCATCACCAGCGAGGCGGTGACGTGGGTGACAATCTCGATCAGCGCCCAGCTGGTACGCCCGCCCTGCAGGTCGGCCACCACTTCGGCGGAGAAGGTCGAGAACGTGGTGAGGCCGCCGCAGAATCCGGTGATGATGGCGAGCCGCCACGCCGGGTCGAGCGCCGGGTAGCGGGTAAAGAAGGCGATGGCGAGCCCGATGATGTAGGCGCCGATGATATTGGCCGCGAGCGTCCCCGGAGGCAGGGAGGGAAACAGGCTGTTCAGCCGGTTGCCGAGCCACCAGCGCAGCAGCGCCCCGAGGGCCGCGCCGAGGCTGATGGCCAGGATGGTTTTCCACATGAGCGCTGTTGCCTCCGCGCGCCGCTCCCGGCCGCCCGTTGATCCCCGGTGAGGGGCTATGTTCGCGGTTTCAGGCCTGCGCTGGCAAGCCCAGAGGTGGCGCCGCTGGTGCGCGCCATCCGGTTGCGGCGCAGGTGCGCATCAGGCATTTCAAGAGTCCCGGTGCGCGCCGGTGCGGGCTGCGAAGACCGGCCGACGGCCGTACGGCTCGAAGGTTAAGGCGACGGCAGGTCTCGGGGGGAGAGAAAGTCCCGGCGCGGGCATGGGAGCCGGTGCGTCAGGACGGTCGCCGCACCGCGCAGCGCTGCTCGACTTCGTGGACGCACTGCGCTCAGTCGAGCACTGACAGGTGTCGAGCTGCTGCAACTCGATGCGCCTCCTCGAGCATCTGGTCGTGACATTCGGCAGCGTCCCCGCCGCAGTCTCTCGGCGCTCATGGTCACATCGGGGTGGGGGCGCATCCGGCTCGAGTGTTAGAAGATCATCAGGATGAGCGCCTGACGAGTGCTCATCGCCAGGCGCACGAATTGCATTGAGTTAAATGAGCCTACAGCAAGCCCTAACGCCAGTTAGATGTCAACACCCGCCGCCACGTTCCGTGATCACGTGCGTGGTATTGGGAGCAGCGAGTGTGGCGTGATTGACGCCACAGCGACGTCTTCCGAATATCCACGGCGAGATTGACAGCGATTGCGCAGTTGAGGGAGTCCCAATGAAACCATTGAAGTTGATCGCCTCGTTGGTCGTGGCCGGATCGTGTCTGGGGCTTGCCCCGTGCTCCAGCGCCATTGTCGTCAGCACCAGCGGCTACGGGCCGGACTGCAGCGGTGCGGCAGCCTCGCAAGGGGTCATCTGGCCACCGGATCACACCATGGTCGCTGAGAGCATCGTGGGCGTCACCGACGCGTATGGACTGCCGACCACGATTGTCGTCACCGGGATCCAGCAGGATGAGCCGGTCGAAGCGCTCGGCAGCGGCAATACCGAGCCCGACGGCAGCGGGGTGGGCACCGCGACCGCCTATGTGCGTGCCGAGCGCTCCGGCCTTGGAACCGGTCGGCTCTACTTCATTTCCTTCTCGGCGACCGATACCTCAGGCGCCCAGTGCACGGGCATGGTCCAGGCCTACGTGCCGCACGATCAGGGACAGGGGTTCACGCCAACCGATACGGGCCAGCGTTACGACTCGACCCAGGTCGTCGACTGAGGTCACGATGGGCTGAGGCCCGCCCGGATGCGATCGGTCCCGCTGCCCAGCATCGGGCCGCTCGCACGGGCGGGGCCTGATTGAGCGATACGCCCAGCGCCGAGCTGACAGGCGGCTCGGCCGCGCGCCGCTCGGCGTGCCCTCGAGGGCTCCAACCTGCGCCGCCTTGCTCGGGTCGGTCTTGAGGTCTGATCGTGTGAGCGGCTGCGTGGGCAGGCGCTGAGCTGCCGCGGATTGAACACTGGATGCCCGAGGCGGTTGTGCACCAGCGAGCACCGGTTGACCACCGAGCAATAGCAGTAGGGGAAGGACACTCCCCCAGATGAGCGCGCAGCGCTCTGCGGCTGCTCGAATCCGAACAACGCGATCGGCTGCCCGGCCGGCAGCACGCCACCGTTCACGCCGCTGCAGCACAGCGAGGTTCCGCCCGGCGGCTCGCCGCCGGCGCCGATTGGCGCGGCGCAGCAGCTGGCGAGCAACTGTCAGGGCGAGCGCTGCGCCTGACCCTTGCAGAACACCTGGAACAGTTTGACCTTGCCCGGTGCGATGCCCTCGTTGGCCACCAAGGGCTTCAGGCCCGGGGAATTCGCTCCGAATGTCTGCTGCGGCGGCGTCACGTCCGACTCATCCACCTCGAGAGATGGTCAGCCGGAGGACTCGAGCAACATCCGATCGGTGCGCATGGTGTCGGATGCGACCCAGAGCGATACCGCCGCGCTCAGCACCGCTCCGATCGCGAGCGCGCTCCCGGCCCAGTGCCGCTCCAGCAGGGACGCTCGTCTCGCATCCGCCACGGGCGCTTGTTCCTGCACTCAGCGCCGCGGCCGCTCGGCGTCAGCCCGGATCGGCCGCCGCGCGGCGCTTGATCCGTAGGCGGCGCTCCGCCGGGCGCGATCCTGCACCCGGCGGAGCGGTTGGTCTATCGATCGCTCACAGCGCCTTCGTGCCCGCGGCGATCGCCGCGTTCAGCTGCTGTTCGCCGGCGTGCGCCTTGCCCTCGAGGTAGGCGAACACCTGCGCCTCGGCGCTCGTCGGGCGCACATAGCCTTCGTCGACCTCGGCGGCGAGGTACGCCAGGTGACTGCGCACCTTCGTCTGGTAGAGCAGCGTGCCCTCGCTCGAGTGGACCTTCATCTGCACCATCGCGGCGATGGCCGCATCCAGGGCGGTGCGGGCCTGCTCGAGCGCGTGCACGTTGGCAGGCGCCTTCTCAATGGCCGCCTGTACGCGCATCCGCAGGGCGAGTGCGCGGTTCACGGTCGCATCGAGGGTGTTCAACGCCGCGTGGATGCGCAGTCCGAGCGCCAGGCGCGCCTGCAGGGCGCCCGCGCCCGGGTGCAGGCGTGGATCGAGCTCGACGGTGAACGGCGCGCGCAGCCGCTCCCCGTTGTAGTCGAGGACCGCGGTGTATTGTCCGGGCAGCACGGTCGGTCCTTCGACCGAGTCCGGCAGGCCGCCGGCGGCCACCGGTACCCAGAAGCCGGTCACTTCCGTGGCGTCGGGGTAGCGCAGGTTCCACTGGAAGCGGTTGTTGCCCGGTGTGATCGCGCTCGCCTTGCGCTCAGCGGCGGCCTTCGCCTCGGCCGGTGTACGGTTGTCGCGCGCGGTGGCGCTCAGTTTCTTCACCGGCCGCTTCAGGTGCAGCGCGAAGCTGCGGATCAGCTGACCCTGGGCATTGAGGAAGCTCAGGCGTACCGGCACCTGCCCGTGGTAGTCGGCCGGGATGTGGAACAACACCGTCGCGCCAAACGGCGGATTGGTGCCCGCCGTGCCGATGCGCTTGGTGTAGCTGCTGCGGCCGTAGGCATGGCTCAGCCAGGCGGTCTCAGGGGCGTAGAGCGCCGGCACGTCCGGTGCCGGTGCGCTCTGATGCGTCAGCTGCTCGAGCAGCGCGAGGTTGTCGAGGATCCACATCGAGCGGCCGTGCGTGGCGATCGCCACCTGGCCCTGGCGGGTGTCGATGGCGATGCCGCGCACCTGCACGCGGGGCAGGTTCAGAGTCAGCGGCTGCCACTGCTGCCCGCCGTTGAAGCTCACGTACACCGTGTTCTTGGTACCCGCGAACAGCAGACTCGGCTCGCTCGGGTCCTCGGCCAGCGACAGCACGTACTCGCGCGCCGGCAGGCCGGAGGTGATCTTCTGCCAGTGCGCGCCGTAGTCGGTGGTCTCGAACACGTACGGGTGGAAGTCGTCCCACATGTAGCGCGAGGCGCTCAGATAGGCGGTGCCCGTGGCGCTCGCGGACGGGACGATGGCGTTGATCTCGGTCCACTGCGGCAGCGCCGGGGGCGTGACCGCCTGCCAGTGCGCCCCGCCGTCGCGGGTGACGTGCACCAGGCCGTCGGCCGAGCCGGCCCACATCACCTCGCCGTCGCGCGCCGAGACGGCGAGCGCCGAGATGTCCGGGAAGATCTCCGCCCCGGACGCATCGTGGTTGACCGGGCCACCGGTCGGGCCCTCGGTGGACTTCACGTTGCGGGTCAGATCGGGGCTGATGCGGCTCCAGGTGCGCCCGAGGTCATGGCTCTCGAGCACGTACTGCGAGGCGAGCAGCAGCGTGTGCGGATCGGTGGGGGAGAAGAAGATCGGGTGTGTCCACCCGAAGCGGTACTTCATCTCGGCCGAGGAGGCGCCCTCCTGGTAGTCCGGCCAGGGGCTTACGTCGTTGAACTGTCCGACCGAGTGGTCGTAGCACACCAGGATGCTGAAGTAGCCGCTGCCGCAGGTGACCTGGGCGTCAAGCGGATCGGGCGCAACGAAGGTTGCCTCGTTGTAGGCGACGCCGTGCCAGGCCGACAGCGGAACCATGCCTTCCGGCGTCGCGCTCGGTCCCTCGAAGGAGCCCTCGTCCTGCTGTGCCCCGTACAGGTGATAGGGGAACTGGTGGTCGAGGGCCACGTGGTAGAACTGGCCGGTCGGCTGGTTGTGCTCGGTGCTCCAGGTCTTGCCGCCGTCCACCGAGATGGTTGCCCCGCCGTCGTTGCCCTCGAGCAGGATTTTCGGATTGCGCGGGTTGATCCACACGATGTGGTTGTCCCCGTGCGGGGTGTGCAGCATCGAGAAGCGCTCGCCGCCGTCATGCGAGACCCACAGCGCGTCCACCTCGGGGGCGTAGACGGTGTTCGGGTCTGTCGGGTCGGCATAAATGCTCATGTAGTAAAAGGCGCGCTGGCGCAGGCTCCAGCTGCGGTTCACGCGCCGCCAGTGCGCCCCGGCGTCATCGGAGCGGAACACCCCGCCGTGCTTGGCCTGCACGATGCTGTAGAGGACGTCGGGGTCGCTGGCCGCCACGGTGATGCCGATGCGCCCGAGCACTCCGCTTGGGAAGCCGGGGTTGTGCGAGATCTCCCGCCAGTGCGCGCCGCCGTCGTCGCTCTTGTACAAGCCGCTGCCCGGGCCGCCGTCATCGAGCTTCCAGGGCGTGCGATAGGCCTGCCACAGGGCCGCATAGAGCACCTGGGGATTGCGCGGGTCCATCACCAGGTCGATCGCTCCGGTGCGCGCGTTGAGGTAGAGCACCTTCTTCCAGGTGTGTCCGCCATCGGTGGACTTGAACACGCCGCGCTCGGCGTTGGGCTTGAACACATGGCCCATGGCGGAGGCGTACACGATGTCGGGGTTCGACGGATCGACCACGATGGCGCTGATGGTGTGGGTGTCGGTGAGTCCGGCGCGCTGCCACGTCTTGCCGGCATCGCTCGAGCGGAACACGCCATCCCCGGTGATCACATCGCCGCGGATGTCGCTCTCGCCGGTACCGACGTAGAGGATCTTGGGGTTCGAGGGCGCGACCGCGATCGCCCCGATGCTCTCGCTCGAGCCGGGCAGGGTGCGGTCGGTGATGTTCACCCAGCGGTGGCCGTAGTCGGTGCTGCGCCACACGCCCCCGTCGACGGCGCCCATATAGAACAGATCCGGGTCCCGCGCAACCCCCTCCACGGCCACCACGCGCCCGCCGATCCACGGGCCGACGTTGCGCCAGCGCAGCGCCGAGTAGGGCGCGAGGTGAGCCGTCGCGGGCGCCGGGGTGGCCCCGAGTGGCGCGGCGAGCAGGGCGCCGAGGGCGATCAAGGGCAGGGCACGCGCCCCGGCATGACGCTGGACGATGGACATGATCCGATTCCTCCCGCCGGACGCGCCGCGCCCGGCCCTCTTTTGTTATGGGCTTCGATCGAGCCGGCTCTTAGGGTAGAAGATCGCCCCGTGAGTGACAATGAGTCCTGCCGAGCGAGCCGCTCGGGACAGCGCATCCCGGGTGCGCTGCGGGCGGGCCGGCGGGCATGCTAGATTAGTGCGAGAACATACCCCAGCAATGGCAGCGAGGAGGCGCCGTGAATGCCAGTGACGAGAGCCTAATGACCTCATCGAACGCCACCGGGCGGCAGGAAGCGGCCCCCCGGCCGGTGCCCGAGCCCGTACGCGGCGCCTCGCTCGAGGGCCGGCTGCTCGCCAAGCTGCTCGCGCGGCTCGGCAATCCAGCGATCGAGTTCCGGCTCTGGAGCGGCGAGCGCATTGCGCCGGAGGGCTGCGAGCCGCTCAGCCAGGTGCGCATCCCGAGCCGCCGTGCGCTGCTGGCGATCCTCGCCGATCCGCAGGTGCGCTTCCCGGACGCCTACAGCGACGGCAGCATCAGCGTCGAGGGTGATCTGGTGCGGTTGCTGGAAGCGGTGTATTGCGCCAGCGCGCGCGCCCCGGCCCCCTCGGGGCTGGGGCGGTTGATGGCGAACGTGCGCCGCCCGCACGTGAACACCCTTTCCGGCTCGCGCGAGAACATCCACCATCACTACGACATCGGCAACCCGTTTTACTCGCTGTGGCTCGGGCAGACGATGGCCTACACGTGCGCCTATTACCCGACGGCCGATGCCACGCTCGATGCGGCGCAGGTGGCCAAGATGGACCACGTCTGCCGCAAGATGCGCCTGCGTCCCGGGGAGAGCGTGGTCGAGGCCGGCTGCGGCTGGGGCGCGCTCGCGCTGCACATGGCGCGCCATTACGGTGTGCGCGTGCGCGCATTCAATATCTCGCGCGAGCAGGTGGCCTACGCCCGCGAGCGGGCCGAGCGCGAGGGGCTCGCCGGTCAGGTCGAGTACGTGCAGGACGATTACCGCAACATCTGCGGCCGCTACGATGCGTTCGTCTCGGTGGGCATGCTCGAGCACGTCGGCGTCGAGCATTACGAGGGGCTCGGCGCGGTCATCACGCGCTCGCTTGGGGACAACGGCCGCGGACTGATCCACTCCATTGGGCGCAACTATCCGGCGCCGCTGCAGCCGTGGATCGAGAAGCGCATTTTTCCGGGCGCCTATCCGCCGTCCCTCGGGCAGATGATGCGTATCTTCGAGCCCTGGGACCTCTCGATCCTCGACGTGGAGAATCTGCGCCTGCACTACGCCCAGACGCTGCGTCACTGGCTCGAGCTGTACGAGGCCGCCAGCGGACGCATCGAGCAGATGTTCGATGCGAGGTTCGTGCGCATGTGGCGGATGTATCTGGCCGGCTCCATCGCCGGGTTTACCACCGGTACGCTGCAGCTGTTCCAGGTGGTCTTCGCGACCCGCCAGAACAACGACGTACCGATGACCCGCACCCACCTGTACGCGAACTGAGGCCTCGATGCGCAGCTGCGAGGTGCTCATCGTCGGTGGCGGACCGGCTGGCTCGAGCGCGGCCTGGCGCTTGAAGCGCGCCGGCTGCGACGTGCTGGTGCTCGATGGGGCGAGCTTCCCGCGGCTGAAGCTGTGCGCCGGGTGGATCACGCCGGAGGTGGTGCGCGACCTCGAACTGGACATCGGGGCCTATCCGCACCGCTTCCTCACCTTCGAGCGCATGCACCTGCACGTCAAGGGGCTACACCTGCCCATCCGCTGCGTGCAGCACTCGATCCGCCGGGTGGAGTTCGATGCCTGGCTCCTCGGGCGCTCAGGGGCGCCCGTCGTTGAGCACACGGTGCGTGAGATCCGCGAGGAGGACGGCGGCTATGTGATCGACGGGGCGTTCCGCGCCCGCTACCTGATCGGTGCCGGCGGCACGCGCTGTCCGGTCTACCGCACGCTGTTCCGTGCGCTCAATCCGCGCGCCGCGGAGCTGCAGACCGTGACCCTCGAGCACGAGATCGAGTACGACTGGCGCGATCCGGACTGCCACCTGTGGTTCTTCGAACACGGCCTGCCCGGGTATGCCTGGTATGTCCCGAAGCACAACGGCTGGCTCAACATCGGTATCGGTGGCATGGCCGAGCGCATCAAGCACTCCGGGCAGAGCATCCACGAGCACTGGGCGCGCCTGGTGCGCAAACTCGAGGGCGGCCTCGCCCGGGGCGCGCACTACGAGCCCACCGGCTACAGCTATTACCTGCGCGGCAACGTGGAGGTGGTGCACCGTGGCAATGCATTCATCGCCGGGGATGCTGCGGGACTCGCTACGCGCGACATGGCCGAAGGGATCGGGCCGGCGGTGCGCAGCGGGCTCGCGGCGGCCGAGTCCATTCTAACCGGCGCGCCGTACCGGCTGGAGGCGGTGACCGGCTCGAGCCTCGGCGGCGGCTGGCCGAGCCGGCTGTTCGATTGGGCGATGACCCGCGGGGCGGGCCGCCCCGCGGCGGCCTGAGCCACCCGTCGGCGGCACGCGCGCCGCTGCGATGCGCGCCGCTGCGATGCGCGCCGCGTGAACGCGCCGTGGTGTGCTCACTGTCGGACTCGAAGGACACCCCCATGACCGAGACCCACACCTATCTCGCCGTTTTCACCGCCAGCCGCACCAGCGCACGCCGAATCGCGTGGGAGGCGCTGAGCGAAACCGAGCGTCGTGCCCGCGAGCAGGCCGGCATCGCCGCCTGGCACGCCTGGGTCGAGCGCCACCGCGAGGCGATCGTGACGCTGGGCGGACCGCTCGGCCGCACCAAACGCATCGCGCCGGAAGGAACCCGCGACATCAGCAACGAGCTGTCGGCATTCACCGTGGTGCGGGCGGCCTCGCATGAGGCGGCGGCGCGGTTGTTCGAACAGCACCCGCACTTCGCCAACTTTCCGGGCGATGCCGTCGAGGTGATGGCGGTTCTTGCGATTCCCGGCGCCTGAGCGAGCCCGATCGCACGCGTATACTCGGGGGGTTGCGCGCATCGCCTGAACCGATGAGGAGCGAGACCATGAGGGGGATGTTTCGAGCCGCCCTGTCGTGCGCGGTGGCGTGCGCCTGGACGCTCGGCGCGGCGGCCCATGCCGCCGGCAATCCGTTCGCCGAGGCCAGTCCGCTGCCGTTCCATGCGCCCGAGTTCAACCGCATCCACGATGCGGACTTCCAGCCGGCGATCGAGGCGGGGATCCGCCGCGAGCGCACCGAGATCGAGCGCATCGCCGCCGATCCTGCGCCGCCGACCTTCCAGAACACCCTGGTCGCCCTCGAGCGCTCGGGCCGGATGCTGAATCGCGTTCTCGGCGTGTTCAACGCGCTCACCTCGGCCGACACCGATCCGAGGCTGCAGAAGGTGCAGGCCGAGCAGGCCGCGCCGCTCGCCGCGCTCAACGATGCGCTGTACCTGAATGGGCGGCTGTTCGCACGCCTCAAGGCGGTGTACGCACAGCGCGCCGCGCTGAAGTCCATGCCGGAGGCCGAGGCGCTGCTGCGTCTCTATTACCGCGGCTTCGTGATGAACGGTGCGCTGCTCGATGCCCCCGCCAAGCAGCGTCTCGCCGCGCTGAATGAGCGCCTGGCGCAGCTGACCACGCAATTTCAGCAGCAACTGCTCGCGGCGACCAACGCCGGGGCGCTCGTCCTCACGCACAAGCGCGAGCTCGCTGGCCTCACCCCGGGGATGATTGCCGCCGCGGCCCACGCTGCCAGCGAGCGCGGCCTCGCCGGCAAGTGGGTGATCGCCCTGCAGAGCACCACCCAGCAGCCGGCGCTCGCCTACCTCTCGGACCGCTCGGTGCGCCATGCGCTCTTCGAGCACTCCTGGACGCGCACCGAGCACGGTGGACCGGACGATACCCGCGCGACCATCGAGGAGCTCGCGCGGCTGCGGGCCGAGAAGGCCCACCTGCTCGGCTACCCGGACTTCGCCGCCTACCGGCTGCAGAGCCAGATGGCGCACGATCCGGCCGCCGTCGAGCGTTTCCTCGGCAAGCTGGTGCCCCCGACCGTGGTAGCGGTCCGGCGCGAGGCGACCATCCTGCAGGGGCAGATCGGGCGCGACGGCGGGCATTACCGGCTGCGACCGTGGGACTGGCAGTACGAGGTCAACCGTGCCAAAGCGGTGCGCTACCACCTGAGCGATGCCGAGGTGCGTCCCTACCTGGTGCTCAACAACGTCATCGAGCACGGCTTGTTCTACCTGGCGCACCGCTTGTACGGCCTGACGTTCAAGGCGCGTACGGATCTGCCCGTCTATCAGAAGGACGTACGGGTGTACGAGGCGTATGACGTCACCGGCAAGCCACTCGGCCTGATCTACTTCGATTATTTCCGCCGCGCCAATAAGTCCGGCGGCGCTTGGATGGACAACTTCGTCGTGCAGTCGACGCTGCTCGGCCATCTGCCGGTGGTCTACAACGTGGCGAACTTCACCCCGCCGGCCCCCGGTGAGCCGGCGCTGATCAGCGTCGGTGACGTGGTGACGATGTTCCACGAGTTCGGCCACGCCCTGAATAGCCTGCTCGCCGATGAGCTCTACCCGAGCCTCTCGGGCACGAACACGGCGCGGGATTTCGTGGAGTTTCCCTCGCAGTTCGACCAGCGCTGGGCGTTGTACCCGGCGGTGATGCGCCATTACGCGCTCAATGAGCGCACCGGCAAGCCCATACCGAAGGGGCTGATGGATAAGATCCTGCGTGCGCGCAATTTCAATGCCGGCTACAAGGTCGGCGAGGAGCTCGCCGCAGCCGAACTGGACATGCAGTGGCACACGCTGCCGGCGAGCGCCCCGCTGCAAAACGCCGACACCTTCGAGCAGACGGCGCTCGAACGCACCGGCATGGCGCTCGCGGACGTGCCTCCGCGTTATCGCTCGAGCTTCTTCCCGCACATCTGGGGCGGGGGATATGCGGCCGGCTACTACTCGTACCTGTGGACCGAGATGCTCGCCGATGACGCCTACGACTGGTTCCTGCGCCACGGCGGACCGACACGCGCCAACGGGCAGCGCTTCCGCGAGCGGATCCTCTCGCGCGGCCACACCGAGGGGTACTGGAAGATGTTTCGCAGCTTCTACGGCGATAACCCGCGAATCGGTCCGTTGCTGCGCTACCATGGCTTCACTGGGCCCGGTGCACACTGAAGGGGACCCGGCGGCCGGCCAATTGTCGCGGCCGCGCAACGGGTGAGAGTGGGCCAGCACGGTTTGCGATGTTGCCTGGTCCAGGACTACCCACAATCGGTGAGGAAGCGTATTCTTCGTGCCACAGCGACTCGCAAACGAACGATTGTTTTAATTTATCTGGGGCGAGTTCGGGGAGGGGGGCATGCTGACGAAGAACGGGAGTCTTTGCTGTGCGCTGCTGGCCACACTCGCACTGGCGGGTTGCGGGGGCACGAACAGCTCGACGGCGACGATGTCCAAGAGCACCGCGCGCGGGACGCTGGCGGTCGATCCGCCGCTGCGGGTGGCCTCGCTCAGCGCCTCGGCCTTTGCCACGGAACTCGGCGCCACCACCTCCGGTGCGCAGCTGCTGCAGCTGGCGGGCACGCCGGCCTGTGGGGTGGACTTCTACTACCTCAAGTACTGGACGGTCGATCCGACCGGCAAGCCGACCGAGGTCTCCGGCGCGCTGATGATGCCGACCGGCAGCGCCGCGCAGTGCTCCGGGGCGCGGCCGATCGTACTGTACGCGCACGGCACGACCACCGATCAGACCTACAACATCGCCGACATCAGCGATACCAGCAACTCGGCCAATACCGAGTCGGCGATGATCGCCGCGGTGTTCGCCGCGCAGGGCTACATCGTGGTGGCACCGAACTACGAAGGCTACGACATCTCCAACCTCGGCTATCACCCCTATGTCAACGGGGCGGTGAACGCCGATGACATGATGGATGCGCTCACTGCGGCGCGTGCGGCGCTGCCGTACAGCTTCACGCCGAACACCACCGACAGCGGCGCGCTCTACGTCACCGGCTACTCCGAAGGCGGCTACGTGGCCATGGCCACCGTCAAGGCGTTGCAGGCCGCCGGGGACACGGTGACCGCCTCGGCGCCGGCCTCCGGGCCGTACGCACTCGAAGCGTTCGGTGACAGCATCTTCTTCGGTCAGGTGGACATCGGCTCGACGGTGTTCGCGCCGCTGGTGACGACGAGCTATCAGCAGGCCTACGGCAACGTCTATCAGCAGACTTCCGACGTGTACTCCTCGACGTACGCGAGCGGAATTGACACGCTGCTGCCTTCGGCGACCCCTCTGACGACTCTGTTCCAGGACGGCAAGTTGCCGGAGGCGGCGCTGTTCGACAGCACCACCCCGGTGACCGGGACGGCGCTCGATCAGCTGCTGGCGGTGCCGACCAGCCCGCCGTACAGCGCCTCGCAGGCGGCGCTGTTCGACGCGGGCTTCGGCAACCCCTCGTTGATCACCAATAGCTACCGCGTGGACTACGCGTCCGACGCCTATGCCCACCCCGATCAGGCGACGATGACGCTGCTGGGGGGCGGCACGCTGAGCGCGAGCGACGTGGCGCTAGCGGCCGCACCGGCGGTCGGGCTGCGCCAGGACTTCAAGCTCAACGACATGCGCAACGGCGGCTGGACGCCGCACGAGCCGATGCTGATGTGCGGCGGGGATCAGGACCCGACGGTGTTCTTCGAGGTCAACACCGGAGTGATGGCTGCCGAGTGGAGTTCGCTCGTCTCCGCAGGATTCGTGCAGGTGCTCGACCTGAGCGGCTCCCCGGGTGGCCCGTTCGCGCCCCTGCAGAGCGCCTTCCAGGGCACCTACCAGGCGCTGGTGAGCGCAGAGGGCGCCAGTACCGCGATCCAGTCGTATCACGCCACCGAGGCGCCATTTTGTATGGTCGCGGCGCGTGACTTCTTCGCGAACGTTCCGTAGGCCCTGACACGAGAGACGACCATGCAACACAAGATCGCAACCCTTGCGCTCGGCACCGCTCTCGCGCTCGCCATGGCCAGCGGCGCGCGCGCTGACAATGCCACCCCGAATGACATCCGCATCGGGGCGTACTTCGTGCACTTCGATAGCACCGCCAGCGACATCACCGGCCCCTACGTCGTGCCCGGGTTGAACACCAGCATCGACAACACCACGACGTTGTACTTGGGCTACGTGCGCAGGCTCTCGCGGCACTTCGCCGTGGAGTTCGCCTTTGGCTGGCCGCCGGTAACGCATGCCACGGCCCGCGGACCGGCGACGGTGGGCTCGGTGCCGTTCAACGGCAAGACGATCGCCACGGTCCGCTGGCTTTCCCCGACGGTGCTGTTCGAATATGACTTCTTCAGCCCCTCGGCGCGCTGGCGCCCGTTCGTCGGCGTCGGGGTGAACTACACGAACTTCTACGACCGGCAGGTCACCCCGGCCGGAGATGCGGTGAGCGGGGGACCGACCTCGCTCTCCCAGCCGTCCTCGATCGGCCCGGCGGTCACGGCGGGCTTCAGATACAACCTCAACCGGCGCTGGCACATCGTGGCGTCCTACTCGGTGGCCCAGGTGAATAGCAGCCTCACCACCGACACGGCCGGGGTGTACCGCAGCTCGCACGTGCATTTCTGGCCCAACGCGCTGGTGCTGTCGGTCGGCTACGCTTTCGGACTGTAATCGGGAACTCCCGCCGCCGCGCCGGGTCTTATTCGGGCGCGGCGGGCCGGGCAACCTCGAGGAGCGTCGGCAGGACGCACGGCGCGCTCGGCTCGCCGCTCAGGGACGAGCGACCGCTCGCCGCGCAGCTGACGAATGGCATACAATCACCCCGCGGCCGCCCGGGCCGCGGCGTTGGGTACCCGGTGGGCAGAGCAACCTGCACGCAAGAGCGGGGCGGCCAGGGGCGAGTGACGCCGCGGCGGACCGTGCCCGTCTGGATCGGCTGGCTGGCGCTCGCCACCTTCGGACTGCGCGCGCTCGTACCGCTCGGCTTCGATCTCAGCACCCACACGCTGTCGATCGTGCTCTGCCACGAGGGCTTGCCGAGCGCGTTGTTCGGCCAGGGGGCGGGCCATGGCGCCAGGGGCGGTGCCGGCTCGGGCTCCTCGTCCCACTGTCTGTTCTGCAGCAGCACCTCGCCCGCACCGGCCTATCGGCTGGCCGGCCTCACCCACCGCGCCCCGTTCACCGTGGCGCTCGTGCCGCACGAGTCGCCGACCCCGGCACTGATTCGCTGCGCGCACGTTCCCCAGGCTCGCGCTCCGCCCGCATCCGTCTGATCGATCTCGGTCCTCGCCCCGGTGCCGCAGCAGGCGCCGCGGTCGCGGTCCATGGTGCTTTCGATCCAGACGGCGGCGCCGCGCAGGATGCGGTGCCGCGGGAGATGACCCGTGAGTTCTATTGGCTTTTCTCCAGCGGCGCACCGGCGCCGCGCGCAGCCTCGAGTGCAGTCGCTCGCCCTCGGCACGGCCATTGCGCTGCTGGCCGTGCTCGGTGCTCTGCCGGTGCGCGCCTGGGCTGCCTCTTACGGGGCCATTCGCGGCACGGTCGAGAGCACCCACAACAAGCCGATGGCCGGCGTCGAGGTGACGTTGCGCTCGGCCGCCTCGGGTCACGTGCTGAGCGGGCATACCGATGCCCACGGCCGCTTCGCGTTCCCGACGGTCTCGATCGGGCACTACCGCCTCACGGTCCGCCGCACTGGGTACCAGTCGGTCAGCCAGACGGTGACGGTGGAGGCGGGGTACTTCCCGGCGCCGGTGGTGCACTTGCTCAAAGTGTCGAACCTGAAGCGCATCATCGTGCGCGCCAGCCGAGTGGCGGTGGTCGCCTCGGTGACGCCGATTACGCTGGTCAGCCAGCAGGACATCGAAAGCACCCCCGGGGCAATCAACGTCAACAGCCTCGCGATGATCACCGATTACGTGCCGGGCGCCTATGAGGCGCACGACATGCTGCACATCCGCGGCGGCCACCAGGCGAGCTGGCTGATCGACGGGGTGGAGATCCCCAACACGAACATCGCCGAGAGCCTCGGGCCTGCGATCAACCCGGCGGACATCCAGACCCTAGGGGTCGAGGGCGGCAGCTACAACGCGGATGAGGGCGACCGCACGTACGGGGTGTTCAACGTCATTCCGAAGAGCGGCTTCGGCGAGCACAACCAGGCCATGCTCGATGTGTCGGCCGGCAATTTCGGCCAGACCGACGACGATCTGAGCGTGGCGAGCCACCATGGGCACTTCGCCTACTATGCGAGCGTCGAGGGCAATCGCAGCAATCTCGGGCTGCAGACGCCGGTTTCCTCGGTGTTGCACGATCAGTCGCAGGGCTACGGGTTCTTTACCAACCTGCAGTACGTGCCGAGCTCGCACAACGAGCTGCGCTTCGTCGCGCAGCTGCGCCAGGACAACTACCAGATCCCGAACTGCAACTACCCGCTCATCGATGATCCGAAGTGCCTCGGGCAGCTCGGCGACACGCAGAAGGAAGCGGACAATTTCGCGCTGCTGTCCTGGGTGCACACCTTCTCGAGCAACGTGGTGCTGACCAGCTCGCTGATGTATCACTATGAGCGGGCCGCGTATGACGGCAGTGCGAGTGACCTGCCGCCGGTGACCTTCTTCCACCACAGCTCCCAGTACGAGGGGGGTGAGGAGAATCTGCGCGTGCATGTCACGCGCAATCACCTGGACTTCGGCGTGTTCGGCTTCGCTCAGCAGGACCAGGCCGACTTCAACCTGGTCCTGCCTAATGGCCCGCCGGCGACGCTGCAGAATCCGACCGGCGGGCTCATCGCCGCCTGGGCGCAGGACACCTACGACGTGACGGACTGGCTGCACCTGTCTGCCGGGGTGCGCCAGACACACTTCCAGGGGCTGGTGAGCGAGAGCGCTACCGATCCGCGCTACGGGGCGACGCTGCGCGTGCCGCGGCTGAACTGGGTGCTGAGCGCGTTCTGGGGTGAGTACTACCAGGCGCCGCCGCTGGAGTCGCTTTCCGGGGCACTGGTGAACTACGCCGCCGCGCAGGCGAGCCGGTTTCTGCCGCTGCACGGTGAGCGCGACCGGGAGCGCCAGTTCGGCCTGACCATCCCGGTCGGCGGCTGGAGCATCGCAGCGGACTACTTTGTCACCCAGGCGCAGAACTACTTCGACCACAACCCGATCGGCGCGTCCGACATCTACCTGCCGGTGACCGACCAGGGGGCGCTCATCAAGGGCACCGAGCTCACCGTGCGCTCACCGCCGTTCTGGCGCTACGGGCAGGTGCACCTCGCCTACTCGAACCAGACGGCGCAGTGCTACGGGGCGATCAGCGGCGGACTGCTGGTGAGCGGGACGGCCTGCGGGAATTACAGCGCGCTCGATCACGATCAGCGCAACACGCTGAACGTCGGCTACAACGCCGACCTGCCGGGGCGCTTTTTTGTCGGTACGAACGTGTCGGTCAATTCCGGACTGTCGAACGGGGAGGCCGGCCCGCCGAGCTTCCAGCCGAGCCACCTGCCGAGCTACGCGATCATCGACCTGACCGTGGGCCGCAATGTCTCGCACGACCTGCAGGTGTCGGTCACGGCGCTGAATCTCACGAACGAGCACCTTCTTACCGACAACAGCCTGACCTTCGGCGGGGTGCACTGGAACAATCCCTTCCAGATCTACGCCGAGCTGCGCTACCAGTTCCACTACTGAACAGGCCCGGCCGCCAGGGACGGCGGCCGCGCCAAGGCGGCTCCCGATGCGCTCGCCCGGCCGCCCGATACGGCCGCGGATGCGCTGTAGCGCCGGCGCGACGCGCCGGATGACTGTCCTGTGACCTCGGACACGCCCGCGCCAAGGGTGAGGACCGATCATCTGCAGTGGCGGTCTTCAAGCCGGCCTGGGATCAGCCGAAGTGTTCGCCCTCGTCGTACCCACCCTCTACGTCCTCGCCGGCGCGATGGCCTGTGCGACGGTGCACATTCTATCGGCCTCCCCGCCGCGTTCCCGGCAGGCGGCGCTGCGCGCCTTTGCGCTGATGGACCTGGCCGCGGCGCTCGCTGCGATGGCCAGCGCCAGCTTCCTGCACGCGAGCGACGCGCAGGCGTACCTGCGCGAGCTGAAATTCAACATCGACTGCATCGTCGTTGCCACCTGGGCGGTGGTTCTGTTCGTCGCGCTGTACGTGGGGCATACCGGGCGACGGGCGCGCGC
Organism: Pseudomonadota bacterium; assembly: GCA_021805275.1. Next base: position 17,488 of record JAJZFQ010000258.1, read on the forward strand.
GGTGCTGAGCGCTTACGGTGTGCTGTGCCTGGCGCTGATCGTGGCCAACGAACTGCTGCCCGCTGGCCTGCAATACCGCCGGTTCATCGGACTCGGGGCGGTGCGGATGCCCTGGGGCGAGGTGCTGGTCCAGGGCATCGGCAGCAACGGTCCGGCGACGTTCCTCGCCGCCGCGATCATCTATGCCATGCTGCCGTACACGATCGGCGCGCTGTGGCAGCACTACCGGCGCACCGGCGAGCCGGGCACGAAGTGGCTGCTGATCGCTCAGCTCGCCTTCGCGCCGCTGGCCGTGATCGGATTGCTGGTGCGCCTCTCGGTGCTGCACGGGTTCGAGCCCGGGCCGATCGGCTTTCTGCTCCTGACGGCCGCGATGAGCGTCGCGCTGGTGTGGGAGACTCAGCGCACGCTGCGCCTCTCCGAGCAGCGCTTCCGGGTGCTGTTCGAGCGCGCGCCAGCGGCGATGCTGGCCGTGGAGCCGCACGAGGGGCGCATCCTTCAGGCGAATGCCGTGGCGCGCGCGCTCAGCGGCTACGATGCCGAGGAACTAGCCGGTAAGACCTTCGCCGATCTCACCGCCGCCCCGGACCTGCCGCAGGCGATGCGCAGCTTCGTCGAGCTCGCCGAGGGCCATCTCGATGAGCGGCGGGTGGAGTGGGGCCTGGTGGCCAAGGACGGACAGGTCCGCCTGACCGACTGCGCGGTGTCCATTCAGCGCGACCCCTCCGGCCGGGTCGTCAGTCTCATCGCTGCGCTGATCGACATCACCGAGCGGCGGCGCATCGAGGCGGCCCTGCAGCGCGAGAGCGACAAGAGTCTGGTCTTCCTGCGCAACGCCAGCGACGGCATCCACATCTTCGATATGGACGGCTACGTGATCGAAGCAAGCGACTCGTTCTGCGAGATGCTCGGCTATCGGCGCGAAGAGGTCATCGGGATGCACGTCACCCAGTGGGACGCGCGCTTCACGAATGAGGAAATCGAGGCGCGGCTGCGCGGTCGGTTCGCGCGCCAGGAGCGCGCCGTGTTCGAGACGCTGCATCGCCGGCGCGACGGCTCGGTGTTCGAGGCGGAAGTCAGCTCGATGGCGCTGCTGCTCGATGGCGTGCCGGTGCTGTTCAACTCCTCGCGCAACATCGCCGATCGCAAGCAGGCCGAGACGCGACTGCGCGAGAGCGAGGTGCGCCTGCGCACGCTGTTTGAGCAGTCGCCGGTGGCGATTTCATTCAGCCGCGGCGGCACGACGCTGGATGCGAACGCGCGCTACGTGGAGATGTTCGGCTACGCCAGCGCTGGGGAGGTGCGCGGCACGGCCTATCTCAGCCGCATCGCGCCGGCGGCGCGCGATGCGGTGAGCCAGATCCTCGAGCGCCGTCACGCCGGGCTCGCCGCGCCGGACGAGTACGAGACCATCGGGCTGCGCCAGGACGGCAGCGAGTTTCCACTGTTCGTCAGCGCGCGGCGCATCGAGGTGGTCGACGGTCCGCTGACGGTGGCCTGCATGCTGGATTTCACCGAGCGCAAGCAGTTTGAGGAGCGCATCCGGCAACTCGCCTTCTTCGATCATCTGACGCGCCTGCCGAACCGCGAACTGCTCCAGGATCGGCTGCGCCAGGCGATCGCCGCCAGCACGCGCGCCGCGCGGCACGGAGCGCTGCTGCTGTTCGGGCTCGATAACTTCAAGAGTGTCAATGAAACGCTCGGCCATTCCGCCGGCGATGCGCTGCTGCAGCAGGTGGGGGCGCGGATCGCCGCCGAGGTGCGCGACGGCGACACCGTCGCGCGTATGGGCGGCGATGAGTTCATGGTGGTACTGGAGGACCTCGGTGGCCAGCCATGGGCTGCGGCCGCGCAGGCCGAGATCTTCGGCCTGAGGATCCTGCAGTCGCTCTCGGCGCCCTACGGTCCGTTCGCCGAGCACGTGCATGTCAGCTGCAGCGCCGGGGCGACGCTGCTGCCCGGACGGATCCTGAGTGCACAGGACCTGATCCAGCAGGCCGACATCGCCCTGAACCAAGCGAAGACCGCAGGACGGGGGCGGATGCGCTTCTTCGATCCGCGCATGCAGCAGCTGGTCAGCTCGCGCGTAGCCCTCGAGGGCGAGCTTCGCCGCGCGGTGACGGCCGGACAGTTTGTGCTGCACTACCAGCCGCAGGTGGACCAGGCGGGCGCCCTGATCGGTGTCGAGGCGTTGCTGCGCTGGGATCACCCGGTGCGCGGTCTGGTGCTGCCGGGGGAGTTCATCGGGCTTGCCGAGGAGACGCAGATGATTCTGCCGATCGGCGAGTGGGTGCTGGATCAGGCCTGCGCGCAGCTGGCCGCTTGGGCAGGGGCCGAACACACACGGGCCCTCACGCTCGCGGTCAATGTCAGCCCGCTGCAGTTCCAGCAGCCGCAGTTCGCCGCCCAGGTCCGTAGCGCGATCGAGCGGCACAGCAGCGATGCTCGGCTGCTGAAGCTCGAGCTCACCGAGACGATGCTGCAGGGTGACCTGCAGCGCACCATCCTCACCATGCGTGCGCTGAAGGACGAGGGCGTGCAGTTCTCACTTGATGATTTCGGCACTGGCTACTCCTCGCTGCAGTACTTGAAGCGCCTGCCGCTCGATCAGCTGAAGATCGACCAGACCTTCGTGCGCGAGATCGTCACGGATGCGAACGATAAGGCCATCGTGGTCACCATCATCGCCATCGCTGGGCACCTGGGCCTCGATGTGATCGCCGAGGGGGTCGAGACGCCCGAGCAGCTCGAGGTGTTGCGCGAGTGCGGCTGCGAGCGCTTTCAGGGGTATCTGTTCGGCCGGCCGGACGCGGCGGAGCGGCTGTTTTCCCCCTGAGCTGCGCGCGCTAGATCTCGATCCGCGCGAAGCGCCAGGCGCCGAGCGCGGTGAGCGCCACGGCGAGCACGGCCATCACGGCGAGGTCGAGCAGCGTGCTGAAGTGGCCGCGCGCGATCAGCGCCCCCCGCAGGCCATCGACGCCGTAGGTGAGCGGGTCGATCCGGGTGAGCACGACGAGAAAGCCAGGCAGGTGATCGAGCGGAAACAGTGCGCTCGAGAGGAAGAAGATCGGCATCACGAGCAGGTTCATCACCATCTGAAAGCCCTGCATGTCCCGTAGCGTCGAGCCGACGGTGGTGCCGACGGCGGTGAATACCACAGCGATGAGCGCGAGGAATGCGAAGGCGAGGGGCAGTCCGGACGCCTCGGCTGGGCGAAAGCCCGCCACCACCGCGACTGCCGCCACGAGCAGCCCCTGGATCAGGGCAGTGGTCGCCGCCCCGCAGGTCCGTCCGATCATGATGTGCAGGCGCGGGACCGGGGCCACCAGGGTCTCCTTCAGAAAGCCGAACTGCCGGTCCCAGATCAGCTGAATGCCGGAGAACAGCGAGGAAAACAGCACCGTCATCGCGATCACGCCCGGCGCCACGAACTCGAGGTAGTTGCCCTCTCCGCCGCGACGGAACACCGGGGAGAGCCCGTAGCCGAGGGCGATCAGGTAGAGCAGCGGCTGGCCCAGGGAGGCGATAAGCTGGACCCGGGAGCGCGCGTAGCGCTTCAGCTCGCGCAGCCACAAGACATAGATTGCGCCCATGCGGCGGCCCTCAGCGTCCGCGCCAGGCGCGCACGGCGCGGCGCATCTGGTCGGAGGCGTCCGCGACTTCCTCGCGGATCGCCGTGCCGGTGAGGGCGAGGAACGCCTCCTCGAGCGTCGCGGTCCCGGTCTGGGCTTTCAGCTCCGCGGAGGTGCCGAGCGAGACAATCCGCCCGTGATCGATAATGGCAATCCGCCCGGCGACGCGGTCGGCCTCGTCCATGTAGTGAGTGGTGAGGAACACGGTCACCCCCTCGTCCTGGTTCAGCTGCTTCACATGCGCCCAGAGCTGGTTGCGGCTCTGCGGGTCGAGGCCGAGCGTTGGCTCGTCGAGAAATAGTATGCGTGGGGTGTGCAGCAGGCCGCGGGCGATCTCGAGCCTGCGCATCATGCCGCCGGAGTACTGCTTGACGAGTTCGCGCCGCCGCTCCCACAGGCCGAACAGCTCGAGCAGCCGCTGCATGCGCTCGCGGCGCACCTTGCGCGGCACGTGGTAGAGCGCCCCGTGCAGGTCGAGGTTCTCCCAGGCCGAAAGGTTCTGATCGAGGCTCGGGTCCTGGAAGACGATGCCGATGCGCTGGCGCACGGCGGTGGGTTCGCGTGTGGGGTCGAGGCCGTCGATGCGCACACGGCCCGAGGTCGGCGGCAGCAGCGTCGTCAGGATCTTGATGGTCGTCGTCTTGCCGGCGCCGTTGGGTCCGAGGAAGGCGAAGATCTCGCCCCGCTCGACCTGGAACGAGATGTCGTGCACGGCAACGAACTCGCCGAACTTGCGTGTCAGGTTCTGCACGTCAATCATGCCGGCGAGCCTCCCTGGA
>JAJZFQ010000091.1 GCA_021805275.1 Pseudomonadota bacterium
ATCGGGTCCGCCGATCTGCCGTCGCCGCCGATCGGCAACGGCAACACGATGCCCGGTACCTACGACTGGGGCGGCCGCTTCGTGTTCGGTGAGATCAGCGTCCAGTTCTGAGGCGCAGCTTCCATTCAGGAGTACTCCAGCGGCGGGCTTCGGCCCGCCGCTTTTTTTGGGGCCATCGGGGCTGGCGCTACCTTGACGAAGAGCGCGGTGCCAGCGGCTGGTCTTCTCCCGTCCCGCTCTGCGGCCGGACGCCTTCAGTGCGCGAGGGCTAGGTCGATGAGACGATGGCGCCCCGCTGTGCGCGCAAGCCAGTCCATTCCCCGGCGGATCTCGCGTCTGTGTTCGCGATCCGCCGCCTCGAGTACGGTGCGCCGCAGCGCTGCGTCGTAGGCGTGTTGTGGCGCCTTGGCGTACCGACTCATCCAGGGCCCCGCGAGCAGCGCATCCACATCTTGTGCAGTCGGTGTGGCGCCGAGCACTCGCAAGGCGTCCACCAAGCTGGCGGCGGGCGTTGATAGAAATGCGTCGAAATCGAGCCATTGCACACGGGCTTCGCGCTGCGCGGCGGCTTGACCCAGGGCCGTCATCTCGCAGAGCCAGCTCATGGCGATCCATTCGCCCTCCGAGCTCGGTAGGCTCGGGAAGGACGCCCGGTCGACCCGGGCCTGCAGGCGCGCCAGGCGTGCGGGCGCAAGCATTTGGGATTCTACCCGGGAATTTGGGCCTCCCAGGATGCAGCGTAGGTACGAGAGCGCAGACGTGAAGACGAGCAGCGCTGCAGCCTGACCGTCTGTGTCCAGGATCGAGCCAGCGATTTCGCTGACGAAACTCGTGACCTTGATGAGAGCCCGCTGCTGAGTAGACCACGTGCGTGCCAACAGCGTCAGGGCCACCGTCAGGCTGGGCGCGTAGGCGGTCAGCGCCTGTTCTGCGGCCATGACACGCAGCAACGCGGGTTCGCGCACCGAGTGAAAACCGCGGTGCTCCCCGAGAATTCGGGAAATCAGAGTCGAGCCGACGTGGCCGATGTGAAAAATGTAATGCGCCCGCGTCTTGAGCATGGCGGCGGCGGTGGCCGCGGTTTCGATCGAGCAGGCGCCGACGTCGGGGTTCGTCGAGAGAATCCGCTGGTCGAGGAAACTGGCTCGCCGATACGCCATTTCGTCGAGCCGTACGAGCCCGAGCGTATCCGCTGTCGGCGCTTCGAGCGGAAACCACGCCGGCGAGGCGGCGAGATCGACTGCAGTGACGTCTACCACTGCTCGGCGCTCGCCGGCGGTGCCGCGCTCGCCCGACTCCACCTCAACGCACCCACATGCGCAGCAGATTCGCGATCACGCTCTCCAGGCTCATGCGGTTGTGCCACTGCATGTTCAGCCCCTCGAGCGCTCGCACCTCATTTAACGTATAGACCAGCTCGCGTTGGGCCGCGTCGGGTAGCTGGCTTTCGATGAAGGTGATCATCACCAGGCGCTCCCCTGAGGCGACTGGGGTGACTTCGTGCAGTGAGGTCGAGGGATAGAACACGGCGCTGCCGACGCTGCCTTTTAGGCGCACGGTCTCGGTGCCGAGATGGACGGCGAGTTCGCCGCCTTCGTAGCTCGCCGGATCACTGAGAAAAACCGTACAGGAGACATCCGAGCGCAGCGGCTGCACCGCGACGTCCAGGAAAGCCGCATCCACGTGTGCGCCGTACGTCATGCCGGGTCCGTAGCGCAGGAACTGCGGTACCGCGATGCGATTCGGCCAGAGGAAGTCGCGCGCCGCCTCGCTGCGCTGAATCGCTGCTAGGACGATTTGTGAGGCACGCTGCCCGAGCGGGTCGCGCGGGTCCTGCATCATGTTGTTCTTAGTCGAGTTATGGGGATTGGAGGCGCGGCCATCGATGAAACGAGTCCGCCGGGCCAGTTCCGTGACGGACTGAACTTCTGCCTCTGTCAGCAGGTTGTCGATCTGCAGAAACATCTTGCCCCGTCAATGGTCCAGAACAGCGAGCAGTATAGTCCGGTCGAGCCCTCGGGGAATGACCGATGGCCGGTCGCCTAGCTGCCGCACCGCGCCCCCCGGACGCGCACCGATCCGTGGCATCGCGGTGGCGGCATGGTGGCCGATTCATAATAGTTGTACGTGGTATCAATACCAATCTCGCCGTAGCGGAAATCGATGACGAAGGCCTTGACGGTGCCGAGAACATCCATCCCCAGAATAATGGTCGGACGGCGCGTGAGTCCCCAGGCTCGGAAGATGTTGAAGTTGCCGAACACCAAGCCGACGCCGCTGATCTGGATCGCCCCGAGATTGATCGACGGGGCGATCTGCAGCTTGCCGACTCCGACCTGCCGGGTCGCGCCATACACGTCGGCGGTGAGGTATTTGCTCTTGCCCTGTTCTTCGGCAAAGAGCTGCCTGTAGAGCGCGAGATTGCCGAGCGTACGCTGCGAGCCGGTATCGATGATCGCGCGCACGCGCACGTCGCCGACCCTGCCGGGCACGCTGAGCAGGCCACCGTTCAGCCGTGTCGCCCACATCCTGGTGAATCCCCATGGAAGCGCCTCTGTACGCGACCGAGTGATGATTACCTGGTTATGTTGAAAACTTACGAGCAGCCGGTCCGTGCGCAGTCCCGCGGCACCGAGGATGCCCTCGGCGCCAGCCATGACGGATGCCCAGATGACTGGGAAGCGGCTGTTGGAGATCGTGAGTTCGCCCGCCTGTAGCTTCGTGATGAATACGGAGGTCTCCTCTGCGGTTCCGGTCACGCCCGTCACGGTGATCAATTGCCGCGTAGAGGGTTTTAGTCCGAGAGTCGCCGCGAGCCGCGGTGAAATCGTGGAGTGATTGGCGCCGGTGTCGACGATGAACCGGAACGGACCCTTGCCATCGATATTGACGGCGGCGACCACGCGCCCGATGTGATCGAGCGTTGTGGGACTCGCGAACAGTAGGTCGTCTTGAGATAGCGATTGGAACGGGCCGGTAGAAGGCCGCCGGGTGCCGTGAGCCATGGCAGGCATCGGCGAGGGTGGAGCGGTCGCCTGCAGCGGCGCAAGCGCCGTAGTGTGGTGCGCGAGGAGCGGAATTTGAGCCCTGGTGACGGGCGCCGCCTTGACAATTCTCGTCGGTGGCACCGTCGCGGCGTGGGCCATTCCCGCGAGGAGCACACACTGCAAACACATACTGCGCAGCGCGGCACGCATGCTTGGCATCTGAGCACAAACTCGCCCCATCTGCAAACTAGCCGGCTCTTACCCGGTCGCCCCGAGGGCGCCGTCAGAGTTCCGGCGACCGGTGTGCCGCGTATTCCTGCAGGTAGGTCCGAAGTTCGCCCAACTGCTCAAGATAATGGCGCGACCGGCCCGATGAGCTTTGGTACAGGCTTTGGCGGACCTGCCACGCGCTGGCGGTTTTCACAGCCCGTCCGGTCGGCGGTGGCTCAAGGCAGTGCTCGTCCCATTCCAGCCCGAGAAACCCGAGGAGCCGATGCATGAGCGCCTGCGGCTCGCGGACCAGCGTGTCGTAATGTACGTCGAGGATGTCCCCGGGGAATCGCTTCTTCCAGTGCCCCATGAGACGCATGCACTGACTGTAGTAGTGGCCGATGTCCAACAGATTGAGCGCATAGCTCATGCTCTGGTCGAGGTGCAGGAAGAATATGGACAGGCAGTTGTCGAGGGGATCGCGTGTGGTGTGCACGATCTTCGTAGTCGGGAACAGACGTTTGATCAGACCGATGTAGAGAAAATTGTCCGGCCGCTTGTCCGTGACCTGTGCTGTGCCTGGAAACACCGCAGCGAGATGCTCGCGGTATTGCGCTGCGAGAGCGGCCAGCTGCTGGGGCGGCGCGACTGCGGCCCCGTTCGGGTAAGGGGCCAGCGTCTCTCGGGCGATCCGGGGTAACCAGTCGAGCTCTCCGGCGGCGCCGATCAATGGGTGGCGCGCGAGCAGTTGTTCGATGAGTGTGGATCCGGAACGGAACATGCCGCAGATGAAAACCGGCGCCGGCGGCGCGGGCGGTGTGCCCTGCACGCTGTCAGCAGGCGCGGGAAAGGCCGCGATGATGCGATCGATAAAACGCTCGTGCGCCGCGCGGTCATAGGGTATGAACCGAGCGCCAGCGCTCACCCGGCTGAGGTGGTTCGCTTCGGTGTAGGCGGCGAACGCCGCGCCGTAGTCACCGCGTCCATCGAGGGCGCGCCCCAGTGCGAATCCTACGCCGGCGCGCCCCGCAATGTCGCCGCGAGCATCGTTCAGGCACGCGCGCAGAGTTTGGAGTAGCGTATCGCTCGTCTCGGCCGCAGGTTGCGTCTGGGCATACCGCGCAAGCGCCTGCAAATTGCTCGGCTCGAGCGCGAGGATCCGCTCGTAGGTGCGCTCGGCGGCCTCGCGCTGGCCGAGATCCTCGCGCAGTGTCGCGAGGTTGAACAGCGCCGCGGTATAGGCCGGGTTCCGTTTCAGCGCCGTCTCGAACTCCCGCTCCGCCTCCGCGTAGCGGTGTAGGTCATCTGAGAATATGACTCCGCGGTTGAGATGAATTTCCTCCGGCGATTCGACGCCCGCATCCAGTGCACGCTGATAGGAGCCGAGTGCAGCCTCATACTCGCGTGCCTGGCGTTGCAGGCGCGCGAGGTTGTACCAGCTGTTCGGCGAGTCGGGGCGGCGAGCGAGCAACTTCTGATAGGCGCCGATTGCTTCCGTGACCAATCCGGCGCGGCGATACCGCTGGGCTGCGCGCAGGAGCGAGTCGTCATTGTCGTCCGAACCTGCCATACCGTGCCATTCAGTGCTCGTGAGTCTCGCCCTGCATCTTACCGTCTGGTGCGCGAGAATATCAGTCGCGGTCAGAGGGGCGGCCAGATGACGCCGACCTACGCTTGGCCAGGGTGCCCCCCGTAGGCCGTGAACCGTTCGTACTCGGCGCGCAGGCCCCTGTTTCCAAGCTGCCATGGTGCGCTGGCGCCGAGGGCCAGTCCCGTGGTCGTCCTGCTGGTCGGTAGGGATTGATTCTGGCAGCCAAGGACTCTGCAAAAATACCGCTGTGTTGAAAAGCAAGTGGGCTACGCGGCGACGTAAGGGTTGATGCGGGAGAAGTCGAGCTTGCCTGCGATCATGAAGATGACCCTGCGGAGGGTACGGAATCGGCGGTAGCCGCGGCGGCCTGGAAGAGCCCATGGATGGCCTCCAGGAACCCGTTGGTCTGGCGCGAAGTGACCCAGGCGAGGATGCCGTCGAGATGAGCGCGGATCATTGCGGCGACTTCTTTCATCGGCTCGACCTTCGAGCGCAGCACGTTGCTGCACCCGCGGTTGAGCAGGAGGCGTGCAACGTGTGGCTGCTGGCGGGTGAGGATCTCGCGCAGGTCCTCGCGGTACTGCC
>JAJZFQ010000305.1 GCA_021805275.1 Pseudomonadota bacterium
CCTTTCTGATGGTCAATGCGCTGATGAATGCGAATAAAAACTTCAGCATGCTGGTGGTGCCGAACGAGAAACATCATTACGGGTCGCATACGCCCTATGTGACGCGTCGCTGCTGGGATTTCTTCGTCCGCTACCTGGCCGGAAACAATCCGCCGCACGAGTTCAACGGGATGCCCAAAGGCCTCGACAAGTGATCGGTCGAGGCATCCAATGAGTCCGGTGGTCTCAGGCGCGGTGTGAGTCGCGCCTGAGACCTGCGAGTAGCGCTTCGGGTGCAGGTCCGCGACGGCCGCTGACAGCGGGTATCATGGGCAGATGGCGGTACTTCGGAAGGCCCAGGGTGGCGCGAACACGACGGGCACGCGAGCGGCGATTCGTTTCGATGCCCGGCTCCTGCGGCCTGAAGCTGCGCCGGGCAGAGCGTGGAGCTTCATTCTCCTGCCCAAGGTGGCCAGCGCCGAAGTGCCCTCGCGTGGTCTGGTGTCCGTCGTTGGGACGCCCAATGGCCATTCATTCCGCGCAACACTCGAGCCGGATGGACAGAAGGGGCACTGGTTCAAAGTGAGCGTGCGGCTGCGTGCAACCGCAGGTGTCGCGGTGGGTGAGATGGTCACGTTGGAACTCCACCCTCTGGAGCGTGAGCCACCGACGCGGGTCCCGCCCGATCTGCGGCGGGCGCTGGCGGCGGCGCCGCGGGCTCGGGCCCTCTGGTTGGGCCTCACGGCACGCGCACGGCGCGATTGGATTCAGTGGATCGGCGCTGCCAGACGATCAGAGACCCGCGCGCGCCGAATCCGCAACACCTGTGAGATGCTGATCGCGGGCAAGCGCCGCGTGTGCTGCTTCGACGTCTCGGGCTTCTACAGCAAGGGGCTGACCGCGCCGAAGCCGGCCGAGTAACGGTGGCGATGCTGGCCGGTCCACACAGGATCTTCCGTCAGCCGATTAAACGCTTTTCACGCGCCGCACCTTGGGTCGCCGAGTCGACCGCCCTCGCGGCTCGATCGCGTAGGCACGCAGGAATACGTCTGCGGCGGCATCCGCCGTCGCAGTGAGTTCCGTCGCAGGTACGGAGTCGACGACGCCCTCCATTAGATTGTGGATGGCGCCGGCGCTGCACAAACCCTCGAGGTGCGTCGCCGCGCGCAGTGGGTCGGCATCGCGGAAGATGCCGATGGCCACCTGGCGCCGGTAGAACTCTGCGAATTTTCCCTGGTATCTCCCGTGGTTGTCGGCGAAGCACAGCTTGCCAAGCCCGGAGCGGGGTCCTTCGGCGGCCATCATGCGCTTGAAATCGAGCACTTCGGAGGTGGCCAGAACGTGCACGAGCCGTCGCGCGAACGTCTTGATCCCGGCTCGACCGTCGCGGGCCTGCTCCAGTTCGCTGAAAATCGGATCAGCTACCTTGCGGCCCATGTCGAGCATGACCGCCGCGAACAGCGCTTCCTTCGACGCGAAATAGTTGTACAGGGTCGCCTTCGAGCCGCCGAGACGAGCGGCGACCTCCGCCATAGTGGCGGCGGTGAATCCCTTGGCGCGGAACACTTGGCCCGCCACCTCGATGATTTCCCGGGATTTCTGTTCGGTTTTGACCCGCACCGTTGGTACCGCATCCTATTCCAGAACCGAAGTGTACGCTTTTGGCTTGACACCGTGGAGCCGTGCTAATACCGTACCGTACGGTACTGTTAAAGAGTCGTGCACGAGCATCAGTGGAGGCGAGGATGACGGTGCAGGGTGACAACGCGGCCCGCGGTGCGCAGCCGGAGCGGGACGATGGCTGCGGGCTGCCTGTCGACGCGCCGCCACATGCGGCCAATGATGCCGATGCGAAGCTGCGCCGCCGCCGTCTGCTGGGGTTCGGTGTTCTAGGCGCGCTGGTCCTGGCCGGAGGATTGGGCTACGGAGCCTATTGGTGGTTCATCGCGTCGCATTACGTCACGACGGATGACGCCTACGTTACCGTGACTTCAGCGCAGATTACGCCGCAAGTGGCCGCATCAGTGGTCTCCGTGGTGGTGCGCAATACCCAGTTCGTCAGGGCGGGCCAAGTGCTCGTCAGGCTAGATGCCGCGGATGCGCAGATCGCCGTCGAACGGGCGCGCGCTCAGCTCGATACCGCGGAACGGGCGGTGCGCGGTGACTTCGCGCGCGTTCGCCAGCTGAATGCCCAGATCACAGCGAGCCGCGCACGCATTGCTGCGGCGAGCAGCAATCTGACCAAGACGCGACTGGATCTGCTGCGTCGGGAACGATTGGCGTCCACCGGTGCGATCTCCGCAGAGGACCTCAGCGCGGCTCAGAATGCATACCGTGATGCACAGGCAGCGCTCGCCGCCGCGCGCGCCCGGCTGTCCGAGGCCCGCGAAGGCCGTGCCGTGCAGAGCGCTCTGACTGCGAACAGCTCCGTGCACACCAATCCGCAGGTCATGGCTGCGCGCGCCGCACTTCAGCAGGCACAGCTGAATCTCACCCGGACGGTCATTCGTGCCCCGATCAGCGGCATTGTCGCCAATGACACTGTTCAGGTGGGTCAGCGAGTCGCCGTCGGTGCCGCTCTGATGTCCCTCGTGCCGATTTACCACGCCTACGTCAATGCAAACTTCAAGGAGACGGAGCTGGCGCGGGTGCGTATCGGTGAACGGGCAACGCTGCGCTCGGACCTGTACGGGGCTGCGGTCGTGTATCACGGCCGCGTCGCGGGACTGGCCGGTGGCACGGGAGCCGCGTTCGCACTAATCCCCGCGCAGAATGCGACCGGCAACTGGATCAAGGTGGTGCAGCGCTTGCCGGTGCGCATCGGAATCGATGCGGCTGAGCTGAAGAGACATCCGTTGCGGGTGGGACTGTCTATGACGGCGACCATCGACACCGCTCGGCGCGGTTGACCTGCACCCGCCATGGCGACTGAATCGGGCAGCGTCGCAGCCGCGCCTATGACGGGCGCGGCGTTGTGGTCGGCGGCGTTCCTTCTCGCAGCGGCGAATTTCCTTGCCGTGCTCGATATGACCATCGTCAATGTGTCGGTTCCCAATATCGCCGGCGGTCTCGCGGTGCCACCCAACGAAGGCACCTGGGTCATCACTTCCTACTCGGTCGCAGAGGCGATCATCGTGCCCCTCACCGGTTGGCTGGCCGGGAGATTTGGCGCCGTGCGCGTGTTCGCGCTGTCCATTCTGGGCTTCGGGGTATTTTCCGCGTTGTGCGGCCTGGCTCCGACGCTCAATCTGCTGGTGTCGCTGCGGGTGCTCCAGGGATTGGCCGGCGGGATGCTGATGCCGTTGTCACAGACGCTGCTGATGCAAATCTTCCCAAAGCGCCAGCAGCCGGTTGCGATGACGATCTGGTCCATGACGACGCTGGTTGCGCCCGTGCTCGGTCCCGTGCTCGGCGGACTGCTGTGCAACAACTTCGACTGGCCGTCGATCTTCTGGGTCAATGTGCCAATTGCGATGATCGCTGGCCCGATCGTCTGGCGCATCCTGCGCACTCAGGAAACTGCGCTTCGCCGCCAGCCACTCGATCGAGTCGGGCTGGGGCTGCTCGTCGTGTGGGTGGGGGCGCTGCAGATCGTGCTCGATACCGGCAAGGATCACGACTGGTTTGCCTCCACACAGATCACCATCCTTGCGCTGATCGCCGCGATCGGATTTGCCGCGTTTCTCATCTGGGAGCTCACCTGCCGGGAGCCGGTGGTGTCGTTGCGTGTGTTTCGTCACCGCGGCTTCAGCGCATCGATGGTAAATCTCGCCCTGGCCATGGGGGCCTTCTTTGCGGTCAATGTACTCACGCCGCTGTGGCTGCAGGAACAGATGGGGTACACCGCCACCTGGGCGGGGTATGCGTCCGCTGGATTCGGAATCTCCGCCTTGGTTGCCGCCCCGATCGTGGCCGGACTGGCGCAGCGATTCGATCCGCGCCAACTCATCTTCGCCGGCGTGCTATGGCTCGCGGCCGTAACGCTGCTGCGCAGTGCTGGTGCAGCACAGATGACCTTTGCGCAGGTCGCCTGGCCGGTCTTCCTCACCGGGTTCGGGCTGCCGTTCTTCTTCATTCCGCTGATGACCACCGCCCTCGGCAGCGTTGATCCGGGCGAGCTCGCGGCTGCGGCTGGCCAGCTGAACTTCATCCGTTCGCTCTCGGGTGCAATCGCCACCTCGATCGTTACGACCGTGTGGGAAAATGACGCCATTCGAGCGCATGCACAGCTGGTCGGAGTGATGAATGGTGTGCGCCGAACCGCCGAGGTCTTGGTGCACCATGGATTTTCGGCTGCTCAGGCCGCGAGCATGATTGACCAGACATTGCGCGCCCAGGCCATGATGATTGCGACCAACCGGGTGTTTTTCTTCTGCGGACTGACGCTCGTGATCGCCGCGTGCGCGATCTGGCTGTCTCCGAAGCCGACAGGCGAGGTGGATATCTCGGCAGTGCACTGACGGACGTCGGCCTGGCACCCTGCTGTGATGGGGCTATACTTGCCCCCGTGGCGCAACACGGGATCACCACGATGCTCGGGGCTGCATGGCGGCAGGTGCAGGACGGGTTATTTCCGCGCCGGCGACTGCTGCGAGAGATTCGGGCAACCTGGGGACGCCCGGGCCGGAAGGACGGATGGCTGTCTGACCAGTATTTCCAGCTGACGCGGCTCGGCGACTCTGGTGCGTACGTTGATGACCGCACCTGGGCCGATCTGGAGTTTCCCCGCATCTTCGCTCGGCTGGATTCGACGCAAACGCGGCTTGGCAGCCAATGCCTGTACCGGCAGGTGCGTCGATTCGCGGCGGATGTGCAGCAGCCACAGGCTCTTCTTGATGCCGCCGAAGCACTCGGCAGCGATTCGGCGTTGCGCGAGAGCATTCAGTTGGCGCTCGCGGCGCTCGATGCCGATTCGGGCGCGACGGTCATCGACACTTTGTTTGAGCGCACGGCTGAGGGTCTGAAATACCCGCGCGTGACGGTGCTCTGGAGCGTCGTGTGCGTCGCAATGATCGGCGGCATGTCGGTGTCGCTCGTGCCTCTGGGATTCGCGATCCCCCTGCTTGCGGTCAACGTTGCGGTGACGGCGCGCGGGGCTCGTGAGCGTTACGGCCGCACTGAAGCATTCCGGTTCATGCATCGGATGGTGAGCGTCGCGCAACTGCTGGCAAGGCTGCGCACCGACCAGCCGGTCGTGCAACTGCACGAGCTTGCGACTGAGCGAGGGACGTGTGAGCGTGTCCGCCGCGCGCTGCGCGTCGTCGAGTTCACTAATCGTCTGCCGCTCGGACTGGGGAACTGGCTAAATCTGCTGTGCTTGGCCGACTGGGTGGTGTATCGCTTCGCCTCGCAGCGCATACCGCTGCTGCGAACCGAACT
>JAJZFQ010000241.1 GCA_021805275.1 Pseudomonadota bacterium
ATCACGGCCTGACGCTGCCGGCGCGCGCAACGCCGGGCATCAAGGGCGGCTGGATCGCCGTGATGCATCTGTACCCGAGTCCGATGGCGCAGAATTTCTGGACCGCGATCTACGCGTTCGGCGTGTGCTTTCTGGTGACGGTCGGTGTCAGTCTCGCCACCCGGCCACGGCCCGAGCGAGAGCTCGTCGGGCTGGTGTATTCGCTCACGCCGCGCCAGGACTCCAGCGCGGCGCGCTGGTATCGCCGCCCGGCAGTGCTCGGCGCGTGCGTCCTCGGCGCCGCCGTGGTGCTCAACCTCCTGTTCTGGTGATCACTCATGGGACTTGATATCCGCATTCCGGTCGGCGCGCTGTTCAGCGTACTCGGCCTCCTGCTCGCCGGCTATGGTCTGCACGGCGGGGCCGCGCTCGCGCAGCGCTCGCTCGGCATCAACATCGACCTGTGGTGGGGCATGGTGATGCTCGTGTTCGGCCTCGCCATGCTGGGGCTGGCATGGCGCGCCCGCGCGCGCCGTCGCTGAAGCACACCGCTCCGCGATCGGTGCGTCAGCTCGCGTCCGCGGGGTCTTCGGCTCGGGCGTAGCGGCCGGGGCACATGCCGACCTGCCGCGCGAATGCCACGCTGAAGGTGCGTGCGCAGCGATAGCCGACCTGTTGGGCGATTTCGGCGAGACCGAGATCGCGCCGGCGCAGCAGCTGCGGGGCCTTTACCATCCGCCAGCTGAGTAGGTAGTCCACCGGCGCGGTCCCGACCGTCGGCGTGAAGCGCTCGAAAAATGCCGATCGCGACAATGCGGCCGCCGCAGCGAGCTGCGCGATCGTCCAGGACGCGCAGCAGTCCCGGTGATGCCGCGGTCGAGGCGGC
The DNA here is from genome assembly GCA_021805275.1 of Pseudomonadota bacterium. The sequence continues at coordinate 866 of JAJZFQ010000241.1, forward strand.
CGATCGCAGCGCCTTGATCGGCCGCACGTCAAGCAGTCGGTTCAGGATCACTTCGCGGGCGGGGCGCTGCGCACGCCGCGGGGAGGATCTGTCGCCGCGCAGCGAGCGGTTGCGCATGCTCGCACTCGATGTCACCGACCCCGACAGCATCGCCGCGGGCACGCCGTGAGGCCGAATGCCGGTGCGCCGCAGGCTCGCGGGGCTCGAGGATCACCACGGTGAGGGTCAGCCGTCCGCGCTGCATCGGGCTGAGGCTGATGTCGACGGGGATCTCGGTGCCGCAGGGGCTCAGCGCCACCAACGGCAGGCCGGTGCCCATGGGCCGGTGCCCGCGCTGATCGGTGAACCGCAGCCGCTGACCGATGTGCGCCAGGCGCAGCCGCTCCGGCAGCAGGACCTCGACGCTCTGGCCACACAAGGTTTGCGGGGCGTGGCCGAGCAGACGCTGCACCGGGTCGCTGACGAACACGATCGTTCCCGACTCATCGACGATGAGCGCAGCGGCCTGCGGGTCCGGCAGTGCGCAGTCCAAGTGAGCGGGCGGTCGCATCGCAGGGCCGGATTATTCGTCGCGGCCGCGCGGCGCAGAAGTCGGTACAAGTGAGTATCCGCCTCCGGCGTGCCCGTGCGCCGACGTTCAAGGCGTGAGCAGGTGCTCGAGGCGCTGGAGCTGACGCTCCAGGGTTTGCTGCGCCTCCAGCAGCTCGATGGCCAGCGCTGCACCGCTTACGTTCACGCCGAGATCGTGCATCAATCGCCCGGCGAGCGCCAATCGCGGCAGCGCCGCGGCTGGCAGCTGCCACTCGGCCGGGGCGGTGCCGCGCGGCGCCACCAGGCCGAGTTCGGCCAGTTCGGCAATCACCGCGAGGTCGACTCGGCACAGGGCGCAGATCTCGCCGGCGCCGATCCAGTCGGCCTCGCTCACCAGACGCACCTCGTATCGTTCGACGGCTTCGGTCACGGCGTCACCTCTTGAGTTCAGCGCGTGGGTCGAACGTCCCGAGCTTCGTGCGCATCTCTTCGTACAGCGCACGCGCCTCCGGGGATTTCGCCGGGGGCACGACGATCTTCAGCTGCACATAGGCGTCCCCCGGCGGCTGTCCGGGCAGACCGCGGCCGCGCAGACGCAGCTTTTGGCCGGACTGCGCGCCGGTCGGCACTTGCATGTCGACCGCGCCGCCGAGCGTCGGGACGGTGATCGTTGCGCCAAGCGCCGCTTCCCAGGGCGTGATCGGCAACGTCAACGTGACGTCACGACCCTCCAGCTGGTAGAGCCGATGCGGCCGGACGTGCACCTCGAGATACAGATCGCCCGCCCGCGCCCCGCCGCTGCTGCGCTCGCCCTGGCCGGCGAGGCGAATCAGCTGGCCGTCGGTGACGCCCGCCGGAATGCTCACCCGCACGGTGTGGGCGCGCACGTCGAGCGAGCCATCGGACTTCATGTCGGGGCGCTTCAGTTCCAGCGTGCGCGTGCCGCCGCCGAAGGCCTCCTCGAGCTCGAGGTCGATGCGGGCATGGTGATCGCGTCCCTGGCGCGACGCTCGCCGAGCGCTGCCGCCGAATGGACTCGTGCCGCCGAACAGCGAGGAGAAGAAATCGCTGAAGCCCTCGCCGTCAAAGCCGTGCGTCCCAGCGGTGCCGGGCCGTGCGCCGCCGCTGAACTCGAAGCCGCTCGCCCAGTCCGGCGGCGGGCGGAACTGCTGGCCGGACTTCCACTCGCTGCCGAGCTGATCGTAGGCGGCACGCTTCTGCGGGTCCTTCAGCACCTCGTAGGCTTCCTGCACCTCCTTGAACTTACGCTCGGCGTCCGTTTCCTTGCTCACATCGGGGTGGTATTTGCGGGCGAGCCGCCGATAGGATTTCTTGATCTCCTCGGCGGTAGCCGTTCGGGCCACGCCCAGCAGCTGATAATAATCCCGGTATTCCATGTGCGACGCAGCCCTCGCGCAATCAATAGAGGAAACGCTGAACGCAGAGATGGGGACGATGGCGGCGAAGCCAAGGGTCGGGGGCGCTTGAACCCCGCCGGTTCCGGCCCCATGTCCGGTTCATGAACGCCGAAACCTCCCGGGCCGATGCTCTGCTGGTCGCCTGTCCCCACTGCCACTCGCTCGTGCGGGTGCCCGAGGCGCGTGCCGGGGAGCACCCGAAGTGTCCGCGCTGCAAAGCCCCGGTGCTCAGCGGGGAGCTGGTCGCCCTCGATACCGGCGCGTTCGCCGCACATGTCGAGCGCGCATCGCTGCCGGTGTTGGTGGACTTCTGGGCGCCATGGTGCGGTCCGTGCCGCATGATGGCCCCGGTGCTGGACCGCGTGGCCGCGCAGCGCGCCACCTCGCTGCGCATCGGCAAGGTCAATACCGACGAGCAGCAGCCGCTGGCCGGCCGTTTCGCCATCCGCAGCATCCCGACGCTGATTCTCTTCCGCGGCGGTCAGGAGCTGGCGCGCCAGTCCGGCGCGGTGGACGCGGCCACGCTCTCGCGCTGGCTCGATCAGGCGCTGCGCTGAGCGCGCGGCGCACCGGTCAGGACACGCTCTCGGCGCTGTAGCGGGCGAGCAGCCCGGTGCGCAGCGCGTAGCGGAACACCCGCACGAAGAAATACCCGGCCAGAGCGACGTCGAGCACTGCGAGCGCGGCGCCCGGCAGCAGCGCCGACGCCGGAAGCGCATGTCCGGCGAGGATCGAGCGCATGCCCTGGAAGACGTACGCGGGTGGCAGCCCTCGGGCGATGAGCTGCATCCAGTGCGGGAGCGTCGCGAGCGGATAGAACACCCCGACGAACGGCGAGAGGAGTGCCGGTAGCGGCCACACCAGCCACTCCGATGCCGGGCCCAGGCGCAGCACCAGCGCGCTGGCGAGGATGCCGAGGGCGATGCCGAAGCAGAACAGCACGAGCAGGAAGGGCAACAGCATCGCGCCGAGGGAGAAGAACGACAGTCCGAACACCGCAGTCGCCAGCACCAGCATCACCGCGAGCCCGATCGCGCTGGTGCCGATGCTGGTGATGACCAGCCCGGTGATGTACTCCGGTGTGGTGAGCGGTGTTGCAAACAAATTGAGGAAATTCCGCGACCACACGTCCTCGAGGAACGCGGTGCTCACCCCTTGCATGATACGGGTGAAAAAATCCCACAGCAGCACGGCCCCGAGCAGGCTCGGAACGTAGTTGAATCGGCCCGCGCTCATCGTGTTCAGGTAGCGCGTGATGAAGCCCCACACCACGATGTCGATCGCCACCCAGGCGAACATCGGCAGAGCCCGGACCGGGCTGCCGCGGATCAGGTAGAACTGGCGCAGCAGGATCCCTGCGATCGGGCGGAGCTTCACTGCGGGTGCTCCGCGGCGCTCAGCGGCTCGCGCGCCAGACGGATGAACAGCGCCTCGAGGGTCCCGGCGCCGTGCTCGGCCGGCAGCCGACGCGGATCGCCCTCGAGCAGGATCCGGCCGTGCGAGAGGAACAGCACTCGGTCGCAGACCGCTTCAACCTCGTACATGTTGTGCGAGGTCCAGAGAATGCCGCAGTCATCATCGGCTGCGAGTCGCCGGATCCGTTCGCGGATCGTCTGTGCCGCGGAGGGATCGAGGGACGCCGTCGGCTCATCGAGCAGCAGCAACTGCGGCCGGTTCAGTACCGCCTTGGCCAATGCAACCCGTGTCTGCTCCCCGGAGGAGAGTACGCCGCACTTGGTGTTGCGCAGGTGCTGGAGGTCGAACTGATGCAGCAGCGTCTCGATGCGCACGGTGAGGCGCGGGATGCCGTAGATGAGCGCAAAGAACCGCAGGTTCTGCTCGACCGTGAGATTGCCGGGCAGCGCGGCATACACGGCCGCGAAGTTTGCCTGGGCCAGGGCGCGCGAGCGCTGCTGCGCCAGGTCGATCCCCGCGATCCGGATGTCACCGGCGCTCGGGCTGAGCACGCCGAGAATCATGTTGATCGTCGTGGTCTTGCCGGCGCCGTTCGGGCCCAACAGACCCACCACTTCGCCGCGGGCCACCTCGAACGAGATGCCCTCGACCGCGACCAGCGCGGCGTAGGTCTTGCGCAGCTGCGCGACGCTGAGTGCCGGATGCGCCCCGGCGGCTCGGCCGGCTGTGGTTCCAGGGGCCTGCGCAGAGGTGGTATCAGCGGTTCGAGCATGCATCGGCGTCTGGGATGTCCAGGGTACAGGCGGTCCGATCGGCGGACGGTGCGGCGTGATCACGCGCGATGCCGCACGGACTGCGCCCGGTCGGGTGACTGCGCGAGGCTGTAAATCTATCTAGGCACCCGAACCGAAGCAAGCCGTGCCGCGGTCCCATGACCTGCGCGCTTCCGACCCCGCCATCGGCGCGGGGCGCGGTGGGCGATCGCTCCCTGAGTGCCGCTCCGCGGTTGCGGCGTTCGCCGCGCCGTGGTACATCATTTTGGTATCGAGGGAGCGGGCCTAACATTGTGAGCGTGGCCCGAGTCGTGCCGTGCAGGAATCACCGAATCCACGATCCGAGGTCATGAACGAGGCGCCGCCGGGCGCCTACGGACGGCTGCTGCCGTTTCTGGCGCACCCGGTCCTGCGCGAGCGGCCGCGGCGGCGGCTCACGGCGTGGACCTGGTTCGGCTGGCTGAGCCTGCTGCTGGTGCTCGGCTTCCTCGGCGGCCGGCTGGACGACCTGCTGGTGCACTGGTTCGGCTGGCGCATCGCGCCCGACACGTTCCAGGCCTATCTGGTCACGCATCCGTCCCTCGCCGCCGCCAGCATCGTGCTGGTCGCCCCGCTGCTCGAGGAACTCGCCTACCGCGCGTTTCTCTCCACGGCACCGCCCGCGGTGTTCATCGGCCTGGCGTTCTTTCTCTGCTACACCTACCTCGGCATCCGCATCAATCTCGAGCACCCGCGCGCGATCAATACCATTCGCCACTATTTCGCGCCGTTCTGGGCGCTCGTGCCTGCGAGTCTGGTGAGCCTCGGTCTGTACGTCTATGCGCGAGAGAGGGTGATCGGATTCTTCCACCGCCACGGCATCTGGGTGTTCTGGGTGTCCTGTGTGCTGTTCGGCGTGGAGCACGCCGAGGTGTACTCGCGCTCGCTCACCTGGTGGGCGCTCGTGCTGGTACTGCCGCAGTTTCTCGTCGGCGTCGGGCTCGCCTACATCCGCATCGCCTTCGGCCTGCGCTGGAGCATCTTGACGCACTTGGCTTATGACGGCTTGATCGTCTCGGCGTCCTGGACCTACCTCTCGACGGCGAGCGGAACGCCGCTGCGCGAGGCCGTCGGGCTCGGCCTGATGCTCCTCGTAGCCTTGATCCTGGTGTACGGACTTACCGTGACGTGGCGGGTGCTGCGCAATCGTTGAGCGTGCGCGTCGAGCGCCCGTGCGCGCATGGCGGTGCGCCGCTGCGTGCCGCGCCGCCGAGCGGTCCGTCGCGCCCTATGGAGCGCGACGGACCGGCTCTTCCCGGGTAGGGGCGCCTCAGAGCAGGCGTCGACCCGCGGCGCTCGCGGCTTGCAGCCGCTGCTCGCCCTGGCGGGCCTGCTGTTCCAGGGCGTTGAATGCCGCGATCTGCGCCGGATCCGGCGCCCGGTAGTCGAGGCCAATGCTCGATTGCAGGTAGGCGAGGAAGCTGCGCAGACGCATGTTGTGCATCACGTCTCCTTCACTCGAGCGCACGTGACGCTGTACCACGGCGTGCACCGCATCATGCAGTTCCCGCATCGCCGGGGCCGCAATCGCGGCACTGAGCTTGTGCTCGGATACGGCCTTGGCGAGCCGCCGGCGCAGCAGGATCGCCGCATTGATGTCCTGATCGAGTACACCCACGCTGCGGTGCAGCGCAAGCTGCAGTGCCAGGTGCTGTTTGAGGATTGCCGGCGTGGTGTGCAGGCGCGGATCGAGATTCACCTCGAACGACTGCCGGTACGCATGCTTCCCGTAGCGCAGTACCACGGTGTAGCGGCCGGGATTGACCAATGGTCCGCGCGCACTCGCCGAGAGGCCATCCGTGACCTCCGGGGGCTCCCAGCCGATCACATCCGTGGCGTTCGCATAGCGCAGATTCCACTGGAAGCGGTTCAAGCCCGCCGTCACGGCGGTCATCTTCTCCAGCGCCCGATGCTTCGCCTGCGAGGGCTGCAGGTTATCGCGTACCGTGGCGGGCAGCTTGCGTACGTGCGCGGGCTTCAGATGCAGCGTGTAGTGCGCGATCGGCTGCCCGTGGGCATCGAGAAACCTCAGGCTCACCGGGGTCTGGCCGTGGTAGCCGGCTGGGAGGTGGAAGAACACGGTCGCACCGAACGGCGGGTTCTTGCCCACCGACTCGCGGTGTTCCGCGCCAACGTTCTCTCCGTAGGCATGCGTCAGCCACGCGGTCTCGGGCGCATACAGGTACGCGGCGCCGCCCGGGGGCTGCGCCGAGTGTGTCATTTGCTCGAGCAGCGGCACGTCATCGAGAATCCAGAATGAGCGGCCGTGGGTCGCGGCGACGAGCTCGCCTTCGCGGCGGTCGAAGGCCAGATCACGCACCTGCACGTGCGGCAGGTTGACTCCGAGCGCCGTCCAGTGCGCACCGCCATCGAGGCTCGCATACACCGTGTTGCCCGTGCCGAGGACCAGGAGCCGGGCGTCCGCGGGATCCTGCTTCACTACGAACACGTACTGATCGCTCGGCAGTCCCTGGGTGAGGGTCGTCCAGTGGCGTCCGTAATCTGTCGTCTTGAAGACATACGGGCGATAGTCATCCCACATGTAACGCGACGCGGTGAGATAGGCGGTGCCCGCGGCGACGTGTGAAGGCTCGATCGAGGTGATCTCGGCCCAATGGGTGAGCTGCGGTGGGGTGACGAGCTGCCAATGCTTGCCGCCGTCGACGGTGACGTGTACCAGCCCGTCCTGCGAGCCGGCCCAGATCACCTGGGCGTTCAGCCGCGACACCGCGAGCGCCGAGATGTCCGGAAATACTTCGGCGCCGGTCTGGTCGAGGTTGATCGGCCCGCCCGGCGGTCCCTCGGTGGCCGGGTCGTTGCGCGTCAGGTCCGGGCTGATCACCTTCCAGGTACGGCCGTGATCGTGGCTGACCATCACGTACTGCGAGGCCAGGAACAGCTCGTGCGGATCGTCGGGGGAGAAGAAGATCGGATGGGTCCAGCCGAAGCGGTATTGCATCCGCGCGGCATCGCCCCCGTCCATGTAGATCGGCGAGGGACTCACCGAGCGGCGCACCCCGGTCAGCCGGTTGTAGCTCTGCATGACGGTGTAGTAATCGCTGCCGTAGGTGACGTAACGGCTGTCGGGCTTCGGGGCGACGAACGAGCTCTCACCGAGTGCGACCGAGTGCCAGGCCGACACCGGGATCGCCCCGTCGATCGAGGCGCTGGGTCCTTCGAAGGAGCCTTCGTCCTGCTGCGCACCGTAGACGTTGAACGGGAACGCGTCATCGAGCGCGACGTGGTAGAACTGACCCGTCGGCTGGTTGTGCTCGGTGCTCCAGGTCTTGCCGCCATCGGTCGAGACCGTGGCGCCGCCGTCATTGCCGACCAGCAGGATCTTGGGGTGGTGCGGGTTGATCCAGACCATGTGATTGTCGCCGTGTCGCATGTGCAGCAGCGAGAACGCTTTGCCGCCGTTGCGCGAGACCCAGACGCCGTCGACGTTCGGCGCATACATCGTATTGGGATTGCTGGGATCGACGTAGATCGCCATGTAGTAGAAGGCTCTCTGGCGCAGGCTCCAGCTGCGATTGACGCGCTTCCAGCTCGCGCCGCCGTTGGCCGAGCGGAACACTCCGCCGTGTTTCGCCTGGATGATGGCGTAGACGACATTGGGTTTGCTGGCGGCGATCGACACGCCCATACGCCCGAGCAGTCCATGCGGCATGCCCGGGTTGTGCGAGAGGTTCGTCCAGTGCGCGCCGCCGTCGGTGCTCTTGTACAGTCCGCTGCCCGGGCCGCCGTCGATCAGCGTCCAGGGCGTGCGCTGGGCCTGCCACATCGTCGCGTAGAGCACGTTCGGGTCGTGCGGATCCATCACCAAGTCGATCGCGCCGGTCTTGGCGTTGACGTAGAGCACCTTGTGCCACGTCTTGCCGCCATCGGTCGATTTGAAGATGCCGCGCTCGGCGTTCGGCTTGAAGACGTGGCCCATCGAGGCGACGTAGAGGATGTCGGGGTTGTGCGGATCGACGACGATCGCGCTGGTGGTGCGCGTGCCGGCAAGCCCGGCGTACTTCCACGTCTTGCCGCCGTCGATCGATTTGAAGAGGCCGTCGCCGGTGACCATGTCATTGCGGATGTCCGCCTCGCCGGTGCCGACGTAGATCACCTTGGGGTTCGAGGCCGCCACGGCGATCGCACCGACACTGCCGCTCGCAGATGTCCACTTGCCGTCGGTGATGTTGTGCCAACGGACCCCGTAGTCCGTGCTCTTCCAGACGCCGCCGTCGACGGCGCCCATGTAGAACAGGTTGCGCTTGCCGGCAACGCCCGCGACCGCCACGACGCGACCGCCGATGTCAGGTCCGATGTTCCGCCAGGTGAGCTTGCCGTTGAGAAAATTCTGCAGCGCAGCGGCGTGCGCCACGAGCGGCAGACACAACAGCGTCGCGACCGCGACGATCAGGGATTTGCCGCGGACGAGCCGCGAGTCGGCATCGACGTGAAGCATGCGCGATCACCTTTTGGGAATGGGTGTATGGAACGCGAGCGACGCGAATCGAGCCAGCTTAGCGGACTGCTCAGGGGCCCGCAATGAAGCGGCCGGGACGGGGTTGGTCGCCCGCAGCGAGAATTTTTCGGCCCCCGTTGCGGCGGGCCGCGACGATTAGAGTCCTTCCCGCGGTGAACCGATGCATCGTTCGGGACGGCGGACGCGCAGGTGCGGCTCGGCGGCGCCTTCGGCGGTGCACATCGCCAGGCGGATCCCGGGCGTATACTCACCGACTCCAGGGTGCTCCTGTGTCGACCGCGAGGTCTGTGGTGAGCGCTCGGTCCGGCGTGTTCCGCGTCGTGGCTTCATGGGTTGTGCTTGCGCTACCGGCCGCAGCGGGGATGGCGCAGGCCCCGCCGTCCGCACCGCGGCCGTTCGCGGCGCCGGTGCGGCCCGGAGCCGCCGAGCGGATCGTCGTGGCCGTGCACATCGATGGCAAGGGACCGTTTCATTTTCTCGTCGACACCGGCGCGGAGAGCTCGATGCTCTCCCCAGGGCGGGTGCGCGAACGCGCGCTCGCGCTGTACCGTAGTGGCAGCGAGCGGGTACAGGGCACGACGGGTGTCGAGCGGCTGCCCTGGGTGTTGATCCGGCGTCTGCGCGTCGGGGCCATCGTCAAGCGCGATTTGCGCATGCCGGTGAGCATCAGACCGGTGATGATCGGCCTCGATGGGATTCTCGGTATGGCCGGCTTCGGTCCGGTACGCCTGGTGGTTGATTTCCATCGCCACGTCGTGCTCATCGAGCGCTCGTGCCGGCGCATCCTCGGCAGTTTCCTGAAGATCTCCGCCCGGCGCACCACCGGCGGGTTGCTCGTCATCCCTGCGCGCGCGGCGGTCTACGGCGTGACTCGGCAGGTGGCGATCGGCGCCGTTGCGCGCCGCCGCCGATCTATCTCGGGCCGGCCGCCATCCGCAATCTGGCCGTCGTCTACAGCGATATCCCGATTTTCAAGGTGTGGCACCTGCAGCACCGGCCGGCGCTGCTGATCGGCATGAATGTGCTCGGCACCGCCCGCGCGCGGATCCTCGATGACCCCCGAGCCCGGGTGTGCCTGCTGGCGACGCCGCCCTCGTCGGTGCGCATCACCCACGAATTCTTCCCGATTCCCTGAGCCGGGCGCCAGCGGTGTTCTGGTTCCGGTACAGCCCGCGCCCGGCCGTGCGCTCCGAGGGCGGCGCAGCGACGCGGCGGTTGTTGTGTGTCGGTCCGTGCCGCAGTATGCCGGGCACGCCCGAACCGGCCGCTGTTGTCCGAGGAGACGCCCGTGATCAAAGTTAGCGTGATGTATCCGAATCAGCCTGGCGCCCGCTTCGATCATGAGTACTACCGCGAGCGGCACATGCCGCTGGTGCAGCGACTGATGGGATCGCGCTGCCGCTACTACACGGTCGACAAAGGGCTCTCCGGCGGCGGCGCCGATGCCCCGGCGGTTTATGTGGCGCTGTGCCACATCTTTTGCGATTCGGTGGAGGACTTCGAGGCCGGTTTCGGTCCGCATGCCGAGGAGATCCTCGCGGACATTGCCAACTACACCGATCTGGCGCCGGTCATCCAGATCAGCGAGGTGGTGGTCGGTCATTGACCGGGGCGCTGCCGACCGCTCTGCGCGCCGTCGCGATTGCCCGCGCTGCCCCGGGGTCGCGCTCTCGCTGAAGGGGAGGGCCGTGCCGGCCACGCGGAGCCGCGACGAGCCTGAGCACGATCGGAGCAAGACTACCTCATCCTGCGGTGAGCCGCGTCTCACGGCACCGGCGCGATCTCGGTCGCGCGAGACTCTCCATCCGCAGCGAACGTCTCTGCCCGGACGGGCCTCGCTCGGATGGGTGGCGCGGCCTTGCAGGGTTCGCGTCGAGGCGCGGTGAGCCGCAGACCACGTGGTGCGCCGGTCAGTGGACTGCAGCGGCGCCGGGAAACAGATCGCTGTTCGGGGCGCCGTGCCCGGGGGAGCGGTAATCGGGACAATGTTCCGCCGCGCCGGCCGCACAATGGCCGATCTAAAGCTGCGCACCCCGGGGGCATGTGCCGATGAGCATCAGGGCGGAGGCATTCGAGCACTGGATCCGCACGGCGTTCGTGGACCTGAATACCGAACTCGAGGAGCGCTATTTCGCGCAGGCCGAGCGCGGTCGGGTGGCCGGGACGGGCGAGGCGCTCAAGGCGACGCTGCGGGATGAAGGGCTCGTCTTCGTCCGGGCGCTGCTGCAGGAGGGCAACACCGGGGAGGGTTTCGAGAGTGCCTTTGCGGTCCTCGGCAATGTGGGGATGTACCTTGCCGCGCTGCGTCGCCACGAATTGACCCACCCTGCCCGCGAGGAGCGCTCCCCGTTTCCCGAGGCTTCCGCGCTCGCGCTGCACGTCGGGGCATCGCTCGGCATGGCCCCGCGCTTTGCCACCAGTCACTTGGCCACCCGCAATCGCGCCCGCGCCGGGGTACGCAAGAGCTTCACTCGGTTACGCGATGAATTTTTGTTCATCGACGAGAACACCCGCGGCATCCTCGCTCTGCAGCTCGCCGCCGATGCGCTGACGAACATCGTGCACCTCGGGGTTTCCAGTCCCGTGGCCGACGGGATGTTCGCCGCGGCGCGCCGCTGTCTCGAGGACGTGCTGGTGATCAACGAGCGGCTGATGACGCACCTTGACGTCGAGCGATTCTTTTACTCTGTGCGGCCTTACTACAAGCCCTATCGGGTCGGGCGGCAGGAGTACCGCGGCGCCAACGCCGGTGACTTCTCGGGCATCAACGAGCTCGATCTGCTGCTCGGGGTGTGCCGCGCCAACGATCCGTATTACGCGCAGTTGCTGGTGGACAAGATGCTGTTCATGCCGCCGGAGGACCAAGCGCGACTGCGCGGGTGCATGACGTACCGGAGCCTGCTCGATGAGCTGCTCGAGCTGCTGCCCGGGCACCGGCATGCCGACTGGTTCCAGGACAACGCGCGTGCGTACCTCGAGCTGTGCGACCTCTTCGCCCGTTATGCCACGCAGCATCACGACGGTCTGGTCAGGCGATTTATTACCGAGCCCGCCGCGCAGCTCGGTCCGCAGGGGCTCGCGGACCTCACCGCCAGCGGTCCGCCGCTGCCGGTGCTGCTGCGGGCACTTGAGGTGCTGCGCGATCTGCGCTGTGCGGCCGACCGGAGCGAGATCGCCACGCGCCACGGCGATCTCGAGCGGCTGCGCGTGGCGGTGCACGGATGAGACACGGTAACCCGTCCCGCGGGGGGCACGCCGGGCCTCGACGCGGCTGTGCACGGGGCGGCTCGATGGGCGCCCTTCCATCGCGCGACGCCGTGGTCCGGTCTGCAGAGCGGCTGCTCGAGGGCAGCGCGGCAGCAATGCCGTCCGCGCCCGCCTGACCTCCTGCCATTCGCCAGCGGACACCGAGCACGCCGGTACGGCGCTCGCACGGTATTGCCCGTGCTATTTCCCGACAGGAACGGCTTGCGCGCTGCGTCCGCCGGGCGTCGTCCCGGGCGCGCTGACCGGGGCGTCCGTCGGCGCGGCAGTGTCTCAGTTTGAATTTCGATTTTCGACTCTAAGCGGACTCAAGTTGGATTTCGCTTCGCAATCGGTTGAGCGCCACTTCCGGACCTTCGCACCGGTCCAGAATCCAGAGGCTCCTGGCAGAACTCAAAGACCTGCGGATGCTATTGGTCCTGAAAAATCGCCTCGATTGGTTGTCCGAACAGGCGCGCGATCTTGAAGGCGAGCGGTAGGCTGGGGTCGTACTTGCCGGTCTCGATCGCGTTGACGCTCTGGCGGGAGACTTCGAGTCGCTCGGCCAACTCGGCCTGGTTCCAGCCGCGTTCGGCGCGGAGAGCTTTGAGGCGGTTCTTCATGGACCGGGGCCGCTAGCGTTTCGACGCCCACCACGCGACGCGCGCGATCAACGTGCAGAGTAACTGAGCGAAGACAAGACCGACCCATCCCAGCGCGAAGTAAATGCCCGGCGTGCCGGGACGATGGAGCAAATGGGCGAGAAACGCGCCGCCGTTCAGCAGCCAGAGCATCATGATCGGCGCGGTCAGCAAGATCGCCGCGGTCGACCCGATGAACCAGGAGAACGTGCGCACTTTTCGCTCCCTCTCATCGAGCCGGCGCCAGGTGAATATCCAGCCGACCGCTGCCGCCCAGGCCAGGCTTGCGAACTTGGCCAGCGCCAGCCAGGGCGCCGCCGCCGGCACATGGCGACCGTAGATGGCCAGGATGATCGCGGCTGCACCGAACCATATGACGATCGCGCCGACAACGGCGACTGCGACGGACCCGATGATCACGACCTGGCGTCGGCTGGGCATGGTGTGGGAACCTCCTGGTGAACATGTCAAGCAAGCTTGACATCTCCTAGAGGCGGAGTCAAGTGTCCTTGTCATCGGAACCGCATGCGCCGCCAATTGAGCGTCCGTGCCGTGCCACTTCTGGACCTATTGACCGGGCGCTCCGGACTGTCGCTACTCGACCCCAAAGCAGACCGAACGTGTCGGCGCAATCCGCCGGGCGAGTTGCGTGGTCAGGCAGGAACGTACGTCAACCTGATCACGTCCTCGGCGATTGAATCGCTGGCCACAAGGCGGAACGGACCTTCCGAACACAGCTGAGAGCCGCGGCCAGACGTCGAGAGACAGGCGCGGTTGGCCCGCTTTCCGCCCACCGCAGAAATTCAAACTGAGACACTACCGTCGGCGCAGCAATGTTGTCGGGCGGGGCGGGTGCCGCTTACAATCGAGCACGGCACGCCGCGCCAGCATCAACGGGTCAACGAGCCCACGGCGCGGCAAGCGTCACAGGAGGCGGATCTCGGCATCCGGGCACACGATGGTCACCGCGATCATACTGATGAATGTCGAACCGTCCCGCACCGTCGAGGTGGCGCAGGCGCTGAGCGAGATGAACGGGGTGTCCGAGGTCTACTCGGTGGCGGGGCATTTCGATCTGGTCGCCATCGTTCGCGTCCGGGAAAACGAAATGCTGGCCGACCTGGTGGCGCAGCGCATCCGCACCCTCTCCGGCGTGACCCGGACCGAGACGCTCATCGCCTTTCGCGCCTTCTCGCGCCACGACCTCGAGAGCCTGTTCAGCCTCGATTGAGTTCACCCGTGAGGCAGACGAGGTCTGCCGCCGCCGGCAGCCGTACCTGAACGCTCCTTCGTTCCGTCGCGGCCCGCCCAGGCCCGGGAAGGATTTGGGCCGCTCTGCACCATGATAGAAGGCATGCGGGCGCTTCAGTCTTCATTTGTTTGTCTTCAACGATTGGATGGTGTTTGAGCGTCGCTCCGCTACGGCGGAACCGCTGGAGCGTCCGCAACGCGCCGGGAAAGCATTCGCAGCGTCGCGTCGCGCGACCCGTCCGGAGCGCAGTCGTGTTGTACGGCTCGGACGCCATCGCGGGCGCCGTGAACGGCATCCTGCGCAAAGGAGTACCAGGGCTTCAAGGTGAGCGCTGAGTCCGGTACGTCCGCGCGCGGCGACGGCACGATGGAGCACATTGGCTTCATCGGCGGACACGGCAGTCTCGCGGAAGACGGCTACAACTGGTACGTCTCGGGCGATTTCCGCCATCAGGACCAGATCCTGGCGCGCCATCGGCACGGACTCTGGGGCAACATTGATTACACGCCGTTCGGTGGAACGTTCGGAGGTGCCAACAACGTCGGACAGGCGGCAGCGCTCGATCCGATCTTCGCCTATCCGCAGTCAGACACGGGCCATTTCATCAATCCGGCGAACGGTGCCATCGTCAACTACCTGCCGGGCTGTGATGCGCAGCCGCAGGCGCTCAATAAATGTCTGACCTTCGATCCGAATGTCCCGCTGCAGCCATCGACGACCCGCGTCGACCTGCTCGGTGAGTTCGCCAGGCCGCTGAGCGACCACTGGACCCTTGGCATCCAGGCGTTCTGGTTTGAGAGTTCCTCGCAGGAGACCACTGGGTATTCTGGCGGCCTCGGCAACGTCGCCGGAGTCAGCACCCTGGTGTTCGGGCCCGGAGCTCCCCTGGCCGTGGTTCCGGCCTCGGCACTGGTGACGCCGAACATCATCACGGTGCCGAGCACCAACCCGATGTACCCGAACTCGATGTGCCCAACGGCCACGGGGGCGTTTCGAGCCGGAGACCCGAGTTGGTGCGGAAGCCTGCTCGTCTTATTCGGCGCTGAACAACAGGTACGTCTTCGGCAGTTCCGGTGCCGCGCAACTGTTTGCGCCGACGAGAGAGTCGACGCCCTGGAGCGAGCTGGACCTCAGCGATATCCACGGGTAGCACAAGCGGTTCGATCTGCCCGGTGGGCCGCTGCAGCTGTCCGTCGGCGTGCAGTGGTACAAGAAGGTGCAGGACGAACATGCGCCGCCGGCCGCCCTCTCCGGTGCACAGTCCGAAAGCGGCGGTCCGATCTACGTGATTGGCACCGAGAAGGATGCCGCGGCATTTCTGGAGTTGGATGGCAAGCCGATCAAGCACTTCGAGGTGGACGCGGCGGGTCGCTTCGATCACTACCAGGGAGTGGGCTCGGCGTTCACGCCGAGTTTGGCGTGAAATACGACCCGTGGCACTGGATCGCGCTGCGCGGCACGTGGGGTAAGGACTTCCGTGCACCGTCGGCCGCCGAGGGCGGCTCCTCGGGTGAGCTGTTCGGCGCTGGCGCCTGCACCGATCCGACCCTCTGCCCGAACCCGAATGCCCACAGCAGCTCGAGCATCGTCACCGGACCGGGCGACTACTCGACGCAGTGCAGTCTCCAGATGACCGGATTCCAAGCCGCGAACCCCCATCTGCAGAACGTCAAGTTGACCAACTGGACGGCCGGCCTCGTGCTGCAGCCGCTGCGTGATGTGAGCCTGACGGGTGATTACTACAACATCAAG
The DNA here is from genome assembly GCA_021805275.1 of Pseudomonadota bacterium. The sequence goes on from JAJZFQ010000241.1 coordinate 16,408, forward strand.
GCGACCAACGACATCATCCCGGCGTTCGAGGCTGGCGGTCTGGGCAACTACAGCAGTATCCTGCGCGGCGCTCCGATCATCCAACCGTACTGTCCGGCGACTTATGCGGCAGGCTGCACCTCCGGTGAGCGGGTCAAACAGGTGACACCGGTCGGAACGAGTCTGGCGCTCTCGTAGCCGTATGTGAATGCGGGCGCTACGCGTACCACCGGCTTTGACATTGATATCCGTGCGCACTACGACGCGGGCTACTACGGCCGCTTCACGATGGATGCGACCTGGGCGCACCTGCTGACCTATCAGCGGACCGCCAATGGTCAGACCTACGAGCTGGCCGATACGCACGGCCCGTCGGGTGTCTCAGGTGACGCCGGCAGTCCGAAGGATCGGTCGAGCCTGCAGTGGAGTCGGCAGCGCGGCGCGCTCACCATCTCCCCGAGCGTGAACTTCGTCGGTCACTTCGACCTCACCGACCCGTCGTCGGGCATCCCGACCTGCAATACCGCGATCGGATCCGACGCCCGCTTCCTGAACGGGGTGACCCCGCTGAACTCGCAGTTCTGCTCGGTCGGGTACTACCTGCAGACGGATATCGACGGGGCCTACCAGATCAGCTCGCACCTGCACGTGCATGCGGCGGTGACCAACCTGTTCAACAAGGTCCCGCCGGTCGACATGCAGACCTACGGCGGCGGAACGTACTTCTACCCGTACGACCCGGCCTACGACCAGGGTGGCGCCGTGGGGTGTTGGCGGGGATGAGGAACCGCGTAATTCTGGGGGTGAGAGGCGGGTTCCTGAAGGAGCGCCAGGAGCCGGCCGTGAGGTCGGCCCTGTGGGCCCACGACCGCAGCTAGACCCAGCGACAGTGGAATCAAGAAGTTGTTTGGCGAGTGCAAGAGACAGATCCGCGGAACAAGCAAGTGCTATGCCAGAAAATCGCGAAAACGCGTCGATCACCAGAAAGAGGCGGATTTCGATCCCCGTCAACATGGGGCGCTCCTTCACGTTGGGTGCGACCTATAGCGACTGACAAAAATACTCGGGGCATGACCTCGAAGCGGTTGCGGCGCGACCGAGGCGGTTGCGCCGCAACCCCTGAATACAGCCCCGAAAGGGGCCGTTTTTTTGGGGTGCGCACGCCGCAGTGCCCGGGTGCGAGCGGCGCACAGCAGGGCCGTTCCGGCGCCGCGTTTGCGCTGTGGGCGGCCCTCGGGGGGCTCAGCGCGCCGCCGGTTCCGCCGCGATGACCCGGTTGCGGCCGGCGTCCTTGGCGCGATACAGGGCGAAGTCGGCGTCCTGGATGAGCAGTTCCGCCGTGCAGCGCGGATGCGATGCCGAGCGGGTGGCGATGCCGATGCTGATCGTCAGGTCGCGACGGCCCCAGCGGGCGGCTTGAACCTCTGCGCGCACACGCTCCGCAAGTGCATGCGCGCCCTCACCGTCCGTCGCGGGCAGGATGACCACGAACTCCTCCCCGCCATAGCGCGCGACGATGTCCGACTCCCGGACCGCAGCCCGGATGATCTGCGCCAGCTGGCGCAGTGCATCATCACCCACCTGGTGCCCGAAATTGTCGTTGAACGATTTGAAGTGATCGGCATCGATGAGCAGCAGTGACAACCCTTCCTGTGTGCGCTGGCTGCGGGCGACCGCCTGGTTCAGCTGCTGGGAGAGGGCGAGACGGTTGTAGAGGCCGGTGAGCGGATCGGTGATGGCCTGGGTGTGCAATTGCATGTTCAGGTGGCGCAGCCGGCTCTGGTGCTCCTCGAGCTCGTGCTGATAGGTCCGGGCGGACTCCAGTGCCTCCTGCAGCGCCCGGTGCATCGAGCGCAGCTTCAGCTGGACGGCGGTCTGGCGGGCGAGGGCCTGCAGAGCCGCGCGCTGGCGCGGCTCGAGCTGCCGCGGTCGCTGATCCAGAACGCACAGTGTGCCGAGCGCATGGCCCTCGTCGGTGACGAGCGGGGCGCCGGCATAGAAGCGGATCCGCGGCCCCTCGAGCACGAGGGGGTTGTCGGCAAAGCGTTCATCCGCGGCGGTGTCCGGCACTTCCATGATCTGGTCAGGGACGAGAATGGCATGCGCACAGAACGCCAGCCCGCGCGCCGTCTGCTCGAGCACCGTACCGAAGTGCGACTTGAACCACTGCCGGTCGGCGTCGATCAGGCTGATGAACGACAGCGGCGCATCGCACAGAGTCGCCGCGAGCAGCGTCAGATCGTCGAACGCCTGCTCGGGGACGGAGTCGAGAATTTCCAGGAATCGCAGCGACTTGAGACGCTCGACCTCGTTGTCCGGAACCGCCGCGCTCTTCATCTCACCGTGGCCGATTCGCGCATGGGAGGAATCCTCGTGCCAGACACTCGCAGGATGCCAGCAAAGGCACCGGCATGCACGACAGTGTTGCCGCAGACCGACGACTGGAGCAGTGACCGGTGCCCAGCGGTTAGACCACCCGCCCGCCCGTCGGGTTCGACCGCGGTGGCGAGCCACCCCTTTCGGACTACGGTCAGTCGTCGTTCGAGGCGAGCAGCAGCCCGCCCCAGGCCGGGCGGCGCAGTCGGGCGCTGGTGGCGGTGCAGTCGACGGCGCTGAGGGCGGCGTGGGCACGAAGCTTCGGCTCGATCTCGGCAGCACTCGCCGGCCGGGCGAACAGATAGCCTTGATATTGATCGCAGCCGAGCGCGGCGAGACGGGCCAGCTGCAGCGGTGTCTCGACCCCTTCGGCAATGACCTTCATGTGCAGGCTGTGCGAGAGGGAGATGATGGCGTGCACAATCAGTCCGGTTTGCGGGTCGTCGTTCATCTCGCGCACGAAGCTGGCATCGATCTTGAGCCGGTCGATCGGGAAGCGGCGCAAATAACTCATGTTCGAGTAGCCGGTGCCGAAGTCATCCACCGACACCAGCACCCCCATGTGGCTCAGCTGCTCGAGGATCGCCACGGAGGACTGCGCGTCGGTCATGACCGCGCTCTCGGTGATTTCCAGCTCGAGCAGCCTCGGCGCCAGGTGGTGTGCATCGAGCGCTGCGGCGATGGTTTGCTGCAGACCGCTCTCTCGAAACTGCAGCGCCGAGAGATTCACCGCCACGCACACCGTCAGCCCGTCGTTCTGCCACCGGCGAGCCTGCCGGCAGGCCTCCTGCAGGACCCAGGCGCCGATGGGCAGAATGAGGCCGGTTTCCTCGGCGATCGGAATGAAGGTGAGGGGCGGGATGTAACCGCGTTCCGGGTGCCGCCAGCGCAGCAGCGCCTCGACGCTGCTCACGCGCCCGCTGGCGACGTCGACGCGCGGCTGGTAATGCAGCTCGAACTGGCCGCGCTCGAGCGCACGGTGCAGGTCGCTCTCCAGGCGCAGACGCTCCTGCGTGAAACCGTTCATGTCCGCGGCGAAGCACTGCCAGGTCCGCCCGCCTCGCCGTTTCGCGCTGTACATCGCCTCGTCCGCATGCGCCAGCAACGTCTCCTGCGCATCGGCGTCGCCGGGGTGCAGACTGATGCCGATGCTGGTGGAGACCAGGACTTCGAGCGTCTCGAGGCGCAGCGGCTTGCTGAGCGCCGCGATGATGCTCTCGGCGACCTGGCCGGCCTCGGCGGGGCTGCGAACGTGGCGGGCGAGGACCAGAAATTCATCCCCGCTCATACGGGCGACCGTGTCATCCGAGCGAACCGCAGCGCGCAGCCGGCGGGCCACCTCGCGCAGCAGTTCGTCGCCGACGCTGTGGCCGAGCGAATCGTTGATCAGTTTGAAGCGGTCGAGGTCGAGGGCGAGAACGGCGAACGGCCCGAAGCCGGCGCGCGCATCCGTCAAGGCCGCGCCGAGGCGCTCGAGGAAGGCGGTGCGGTTCGGCAGCCCGGTCAGCGCATCGTGCAGTGCCTGGTGGCGCAGTTGCGCATTGATCTGGCGCAGCCGACCCGCGTGCGCCCGAGCCCGCGACGCCAGCTCCGTGGTGTACAGGTCGCTGATCAGCGTGCAGGCGAGGACGCTGCCGGCGGCCAGCGCGATCGTGGCGGCGCACCAGAAGCTATTGAGGACCAGTCCACCGTGGCTGACGGCACCGGGGGCGAAGTGGGCGGCGGCCATGCCGAGGTAATGTGTACCGCTGATGCCCAGACCCATCAACACGGCCCCGCCGAGGCGCGCCAGTGGATGTGCGCTCTGCTCCCGCCGCAGCGGGAATGTCAGGCGCAGCGCGAGACCCGAGGCAAGAACACCGAAGACGATCGACGCGACGACGAGCACGGGCCGGTAGTGAATCGCCGGGGTGATGTCGATGGCGGCCATGCCGAGGTAGTGCATCGCGCCGATGCCACCGCCCATCACCAGAGCGCCGAAGCTGAGCCGGCGGGGATTCAGCTGCCCGGTGGCCGTGATGCGGATCGCGCCCCAGGAGGTCAGGATGGCCACCAGCAGCGACAGCAGCGTCACGGCGACGCTGTAGTGCAGCTGAATCGGCATCGCGATGGCGAGCATGCCGATGAAGTGCATCGACCAGATGCCGATGCCGAGCACGATGGCGCCGCCGAACGTCCAGAATCGGCGCAGCGGCCGCCCCTCATCCGCCACGCGCGCGGCGAGTCGAAACGCGGTATACGAGACGAAAACGGCGATCGCGATCGACAGCGCGACCAGCCAGCCGTCGAACGTGGGGTGCATGGCAACCGATTTCATGCGCGCATCCTAACGACGGCCTGCCGGTGCGACGTGACTCGCGTCGCAGCTGTGCGCAGGCAGCGTGGCGCTGCCGCGGCGTCCGCGTGGCGGCCTAACTCGTTCATTCACCGAAGTTTTTTTGCGATTTGTCACAGATGGGGGCGGTCCGCATACGTACAAATCCCAGTCCCCGCTGCCTGCGTGGGCCTGTGCGCGCCGGTCTGACTAGGACATTTGCGGCCGCCGGCGCAAGACTTGTTGTGGGGCGGCCGATTGCGCATAGTGCGGCCTCCTTCGGCCGATTCCTCCCCACCGCTGATGCTGTCCATCGAATCCCGTATCGCCGCGGAGCTCGCGGTCCGTCCGCCGCAGGTCCTCGCGGCCGTAGCGCTGCTCGACGGCGGCGCCACCGTCCCGTTCGTCGCCCGCTACCGCAAGGAGGCCACCGGCGGCCTCGATGATGCCCAGCTGCGCACGCTGCAGGAGC
>JAJZFQ010000295.1 GCA_021805275.1 Pseudomonadota bacterium
GAACGTACTCGTCGTCGACGTCGGCGGGACTCACGTCAAGATCCTCGCCACGGGTCAGACCGAGAAGCGCGAATTCGCCTCCGGCCCGACACTGACGGCCCGGCAGATGGCCGCCAAGGTCAAGCGGTTGGCGCACGGGTGGCGCTACGATGCCGTCTCGATCGGTTACCCCGGGCCGGTGATGCACGGGCGAGTCCTCGCCGAGCCGCACAATCTCGGTTCGGGCTGGGTGGGCTTTGACTTCCGCAGCGCGTTCGGCTGCCCGGTGCGGCTGATGAACGACGCGGCGATGCAGGCGCTCGGCAGCTACCAGGGCGGCAAGATGCTCTTCCTCGGCCTGGGTACGGGCCTCGGCACCGCGCTCATCGTCGATGGCCTCGTCGAGCCGATGGAAATCGGCCACCTTCCGTATCTGAAACACACCTACGAAGATTACGTCAGCGACGGTGCGCTCGAGCGCATGGGCAAGAAGAAGTGGCGCAAGCACGTCACGGATGTCATCACTCGCCTGAGCCGCGCGTTGGAGCCTGACGACATCGTGATTGGCGGCGGCAACGTCCGGCATCTGAAGGAATTGCCGGCACACTGTCGCGCGGGCGATAACGCCAATGCGTTCGCCGGCGGATTCAAGCTCTGGGAAAAGCCGCAGTCCTCCGGCGGGGCCCGCGTGGCCCGCACCAAGACGCGCAAGAAGTAAGGAGACCCGCATGAGTCCGAACACCGCCGCGCTGGTGACCCGTCCGGCCTGGAGCGCGCTCAGCGAGCATCATCGAGCCGTCGCCGATCGGCATCTGCGTGAGTTGTTCGCCGAGGATCCGCGTCGCGCGGAGCGCTTCAGCGCCGAGGGCGTCGGGTTGTTCCTCGATTACTCGAAGAATCGCATCACCGAGGAGACGGTGCGACTGCTGCTGCAGCTCGCCGCGGAGTGCGGACTGCGCGAGCGCATCGAGGCGATGTTCGGCGGGCAGAAAATCAACGCCACGGAACATCGGGCGGTTCTGCACGTGGCACTGCGCGCCCCGCGTGGCGCGAGCATCCTGGTCGACGGCAAGAACGTCGTCCCCGAGGTGCACGCAGTTCTGGACAGGATGGCCGCCTTCGCCGAGCGCGTGCGCAGCGGAGCGTGGCGTGGCCATACCGGTCAACGGATTCGCAACGTCATCAACATCGGTATCGGTGGATCGGATCTCGGTCCGGTCATGGCGTACGAAGCGCTGCGGCACTACAGCGAGCGCGCGCTGTGCGTGCGCTTCGTTTCGAACGTGGACGGGGCGGATTTCCTCGAGGCGACCGAAGGGCTCGATCCGGCCGAGACGCTGTTCATCGTGTCCTCCAAGACCTTCACGACGCTCGAGACCATGACCAACGCGCAGAGCGCGCGCGACTGGCTGGTGCGCGGTCTCGGCGCCGACGTCAAGGCGGTCGCAAAGCACTTCGTCGCTGTATCGACCAACGCGCAGAAGGTCGGCGAGTTCGGCATCGACACCGACAATATGTTCGGCTTCTGGGATTGGGTCGGCGGTCGTTACTCGATGGACTCGGCCATCGGCCTCTCGACGATGATCGCCGTCGGTGCGGAGAATTTCCGCGCCATGCTCGCAGGCTTTCACGCCATGGACGAGCACTTCCGCAGCACACCGTTCGAGCGCAACCTGCCGGTGCTGCTCGGACTGCTCGGGGTCTGGTACACGGACTTCTTCGGCGCGCAGACCGTGGCCGTGCTGCCGTACGAGCAGTACCTGAAGCGCTTCCCGGCGTACCTGCAGCAGCTGACGATGGAGAGCAACGGCAAGCACGTGACGCTCGAGGGCATGCCGGTCGGCGTCGATACCGGACCGGTCTACTGGGGCGAGCCGGGCACCAACGGGCAGCACTCGTTCTACCAGCTGATCCATCAGGGAACGCGACTGATTCCGTGCGATTTCATCGGCTTCGCGCAGGCGCTGACGCCGCTCGGCCGGCATCACGATATGCTGCTCGCCAATGTGTTCGCGCAAGGCGAGGCGCTTGCATTCGGCAAGACGCCCGAGCAAGTGCGCGCCGAGGGCACGCCCGAATGGCTGGTACCGCATCGGGTGTTCGAAGGGAACCGTCCGTCGAACACGATTCTGGCGGAACGGCTGACGCCGTACACGCTCGGAACGCTGATCGCACTCTACGAGCACGCCGTGTTCACCCAGGGCGCGATCTGGAACATCAATTCGTTTGATCAGTGGGGCGTCGAGCTCGGCAAAGCGCTGGCCCAGGCGATCATCCCGGAGCTCGAAGCTGCGGGTGACTCGGCTCTGAACCACGACAGTTCCACCAACAGCCTCATTCGCCGGTACCGGAGGATGAAGAGCACATCGTGAGTGCGGCGGCGCTGAGCGGTCAGCCGCCCGTAGTTTAAGGAGATTTCATGCAACTCGGAATGATCGGCCTCGGACGCATGGGTGCCAACATGGTCAGGCGCCTCCTGAAGGGTGGCCACGACTGTGTGGTGTACGACCGGTCGGCGGATGCCGTCGCCGGCCTGGTCAAGGAGAAGGCCACTGGCGCCGCCTCGCTCGCCGAGTTCGTCAAGAAGCTGAAGACGCCACGCGCCGTGTGGCTGATGGTGCCGGCGGCGGTCGTGGATGACACCCTGGCGGAGCTGATCCCGCTGCTCGCCACAGGGGATATCGTCATCGACGGCGGCAACTCCTACTACATCGATGACATCCGCCGCTCTCAGGCGCTCGCCGAGAAGGGCATTCGCTACCTCGACGTGGGCACGAGCGGCGGCGTCTGGGGTCTGGAGCGCGGATACTGCATGATGATCGGCGGCGACCGCGCCGCGGTGAAGTCGCTCGATCCGATCTTCGCCGAGCTTGCGCCCGGGATCGGCACGATCGCGCGTACGCCCGGTCGAGAGGCAGCCGACGGTACCGCCGAGCTGGGGTACCTGCACTGCGGACCGAGCGGCGCCGGCCATTTCGTCAAGATGGTCCACAACGGAATCGAATACGGCCTGATGGCCGCGTATGCCGAGGGTCTCGGCATCCTGCGGGCGGCGAACGTCGGCAAGCGCGCCAGCGAGGTCGACGCGGAGACCACTCCGCTGCGCGATCCGCAGCACTACCAGTACGACCTGAACCTGCCGGACATCACCGAAGTCTGGCGTCGTGGCAGCGTGATCGCCTCCTGGCTGCTCGATCTGACCGCTGCGGCGTTGCAGCAGGATCCGCCGTTGGCGAAATTCGCCGGGCGGGTGTCGGACTCCGGTGAAGGCCGCTGGACGATCAAGGCGGCGATCGACGAGGGACAGCCGGCGCCGGTGCTCACCACCGCGCTGTACGAGCGCTTCAGCTCCCGGGGTGAGGCGGACTTCCAGGCCAAGGTACTCTCCGCGATGCGCTATGGGTTCGGTGGACACCTCGAGAAACCCTCGAAGTGAGTCAGGATGGCGGGAGATTCCTATGAACGAAATCCACAACGACGCGTTGGTATTCTTCGGGGCGACCGGAGATCTGGCGTACAAGAAGGTCTTCCCGGCTCTGCAGGCCATGGTGAAGCGCGGCACGCTCAATGTGCCGGTCATCGGCGTGGCCAAGGCGGGCTGGGGGATCGAGCAGTTGCGGGCCCGGGCCCGGGACAGCCTCGAGAAACACGGTGGCGGAGTCGATGAGGCGGCCTTTGCCAAGCTGACGCAGCTGCTGGCCTATGTGGATGGGGACTACTCCGATGGCGCGACCTTCAGCGCACTGCGCAAGCTCCTCGGCAATGCGCACCGGCCGGCACATTACCTCGCCATACCTCCTTCGCTGTTCGGCAAGGTCGTCGAGCAGCTCGCCCAGGCCGGCTGTACCGAGGCTGGTGCGCGCGTCGTGGTCGAGAAGCCGTTTGGGCGCGATTTGCAATCGGCCCGTGAGCTGAACGCCATCCTGCTCGGCTCGTTCGATGAGGATCACATCTTCCGCATCGATCACTATCTGGGCAAGCGGCCGGTGCACAACATGGTGTTCTTCCGGTTCACCAACGCGCTGCTGGAGGCGTTCTGGAACCGTGATTACATCAAGAGCGTGCAGATCACGATGGCCGAGAACTTCGGCATCCAGGGCCGCGGCGCGTTCTACGACCCGGTCGGTGCCGTGCGCGACGTGGTGCAGAACCACCTGTTCCAGGTGCTGGCCAACGTCGCCATGGAACCCCCGGCCCGCACCGACAGCGAGTCGATCCGCGACGAGAAGGTGAAGGTTCTCAAAGCGATTCCGGAGCTGACGACCTCAGGCTTGGTACGCGGCCAGTTCCGCGGCTATCTGAACGAGCCCGGTGTCGCGGCCGGATCGAAGACCGAGACCTACGCGGCGCTGCGACTGGCGGTCGACAACTGGCGGTGGCAGGGCGTGCCGTTTTACATCCGCGCCGGCAAGTCGCTGCCCGTCACGTGCACCGAGGTGGTGGCTCATCTGCGCCGACCGCCGGCCGTATACCCGGGCTGCACGCCGCAACACGACTATTTCCGCTTCCGCATCAGCCCGCAGACGGAAATGGCCATCGGCCTGAACGTGATGGACGAAGCCGAACTCGGCATTGGCCAGACCAACGAGCTGCTCGCCAGCCGTCACGAGGGCGCCAACGAAATGGACGCCTATGAACGGGTGCTCACCGATGCGATGGCCGGGGAGCGCACCCTGTTCGCTCGTGAGGACTACGTGGAGGAGGCCTGGCGCATCGTCGATCCGGTGCTGAAGGCCGACACGCCGGTCTATCCGTACGAGCCCGGAACCTGGGGCCCGCCGGAGGCGGACCGCGTCGCGCCGCCGGAAGGATGGTACAACCCGGACCTGTCCGAGTAGGCGCATACCACGCGCTGTAGACGGCCGAAGCGCTCGCTTCCTACACTCGCGGCCGTCTCGGAATGCCCATCCGGTTGAAATGACCGGAACTCCCTTGCACCCCCAAAACTGACGGCGCATGCTCGTCCGCGGGGGGGCAAGTGAGTGGCCGGAGCTGTCAGTCGGTATCTTCTCGAGGCCCTGGAATGCGAGGGGCTCCTGCGGGCGTTCCTGTTCCGATACGCGCACAACGTGGCGGACGTCGATGAACTCCTGCAGGAAACCTACGCGCGCCTGTTGAGCGCGCAGGGCGAATCCAGTGCCGAGATCCGCTCCGTTCGCGCATTTGCGCTGACGGTGGCACGCAACGTCGCGCTCGACTGGCTGCGGCATCGGGACGTCGTGCCGATCAATCTGGTTGCCGATATCGCCGCGCTCGATGTGCTCGACGAATCGGCGCAGGTGGAGGAAATCGTCAATGCCCACCAGGA
>JAJZFQ010000137.1 GCA_021805275.1 Pseudomonadota bacterium
TGAAGCAGAACTGAGCTTCCCGCGCCTTCTGCAGGGCCGCCCTGTGGCCCTGCGGTTCAGAGCCTAAGAGTACAGTATGAAAACACGTTATTTACCGTTATTGGGGTTGGCGAGCATATTTGTCGCGGGCGCGATGGTTCCGCGGTATGCGGTGGCTGCGGGAAGAACTATCAATTGCAAGATGCGATTCAGTACCAGCAGTTGGTCGGCCATCTACAAGCAGATGAAGGGAACGGGTATTGTGACCTGTTCGAACGGAACGACGATGCGCGTGAGGATCGCCGCGGAATCAGTGGGCCTCACGGCGGGCAAGTCACGGATCAACAATGGCCTCGGTACGTTTACGGACGTGCACTCCATTCATGACGTGCTTGGATCGTACGCACAGGGAGAGGCGAGCGCCGGCATGATGAAATCTGGCTCAGTGCAAGTGTTGACAAAGGGAACGGTCTCGCTGGCGCTCGCAGGATCTGGGCGAGGCATAGATCTCGGTGTCAGTGTAGGTAAGTTCACCATCAGCAGGATGCCGTAGGGCGATGTGCTCTTCGAAGGCATCGTCTCGTTGCGCATTCGCAGATTGAAGTGGGGTGCGCGGTGAAGGTGTGCTGTGCGTAAGCGCGTTCGACGGGAATTGACCAAAAAAGCCATTCCCGGGTCCAGTTCAGGGCGCCGCGCCAGCGTTGAGCGAGGCGCGTGCCGATCGGTCATTTAATGGTGACGGCAAGCTCTCACGAGTCTGGCATTTTCTGGCCGGCGGCCGAGTCGTCCGACCTCTTCAGGGATTCTGAGCGGCACGAGGCGCTGACCGAGCCGGGGCTGGGCCGCAATCTGGGCCAGGGTCCAGGTGCGAGAGCGGTCCGGCTCAAGGGAGCCGCTGCGCGCTGAAGGAGATCCTGCGGTCGTGAGAATGGGTAGGTGTTACGTCGTTGGGGAGAGAGAGAGGCACTCCAGGATGAACATTGCCTGAATTTCCCCACCTCGAGTCAATGTCCATAAGGACATGGAGAGATGTTGTGCGTATTAAAGAATCGTTGATGGTGTGCGCGCTCGCCATGCCGGCGATAGCGTGCGCCGGACAGTCGGATCACTGGTACATCACCCCGGAGATCGGCGGTATCGCGCCGAACTATCAGCGTTCTCTCGAGAAGAACGATTGGCTGTATGGCCTTGCCTTTGGCCGCGAGCTCAATCGCTATTTGAATCTCGAGTTGAACATCGATGGCACCCGGCTATCGGGTCGGCGCGGGGCGGATGCTCTGAACGTCTATGGCACGACTCTCGATGCGCTTGCGATCCTCAATCGCAGCGGGACGATTTCGCCGTATCTGCGCATCGGGTCCGGATTCGTGCACGATGTTCCTGGTGGCCAGGTGCCGAATCAGACCAATTTTGCGGCCGACGCGGGTGTGGGGTTCTACTGGAACCTTTGGCGCAGCGCCCGAGGCACTCGGGAATTCGCCCTACGGCCGGAAATCAAGGTGCGTTGGGAGAACCCGGGGCATTCCCCGGATTTGCAGGATTACATTGCGGATTTGGGTTTCCAGTACTCCTTCGGCGGCTCGCCCGCATCGAGCGCGCCAGTCGTGGCTGCGTCGCCACCACCCATGCCGGCGCCGACAGCAGTTGCATTGCCGCGGCCGCCTGAGGCTGTGGCGCTGAGCCCTCCACGCAGCACGTTTGCGCTGCCGAGGCGCGGTTCGGTAATTCTCAAGGGAGTCAACTTCGCGTTTGACTCGGCGCGGCTGACGGCGCCGTCTCGCGCGGTGTTGGAGGATGTCGCGGCCGGCCTTAGACGTCACCCGCTGCTGAAGGTGCAGGTCCAGGGCTATACCGACAGCACCGGGACGGTTGCCTACAATCTGAAGCTTTCGGAACTCCGTGCTGAGTCGGTGCGACAGTTCGTTCTCGGCGAGGGCGTCGAGCGGCAGCAGTTGCGCACCCGTGGTTACGGTGTTGCCGACCCGATTGCGAGCAATCGCACGGCGTCTGGTCGAGCGCTGAACCGCCGGGTGGTTCTGAAGGTGCTCAGCAATCCCAATGCGGTGAAGGTGAAGGGGCAGGGCACGACGACGTCGCGGTGAGGGTGCGGCGCTGCTGCCCGGCGCGCCGCGACGGCTCCCCCGGGGGGGGGCCGAGGCAGGTTTCGCGTCCAACTCATCGATGGTTAGGGCTGCACGGCTGCACGGTGAGCACGGCGATCCTATCTGCTGGTTCCGGACGGGTTTCCGATCACGCTCGATGATGGACAGGGCCCGGGGTCCATCATGGATGTTGAGCGCTCTTTCGGTCATTTCCTCTCTCGATCTCTCTGTGGTCTTCGTGCCGTCTGACCGGTCGCTGGCCGGGCTGAAGATCCTGCAGGACGCACAGGAAGGCCGCGGGCCCCTGATGGCCCTGATGGCCCTGATGGCCCTGATGGCCGGGGCAGGGTCCCCGTCGGGGCTCTGGATGTGCAAGAGCCCCTCCGGGGAGTCTCCGGTTACCCCGCCTGAGACACTCGACCGGTGTACGTCAGCGTTCTGAACGATCCGGCGTTTTCCCCCCTTTCTCACCCAGATTGACGCGCAGCTTGCCGCCGAGGCTCGCCGGAGGCGCTGCCCGGAGCGCGCAGGACCTCTGCAGGTGGCGGATTTTCCTCGCAAACCCCGCGGCTGTCCGGCGTCGGTGCGGGCGGAGTACACCCGGCGGCTGAGCTGTACCGGCGGGCGGTGCGATGCGCGCAGGACGCCGGGTTCGGTGCGCTTCCTCGGTCGGCGGGTATCTGTGGCGGGGATGGTGATGCTGATCTTGCCGCTGGGCGGTTCCACCGCACACGCGCTTGGGGGGCCTCATACATCAAATCGGCCGTCCCTCGCTGTCGTCGGAGTGATCGCGTGAGGCACCATGAGTCGACGTGTCCGAGAGTAGAGGCGGAAGGCGGCTCCGTTGAGCAACAGCAGCGCCACCGGCGCCCATGCGAGGACGTGCGTCAAGGTCGGCGTCACACGCAGGACCAATGCTGGGAGTGAGGCCGCAAGCAGTCCATGGCCGGCACGGCATGGGTGCTCACGGGCAGGTGTGCGTCACGAGAGAGCGGCGTATGCTGGGCGACCTGACTTGATCAGAATGCCGTAGGCGGGGTTGCATGAGCTTGCCGAGCGCCGTTCGAGGAGTGCCGGTCAACGCCGTTGTCGTCGCGCGCGGGTTGTTTGCGCTCGCATCGGCCAGCCTTGCCTTTTTGATCCTGGCGTTCGGGCGATGGGTGCCGCAGCCCGTGCCGGCTGGGGTTCCGCTGCGCGAGATGGTGATCTACGCGGCGGCACTGGTGATTCTGCTGGCGAGCATCGGCCTGTGCATCGTGCGCACGGCGGTGGCGAGCGTGGTGACGCTGGGAGCCTATCAGGCAGTGTCGGCTGCGCTGGCGGTGCCGCAGGGGCTCGCAACGCCGCAAAGCCTCGGCGCGTGGTATCCGTTTTTCGAAGCCGTGACGCCCCTTGCCGGTGCCGGGGTGCTCTACGTGATGTTGCGCCGCGCGATCCGCGGGCCAGGTGCAGCGCCCGCTGAGCGGACGACTCTACGCGTCGCACAGAGTCTCTTTGGCGTCACGTGCGTGTTTTATGGGGCGTCTCACTTCGCCTACGCCGCCTATACGGCGACCTTGGTGCCGACCTGGCTTCCCGCTCGACTGGTGGTCGCGTATGCCACAGGCGCCTGTCATGTCGCCGCCGGATTGGCCATCATCCTCGGGATTGTTCCGCGCGCGGCTGCGGCGCTTGAGGCCACCATGATGAGCCTGTTCGGCCTCGTCGTCTGGGTGCCGAGTTTCTTCGCGCAGCCGCACCCCTCTTGGGCGACGCCCGCTGCGCAGCGGTGGTCCGAACTCGTCGTGACTTTCGTGCTGGCGGCGGCCGCCTGGGCCGTCACACTGTCCTTCGGCCGCGAGCCCAGCGCGCACCCGTCCGGCTTCCGCCTGCTGCGCCGACCCTCCGGTGCGCCACCGTGAGGTTCAGGATCCTCGCCGGTGTGCCGGACGGCGGGGGAAGCCCGTATCGACAGCAGTATGGCCTGCGCGTATGGGTGGACCCATGAACGATCGTGAGCAGTTTCGGGTGGCCTCGGGCGCCCGGGTGACGCTCTCCGCCATCGATCCGGCGTTCAAGGGGCATCATCAGGACCACGCATCGGCCGCAGATGAGCTGCAGCATTACACCGAGCGTCTGCGCGCGCTGCAGGAGCTCCTCTACGCCGACGGCCGCCATTCGCTGCTGATCTGTCTGCAGGCCATGGATACCGCAGGCAAGGACGGCGTGATCAATCACGTGCTGGGCGCGATGAACCCGCAGGGCTGCCGGGTGGCGCATTTCCGTCACCCTTCCGCGGAGGAGGCGGCGCACGACTTTCTCTGGCGGGCGCACCGGGATGCGCCGGCGCGCGGTGAGGTGGTGATCTTCAACCGCTCCCATTACGAGGACGTGCTCGTGGTGCGCGTCCACAAGCTCGTCAGCCGGGCGGTCTGGACGGAGCGCTACGTGCGGATCAACGAATTCGAGCGCGCGCTCGCCGACGACGGCGTTGCGATCCTGAAATTCTACCTGCACATCTCGAGCGAGGAGCAGCTCGCGCGCTTCAAGGCGCGACTCGAGGACCCGAGTAAACACTGGAAGATCACGGCCTCGGATTACACCGAACGAAAGTTCTGGCCCCAGTACCGGCGCGCCTACGAGGATGCTCTCTCCCGGTGCAGCAGCGAGTACGCCCCGTGGTACGTCATTCCCGGCAATCACAAGTGGTATCGCAACCTCGCCATCGCGCGCATCGTCGTCGAGCGCCTCGAGGCAATGAACCTCAAGTATCCCGCGCCGGCAGTCGATCTCGCCGAGATCCGCCGCAAGTACCACAGCGCGGCCCAGCGCTGAGGCGCGGCCGCTCGATTTGCGCCGCGCCGCGCGCTAGCATGCGCCGGGCACGTGGGCCATCCGGACCCGCCCGAGCGGTTGCGGCGCGGCGCGGGCCGTCTCGCCCTCGGCAGACCCTGGAGGAACCATCCGCATGCACCGCACCCTCGTCCTGTCTCTGGCCAGCCTCGCCCTCGCGCTCCCGGCGGCGGCTGGGGCCGCACCGAAGGCCCCGCCCAAAGCCCCGCACATGGCCGCCGTTCCGAAGGCCAGAACCTCGATTACTCACGGCAGCGTGGTGATCGGCGGTCAGCGCATCCGCTACACGGCGACCGCCGGTACGATCCTGCTGAAGAACGCGCAGGGCAAGCCCACCGCCAGCATGTTCTACGTCGCCTATACGAAGGACGGCG
>JAJZFQ010000228.1 GCA_021805275.1 Pseudomonadota bacterium
TGTCATCTCGGGGATGCCGAACCCGATGCGCCCGGCGTCCTGGTGGCGCTGCCGGGCGAGGCGGAGCTCGAGGCGCTGCGGCTCGCCGCGCCGCCGATCCGCGGCCTGGAGTATCTCGATGCGGCGCTGCTCAGCATGGCCTGGCGCGACATCGAGGACGGGCTGCGCGAGGCGGCGGCTGCGAGCCAGGAGAGCCTGCGCGCCTATCTGCACCGGCGCAATCCGCTCTGGCGGCTGGTCGGACGGGTAACCTTTCACCTCGCCGAGAACCCACGGGACGAGGCGTTCCCGTTTGCATTCCTGGTCACGTACGCCGGAGGCGTCTCGGCGCAGGGTGCGGCCCGGCATCTGCCGCTCGGGCGCGCCCTGCAGGAATACACCGGCACGGCGAACCGCGCGCACCTGGCGAGCCTGCTGAAGCCCATCCGCGAGGCGTCCGAGCGCCTCGAGTGGGTGCGCGAGTTGGTCGACAGCGGCGACATCTACCAGCCGCTCGCCTGGCGTCCCGCCGAGGCGCTGAGGCTGCTCACCGATACGGCGGTCCTCGAGGCCTGTGGGCTGGTGGTGCGGATTCCGGACTGGTGGAAGGCCGGCCGCGCGCCGCGGCCCCAGGTGAGTGTGCAGGTGGGCGGGGCGCCGGCGGCGCAGCTCGGCGCCGAGGCCCTGCTCGATTTCTCGGTGCGCATGACGCTGGAGGGTGAAGCGCTGACGGAGGCTGAGCAGCAGGAGCTGCTTGCGGCGACGGGGGGGCTGATCCGCTGGCGCGGCCGCTGGGTCGAGGTCGACGGCGCGCAGCTCACCGCAGCGCTCGAGCACTGGAAGCGGGTGGAGCGCGAGGTGCGCGCCGGCGGATTGTCGTTCCACGAGGGCATGCGTCTCTTGGCCGGAGCGCCCACGGACCGCGAGCGCATCGAGTTGCCCGAGGCGCTGGCCCCCTGGTCCGGCATCGAGGCCGGCGAGGGGCTGCGTGAACTGCTCGAGCGGCTCCGCCACCCCGAGGCCGAGGCGGCGCTCTCCGGGCGAGGCCTGAATGCGACCCTGAGACCCTATCAAGTCATCGGCGCGCAGTGGCTCGCGCTGCTCGCCGGGCTCGGCCTCGGGGCCTGTCTCGCCGACGACATGGGGCTCGGCAAGACCGTCCAGGTGATTGCGCTCCTGGTGCACGTTCACGCCCGATCGGGCCGTGACACCGCGCGCCGCCCGGACGCCGCGGGCGCTCCCAGCCTGATCGTCGCGCCCGCCTCGCTGATCGCCAACTGGAGCAGTGAGCTCGAGCGCTTCGCGCCCGGTCTGAAGGTGTTCGTGGCGCACCCGTCCGAGACGGACATTGATCTCAATGATGCCGCGGCGCTGGATGCGGCGCTCGCCAGGACCGACGTCGTCCTGAGCACCTACGGGGTCGTCACCCGCTCGGAGCCGCTGCGCTCGCGAGCGTGGCAGCTGGTGGTGCTCGATGAGGCGCAGGCCATCAAGAACCCCGGCGCCCAGCAGACGCGCGCGGTGAAGCAGCTCACCGCCGCTGCGCGCGTTGCGCTCACCGGCACGCCGATCGAGAACCGGCTCTCGGATCTCTGGTCGCTGTTTGATTTTCTCAACCCGGGGCTGCTCGGATCGGCGCGCGCCTTCACCGAGGCGGCCAAACGCATGAGCGGGGGAGGCGAGGCGTCCTATGCGCCACTGCGTCGCCTGGTGCAACCGTACATCCTCAGGCGCCTGAAGAGCGACAAGCGGGTGATCGCGGACTTGCCGGAAAAGACCGAAGTTCGGGCCTTCTGTGGGCTGACTCGTGAGCAGGCGAGGCTCTATGAGCGCTGCGTGAGGCAACTGGCGCAGGCGCTCGAGCAGACCGAGGGCATCCGCCGCCGCGGCGCGGTGCTCTCCTCGCTGATGCAGCTGAAGCAGATCTGCAATCACCCGGCCCAGTGGTCGGGCCAGGGCGCCTACAGCGCTGAGCGCAGCGGCAAGTTCGAGCGCCTCGGGGCGATCTGCGAGGAACTCGCCGAGCGCCAGGAGCGGGTGCTGGTGTTCACGCAGTTCCGCGAGCTCACCGAACCGCTCGCGCAGTACCTGCAGCAGGTCTTCGGCCGTCCGGGGCTGGTGCTGCACGGCGGTACGGCCGTGGCCAAGCGCAAGGGGCTGGTCGAGCGGTTCCAGCGCGAGGACGGCCCGCCGTTCTTCGTGCTCTCGCTGAAAGCCGGCGGGACGGGGCTGAATCTCACGGCGGCCTCGCAGGTGATTCATTTCGACCGCTGGTGGAACCCGGCGGTGGAGAACCAGGCGACCGACCGGGCGTTTCGCATCGGTCAGCAGCACAACGTTCTGGTGCACAAGTTCGTCTGCCGCGGCACGGTGGAGGAGAAGATCGATGCGCTCATCGAGGCGAAGCGTGGGCTCGCCGAGGAGCTGCTCTCGGAGGGCGGGGAGCGGCTGCTCACCGAGATGAGCGATGCGGAACTGCTCGCGGCCGTCGCGCTCGACATTCACAAGGCGCGCGATGCATGATGATTCGAACATTCAGACGAGAGCGGGGCCGATGAACGGGTGGCGACACACGCGCACTGCGAGCGTCCCGGAGCGCCGTCAGCGCGCTGCGCGGGCAGGTGAACGCTTGGCGAGGAGCCTGGGTCAGCAGGGCCGCGCGCCGTCGCCGGTGAGGCTCGACGGTCGCGTCATCTCGCGCAGCTTCTGGGGCAAGGCCTGGTGCGCGAACCTGGAATCCTATCGGGATTACGAATACCGCCTGCCGCGCGGGCGCAGCTACGTGCGCAGCGGCGCGGTGCTCGATTTGCAGATCGAGCCGGGACGGATCGCGGCGGTGGTGGCCGGCTCCCGAGCGCAACCGTACGAGGTCGAGATCAAGATCAAGCCGCTGGCGGCGGCGCATTGGTCGCGCCTGAAGACCCACTGCGCCGGGGAGATCGGCTCGCTGATCGAGCTGCTCGAGGGGCGGCTGTCCGATCGGGTGATGAGCATCGTGACCGACTCTGCGCAGGGGCTGTTCCCGAAGCCCGGGGACATCGGGATGAGCTGCTCCTGCCCGGACTGGGCCACGATGTGCAAGCATGTCGCGGCGGTGTTGTACGGGGTCGGGGCGCGGCTCGATACGCAGCCGGAACTGCTCTTCACGCTGCGCAATCTCGAGCACGGCGAGCTGATTGCCGCCGCGGCCGATCTCGGGGCGGCGCCTGCGAAGAGTCGACGCAAGAGGATTGCCGCGGAAGATCTCTCCGGCGTGTTCGGCATCGAGCTGGCCGAGGCGCCGCGCGCGCGCCCCGCGCGCAAGCCTCGAGCTGCCGCGGACGCGAAGCTGCCCGCGAAGCGCCGCTCGGCGCCCAAACCCACCCCGCGCTCCGGCACCGTGAAACGCAAAGTGGGCGGATCTCGTGGCAAGGGAAACGCCAAACGCTGAGCGGCGGGTCCCCCAGTGCGGTGCGACGCGGCGCCTGACGCCACGCGCGTGACCGGGGTCCCGCAGAACCCGCTCGGCGGTTCGCGCTCCTCTGCGCTCCGAGGAGTTTCAGCACCCGGACTCGGTTCCGTGCGGCGCGGTTTCGGACTGCACGGAGCCTCGGTCCCTGAGGATCGTCCCTCCGGTTCGCGCGTTCCACCGCTCGGCGGGGCCTCGCGCGCACGAACGCAGCGCCGTCTCGAATCCGCTCCACGGGACACGGTTCGGCGGCTCGGCGGTAAAGGTTCTGACCGGCCTGAATGATGGATACCGCCGCGCAAATTCTGGCCGCCCGCAGAACCCCGGGAGCCCCGAGGGGCGCCTGCAGGGGGGGCTGATCGACGCGTGCCTCGCTGCTGACCGGGCGGATGACGTTCCGGGTCGATGGGTGTCTCAGCCCGGAACGGGTCACACTCGCCCACGCCAGGGGGTGCGGTGAGTTGCTGCGCGCGAGAGGGTCAAGACCGTGGAGCCGAGCCGTACGCGAAGGGCCGAGTCCATGTGACGGAGCGGGCGTACTGGCGAGGAACGGGGGCCGGGTGCCAGAACGAGCGCGGGTGAGAACCTCTGCGCGGTCCAGAGCTGCGCAGGCCCCATGCGCCCCGCTGTGCGGCGCGGTCGCGGCAAGCGCCGCGGCGTGACCCACTCGGTTCGCAGGAACCGCCCCGGTGTACGATGGTGAACGAACGCGCAGGCCCGCGGTGGGTTCGCCGCGTGGCCAGAGGAGAGCCCGTGTACGCGCATTATCTGCTGAAGACAGAGCCTTCGGACTATTCCCTCGCCGATCTGGAGCGCGAGCAGGAAACGATCTGGGATGGCGTTGCCAATCCGGCGGCGCTGAAGGTTCTGCGCGCGATGAAGCCCGCAGATCGGCTCGTGATCTACGAGACGGCGGATGTGCGCAGTGCGGTCGGCACCGCGACTGTTCGATCGGTTGAAGGCTCGGCGGATGAGGCGCCGATCGTCACGATCAAAATGACGCGACGGTTGCCGCGGGCCGTGTCGCTCGCGCAGATCAAGGCGAGCGCGCTCTTTCGCGACTCCCCTCTGGTCCGCCAGGGCCGCTTGAGCGTGGTGCCGCTGAATGAGGCGCAGTACCGCTACCTGACGGGCGCATAGGACGAGGCTGCTGCGAGTGGGCGGAAGGCGTTCGCGAGGCCCTCACCCTCCCGGTCTGGACCGACTTGCAAGTCCCCGGCGGTCCAAGAGTGCGCCATCTCGGTCGGCGGCATCGCGTGGAGGAAGGCTTATCCTGCGCGGATCGGCACCTTTCCCCGAGCGCAGGATGGATTCGGTGGCGTGACCATGACATTCACAATAATGAAAAAAATGTTGTCATACATTTTGTGATGAATAATGGTGGTGGGTATGATCGGCCGTGTCCGAAGAATCAACGGAAGATCTGCCCATGAGTACCTACTCCGCTGCGCCCAAGAAGACCACCAGCGTGTCGCTGGCCGAGCCTCCCCTGACGCAAGCTAAGGCTCTGGGGATCAACGTCTCGCAGGCGGCCGAGGAGGGAATCGCGGTAGCGGTGGCACGCCGTCGGCGCGAGCAGTGGCTGCAAGAGAACGCCGCGGCGATCGAGAGTTACAACGAGTTCATCGAAACACACGGTATGGTGCTCGATAACCATCGGCTGTTCTGATGGCGCGGTTTGACGTGTACAGGAACCCCGACGGGAACGGGTTTCAGCTCGATGTTCAAGCAGACCTGATGAGCCGCCTGAACAGCCGTCTGGTGATTCCGCTGGTACGATCTGACATCGCGCCGACCCACATCAAGGCGCTGAACCCGATTTTTAAGCTTGAGGAGGCGACC
>JAJZFQ010000224.1 GCA_021805275.1 Pseudomonadota bacterium
GCGGAGACGCTCGCGACCATCCCTTCCGGGGATCGTGCGTATGGCAGTCCGGGGCTCGGCGTCGCTGCAAACGCGATCGTCAGCTACAGCAGCGACGGTCCGTTCGGCGCCTCCTTGATGCTCGGGGTGACGTCCGAAACAGCGCCATCCGCAACGGGTGGCCAGCGTTACCTCAGCATCAATCCGGACTTCACGGTGACTTGGCAATCCAGCACACGGCTGCAGTTCTACGCCGAGGTGTACGGGCAGTCACACACAGGTCATGGCCAGGGATGGGGATCGGACGCGGATGGTGGCGTGCAATACCTCATCACGCGACGCTTCGAGGTGGATCTCGAGGAAGGGGTCCGCCTCCAAGGGAATCTCGGCGGCTTCTCGCACTACACCGGCGCGGGGATGGGGTTGCTCTTCTGATCGGATAAGACTGGCATGCACGGCCACTGCTCGAACGTAGAGGCCGTGCATGCCGCCCTCGATCAGCGGTTCACCCGGCCGCGCCGTGCAGGAACGCCCACACCACCACCACCGTCATCACCAGTACATAAACCCGCAGTCCCCAGAATACCGCCTGCTGGCCCGGACTCAGGCGGGTTCGCTGCACCTGCGCAAGGGGCTTGTCCCAGCGCTCCTGCTCGATCAGCCGGCGAATCTCCTCGGCATGAAAATCACTCAGCTCCTTCATGGGTCATCCTCCAAAGATCTGCGGAAAGAGCGTAGCGAGACCGTACAGAACGTTGCAGACGATCAACCCGATCATGATGGAAATCGAGGCGGCATTGCGCCGCGAGGAGTTGATGTGCTCGCCCATCAGTTCCGGGTCATTGAGCAGCATCAGCAGGAAGAGCATCGCCGCCGGCATGAAAACGGTCGCGATGACCTGCACGCTGAGGTTTAAGAAGCCGAGATTGAGCCCCGGGATCATGACGAGAACGGCGGCCACGGCGGTACCGGCGACAGCCGGCAGGTAGAACCCGAGCGCCTGGCGCGGCGCCGCATTCAGCGAGCGGTCGATTTCGAAGGCCTCGCCCACTGCCCAAGCGCTGCTCGCGGTGATGACGATGGCAGCGATCAGCCCAGCCTCCATCAGGCCAAGGGCGAAGAGGGCCATCATGTCCTGCCCGAGCTTGGCACGGATTGCCCCCAAGATCGCGCCAGCATCAAGCTGCTGCGCGTTCGGAGCGCCTTTGAGGGTTTGCGCCGCGAGCACGATCAACGCCATGGCCACGAGCACCATGCCGATGACACCGAGCAGCAGATCGCGTCGCCCGGCGCGGATGTCCTGGACGAGCAGCCCCTTGTCCACCACGCAGGACTGTTGGAAGAACAGCTGCCAGGGCGCGATTGTGGTGCCGATATTGGCCGAGATCAGCACGAGAAAGGTGACCGAAAGGAACCCTCCGGGGACCATCCATCCGTGGCCCGCGAAGGCGAGCGCCACGGCGTGCCAATGCGGATGTGCGAGCAGCGCCAGCGGGACGAAGACCAAATTGAACGCTGCGACGAAGAGGGAAATGCGCTCCCAGGTCCAGTAGCGCAGGAACACCAGCACGACGGTGACGAAGACCAGCGACGCCGGCACCGTCAGCCATGCCGAAAGGCCGAGCGCTTCCCCCCCTAAGCGGATCCCGATGAACTCCGTCATCAGGGTGAGCACATTGGCCACGATCAGATCGATGAGCGAAAACCATCCCCAGAAGGGACCGTACCGCTTCCAGATCAGCTCGGCGTGGCCGCGGCGAGTGACCGCCCCCAGGCGCACGGTCATCTCCTGCACCACATAGGCCACGACCCCGAGCAGGATCATCAGAGGCAGAAACAGCCCGAGCCCGTAGGCGGCGCCGGTCTGCATGTAGGTGATGACGCCGCCGGCGTCGTTGTCGCCCAGCATCACCAGCACCCCGGGCCCGAGCAGGGCGAGGGCGAGCACGAGGCGACCGCGCCAGTTCGTCGCGTCGCGGTGCAGTTCGGCCAGGTGCAGCCGGTCGCGCAAGCGGTGCCGCAGCCCCTCCGGAATCGGGGGGCAGTCCGCACACGGGCGAAATTCCCGAAGTCCGACCTCACCAGTCATGCGCATGCTCCGCGCATCGTACGACGACTCACCGCCCTGGAAAGGCCCCGCGTCACGGCATTGCACGTTTGGCTCGCGCGGTGGCGCAGCCTGGGAGGCTCCGTGGCGTCTGCTAAGGTGCGGCACGCCGAGGCGGCATGCCAGCACAGCTCAATGCAGCCGGAAACCCGATTGCGGTGCCATTGCCCGGCGACGGCATGCGGGCCGCAGCGGACCCGTGGCGCGACTGACGCCTTGCTGACGGCCCGCAGCTCACCATCATGAGCCGGAAATCCAAAGATGCGCGTTGCGATCATGATCCACCACCGTCGAGCACTGGGTTTGCTCGAGCAAAAACCCGTTCCACGAACGGGAGCACAGCCCGCCGCTCCGCTCATGATGAATGGAGACGGCCGAGCAATACGCGCGCTCCGCCCACCGGAGCACGTTGCCTCATTGAGAGAGTCGGAGGGTGACTGGGAAGTCTGCGCCGAGGGACCTCGGCGCACGGCAATCAGCGCTTCAGCGGACTGCCGCGGTCTAGGTCCCCGTGGGCCAGCCTTGCCGAGCGCAGCGCGTCGCGTCGCGCGCGACCCCTGTCACCACTCGTACAGCTACTGTCCAACTGGGGAAAGCCTCGTGATATCAAGTCAAGTCGGCGCGGAAGGTACCGCCCGCGCCGATCAAAGTAAATAGGGCACTGCACGAAAATTGGGATCGCTCGGACTTCGCAGTTTCGAAGGCCCAGAGCGAGACAAGAGCCGGTTCCACAGGAATCCCTCGGATGCGCCGACTCCGCGCGCAACGGTAGCGGAATGCCGGCATACGAGGCTTCGTCTCACGGCCCCTTCAACCACGTCGCGCATCCGGTGATCAGAGGTCGCGCAGCTTCGCGCCGTCCCCGCTGAGAGGACAGGCCGATTTTCGCGGTGAATCCATGGTCCGATGAACCCTATCGGTCCCGATCCACCCGCTGAATCTGATCGCGGCGCAGGGCTGGACGAGCGGGTTTCGGCCCGGCGGTGGGATGGGATGCGTGCATGGCACGGGAGAGTGTGATCGCCCTCCCCGCAGAGATCGCCGCGGAGCAGCGTCACGCCCTCGCCCTCGCCGTCGGCTTCGCCCGCACGCTGCCCACAGAGACCGGCTGTGCGGTGGACGGATGCATCCATGCGCCCAGCAAGGATGGTGATGAGCGCAATCACCACGCGCACGTCTTGATGACGACCCGCACGGTGCGACGGCTCGAGTCCGGCGCGATCGTCCTTGGGGGCAAAATGTGAGCAGGAGCGGGCCGGGCGTGGCCGAAAAGCCGCCCTGGCGGCGACCCGCGAGCGGTGGGCGGCGACATGCACTGCGGCTCCGCGGTACGTCGGGCACGAAGCCCGCGTCGATGATCGCACGCTCAAGGCACAGAGCATCGACCGCGAGCCGACGCGGCCTATGGGCCCTACCGCTACCGCACTCGAGCGCCGCGGGGAACCCTCGCGCAAGCGACAGGATGCGCAAGCCGAGACGTCCGCTGACCTCGCTCAGGCCCGCGCGGTGCCACGTTTACGAGCGTGGCACATGCGCGGACGGTGGAGCGCTGTCGCGAATCTGATGAATGAACAGAGCGACCTGTTGGGCGAGTAGCCTTGGACGAAAGAATTGGATGGCATGACCGCTGCCTCTTACGATGATTCTCCGGCTGCGCGTCGACAGCTTGAGCAGCTCCGGTTGCATAGCGTCGGCCTTCAGCATGATGCGCCTCAGTTCGGGCCTGTCGTGCAGGTCCAATGCCGGATCGTGAGATAGAATCAGGATCGGCAGGGAGCCGAAGGAGGGGGTACGTTCCACCTCCGCGCTGCTGCGATCGAAGTTCGCGAGTTCCGCGGCCGCCGTGTTCAAATTCGTGAAGCAGGTGTCCTCGATCGCGACTGCCGGCGCTCGAGGATATTCGAGGCGGAGCGCCCAATACGCGATCCCAGTGCTAAGCGCCGTTTGCAACAGCCATTGTGGCGCGGTGGGTAATGGTACGCCGTGCCTATCCATGAAAGGGACCGAGCTGTCCACGAAGACTAACCCGGATATCATGGTTGGATAGCGCGCTGCAAAATCGCGGATGTAGATCCCGCCGAGCGATTGCCCCATGAGTACAATAGGTCCACTGATGTGCGCGGCAGCAAGGAGGGCATGGAGCCTGCTGGCTATGTGGTCCGCATCGTTTGGCGTCGGCTGAGGCACACTCCAGCCGTAGCCCGCACGGTCATACGAGCACACCCGGGTGGTTCGTGCGAGCATCGGCTGTACGCCAGCCCACCCCAGGCCCCCGTAACCCAGTCCGGACTCGAGCACCAGAGTAGGCGCCCCAGTACCACTACAGTCCAAACGCATTCGGTAACCGTTGACCAGATAAAGGCGACCGGGCGGGTCGTGACGTAAAGACGCAAACATCGCGGTATTTAGCGCACTGCTGACCGCTAGACCCAGAGTCATCAAAATAGCCAACGACAGCGCGAGTCTCTCGGCTACCCTGCGTGTCGTACCGAAGCGCTTCGACCTCGACGACAGTGTGCATCGGATGCAAAGGTAGGCCAGCAGCAGACAGGTCAATGCTATGAGGCTGGGCAGTAAGATGTAGTCGATGTCCATTCTGGAACCTACAAATTGGGAAAGATCACCTGCGGCTTATCCGTTATCCAACGGCGGCTAACTCACGGATTCGAGACTAGGTCGGTAATAGCCGGTGAGTCTACCCGCCAAGTGCATAAAATTTCGCTCGCCGATGCATCGGCACCTGTAATTCCAGCCTGAGACGCCCGGTTAAACAGTTCCGCAACTCGCACCTTGGGTGAGCGTTGGAGATCGTTCAAATTGTTGGTTTGAAACGAAAAGACGGCCTCAACTCTGTTATGATCTGCGTTACCACACGTAGGATCAAGACCAGAGAGGCGACCGTCTGTATGAAGGTTGACAAGTCTGCCGTGCATTGAAAAGCCCGCGCGCTGCCGGAGATCCGTTTCGAGGACCAGCAGCTGACCTCGTTCGCCGGTCTCGTGGTGTTCCAACCCTTGTTCGAGCGCCTGGGGCTGAAGAGCCGGCTGCGCGGGTGCTTCGATCACCTGACGGTCAGCCCCATCTTCGGGCACGCCTCGATCGTGATGCTGCTGATCGTGCA
>JAJZFQ010000014.1 GCA_021805275.1 Pseudomonadota bacterium
CACCCCTCGATCCACCATCCGTCGAGCACCGAGAGGCTCGGCACCCCGTTGAAGGCGGCCTTCATCCCGCTCGTGCCGGAGGCCTCGAGCGGCGGCAGCGGCGTGTTGACCCACACATCGACGCCCGAGACCATCAGCAGCGCCACATCCAGGTCATAGTCGGGCAAATAGGCGACGCTCACGGTTCCGGCCAGCTCACGCGCAAATTGGTGCAACTCGACAATCAGACGCTTGCCCTCCTCGTCGCGCGCATGTGCCTTGCCGGACAGCACGATCTGCAGCGGATAGCGCTGCGCGATGGACTTCAGCCGCGCGAGGTCCGCGAACAGCATCGCGGGGCGCTTGTAGGCCGTCATCCGCCGTGCCAGCCCCAGGGTGGCCACGTGCGGATCGAGCACGACGCCACAGGCCGTTTGCACGGCCGCCACGAGCGCCTGCTTTGCCTTGGCATGGGCCTCGAGCAGCTGCGCCGCCGGAATCCCGTGAACCCGCCCGAGCAGCTCTGGCTCGTGGCACCACCCGGCGATGTACCGGTCATACAGCTCGCGAAAGCTCGGCGCGCTCCAGGTATAGGGGTGCACACCATTGGTGATCGCGCGCACCGCATACCCCGGATACATCCGCGCCGACACTTCGGCATGCCGTTTGGCCACACCGTTGACGAAATCGCTGACGTTCAGGGCAAGCTGAGTCATGTTGAGCTCATCGGTACCGCCGAGCGCGGTGAGCGTCTTGAAGTCGATCGGGCCATGCTCGGTGCCCGGCTCATTCGGTTGCGGAGCCTTGTGGTTGTTGTATCCGTAGACGCTGCTGGCAAAGAGCCGCTTGACCAGCTCGTAGGGAAACCGGTCATGTCCGGCCTCCACGGGCGTATGGGTCGTGAACCGGCACAGATCCCGCACCCGCGGCAGGTCGTACTGCGCCTCACCGGGACGCACATCATCGGCGCGATAGGCGAAGCGGCGCAGCAGCTCGACGCCGAGCAGCGCCGAGTGCCCCTCGTTCATGTGATACGCGGTGATCTCGAAACCGAGCGCCCTCAGGATGCGCGCACCGCCGAGTCCGAGCACCATCTCCTGCTTCAGACGGTACGCATCGTCACCCCCATAGAGCGCGTCGGTAATCCGGCGGTCCTCCACGGTGTTCTCCGCCAGATCGGTATCAAGCAGCAGCACCGGCGCGCTGCCACCGCTACGGCCCTCGATGACATACAGCCAGGCATGCACCCACACCGGACGATCCTCGATGCGCACCGCCACCTTGGCGTCGAGCGGATGGGCCCAACGGGCCGGATCCCAACTCGTCGAACGCTCGATCTGTGCCCCGTCCGCCCCGATCTCCTGACGGAAATACCCGGCCCGGCTCACCAAGGTCACCCCGACGAGCGGCAGCGACAGGTCGGCCGCCGAGCGCAGCGTATCGCCGGCGAGGACGCCGAGGCCGCCGGCATAGGTCGGGATCTCGTTGCGCAGCGCGATCTCCATCGAAAAATACGCCACGCGCGGCAGGGTCACAAACTCATCGAGCATATTCGTCGCACCGGGTCGCACTCGGTCTGAGTTTTCCCACTATAGCCCCTGGTACGCGCCGGACAATACGTATCGATCGAGCGCCGCGAGCCGCTCGTCGAGGCAACTACGTATTGTGAGCCAGGTGCCGCGCAGACCATGCTCCCAGTGTGGATGCGAGCTGGAGCTGACATCCGCTCCGGCGAACCCATCCGACGCGGAGAGCCTGCGGATGTACAAAAAAATACTGGTTCCGATCGACGGCAGCCCGGCCTCGAACCTCGGGTTCGAGGAGGCGATCAAACTCTCACTGGACCAGCGGGCGCAGCTGCGCATCCTGCACGTGCTCAATGAGTGGCTGCTCATCACCCCGGACACCGCCGCTGTCAACATCGGTGACATCCAGGACGAGATGCGCCGCAGCGGCGATGCGTTGCTCACGGAAGCGCAGGCCCGCGCCCAGGCTGCGGGAGTCGATGCAACCACGGCGCTCATCGAACAGATGGGCACGCCGGTGGGTGCGGCCATTCTGCGTCACGCCGAGGACTGGCCCGCGGACCTGATCGTCTGCGGTACGCATGGAAGGCGCGGCGTACGTCGCCTGGTGCTGGGCAGCGACGCCGAATACATCATACGGCACACGCACATCCCGGTTCTGTTGCGCCGCCACCCGGAGCCGAGCGACAAGAGGTAGAGACGTCCGCGAAGCGCGGCGCATCGCACAGAGGAGATCCGCACATGCTCGTCGAGAACATCATGTCCCGTGACGTCCAGTGCTGTCGGGCGGAGGATACGCTCGCGCATGCCGCTGAACTGATGTGGCGCCACGACTGCGGCGCGCTGCCGGTGTGTGGCCGCGGCAGCGGCCAGAAGCTCATCGGCATCATCACCGACCGCGACATCTGCATGCACGCGCTGTTCGGCGGCAAAGCGCTCGCCGAACTGAGCGTCGGCGGCGGGATGTCCAAGACCGTGCACAGCCTGCACCCGTCTGATTCTCTGGCGCAGGCCGAGCGGGTGATGCGCGAGTCGCGCGTGCGGCGTCTGCCGGTGATCGATCACGACGGTAGGCTGCTCGGCATGCTCTCGCTGGCCGATCTGGCGCGCGAGGCGGCACGCGAACGGACCCAGTCGCGCAAGGAAATCAACGAAACCGACGTCGGCCACACCCTGGCGGCGATCTGTACCGCGCCGCGGCGATCGCTGGCCGCATGAGCGGCTGCGGATCGCACGCCTCGACACCGAAGGGAGCGAAGATGACATTTCCGGTCGTGGTGAGTTTCCAGCAGATGGCGCCCTCCTCGGCGCTGCGCAGTCGCGTCCGCGAGCTTGCCGAGCGGCTCGAGCGATTCAGCCCGAACATTCTGCGCTGCCGGGTCTGGATCGAGCGTCCCGCCCGCCACCAGCAGCAAGGCGTGCTGCATGCCGTGCGGATTGATGTCGCGGTGCCCGATGAGCACATTCTCGTCGGGCATGCGCATGCGGCCGATCCGGCTCACGAAGATCCCTACGTGGCAGTGCGTGACGCCTTCAACGCCGCGCGCCACCAGTTGCAGAATTATGAGCGCCGGCGGCGCGGGGAGATCAAGCGTCACCACGGGCTGGCACAGCCGGCCCCGAAGCCCATCCGCGCCGCGCACGCGCCCCGTGCCTCCGCGCCTCGAACCGCGGCCCTGCGGACCCGGGGCGGCTCGGGTGCGGAACGCACGGCGCGCCGCTGAGCGCTCCGCGCGATCGGCGGCGTGCTCGGGGTTCCTCCGGGTCCGCAACGGGCGGCGCGCGGGAGCGTAGCGATGAATCTGCCTCGATCCGACTTCACCCCGCCGGTTGATCTGCTCGCCGCGCCCGGCACCGGTCCGGTCCGGGCACGACGACCGGTGTATGTCGATCTGCAGGCTCCGTGCAATCACGCCTGTCCGGCCGGAGAGAATGTCCAAGGCTGGCTCGCGCTCGCCCGTGCCGGGCGCGAGCAGGACGCGTGGCGGGCATTGCTCGCGGACAATCCGCTCCCCGCGGTGCACGGACGAGTCTGCTATCACCCGTGCGAGCGCGCATGCAACCGTGCGCAGCTCGACAGCGCCGTGGCAATTCACGCGGTGGAGCGCTTTCTGGCCGATCAGGCGTCGCTCGAACACTGGCCCGCCGCAGCACCGGCGGCGCCGAGCGGCCGACGGGTGCTCGTAGTCGGCTCCGGACCTGCCGGCCTTTCATGCGCCTACCACCTCGCGCGATTCGGACACACCGTCGAGGTGTACGAGGCCGAGGCCCATGCCGGTGGGATGCTGCGCTTTGGCATCCCGGCCTACCGACTGCCCCGTGCCGTGCTCGATGAGGAAATCGCCCGCATCGAGGCGCTTGGCGTGACGTTCCGCTTCAACAACAGGGTCGATGATGTGCGCAGCGCGCAGCAGACCGGACGGTTCGATGCGGTGTTCCTCGCGATTGGCGCCGGTGTCGCCACTCACTTGGAGCTGCCGGCGCGCGATGCGGCCCGCGTCGTGGATGCGGTTACGCTGCTGCACGGCATCGGCGCCGGCGAGCGGCCCTGCCTCGGCCGACGCGTCATCGTCTACGGAGGTGGCAACACCGCCCTGGACGCGGCGCGCAGCGCGCGGCGGCTCGGCGCCGACGACACGCTCATCGTCTATCGTAGAGACCGAGCCCACATGCCCGCGCATGCCGCTGAATTCGACCAGGCGATTGCCGAGGGCATCCAGTTCAGATGGCTGACGACGATCCGCGCAGCGGTCGGCCCTGACCTGCTCGTGGAGCAGATGACGCTCGATGCCGACGGCCGGCCGCAGCCGACCGGCCAAGTCGAGCGGCTCAGCGCCGATGCGCTGGTGCTGGCACTCGGTCAGCAGACCGACCCGGCCGTGCTGCACCGCCTGGAGGGTGTCGAGTTCACCGCCGACGGTGGTGTGCGCGTCGAGGCCACCCTGATGACCGGCTGCCCGGGCGTGTTCGCCGGCGGCGACATGGTCAGTGGCGATAGGACCGTGACGGTGTCGGTCGGTCACGGCAAACGGGCCGCTCGCCACATTGATGCGTTCCTGCGCACCCGCACGGTACGCGAGCCACCGGCGGCGCGGCTCGCGGACTTCGCCGGCCTGCACCTGCCGTTCTACAGCGACG
The DNA here is from genome assembly GCA_021805275.1 of Pseudomonadota bacterium. The sequence continues at coordinate 4,644 of JAJZFQ010000014.1, forward strand.
CCGAACGGCGCGAGGCGCCGCTGCTGCCGGTTGCGGCACGCACCGCGGGGTTCGCCGAGATCGCGGCGAGCCTCAGCGCAGAGCAGGCACACTACGAGGCGCAACGCTGTCTGTCCTGCGGCAACTGCTTCGAGTGTGATCAGTGCTATGCGGCCTGCCCGCAGCAGGCGATCGAGAAGCTCGCACCTGCACACGGCTATCGAATCCAGTATGCGCGCTGCACCGGCTGTGCGGTGTGTTTCGAGACCTGTCCATGCCATGCGCTGGAGATGACGGACGAACCGGCACAGGCCTAGATCCCCTGCCATGACCGACGCCGCCGACACCGCATTGACTGCCGTCATGGACGGCAATACCGCCGTGGCGTACGTGGCGTATCGGCTGAATGAGGTGTGTGCGATCTATCCGATCACGCCGTCGTCACCGATGGCGGATCTCGTCGATGAGTGGAGCGCGCGGGGACTCACCAACCTCTGGGGCAGCGTACCGGTCGTCCAGGAGATGCAGAGCGAAGGCGGCGCCGCGGGCGCGGTGCACGGTGC
>JAJZFQ010000049.1 GCA_021805275.1 Pseudomonadota bacterium
TGCATGGCATGCAAGAGGTCGGCGGTTCGATCCCGCCTGGCTCCACCAATTCCCCGCCCGGTTCTCGCACAGCGCAGTTACGCCAGGCGGCGGACGCAAATAAAGAGCAGCGCAATCAATGTCTTGAGGCCAAACTGGCGCTCGTCCGGCAGCGATCCGCCGGAATGCAGCGCTTGCTCCGGTCTCGCGCGCACGACCCGAGGGGAACAGAGCGGGAGATCTACAGATCGGAGCGCTGAACCAGCATGAGCGCATCGAGGGCGAGGACGCCCTGTCCGGTCGGATAGGCGATGACCGGGTTTAAGTCGATCTCGCGGATCGAGGGCTCACTCGATAATATCCGCCCAACCCGTTCGATGAGCGCGGCCAGCGCCGGAATGTCGAGTGGCTCCGAGCCGCGGTATCCGCGCAGCAGCGCGCCGCATTTGAGGCGATCGAGTGCCGCGATCATGGACTGGAGGCTTTGGCCGGGGAGCATCATCTGGACATCGTTGAGCAGCTCTGCATGCACACCTCCGAAGCCGGCGAGCACCACAGCGCCCCAGTGCGGATCGTTGCGCCCGCCGATGATCAGTTCCACGCCGGGTCGTGCCATCGTCTCCACCCGCACGCCCTCGAGCACGAGATCGGGAACGTTTCGTGCGAGATCCGCAGTCAGCCGCTTCCATCCCGACGTCAGCGAGTCGCGGTCGGGTAGAGCGAGCACCACTCCACCCGCATCGCTCTTGTGCGATAGCGCCGCCGACTGGGCCTTCAATGCGACCGGATACCCCACACGATCCGCGGCATGGACTGCCTCGGCCAGCGTCCGGACGAGTTCCCCGGCGGGAAAGGGAATGCCGAGTGGCCCAAGAAATGTTTTGGCGCGGTGCTCGGGAATGATTCCCGAGGGCAGAGGGGCGTCGCCCATCAAGATCGGCTCGATCGGCCCGAGAGGCTCTTGTGCTGCGGCTGCGTGAAGTCGCGCGACCGCCCGGACAGCGCGCTCGGGCGATGGAAAATACGGGACTCCCAGGTCCCGCAACGCCCGGATGTATTGCGTTGGAACTGGGGCTCCCTCGTCGAGTCCCGCGAGGATGACGGGCGGCGCGGCTCTCAATTCCCGCAGCGCCGTGAGTATTGTCGGGAACTTCCGCTCACATGTCGCCGGATCGGTCTGGATGACATCGAAGATGATGGCGCCGACCCGTTCGTCCGCCGCGAGCGCCGACAGGGTGCGGGCGAAGATCTGCGGCTCCACGAGTCCCTGTGCGGTGAGATCCAGTGGGTTGCTCACGGGAACGAACATGGGAATTGCGGCACGCAGCGCCGGGGCGTTCGTGGCATCCAGCGCCGGCAGCGGGAGCCCCACCTGCTCGCACAGGTCAAGTGTCAGCGCTTTGAAGGCCCCTGATTCGGTAATCACAGCTGCGCCGCGCGGGCGCAGCACCGGAGCGCGCAGCGCGATCTCCAGGACGTCGCCCAGTTCCTCCAGGGTATCGACCGTGACGATCCCTTCCGCGGCGACCTTGATCCGCATCAGCGCGTAGTCCCCAGCCAGAGCGCCGGTGTGGGTCGCCGCCGAAGCCCGTGCCGCGCTGCTGCGGCCGGGGTGCAGAAGGACCAGTTGCTTGTTGCTGCGGATCGCTCGGTGCGCGAGCGCCAGCAGACGCCGCGGCTGTCTGAACTGCTCGACAATCAGCCCAATGACAGCAGTATGCTCATCCTCGAGCAGGTATTCAATGAAGTCCTCGACGCCGCTCGCGGCCTCATTGCCCGTCGAAATCGCATAGGACAACGCGACATCACGGCTGGTCAGTACGGTACCGAGCACGCAGGCCATGGCGCCGCTCTGACTCACGAGCGCGACGCCCGGTCGGTCGCGCAGCGGCGCACAGGACGTTTCGACAAAGGTCAGGGCGACGCCGTCGACGTGGTTGACCATGCCGAGGCAGTTCGGCCCCTCGATGAGCATCCCGTTCCGAGCGGCAAGGCTGACGATCTGTTGTTGCTCGGCACGCCCGGCTTCGCCGCCCTCGGCAAAGCCCGCCGAGAAAATCACCGCGGCCCCGACGTTACGGCGTGTGAGGGCGGCGATCGACTCGAGCACAGCGGACCGGGGAATGGCAAGTACGGCAGCGTCGATACCGAGCGGAAGTGCGTCGATGTCCTTCAGGCAAGGGCGACCGCCAATCTCGGTCCGGTTCGGATTGATCAGATGAATGTCGCCGCGGTATCCCGACCGCTCGAGGTTCGCGAGTACCGATGCACCCAGTGCGCCCCGGCTCGCCGAGGCTCCGACGATTGCAACCGAACGGGGACGCAGCAATCGCTCAATCGCAGCTCTCAGCGCAAGGCCGTCTGTCCGGTCAGACTTCACCGGAGCGCCGACCGGACTGCTCATAGGTGCCTAGACCCGGCTTGAATGATTTTTCATCGATGAACTGGTGGATTCCCTCCTTGCGGCCTTCGTTATCGAAGAAGTTGGCCGCTTCCTGTGCGCGCACGAGATAGTCCTCGGCGTTGTCGTAGGTCATCTCGCTGACGCGTCTGATTGCATCCTTGGTGGCCTTCAGGGCGACCGGGCTTTTCTTCAGTAGCGCGTTGGCGACCGTGCTCACACGCTCGCGCAGCTGCTCACGAGGCACCGCCTCATTCACGAGGCCCCACTCTGCCGCGGTGCGTCCGTCGATGCTCTCTCCCATCAGCGCGTGGTACATGGCGCGGCGAAAGCCGAGCAGTTCGCGGGCGACCTTGCTGGCCCCACCTCCGGGCAGGATTCCCCAGTTAACCTCCGAGAGGCCGAATTGGGCCTCCTCGGCGGCGAATGCGAGGTCACACGCAAACAGCGGTCCGTAGCCACCGCCGAAACACCAACCGTTCACCATGGCGATGGTGGGCTTGTGGTACCAGCGCAGACGGCGCCACCAGCCGTACGCCTCGCGCTGGGCTTGGCGCACGGCGCCGAGACCTTTGGCCTCCGTTTCGCGGAAGTATTCCTTGAGATCCATGCCCGCGGACCATGCCGATCCTTCGCCGGTCAGCACGAGCACCCCGACATCCGGTTGATATTCGAGTTCATCAAGCACACGCATCATCTGGCGGTTGAGTGCGGGGCTCATGCAGTTGCGCTTTTCGGGCCTGTTGAATTGCACCCAGGCGATGCCCTCCTGCACTGTGAACGCAACGGTTTCTGCTTCCACTCGCTCAATATTCATGTTTCACCCTTGTCTTCTCCCCTGTAGTGCGCGATCCGTCCGCGTCAGATTGGAAAGTGTCCTGGCAGCGTCTCGACGGTGATCCAGCGCAGCTCCGTAAACTGATCGATTCCGGCCGCTCCCCCGAAGCGTCCATATCCCGACGCGCCCACGCCCCCGAAGGGCATCTGCGCCTCGTCGTGCACTGTCGGGCCGTTGATATGGCACATCCCGGAGCGGATCTGGCGTGCAACGCGCAACCCTCGTGCCGCATCGCCGGTGAAGACAGCGGCGGAAAGCCCATACTCGCTGTCGTTCGCCAGCCGGATCGCATCCGCCTCGTCGGCGGCACGAATGATGGCGACAACCGGCCCGAAGCTCTCCTCACTGTAGAGTCGCATTTTCGGCGTAACGCCGTCGATGACGGTTGCTGGCATGACTACGCCCTGCGCCTTGCCGCCGACGAGCACGCGGGCTCCGGCGTCGACGGCATCGTCGATGAGGGAGTTGACGTGTTCGACTGTGCGGTGATCCACCACGGCGCCGAGCGGCGTCTTGGAATCACGCGGATCCCCGCTACGCATCGTGCCCGCGCTCTCTGCGAATCGGCGCGTGAATTCCTCGGCGATTGCGGCGACCGGGATAATCCGCTCGGTCGACATGCAGATCTGACCCTGATTCATGAATGCACCGAAGGCTGCCGCCTTCACCGCCTCGTCGAGATTCGCATCGTCGAGTACGACGAGGGGCGCTTTGCCGCCGAGTTCCAGCAGGCAGGGCTTGAGGTTCTCCGCGCAACGTTTGGCGATGATGCGACCCACAGCGGTCGATCCGGTGAAATTGACGCGCCGCACGGCAGGGTGATCGATGAGCGAGCCGACCACTTCACCGGCGTCCTTTGGGTCGTTGGTTACCAGGTTGACGATCCCTTCGGGGAACCCGGCGCTGGCGAACGCCTCGATGATAAGCTCGTGTGTGCGCGGACATAGCTCGGAGGCCTTGAGGATCACGGCGTTGCCGCACGCGAGTGGTACGGCGATGGCCCGCACGCCGAGGATGATCGGTGCGTTCCACGGGGCGATACCGAGCACCACCCCAACAGGCTCCCGGATCGACATCGCGAGGCAACCCGGCTTGTCCGACGGGATGACCTCGCCGCTGATCCGAGTGGTGACGGCAGCAGCTTCGCGCGTCATGTTCGCAGCAAGCATCAAATTGAACAGGGCCCAACCGGCTGTGGCTCCAATCTCGGCAGTCATCGCCTGGACGAACGCGTCGCGCCGCTGCTCGAGCGCGTCGGCCGCCTTGCTGAGCACCGCCCGCCGGGCGTTCGGGCCCATCGCGGCCCAGGCCGGAAAGGCGGACGCGGCCCGGGCGGCGATCCCATTGGCGTCGGCTGGACTCATCGCGACTGCGCTGCTGGCGACCCTGCCGGTGAGCGGGCTGATTCGTTCAAATCGCATGGTTTTCCCCTTTGTGCAGCGCCAACGACTATACGATATAGGACTTTCGCTCGATCGATCAAGCACGGTAAGGCAATTTCAGAGAAAATGGGGCCGTGCTTAGCGACCCGCTGATAAATCTCCCCGGCTATGCCCTGCGGCGCATCTCGGCGGCCTTCATGGGGCGATTCGCGGCGCGGCTTGCCGGGCTTGACCTGCGACCCACGGAGGCGAGCGTGCTGCTGGTGATCGCGGCGAATTCCGGTGCGACGCAAAGCGAGATCGGTCGATTGCTCGGCATCGCCAGCGCGAACCTGGCGCCGCTCGCGGCGCGACTGGTCAAGCGAGATCTCATCATTCGCCAGGCGGTTGATGGACGTTCTCAGGGACTGACGCTTTCGGTTGCCGGTCGGCGCATTGCCCAGAAGGTTCGCAAAGTCATCGACGAGCTTGAGGCCGATTTGCTCGCGCGGGTCCCGGAAGCGGATCGTATCGCCTTCCTCAGAGTTCTCGGCGTGCTCACACGCTGCACGGACGGCTGAGCGCGCCAAGCGTTCGCCGGG
>JAJZFQ010000098.1 GCA_021805275.1 Pseudomonadota bacterium
AGGCTCACGTCGACCCCCTGGCCGGACAGGTGCAGCGTCATGACCAGCTCGCCCCCCGGGGCGATCGCGAACTGCTCGCTCAGTTTCGGTCCGAGCAGGGGCTGCAGCTCGATGATGAAGGCGTGCCCGCGCCAGCCGCAGCTCTGGTTCGCCGTGTCGTGCGGCCCAAAGGCGATCACGGTCGGGATGCCGAGGCTACACTGCTGCACGCCGGCCGCGCTGGTCAGGGAGAACTCGCCTGGTGAGAGCGCGAGGCCGAGGATGCTGCCGACCGGGACGTGCCCGATGAGCTCTCGGACCCAGGCTGCACCGAACATCGGGGCACTCACTTCGACGCCGGGTTCCCGGACGGTGCGCTCGCCGCTGCGCAGCGGCGCGGACGATCCGTCCTGTTCGTGCGCCCGTCCTGGGTGCGGCGGGGGCGGCGTCTGCGCGCGCCCTTGGGCGCGCTTCATCGCCCGCAGCGCTTTGAGCATCCGCGTGTGCAGTTGCGCCTGCAGGAGCGTTACCGCTGCATCGATCGGTTCGCTGTGCGCGGCGTCGAGCCGCCAGTTGCCGCTCAGGTGCGGGGCGTGAGTCGGAGCGACGAGCCGCAGCGGCGCCGCCGAGCAGCCCGACAGGGCCGCGGCGAGCGCGGCCGCGCACAGCCGAAGCGCGCGGGACGGAGGGGTCGGCATGGTGAAATGGCCCGTGGTACTGGCCATTGGACTGCGTCTCAGGGACTCAAGTTCTGCTGGCGGCCGCCTTGGCGGCCAGCGCCTCGATCCGCGCCCAGTCGCGCCCGGCGAGGGCATCGACCGGGGAGAGCCACGATCCGCCGGCGCACAACACGTTGCTGAGCTGCAGGAAGGAGCCGACCGTCTCCTGCGTGATGCCACCGGTGGGGCAGAAGCGCGCCTGAGGAAACGGTCCCGCGAAGGACTTGAGCATGGCGGTGCCGCCGGCCGGCACGGCCGGGAAGAATTTGAAACAGTGGTAGCCGTGGGCGAGTCCGAGCATCAGCTCCGAGGCGCTCGCCACCGCGGGCAGATACGGGATCGGGGCGTGCGTGCCCGCCTCGAGCAGCGCCGGTGTCGCTCCGGGGGAGATCGCGAACGTGGCGCCCGCGTTGGCGGCGGCGCGCAGGTCCTCGACCGACAGGACGGTGCCGGCGCCGACGGCGATGTCCGGCACGGCGTGCGCGATCGCCTCGATGGCCGCGAGCGCCGCGGGCGTGCGCAGCGTCACTTCGATGACGCGCAGACCGCCGCGCACCAGGGCGCGCGCCAGATCCGGGGCGATGGCCGGTTCATCGATCACCACGACGGGCATGACCGGGGAGAGCTTCAGAATCCGTTCGATGTCGGCAATGGAGGGCATGGCTTCGGCTCGGTGAGTGGACGTCGAGACGGTATCCTGCAGCAATCGTACCGAATGCGATAGGGCGCGCCCGGCAGATCAGCCCGTCGCGCCGTGAAGAAATGTCAGCGTGCGGGCCGTGGCATCGAGCCGTACGCGCACCCCGAGCGGCACGGGCTCATTGTGCTCGCCGTGGCCGATCGGAAACCCGGCGGCGCACGGCAGCCCGGTCTCGACGGCCAAATCACGCAGCACTTGAGCACTCGTGTAGTCGGCATCGCGGGGCTCGCAGGCGGTGAAGGCGCCGAGCACGATGCCCCGAACCTGGCGGAACACCCCGGCCAGCGCCAGGTGAGTCCACATCCGATCCAAACGGTAGGGCTGCTCGCCGACATCCTCGAGCAGCAGGACGGCGCCTTCGAGGGAGGGCAGGTACGGGGTGCCGAGCAACCGCGAGAGGACCGCGAGCGTCCCGCCCAGCAGTGGACCTTCGGCCGCGCCGGGTCCGTACGTGTCGGTGGCCCGAAGCGGCGCGGCCGGCGCGCCGTCCTCCAACAGGGCAAACAGGCGCTCGTGCGTGTGCGTGTCGAGTTTGCCGAGCTGGGTGAGCACCGGTCCATGCACGCTGATCAGCCCGTTGCGCTGCAGCCAGGCGTGCAGCGCGGTGATGTCCGAGAAGCCCACCAGCGGCTTCGGCCCCGGGATGAGGGTCTCGAGTGCCGGCAGCAACCGCATCGCGCCGTACCCGCCGCGCGCACAGAACACCGCCTCAATCTCCGGATCGGTCAGCGCCGCGGTCAGCTGCCCAAGCCGCTGCGCGTCGCTGCCGGCCAGGTAGCGCTGCCGGGCGAAGAGCTCCGGGGCGAGGTCTACCGAATAGCGTTGTTCGAGTACGGCGAGGCCCGCCTCGAGGGCCGTGCGCTCGAAGGGGCCGGCGGGCGCCACCACGGCCACGCGTGCGCCCGGGCGCAGTGGCCGAAAACCCTGATATCGGAGCCGATCGCTCATGGCGCAGCATTGTCCGTCAGGGTGTCGGCCGATACCAGCCGGTTTTTCTCACCGGCTGCTCACACCGTGCGCGCTACCGTGCGCCTCCTGGGGAGTGATCCTCGGATGGCGCAATGAGGAGTCGCGAACATGGCGGACCTGGAATTCATGCTGCTGCTCGCAGTGCTCTATGCACTGACCCACGCGATCATCTGGGCGATCGGGCGGCTGGGAGAGGCGCCATGAACGCGCTGTACCTGATCAGCGGCCTGCTCGCGCTCGCGCTCACCGGGTATCTGCTCTACGCGCTGTTCAAGCCGGAGAAATTCTGATGACTGCCCAGTCCTGGGGGCTGCTCGCCCTCTTACTCGCCGTGACGCTGCTCGCGGTCAAGCCGCTCGGTCTGTACATGGCGCGTGTGATGGAGGGGGAGCCCGTCCCTGGGCTTGGCCTCGGCGCCCGATTCGAGTCGTGGCTCTATCGGCTCTCTGGGGTCGATCCGGCCGCGCAGATGGGCTGGAAGCACTACGCGCTCGCGTTGTTAGTGTTCAACACCCTCGGGGTGCTGCTGCTCTACGCGCTGCAGCGGCTGCAGGGCTGGCTGCCGTTGAACCCGCAGCATTTCGGGCCGCCCTCGGCGGACTCTGCGTTCAACACCGCGGTGAGCTTCGTCACCAATACCAACTGGCAGAGCTACACGCCAGAGACCACCATGAGTTATCTGACCCAGATGACGGGACTGGCGGTGCAGAACTTCCTCTCTGCCGCGACCGGCATCGTGGTGGCCGTGGCGCTGATTCGCGGGCTGGCGCGCCACAGCGCCAAGACCATCGGTAACTTCTGGGTCGATGTGACGCGCGCGACACTCTACGTGCTGCTGCCGATTGCCACCGTCATCGCCCTCGCTCTGGTCAGCCAGGGCGTGATTCAGAACTTCAGCCACTACCAGCAGGTGACGCTGCTGCAGCCGGTGACCTACCCGCAGCCGAGTACGACGGCCGCGGGCGCCTCGCGGCTGCAGACCGTCACCACCCGCACCCAGACGCTGCCGATGGGACCGGTGGCCTCGCAGGAGTCAATCAAGGAGCTCGGCACGAACGGCGGCGGGTTCTTCAACGCGAATTCGGCCCATCCGTACGAGAACCCCAATGCGTGGAGCAATCTGCTCGAGATGTTCGCGATCGCGCTGATCCCGGCCGCACTGACCTACACCTTCGGCTTCATGGTCGGGGATACCCGCCAGGGCTGGGCGGTGCTGGCGGCCATGATGATCATGTTCGTCGGTCTCTACGCAGTGTGTAATCACAGCGAGCAGCGGGGCAATCCTGCGCTGAGCGCGCTTGGGGTGAGTCAACTGCCGAGTGCGCAGCAAAGCGGCGGCAACATGGAAGGCAAGGAGGTGCGCTTCGGCATTGCCGGCTCGACGCTGTTCAGCACGCTCTCCACCGTCACCTCCACCGGTGCGGTGAATTCGATGCACGACTCCTACATGCCGATCGGCGGCATGGTGCCGCTGCTCGACATGATGCTCGGCGAAGTCGTGTTGGGCGGCGTCGGCTCAGGACTCTATTCGATGCTCATCTTCGCCATCATCGGGGTGTTCATCGCCGGGCTGATGATTGGGCGAACGCCTGAGTATCTGGGCAAGAAGATCGAGGCGTTCGAGATGAAGATGAGCGCCATCGCGATTCTCGTCATGCCGTTCATCGTGCTCACGGGCACCGCGATCGCGGTCAGCGTCGCCGCCGGGCGGGTGGGCGTGGCCAATCCGGGTCCGCACGGGTTCTCCGAGATCCTCTACGCGTTCACCTCAGCCGGTAACAACAACGGCAGTGCTTTTGCCGGTATCAGTGCCGATACGCCGTTTTACAACACGGCGCTCGGCATCGTGGTGTGGCTCGGGCGCTTCTGGCCAATCGTGGCGGTGCTTGCGATCGCTGGCTCGCTCGCCGCCAAGAAACGCATTCCGGTCTCCGCGGGCACCATGCCGACGCATGGACCGACCTTTATCGCGTTGCTGATCGGCACGGTGCTGCTGGTCGGTGCGCTCACGTTCGTGCCGGCGCTCGCACTCGGACCAATCGTCGAGCACCTGATGCTCTGGAGCCATTGACATGCGCCGCAAGCTCTCGATGTTCGATCGCTCGCTGCTCGGACCGGCCGTCCTTGACGCGCTGCGCAAGCTCGATCCGCGCGTGCAGTGGCGCAACCCCGTCATGTTCGTGGTCTACCTCGGCAGCCTGTTGACCACCGCACTGTGGGTGCGGGCGCTCGATGGGCAGGGTGAGGCACCCGCATGGTTCATCTTCAGCGTGGCGGTGTGGCTGTGGTTCACCGTGCTGTTCGCGAATTTCGCCGAAGCGCTCGCCGAGGGGCGCAGCAAGGCACAGGCGGCGAGTCTGAAGGGGTTGAAACAGGCCGTGCAAGCCAAACGCCTCGCCGACCCGGCTGACCGCGCGCAGGTGACGGGTGTGCGCGCCGATGCGCTGCGCAAAGGCGATGTCGTGCTGGTCGAGGCCGGTGATTTCATTCCGGGTGATGGCGAGGTCATCGAGGGCGCCGCCTCGGTCGATGAGAGCGCCATCACGGGGGAGTCCGCGCCGGTGATCCGCGAATCGGGCGGCGATTTCTCCTCGGTCACCGGGGGCACTCGCGTGCTGTCCGATTGGATCGTCGTGCGCATCTCGGTCAACCCCGGGGAAACCTTCATCGACCGCATGATCGCCATGGTCGAGAGCGCCAAGCGGCAAAAGACGCCCAACGAGATCGCGCTCACCATCCTGCTCGTGGCGCTGAC
>JAJZFQ010000294.1 GCA_021805275.1 Pseudomonadota bacterium
GTGTGGCGATGAGACAACAATTGGGGGCGCCGCGCTCCGTGGCGTTTTGAGTCGTTGACGTTCTAACTTGAGGGGAGAATTCGCATGTCGCATCGTAAAGAGAAGCGCGCCAGGCGTTCGTACTGCGCGTTTAATACGGGAATTTTGACAGCGCTGACGTTCGAGGCGCTGATGTTGGCGCCGCAGGCGGTCCGTGCGGCGGTGCCGGTCCAGAAGGCAACCTCCGCACGAACGACCGCGCGGGCGTTCACGCACCAGGCACTGCTCGCTCGCAACAGTACGCGGCGTTTTGCTGGCGCAGAAATGACAGCGCTGCCATCATCGAGTGCCGGTGGCGCATCGGCGACTGCGGCCGCGTCGGCCGGGACCGGTGCGCGCGCCTCGCGCGCCTCGGCGGCGCCGACGCAGCTGAAGGAAGTCATCGTGTCCGGCTTTCGCGAGTCGCTCGAGAGCGCCTTGAACGAAGAGCGGCGGGCGATCCAGCCGATCGAGGCGGTGAGTCCCGAGGATTTGGGTCAGATGCCCGATCAGGACGTCGCCGAGTCGCTGCAACGGCTTCCCGGCATCCAGATCAATCGCGCCAACGGGTTCGGCACGCAGGTCCTGGTCGAGGGCTTGAGCCAGAACATCATCGAGTTGAACGGCGATGATTTTCTCACCGGGCGCGAGTTCTACACCTCCGGGGAAGCCGCCAACGGCGGCGCCGGCGCGAACTTCCAGTACAATTCACTGGAGAGCGTTCCGAGCTCCGAGGTCAGTGGTATCGAGGTGGCCCTGAACCCGACGGCGTCCGATCTGTCCGGTGCCATCGGCGGCACGATCAATCTGCGCACGCAGAATCCGCTCACCCTGCCGATGGGCCTGACCCTGGGCGGCAACGTCAAGGGCGTCGACTCGCAAGGCACGAGCGGCATCACGCCGAACGCATCCTTGGTCGCCGGTTACAAGTTCAACAGCCGCTTTGCGGTTTACGCCAGCGTCTCCTACGACAAGTACAAGACTTTCGACAAGGAGTTCGAGTCGTACAACCGTACGCCCTGGGTGACCACCAACTCGGCGCTGACTCCGCCGGCGAGCGGCGGCACGACGCTTGGGAATTACTCGCAGACCTCGCAGAGTTACATCCTGCCGGAGCTTGCGTACCTCAGCAATATCAGCGACAACCGCAGCAACGAGGGGGCGACGCTCGGACTCGCCTGGCGGGTCACGAACTCCGTGACCACGCAGCTGCGCTGGTTCTACTCCGGGGAAAAAGACACCCAGATCAATTACTCGAACAAGATCTACTTCAACGGGGCCGGAAACACCAAGTTCCCGATCACCGGCATCGACCCGGCCTATCCGTATTCGATCGACGGCAATGGGGTCGTGCAGAGCGGCACCTTTACCGCCAACGGCGCGGAAACGGCGACGCTCTACCAGAGCACCAGCGACCACGCGAATAATTTCCAGTGGCAGACCGACTTCAATAACGGCGGTCCGGTGAGTGGTAATCTCGGCGTGTTCTACTCGAAGATGAGCTCGAACATGCAGGCGGATCAGCAGGACACCGAGCATGGCCTGTATGAGACGTCCGCCGGGGTGCCGACCAGCCTCGGCGCGCCGGGCTGCAACAACGGCGGGGCGGTGTGCGGCACCGATCCGTATGCGAGTCCTGGATACAATTTCACCTACGCCAATGGCGGCACTTCGGGTCTGCCGACGGTCTCCTATCCGACCAACGTGCTGTCGAACCCGGCCTACACGACCTTCAAGTCGGCCTGGGCGTGGGCAAACCTCGGTCAGGAGACGTTGAAGGCCGTCAAGCTCAATCTGCATTGGAAGCCCTCGGGCATCCGTGCGACGACGATTTCCGCGGGCGCGCGCTACGGCACGAACGACGTCAGCGAAATCTTCGGCCGCTACCTGATCAACGGCAACGTCATCGGGATTCAGCCGAGCTGCGCGACCTGCAGCACCTGGCTCTATTATCAGGATCCGGGCTATTCCACGCCGAATATTCCCTATTCGACCGGACTCAGCGCGCCGGGCTTGATGCAGACGGTGAACAACTTCGGGTCAGGTCCCATGACCGTGAAGAACCCGTACGCCGGCGGCATGACCAATCCGTCGACGTTCCTCAATACCATCTGGAACGGCGCCGGAGTGACCAACAATACCGAGCAGTTCTTCCAGGACACGCTGAGCTCCTACTCGGTCAACTACCGGCAGATCGCCTCCTACCTGATGGCCGATATCGGCTCGCCGCAGGATCACTATCACATCAACTTCGGCGTCCGCGTCGTCAATACCAAGATCACGATCGATGGGGGTGAGCAGGCGCCGGTGCCGTCGTATTACGGCACTGCCTCGTGGAATGGCGTGAATTCGAACAACATCGCCATCCAGCATGTGCAGAGCTACACGGATGTGCTGCCGACGTTCAACTACACGCTCGAGCTGACGCACTCCCAGCAGCTGCGGTTGAGCGCGGCGCGCGTGACGGCGCCGGTGGATCTGGCCCAGCTCGGTGTCGGTGAGGCGTACAACTTCACTCGGAGCGGATCGGGCACGAACTTCATCTTCGCCGGTGGCAGTGGCGGTAATTCGCAGCTGCAGCCGTACCGGGCGAATCAGTTCCTGCTCGGGTACTTCAACTACTTCGCACGCGGCGCGGTGGCGGAGATGCAGGGCTTCTACAAGCAGGTGGACAGCTTCCCCTACACCGCGAACGTTGCGACTACCGTGAACGGCGTGACGGCGAACGTCTCGCAGCCTGAGAATGGCGATGGCGGTGACATTTACGGGGTCATCCTCGGTACGGAATACCCGTTCAGCGGCCTGCTGAATGGATTTGGCGTCGACTTCAATTACACGCTGTCGAAGTCCGAGATGAATCTCAATGTCCCGCTGACCTACACCAACAGCATGCCGTTCCCGGGCGTGTCGGAGAATTCCCTGGCCGCAACGCTGTACTACCAGCGGTTCGGATTCTCCGGGCGGTTGGCGTACACGTACCGCTCCAAGGCGATCAGCGCCAACGTCGAGGGCTCGACCTTCAGCATCCAGGGTCCGACCGGGCAGCCGCAGACGCTTGAGGTCTGGCAGGCACCGTACGGGGAGCTCGATGCGCAGGTGGGCTACAACTTCAACAAGCACTTCGGAATAGTCCTGTCGGCGACGAATCTGACCGATGCGGCGACGCATGACTATCTGCAGTGGCCGAATCAGCCTTTGACGTACGACAACTGGGGTCGACGGTTCTTCTTCGGGTTCCATTTCCGCAACTGAGGCCGTCATGTCCGACGAGCGGCGCATTCGTTCGATCGCCATCGTCGGCGGGGGAACCGCCGGGTGGCTCGCGGCCAGCCTACTGGCCCGGGCCGCCCCGGCGGGGACCTCGATCAGCGTGATCGAGTCGGGGCAGATCGCCCCGATCGGCGTGGGCGAGGCGACCATCCCGCCGTTCGTCGATCTGCTGCGCTTGCTGGGGATCGACGCGCAGCAGTTCGTCCGTGCGACGGGCGCGACCTACAAGCTCGGGATTCTGTATCGAGATTGGTCGGGGCCCGGACACGAGTATTGGCATCCGTTCGGGACGTTCGGTGTGACGGTCGAGCGGCGCCCCTTCCATCATTATTGGCACCGCGCGGTCGCGGCGGATCTGCATCCGCGGATCGCCGAGTTTAGTCTGTGCGCGGCGCTCGCCGAGGCCGGCAAGTTCCGCTTTCCGGAGGCGCGTGCGACGGGGGCCGTCTCGGGGCTGCGGTATGCCTTGCATTTCGATGCGGCGACGGTCGCAGGGTTTCTGCGTCATTTCGCCGCCGGACTCGGCGTACAGAGGCTTGAGCGCACGGTGGCGTCGGCGACCCGGCGGGCCGACGGCTTCATTGATGAGATCGTCTTCACCGATGGCGGGCGGCTCGGAGCCGATCTGTACATCGATTGCAGCGGATTCCAGGGCGTGCTCATCGAGCAGGTCCTGCACAGCGGATACGTCGATTGGCGCGCGATGCTGCCCTGCGATCGGGCGGTGGCGGCCCCGACGGCCATGGGCGCAGAGCGCCCCCCCTACACGCTGGCGAGCGCGCGCCCGTCCGGTTGGCAATGGCGCATTCCGCTGCAGCATCGCTTCGGCAACGGATACGTGTATTCGAGCGCGCACGCCAGTGACGCGGCGGCGAGCGAGGATCTGCTCGCCCGAGTGGGCGCACCGCTCGCCGAGCCGCGCGTGTTGCGCTTCACGGCCGGCCATCGCCGGCGACTGTGGAGTCACAACTGCGTGGCACTCGGCCTGGCGTCGGGCTTTCTCGAGCCACTCGAGTCGACCAGTATCCAACTGGTCATCAATGGCGTCTTCAATCTGCTCGATCACTTTCCCGATCGTGGATTCGATCCGGCCAATATCGCCGCGTACAACCGCGAGCTGATCGAGGAGTTCGAGCACGTCCGTGACTTCCTGATCCTGCATTACTGGGGGACTCGGCGCACCGACACGCCGTTCTGGCGGGATGTGCAGGCCGTGCCGTTGCCGCAGACGCTGATGGAGCGCATTGAGCTGTATCAGGGCACGGGGCGCATCAGAGGGCGAGCCGGTGAGTTGTTCACCGATCTGTCCTGGTTCTACGTGTTCGCCGGGCTCGGCCTGCGTCCGGTGGCCTCGGACCCGCTGATCGATGCGAGTGCGCTGAGGCGAGCGCAGAGCCAGATCGATGCGCTGCGAGAGAATATTGCACGCGAGGTGCGCGCGGCACGCGCGCACGAGAGCTATTTCGCCGCGGGGCAGCCCTCGGCGGCCGATGTGCCGGTGTCCGCCGCGCCGGGGTGAGCTCCCCGGCGCCGACGGTGTCAGCGCGCCGCTGGATGCACGCTACAGATCGCTGCAGGCGGCGCCGACGCGCACCGCGCGGGTGGCGCCGATCCCGAAGACGCTGATGCACAGGTAGGCGAGCATGGGCACCAGGTACGCCGAGTGCAGGCCCGTGGCGTCGGCGACTTGTCCGACGATCACCGGCAGCACCGCGCCGCCGACGATGGCCATGCACAGCAATCCCGAGGTGGCCGCGTTCGAGGCGCTCGAGCGCTCCAGCGTCAGGGTGAAGATCACCGGGAACATGATGGAATTGA
>JAJZFQ010000121.1 GCA_021805275.1 Pseudomonadota bacterium
CGGCCAAGCTGTTCGAGGCCGGCGGGGAAGTCGCCGCCGTGCTCGCCGGCGGTCCGCAGCCGCTGCGCCAGGCGCTCGCGGCCTACGGCCGGCACCTCGGCACCGCCTACCAGCTGGTCGATGACGTACTCGATTACCGCTCCGACCCGGCCGAGCGCGGCAAGAACCTCGGGGATGATCTGGCCGAGGGCAAGCCGACGCTGCCGCTGATTCATGCGCTGCGCCGGGGCACCGAGGCGCAGCGCGCGGTGATCCGTCAAGCCATCGAGCAAGGCGGCGCGGAGATCGAACCGATCATCGAGGCGATCGAAGCCACCGGCGGACTCGATTATGCCGCCCGCCTCGCCCAGCAAGCCGCTGACCAGGCGCTCCAGTCGCTGCAGGCGCTGCCCGATACGCCCTACAAGCGCGGTCTGGCGGCGCTGGCACACTTCGCGGTGGAGCACACCACCTGATCGGCGCAACGGCCATCGTGTAATTGGCGTTGAAGCGCGGACGCCGCTTCAGTACACTTCGCGGCCCCGCCACCGTGTGCCTCCACCGGGCGGCGGGTTCCTTCGCTCGGGGTGTAGCTCAGCCTGGTAGAGCACTACGTTCGGGACGTAGGTGTCGCAGGTTCAAATCCTGTCACCCCGACCAGTCCAGGGAAGGCTGCTGAGCGCTCGACAGCGCTGCTTGGCAAGCTCGCCGACTGATCAACACATGCCAACATGCAGCCTCCGGGTACACCCGCACGCTGTGCCTGTCGATCCACGGACGCACATTCGTGGCGTGATCAAGGCTTTTCGGTCTTCTCTCCAAACTTCCACGGATTTACGACCGGCACGCTAGCGGCGACGAACGGTGCAGTATCGCGCGTGGCGACCTTAAATCCGTGCACCGCAGCAATGGCGGCGATCTGGCCGTCGGCCATGGAGACCGTCCGTCCGGACGCACGGGCTCGGCTCATGCGTGTTGCATACATCGTGGCGGCCTGCTGATCAAATGGCAGAATCCGTGATGCAAAGAGCGCCCCTATAAGCTCGGCGAGCGCGACGGCGAGTCCTTCCTTGCGCTTTCCATCTGGCAGAACTTCGACCCCGAGAAGCAGTTCCGACAGGCTGATCGAAGTGAGATATAACGTTTCGGCGATCTGCTCATCCAGCCAGGACTGCACCCGGCGATCAGCGTCGGGCTTCATGGGCTCGGAGACGACGTTCGTATCGAGAATGATCACACGAACGAGGCCGTGCGCGGCGAGCTTTGATCACGGGTAACGTTGAGATCAAGGCCGCGAAAGCGCTGACCGAAAGCGGCGAGCGCCGAGCCGATCTTCACCCGACCCTCGGGCCGCACGACATCCTCCAGGATCGCCCGGATCTCGGCTTCCGTGCTCCGACCGTGCTGTGCAGCTCGCATTCGGAGCGCGCGATGGGTCTCGTCGGGTAGATTGCGAACGGTAACGACAGCCATAACGACTTCGGGACGACCAGAATGCTGTCAATGATATCATTCTGGAAGAAATGACTGCAAGGTAATTTGCCTGATGCGCGGCCTACCCCCGACTTGTCCTCGCGGAGACCGCCTCTAGGGCGCTGATCCAAAACGCGCTTTCCCAGAAACCCAGCTATCTCACCCGGACACGCACGGCGAGCGCAGGAACAGCGTGTAGCGCCTCACCCCGACCATTCCACGGAAGGCCACTGGCTTCCGCGGAGTTCCGGCCGCACCCGCTGCCATAGCGGCGACGGATGGATGGCACCTCGCGCTACTCATCGTCAGACGCGTTCTCCCTCACGTCCGGGTCGAGATCGTATTCCTTCTTTCGTGTCTGCCAGACTTTGAGTTGCTCGACGAGTTCCATGGACCGGGCCAGCCTGCGTAAGCGCGGGCCGTTGAGCCGCTCGATCTCGACATCCAGAGGTGGGCCTGCAATTCTCGAATAACGAGACTCCCCCAGGTAGAGCCAGTCCAGCAGCGCCTTTTCCGGCGTTGCCCGAGAATACTTGACCTCGAGGTCAATACGATCCTCCAGCTGCCCGGCGCGGTCGTCGAGGAGTCGCGCCGGCATGGAATGGAAGCGAAATTCAATGTCGGCCGCCTTCACCGGCCCCACGGACGGCACGTGGCCGCGTTCGTGAGGAACCACACTAGTCACGACATCAGGAAAGTTATTAGTGATACCGGCCTCGCCCAGCACAGTCTGAAGACTCACGATCGCCCCGGTTCGTATGAATCCGGCGGCTTCGGCCGCTGTCGGTCTCGGTGCCGCCAGTTGGTTAATATAGAGCCCACGGGTCATCGGTCGCAGAGAGCCGCTCGCGACCTGTTCGCGGACCCATCGAAAAAGCGTGTTGCGGGCCGGCTGCTTGCGCCGGTCCGATAGAACCGCGGCAAGCATCGGGATCGTGAGGACACGCGGCGCCTCAGCGCCCAGCAAGATCGATGTCGGCTGTCTGGACATGATCATCCTCGCCGGAGTCTTCCGCACGTGCCATGGCGGAGTCGACCCACCGCTCCAAATGATGCGCAACGTCGAGGCGAATCTCATCCCACCGGACCTCGTCTATGGACTGGCGTATCTCTGGGGCGATGTACGGCAGTAGCTCCGCGGCAGCCATTGCAAAATCGATGAGCTCGATCTTGGCCATGATGACCGGCCGCTTCCGCTCGAGGATCTGTCGCGAAATCCGGCGAATCCATAGTTCGGTCGGATCAGCGCCGTGCCGGATCAACTCCGACAGATCGTACACATCGCGCGGAACACTGCGGTTCTCGCTCAGTAATGCATTTACCTTGCCGCCAGCCATTGCGGCCGGTCCGTACACGCGGACACTGAAGGGCGGAATGCGGTATGCGATCGGTGTATCGAAAGGCTTCGTCTCGATAAATTCGGGAGGCGGAACTCCCCGACGTGATACCTCGACTTCCCAAACGATCTTGACGTCACCCGCCGCCGTCCCCACGATCCGCCACCGGGCGGAGCGCTCGCCCCGTTTGGTCTGGGCGACCTCTACGCCCGCCAGTCCCACAAGCCGGGCTGCCTGCATGAGCGCCTTGTTCATGTGAGTCTGCATGGACTGCTGCGAGACGTTGTCTTCGCAGTCGAAATCTACGTCCTTGGTGAGGCGCGTACTTCCGTAGAGTGCCCGCATGGCCATCCCGCCTTTCAGGATGAGGCGGCTGGCCCCCTGCCGCACCAGCAGGGCAATGAATTGCATCTGAGTCCGGTCGCGAAACTCAGCCTCCGGGCTGAAACCGAGATCACCAGCAGAGAAGATCATATTAGCACGATAGTATCATAAAACTGATACTAATGTACTAATGATACGGCATGGGAGAGGCGATCCGGCCCCCGCGCCGCCCCCCGGAGACGCGAAACCCCGCCGGGAGCGGGGCTTCGTCAGTCCGGATCCGCTTACCTACCACCGGGGCAGACCTCTTGCGAGGCGGGCGTGCACCGAGCTGGCTTCAGTGCACCGGCGAAGCATAGGACCCGGACTTCCTTTGCAGAAGTCGATGCAGTGCTGGGAAGTCATCGAACTCTGATTCGAATAGGGACCGCAGGAACAGCGCAAATCGCCTCACCCCGACCAGTCCAGGGAAGGCTGCAGACTTCCACGGTGTTCTGGTCGGATCAGAAACGCCAGTGTTCGGCGGGGTTTCTGTCTGCCAAACCGCAGGTGAATCGGCCTCGTGCTGCGCGAACCCCATGCGGTTTCCGGATCACACTTCCAAATTCGTTCAAACTGTTGCTTGCCGCTCATCCCGAGCTCTTCACCCGCCGGATGCCGCGGCGACATTCACGGGCGCCTCCTCCTCGGCAGCCAATGCCTCGAGGTAACGTCGGTAGACGTACACCCGATCTCGGGCGCGTCCCGTAGACTCCTTGATGATCCCGCGCGACTCCAGCTCGCGCAGCAATGAATTGACGGTCGGCGTCGTGAGCCCCGTAGCTTCTCTCAGTGTCGCCACCGTGGCGACAGGCTTGGCTTGCAGCGCCTCCTGGATCATGAGCAGCGAGCCGGCAATCCTAGGTACCGCGCGTAGCTGTGTTCGATCCTCGTGGAACGCCTGCGTGACACGCCGGCCGGTTTCGATCGCGACCTCTGCGCTGTGACGAATCGCCTCCGCGAAAAAATCTATCCAGCGCTCATAGTCCCCCTGCGCACGCACCGCGTTCAGCTCCGCGTAGTACTGTTGCCGGTGCTGTTTGAAATACAAGCTGGGATACAGCAATGGTTTGTGCAAAACATGGTCGTGGCAGAGCATCAGGGTGATCAGCAAGCGCCCGACACGGCCATTGCCGTCCAGAAATGGGTGAATGGTTTCGAACTGCACATGGGCGAGGGCCGCTTTCACGACGGGAGTGGCCGGTTCGTGCAAGTACTGCTCCAGATTCGTGAGACACGCATCCAGGTGAGTGGGCGGTGGCGGCACGAAGGCCGCATTGCCAGGCCGCGTACCTCCGATCCAGTTCTGGGAGCGGCGAATTTCACCGGGCTGCTTCTGTGCACCGCGTCCATCGGCGAGCAGGATGCCGTGCATTTCGCGCAGCAGCCGGGTCGAGAGTGGGAAGCCGCCGGCCATTCGTTCCAAGCCGTGGTTCATTGCGTCGACGTAGCGCGAGACCTCCCGTACGTCATCACCCGGTGCGCCGCGCACCGCCGCGATCTCGTGTGCCAGCAGCTCATCCAGCGTGGATTGGGTGCCTTCGATCTGGGAGGAGAGAACTGCCTCTTTGCGAACGAATGTATAGAGCAGCAAGTCCACATTAGGCATCGTCGTCGCAGCGCCGTCGAGTCGTCCGAGGGAGAGCATCGCTCGATCCAGTGCACGTTGAGACCCCGCCATAAAGGCGAGAGGCGGATCGGGAGGCAGCACCGGAGGTACGAAGGCGCGGACGGTCTCGCCGAGGGTCGTGGTCTCAATGTATGTTCCGAACAGATCCCGCTTCATCGCTTCGGTCCCAGGGTGGAAGCACTTTACCCGCCGGCTCCATTATTTAAACATAGCGCCTTATTTTTAACTAGCACTCTTGGTATGGCAAGAGATTTAACGAGCGAGCGTGGCTAGTTCAATATATCTGCAACGTTTTACTCTTCGTGACC
>JAJZFQ010000203.1 GCA_021805275.1 Pseudomonadota bacterium
CATCCGCTCCAGCCAGCCCGTCCGGGCGTAGTGGACGGCCAGATCGGCCGATATGCCGAGGGTGGCGAGATCGGCGGAGGTGACCGGCGTTCCGGGCGCAAGGCGGGTGTAGAGTCGCTTTAGTTTATCTCCACTTATCGTAGCCATACTACGATTATATCGATAATTCAAAAGCGCACAAGCTTTGTTTTATTAGCTTCATCGTAGCTAAACTACGATAAGTACACTTTTTCAAAGATAATCCGGTCGTCAGTGCCGTGCTTCCTCATGCCGGCGTGAGGGCAATTGACTGTCCGGTGACAAATCGCGCATGCCCTCGCGCACCGCCCGGGTCCCGGCCCAACCAGATTTGCGCCCGGAAGGTGGTCGCGCCGCGGGGAACGGCAGTGAGCCGCTTCGTCGCGGGGCGGGTTCGCTCAGTCCATATTTGTCCGCGAAGAGAACCGTTGGTCGGTGGGAATCCGGTGGGAATCAGCGCTGCTCCATAGCGCTTCATCGAGACCACTGCAACTGACCTCGCCCGCGAGGGCGCGACCGAGCGGCCGCTGAAAGCCATCGGCGGTTGGGAATTCAACGTCAGCCGCGACGTGCGCCTGGCCGCCAAGGACGCCACAGCGATCCTTGAGAGAATGAATGCGAAGACTCTCGGCAGTGGAGGTGCCGGAAACGGAGCCAATCATGACCGATGAACAGCGGCCGGACAGGGACTGGCGCACTGTGCCACTCACGCCGCGTGAAGTGGGTCTGCACCTGACATTCGGCTATCGTTTCGAATGGGAGCGCCGCGGCACTCGGCGTCGAGCGCAATGCCTCTAGGGGTCGAGAAAGACGCGCGGGCCGGGCGCCAGCATCTTCGACTCCCCATGCCGGACCCGCGAGCGGTGCAGGCGCTCGCCATGGCCCTCTCGAAGCTCCCGGGAGGCATTGCGAGGGGATCTCGGGTGCAAGGCCGCTGGGAACGTTCACTGACCTGCTCATCCGCGGATCGGGCATTCGCCGCTGCGCTGCACCTGCCGCAACCCGTACGAGAGGCGCAAGGCGATTGGGTGGGGCTCTTCGATCCGCCTGCCGTCGTTGAGGGCACGGTACCATTGCGCCTCTTTGGGCGGCGCTCCCTGCACGCGCGGATTGAGCACGATTGCGGGTGCGTGCCCGTTCATCAATGTGTCGTATTGGAAATCTTGAATATTGGCTGAGGCACTGCGATCACTCGCCCGGGAGCGTTCCTAAGATATCGCAACCGTATCCGCCGAGGTCTCATTCCGAAGATCGGGGTCGAGCGGGACTCCGTGGCACTTCTCTTGACAGGGCCTCTCGATTCACGACGTTGATGGGTGATCCCGCCGCATACGCGTTGATTTGCTCGAAGACGTCCGTGAACTGAAGATTCCATTCCTCTCGTGTCACATAGCCAATATGTGGCGTGCAGATGACATTATCCAAGGTCAGAAGCGGATCGCTCGGATCGAGGAGCGGCTCGTGATCGTACACGTCAATGGCGGCGAAACCAGGGCGTCCCCTTCTCAGGGCCGCGAGGAGAGCTCCAGGCTCAATCAGTCCTGCCCGGCTGGAATTGACGAATATCGCTGCGGGCTTCATGAGGGCCAAGTCTGAGGCGTTCACGATGCCTCGGGTTGCCTCGACGAGTCGCAAATGCAAGGACAACACATCGCAGGTCGCAAAAAATTGGTGCTTGCTTTCGGCGACGGCCCAACCATCGGCTTGGGCCCGCGCTCGGGATGCATCGCTCGCCCAGAACAGCACGCGCATGCCGAACGCCCGCCCGTACTCGGCAACCGCCAGGCCAATCCGTCCATAGCCGAAGATTCCAAGCGTTTTGCCGCGCAAGCTCGTCCCGACGCCGGATTGCCATCGACCACTTTTCAGAGAGGCCATCTGCTGCGGGATCTGACGTGCCGCGGCGATGATCAAGCCGAAAGTCAGTTCGGCCGTCGCATAGGAGGGTGTTCCGGCGTGCAGGTCGGAGGAAATGATGACGCCCGCGCGTGTACACGCAGCGACGTCGATGTGGGGATAGACACTGCGTTGGCTGATGAGGCGAAGATTCGGCAGGCGAGTGATCAGGGAGGCGCCAATCTTCGTGCGCTCGCGTATCAGCACCAGAGCTTCGGTGTCGAGCAACCGCGCGGTCAGCCGATCTTCGTCCTGCAGATGGTCGTTCCAGACAACGACCTCGTGGGCGGACAGTCGATCGAAACAGGGCAGCGACCTGAGCGTATCAAAATAGTCATCGAGGATGGTCACCTTCATGTGAATGCGCTCTCCGCAGAAGATATGGCCTAGGGTTCAGTTGTGCGGCGCCGGCGCACGCCGCCAAATCGATTCTGCCAACCGCACCTTCACCGACGCTTCTCGCCGCGATTTCCCCGAAATCCGCCCCCCGACGCGTCACGCTCGAATTTCTCGCGCTCTGTGCACGCGCGATCCGGCGTCTGGTCATCCGCCCGATGCTCAGTGGCACGAAATCCGCTGCGGGCGAAGTTGCGAGCACATCCGCAAGGCGCCTTGCCGTCCGCTCGTCA
Organism: Pseudomonadota bacterium; assembly: GCA_021805275.1. Next base: position 2,544 of record JAJZFQ010000203.1, read on the forward strand.
TGGTCGGGGTGAACGTCGGCCAGTCTGGGCCCGCGCGAGCACGACTGGCCGAAGGTCGCTCGTCGGTGCATGCGCGTGGCCGGGATGTGAACTCCTCTGCAACGGTTCGGATCGGCTCACGGCGGGAGCGCACCTCCCGGGTCGTGGGCGGCGGCGCTCATCGGCAGGATGACGTCGCGCAGAGCGGCACTGCGGCCGCCGCGGTACCTGTCGGATCGGAAGACGGGCGAGTTTGCGCTCACTGTCGCCAGCCGGCTGCGTCGCGTCACTCTGAGGCGGGCAGCGCTGAGGCGGTCGTAACTCGACGGCGTGGCCGGAAGAACACGATTCCAGCCACCAGGCCGCCGAGGCCCACGGCCTTGGTGAGGGGGTTGAAGGTCGTGACGGCATACAGTCCCATGCCGATGAGAAAGACTGCACTGAGGAACGGGAAGACCGCAATGCCGAGCCAGCGCAGCACGGACTCCTTGTACAGCGACCGGAACGTCCAGGCGGCCGCCAAGCCCGCCAGGCCGTAGTAATAGGTGACCTGCACGCCGATCGCATTCACGCTGTCCTGGATGATGTCATTGACGCTCGGCATCAGGCTTGCGGCCCACAGCACGGCCAGTCCAATGCCTATCAGCAGGTACATGGCGCGCACCGGTGTTTGCGTGCGCGGGCTGCAGACACCGAACGCGGGGGGCATGGCGCCATCACGCCCCATCGCGAACAAGGTGCGAGAGAACTGCAGCATCGTGGTTTCCAGCGTGCCGATGCTCGAGAGGATGACGGCGATTGAGGCGAATAGCGCCCCGACGCGTCCGAGTCCGGCGCGCAGCGCGATGGCATAGATAATGTTGTCCGAGACGCTGCGCGCCCCGTGCAGGGTGAACAGGAACAAAGCCGCTAGAGTGAAGGCGACGTAGAAGCCGATCGTGACGAACACGGATGAGAACCCGCCGTTACCGGCGGTCTGCTCGGCGTCGCGGGTTTCTTCGGAAAGGTTGGCGGTGACGTCCCATCCCCAATAGAAGAAGATGGACACCAGGGCGGCTCCGGACAGGGCGGCCGGCGTGTAATGCAGCCCAAACCACGACCACGAGAAGGGGTTGGCGAGCGGTACGGAGCCGGCGTGCACGAACGCCGCGATCAGCACCAGCGCGAGAATCGCCAGTTCGATTGCGCTGAGGATCAGCTGGACCTTGCTGGTGATCTCGATGCCCTTGATCAGGATCAGCGCCACCAGCAGGAACCAGACGGTGGCCACCGCAGTGGTGAGCATGACGTTGCTGGCGAGCGCGGGGTTGATGAAATCGAGCGTCGAAGTCGCGATCGGCAGCGAGCCGGTGATCATGAACACCATGGAGGCAACCAGCAGGGCCCATCCCGAGAAGTAGCCGAGCAGCGGCCCGAAGGCCGCTGAGGTCCACTGATAGGCGGCCCCGGCGTGCGCCGTGTGTCGGTTCAGCGCCTTGTAGGCGACCGCGATGCCGAGCATGGGGACGGCGAAGATGATGAGCGCGCCGGGTGCGAGCGTGCCGGCGACAGTCAGCAGAGCGACCGTGCTCACGGCGATGGAGTAGCCGGGCGCACTGCCGGCCACCCCCATGACCAGGGACTCGATGAAGGACAGGGATCCGGCTTTCAGCTGGGTGCTCATGGTGTCGGGTTCGGGTGGTCAGTCCCGGTGGGGACAGGCGCCGCAGACTCTAGCAGCGTCTGCGCGCGCGCGCTGCGGCAGCCGCGTTTCGGTGCCGTGCCCGCGGCCGAGGCTGCGCTTGAAGCTCGGCGGTCGGTCGGTCGCGAGAGCCTCATCGCCTCGTGATGGATGCGACATATTTCGCGGCGGCCGCCGACTCGCTCCCGAGGGGGAGGGCACGCGGTTCCATTCAGCCGGCGCTCAGGGAGGATGCGCGATCCTCTGGCTGCGGCTCGACGCCGCATGATGGGGAGCTTTCCATGAAACGTATGATTATCGCCGGCATGATGCTGTCACTGCTGACGAGCTCGTTGGCGCTGGCCGATCCGCCGCCCTGGGCCGGACACCATGATGGGGGCGACCATCGGGAGTGGCATCACGGCGATCACCGTGATGGTCGCGAGCATCGCGACTGGCGCGAGCACCGTGACTGGCGTCGCGAACACGATCGCGAACGATGGCGCGACCGCCGCCGGGGCGACTTCGACAACGGCGCGTACCGCCGGCCGCCGGGCTACTATTACCGAGCCTGGCGACGCGGCGATCGGTTGCCGATCGACTACCGGGCGCCCGCGTATATCATTCCCGATGCGACCTACTATCATCTGGCGCCGCCGCCGCCGGGATACTACTGGGTGCGGGTCGGCGGCAATGCCGTGCTCGCGGCCGTCGCGACGGGCGTGATCGCGGATGTGATCGCTCACGAGTTCCATTAGACCTGCCTGAACCGCGGGCCGCGGGGTGCGCAGCCCCGCGGCCCGCAAATAAACTGGGACCCCGGCCGTGCGCCGGTGCACCGC
>JAJZFQ010000286.1:0-14896 GCA_021805275.1 Pseudomonadota bacterium
TTCGGGACGTAGGTGTCGCAGGTTCAAATCCTGTCACCCCGACCATTTGAATCAATAAAATACGGCTCGATTGAACGTTCGATTCCTGCTACCGGTGCCTCGCCGGTGACTCAAGAATCACTCAGCAGCGCTTAGCGACGCCAATTCACTCCGGTCCGTCCGGGCCGCGCGCGGCAGATCCTCCGCGCTCCGCATTCTCCAACACACAGCACAGCGCATCGAGCTCCTCACGGAGTCCCTCGCGTCGCATCTTCCTGATGGAATGGCTGAGGTCACCGATCCACTGCGACAATCAGAATGAACCGATCTCTACGTCATACCAACCCTGTCGAGGATTGCAGGCGCGCAGCTTTGCGGCTTCCGCTTCAAAAGGATAGGCGTAGCGCAGCAACAGCTCGACCTCGCGCTGGGTAAGCTGGACCCATCGTTCATCAGGCTTCATCAGGTCTTTCCCGATGGCTTGCGTCCGGTTCGTGCGCGCTTGCGGGTCGCTGCCTTGGCTTTCCGAGGGGGCGACGACTTTTCCCGCTTGCCCGACGGCCCATGCGGAATCTTCGCGGGTGACATCGCGGATGACCTCGGGTCGACACCGGGCAAATCGATACCGAACACGTCGGCCAGCTTCGAGGAATCCAAGATTCGTCCGGCGCGCGGCGCCCTCTGTGGAAGCGCTTCTGCCTCGCCCGCCCGGGCGATCAGTTCCTTCGCGTCGACCTTGCGCAATCCGAACAGCAACTGCGGCTCCGCATCGAGTCGAGAGCCTATACCGTACAGCGTCGCGGCGATGTGCTTGCACAGGGCGGCGGAATCCGGGCAACTGCAGCTGAAGCGGATCTCTTTCGGCGAAGGGAAAAGGCCACTGCCCGGCCGCGTGATGCGCTCCATCACGGACGCCGACAATTGACCTTGGAGCAGTTCCACCAGCGTATCGATGGACCGGGCGCAGTCGCGGGCAATACCTTGCCAATGAGCGCTCGGCACGGCCGAGATCTCGACCTTGATCCGGTAAAGGCTCGAGCCCATCACCTGAGCGCTCGCCTCACCCGCCCCGATCTTGAGATCAATCACGGAGCCGTTACGCAGATACGTCCTTCCGCGCGGCAGGCGATTGGCATAGTCGCTATAGCGCTCCAGATTCTCGCACCAGGCCTTGCCCCAGAACGATTTCGCGATCGCACCGCGGCTCGCGATGACTGGTGACAGTGCCTGTCCCTTCTTGGCGAGCTTCGCCGCGGTCTTCGCCGCTTTCTCCCGACGCGCCGCCACGGGTACATACGGCTTCCAACGAAAGTACATCAGCCTCGCCCCCGCGTTTTGAACACCTCAGGCCTGCGCGCGCGCCGAGTGGATATCGAGCGCCACCAGATTCAACAACTCGCGGTCCCCGAGCTCCGTCAAGTGGAGTTCCGTGCCGCCCTCGAGAACATCCCTGACGAGCGATTGCTTCGACTCGATCAGGCGGTCGATCTTGTCCTCGACGGTGCCGCGGCACACAAACTTATGTACAAGCACGTTGCGTGATTGACCAATCCGGAATGCACGATCCGTCGCCTGGTTCTCCACCGCAGGGTTCCACCAGCGATCGAAATGGATCACATGCGAGGCTGACGTCAGATTGAGCCCGGCGCCTCCCGCCTTGAGCGAGAGCACAAAGAAGGGCGTCAGCTCATCATCCTGAAACCGGCGCACCAGTTCCTTTCGCTTGCCCACCGGTGTGCCGCCGTGCAATACCAAGCCTTCGCGACCGAAGACACTGCCGAGGAATGCGGCGATCGGCTGCGTCGCTTCACGAAATTGCGTGAACACGAGCACCTTCTCCTGCTTCGCAGCGATGACCTCCGCGAGTTCCCGCAACCGCGCAAACTTGCCACTATCCGCTTCGGCCCATGCGCCATTGCCCAGCCATTGCGACGGATGATTGCAGATCTGCTTGAATCGCATGAGAAACGCCAGTACGACGCCCTTGCGTTTCATGCCATCCGCCGTATCGAGTGCCTCCGCGAGCTCGTCGACCGCTTGGCTGTATAGAGCGGCTTGCTGAGAGCTCAGGTGGCAGAATGCCTTCAGCTCAGTCTTGTCGGGCAGATCGGCGATCACTGACTTGTCGGTTTTCAGACGGCGAAGAATGTAGGGGCGCACGAGTTCACGCAGCGGCGCGTAGCTGTTGCCCTCGGCGAGGCGCCGCACGTACTTTGCGAACGCCTGACCGGAACCCAGCAAGCCCGGATGGGTGAAATCGAAGATCGACCAGAGGTCCGAGAGACGGTTCTCGACCGGCGTTCCGGTAAGTGCCACGCGGGTCTGGGCATTGAGCCTTTTGACGGCGCGCGTCTGCTTGGCGCCCGGATTCTTGATGGCCTGTGCCTCATCGATGACCGCCACCTGCCAGCGCGTACTCGTCAGCCAGTCATATCGCAGCAGCGCGCCGTAACTCGTGATCACGAGGTCCACATCCGCCAGGCCCTCGGGTGCGATCGTCTTGAGGTCGGCCGCGGTCATGGACGAGGGATGCGCGATGATTATCTTAAGCGTGGGAGCGAAGCGCTCGACTTCCGCGGCCCAATTCGCGAGCAGCGACGCGGGTGCGACCAGAATGCTGCTCGATGCGGTCCCTGGCGAGCGGCCCCCACGGGTGGATTCCTGCTGCAACACCAGTAGTAACGAGAGGACCTGGATCGTCTTACCCATTCCCATATCGTCGGCGAGGCAAGCCCCCAGGCCCAGACGATGCAGCAGATACAGCCAGCGAACACCGGCCTGTTGGTAGGGCCTCAAGATCGCGTGCAGCGCCGAGCCGGGATCGACGCGGGCTAGACCCTCGGGACTGCGCAGGCCTCGCAGCGTCTCTGCGAGCCACGGGCCCGCCGCAATCTCCGACCAGTCGGGATCCGGCGCCGCGTCAACCCCCACCTGGTCATCCACCGAGACACCGGCGAGCAGCCGCATTGCCGCTGCGAAGGGAAGACCGCCGGCCGAAGCCGCCGCCTCAACGGCGCGGAACCTCTCGAGGAGCTTTGAGAGTTTCGCGCGGTCAACCTCGACCCATCGGCCCCGCAGGAACTGCAAGCCATCTGCCCCCTTGAGCAGCGCGCGAATCTCGGCGCCCGTGAGTGGCTCTTCGCCGAGCGTCAGTTCCACCTGAAAGTCGAGCAACGCATCCTTGCCGAGGACCGAGGGCGCCCGGCCGCCGACGCTCGCGCTGATTTTCGGTCGCGCGGGCCGGCCGGCTTGCCACGAACTCGGGGCGCGCACGACGATCCCCGTCGCCTCGAGCTTCGGCATGTCGGTCAGGAACTGAAAGGCTTCCGCGGGCGTCCAGCGAAGAGGGTGATAAATTTCTCCGGACTCGACCATCGCACGCAACCACGGACATTGCGCCGAGCCCTCCTGTACGGGCTTCAGGAGCGCGAGGAGCCGCGACCTATTGCGCGCCCCCGCGTACTCTCGCAGGGCCTCACCGAGCGGCAGATGCTGCGCGCGACCCTGTGCCGACAATTGCGTCGTGTAGGTCGCGATGAACGCGAACGGCGCCTCTTCGTCGGAACGGTTCTCTGCAAGGTTGAAGTGGACCCGGCCGACGAGGTGCCAGGCGGGGTTGCCGGACCGCAGAAATTCCTGAAGCGTTTTTTTCCCCTGCGCGCGCTCCTTACGGAATGCCACATCGATCTTTGACCAAAGATCGGTGAGAACCTCGGCGCTCAAGTACTCGCCACCCGGCATCGGCGGTGCCGAGCTCACGAGCAGCGCCAATGATTCGGCCGGCGGCGGCGGGACCTCGCCCGCGTCTGCCTCGCCATCCTCGGGGAGTCCGCGCGCCGACGTGCACAGCACCGTGACGTAGCGCGCAGCGAAATCGCGCCAATAGGCAAAGTCCGAAGGCAGGGACTTACCAACCTCGCGCAGCCCGAGTTCGAGCAACCCGTGCCCAACGCCGCGCGCGAACGCAGGCTCGAGGCGAACCGAAAGCTCAGCAGGCAACGCCACCGCGTCCGCGGTCGGCGCGAGTACCAGGTGACCCTGTGGCGTGAGGAGCGGGCGTCGGCTGGATGTCATCTTGTCATCCGGCGGGCATCACCGATGCCATCCGGTAGTGCGTCAGGTTGGCGCGCGATCCGGGGAAGGATTCGGCCGGCGCTACGCTGCCCAGTTTTCAATGCTGAGATCCGGCACGCGACCAGACTCTCCAGTGTTGTTGGTCACAAGGGTCAGCTCGAGAGCGCGGGCATGAGCCGCCATGAAAAGATCATCCGCGCCGATCATCGTGCCGCTCGCCTTGAGGGCAGCGCGAATTTGCGCGTAGTGCAAGGCCGCTTCGTCCGGAAAATCCAGGACCTCGACGTGGCGCAGATACTCTGTGAGTGCGGCCGCGTCCTGTTGCCGCCGCGGAGACACCTCGACTCCGTACAGGAGTTCTGACTTCGTAACGACGGAGATGCAGACATCCCCGATCGGGACCGTCTGCAGTCGCCTCAGCACCGCAGCGTTTGAACGTTTCAGGATGCAGGAGGATATATCGGTGTCCAGCATGTACCCCGGCATCAGGCTTCGCGCTCCTGGATCGGCAGATCCTCGAGCTCTTCCATGAATTCCCTGGATGCCACAGGCCCCGAAGCCAGATAGGCTGTCCAGTCCGGCGGACGGGGTGACAGAATCACCTCAGCACCATGCCGACGGATAAACACCTCGGTCGTGTTGAATTGAAACTCCTTCGGCAAGCGAACCGCCTGACTCCGGTTGTTCATGAAAAGCTTTGCTTTGCGCTGCATGGCCTTTCTCCATAATCCTGGCATATACAAAAGTGTATGCCATCGGAGGTGCGTCTTCCAAGTCATGGGCAGAAAGGCAAAATCGCCGCTCCGAGTAGGGAGACGCAGGTCATGCGCCGCCCGCCCCGGCGGCCCCCGGCGCCTGCGGCGTCGGCGGGCTCGGCGCCGGTTCCGCGGTGCGCACCACGCGCTCGACCGCCATGGCGAGACGATCCGGTGACATGTGGGCGTAGCGCAGAGCCATCGTGATATCCGCATGACCCAGCAGCTCGCGCACGGTGTTGAGATCGACACCCGACTGAACCGGCCGGCTTGCAAAATGATGCCGCAGATGGTGGAACCGGAAGTTTTCGATGCCCGCGATCTCGGTCAATGATCTCCACGCCTTGGCGATCCGCTGCAGTCCTGCACCGTCGGAGCCCGGGAACACCCGGGTGCCCGAGGCGCGACGATTCCGCAACTGGCGCCATGCCTGCAGGATCGCGACCGCCTCGACATTTCAAGGGATGCGTCTCGTCTGGCCGTTCTTGGCGATAACGCCGCTGTCGGATGACTTCCCCAAATTTCTCTGCTTTTTGCGCTCACTGGTCCATGACGGACGCGATTCCGGGATGCTGGCGGACACTTCGGGCGGGCGGCCGGATCGCTGCACCGCCATGGCACGGTACGCGCACACGACAGTGCCCTTGCCCAACAGACACTGCAGGAGCCGGGTGAATCGCCTCGCCCCGACTCCTCCTCTGCCAGCCATCGTATTGCGCTGAGCTCTGCTCGCGGGCGGGCGATTCGACGGCTCGATACCCTACACGTTTCCAACGCCCGTGAAACGCCCGTTCCCGGCCGGCTGTCACTCACTGAGAGCAGTGCGAGAGCCTATTTGCCGCCACCGCAGACCCCGGCGGCAAGCTTTCGCATCGATGCTCGCCTCCGGGTCACTTCCGCGACGATCTGCGGCCAGCGTACGGTGTGAAGGGCTGTTGTCGTACGGAACTGCTCGAGAGGGACAGCCTCCAACGGATCGATACCGTAGAGCAGAAAGACGCGGACCGCCGCAATGTCGATCGCCATCTCCGCGATACGTTCCAAAAGCTTAAGCCCCACCCGCTCACCGCGCGTCTCCACTTCCCTCGCAATGAACGCACGCGCCACACCCAAGGCGAGCCGAGCCTGGGCGATCCCGGCCGCGTTGCGCTTCTCGGGCAGCAGATGCAGGTTCTGGATGCGGCTATCGAGAACGTCGAGGGGATGGATGACTCGCAGGCGGCCAATGTCCGGAATGTCCACCTCGATCGCTCGGCGTACAAGGTCCTTGGTCGTCAGCCCGGCGACACCGGAGAGGAAATCCACCTGCTTCACCCCGCCGCTCTCGGTGCGGTGAGTCACCTTGCCGGTCTGCGGGGTGGAATCGTCCAGAGCGGGTATCCACGTCTGCCACCCAAGACGTTTTCCAAGAGTACTCGCAAGCGCTGCGTCGCCGATGAAGTCCGCATCGGCTGTCACGCCCGAGACCAGACTCTCGGGACGCTCGACCTGCAAATAATCGGCCCAAAAGGCCAGCGCTTGGCCGCCCACTAGAAGTCCCGCCGGGGAGCAGATGCTGAGTATCTTGCGGACGTCCTCGACATCAAGCGGAGCCTCGGCGTGGCTACTGCTCATCGAAATCACTCGAGACGTTCATCATTCGCGCGGCGCGTGCGCTTTGCGGAGGGATCATGTGCGTCGCCCCCCACGATTCCCCCTGAGCCTGCACCCACCCGGCCCTGCGAACCGCCTCCAGCGCGCGTGGCGAGAGGACTACGGCAACGGGTCGACCGTGCTTCTCGATTTCAACGCAGCCCAGCGTCGCGACGTCGTCAAGGAGCCCACCGAAGTTGTTTTTCGCGTCAGTCGCCGAGATGCGCTTCATATTTTAGCTATTTTAGCTAAATTATTGGGCACCGCAAGTCCGCAACCGCGCAACCGCCGCCGTTCGGATCGACCTCAACGCCGTCACAGGATCCAGACTCGAACCGGCCTAGGCCCAAAGCGTGGACCTGAACTCAGCATTTCTTGGCGGCACGCGTAGGATGTCGGTCCCGCGGGACCTTACCTGCGGGATGTGGGGCGGCGCGCCGGGCTCATCGAGCGGGCGTCCGATCCGCACGACCGTCGGGGCACTCGTGCCGTACTCACTCGAAGCGGGCGGTCCGTAATGCGGGAGGCCATGAAGGCTCACAGGAAGCTCACGGCGCAACCGTCGCCGCGAAAAGCGCTGCACCATCGCAGGACGCACGGGCAATCATCCCTGGAGTTACCCACCCGGGATCACCTCGCGAGGCAACCCCGGGACAGTGTGTCCCGCATCGATCGGCGAGTGCGATGGCCGGCGCCCTTAAGCTGCGCGCCAGGCACCGTGCCGCGCTGCGGCGATCACCAAGCGGGAGGCGCAACAGCGCGGTGCCGCCCGGTAGACAGGTGCCGCACGACCGTTTTCTTGCCATCCGGGAGCCAACGCGCATCCAAGCCCTCCCGGGAGGATTTCGCCCGGATAAAGGCTCGGAACGACAACTCGGACTCGGCGGCACGCGCCACACCGAAACACTCGGCCTCACAAGATGTTATACTGCGAAAGTCTGATCTCATGGCGCGCCCTCGTGTGCGCCCCCCCTCTGTCTAAAACACCAGCTTCGCGGGCCGAAAGACCGCGCCCACGGAGACCATGAAAGTCCCTAAGGAATTGCAGCCATTAATCGATGACGGCGTCATCGATGAAGTGATCCGTTCGCTCAAGAGCGGCAAGGAGGCGACCGTTTACGTCGTGCGCTCCGCAATGCACGTCCGCTGTGCGAAGGTCTACCGGGACATGGCACAACGCAGCTTCCAGAAGCGCGCGGCGTACCAGGAGGGTCGCAAGGTCCGTGGCAGCCGCGAAAGCCGCGCCATGAATCGCAGCACGCGATTCGGCCGCAAAGAGCAGGAGCGCGAGTGGAAAAATGCCGAAGTCGACGCGCTGTATCGACTCGTTGCGGCCGACGTGCGGGTCCCCAGACCCTTCGGCTATTTCAACGACGTGTTGATCATGGAGCTGGTCACAGACGCCTCCGGAGATCCCGCTCCGCGTCTCGGCGAAGTGGAACTGCAGCCCCAGGTGGCGCGCGAATATCACGACTTTCTCGTGCGCCAGATCGTGCGCATGCTGAGCCTGGGCCTGATTCACGGCGACCTCTCGGAATTCAACGTTCTGCTCGGCGCGCAGGGCCCGGTCATTATCGATCTGCCTCAGGTCGTCAACGCATCGAGCAACAACGCCGCGTTCGCCATGCTCGAGCGGGACGTCAACAACATCAAAGCCACGCTTGGCCGCTTTGCGCCCGAGCTGCTTGACACCGAGTTCGCCCGCGAGATGTGGGCGCTTTATGAAGCGGGCGAACTGCGCCCGGACAGCCTCCTCACGGGCATAGTGGCCCGGGAAGAGTCTATCGTGGACCCAGGCAACGTCATCCAAGTGATCGAGGACGCTCGGGAAGAAGCGATCCGCCGGCGCCTCGGCCGGGAAGAACGAGTTGAGTAAATTACATGAATGATGAGCAACGCCCGCCTGGCTTCAGTGAGCTCGGACTGAGCGCGCCGATCCTCGAGGCGCTGTCGGCCGTGGGCTATGAAACGCCCTCGCCGATCCAGGCGCAGACCATACCATTGCTCCTGTCCGGCGCTGACCTGCTGGGGCAGGCGCAGACCGGCACCGGTAAGACCGCAGCGTTCGCGCTGCCGGTGCTCGCCCAGATCGATCTGGCGCAGATGAGCCCACAGGCGCTCATCCTCGTGCCGACTCGCGAGCTCGCCATTCAGGTCGCGGAGGCGTTCCAGCGTTATGCGGCTTACTTGAAGGGCTTCCACGTGCTGCCGATCTATGGCGGCCAGAGCTATGTCCCGCAGCTCAAAGGTCTCAAGCGTGGCGCGCACGTGATCGTGGGCACGCCCGGGCGGGTTATGGACCACATGGCGCGGGGCATGCTGAAGCTCGACACCGTGCGTTTCATCGTGCTCGACGAGGGCGACGAGATGCTGCAGATGGGCTTCGTCGATGCGATTGAATCGATATTGCAGCAGGCGCCACCGCAGCGGCAGATTGCGCTGTTCTCCGCGACGCTGCCCCCGGCAATCCGCCGACTTGCCCATACGCACATGCGCGAGCCGGCGCAGATCACCATCCAGAACAAGGCGAGCACGACACCGAAGATTCGCCAGCGCTATTGGCTGGTCAGCGGCGTGCACAAGCTCGATGCGCTCACGCGGGTCCTGGAGGCGGAGCGCTTCGAGGCCATGCTGGTCTTCGTGCGCACGAAGCTCGAAACGACGGAGCTGGCCGAACGGCTCGAGGCGCGCGGCTTCAACGTTGCGGCGCTGCACGGGGATATCCCGCAGCAGCAGCGTGAGCGCACGATCGCCCGACTGAAAGCAGGTCAGGTCGACATCGTCGTTGCCACTGACGTGGCCGCGCGCGGTCTCGACGTCGAACGCATCTCGCACGTCGTCAACTACGACATTCCGTACGACTCACAGACCTACATTCACCGCATCGGCCGCACGGGCCGGGCGGGACGCAACGGGGAAGCGATCCTGTTCGTCTCACCGCGCGAGCGCAACATGCTGCACGTCATCGAGCGCGCCACCCGGCTGCCCATCGAACGGATGGAGCTGCCCAGCGTCGCAGACGTTAATGAGCAGCGCATCCACAAATTCAAGGACACCCTGGCCAACGCGGTGCGCAGCGGGGAAGGCAAGATATTCCAGCCGCTGATCGAACAGGTCGAGCGCGAGCAGAACCTGCCCGCCGTCGAACTCGCCGCGGCGCTCGCCAGCCTGCTTCAGGGACCGGCCCCATTCCTGCTGAGCCCGAGCCCTGGCGCACCGCAGTCGGTATCCTCTCGGGAGTGGGCCGACGGGGAATCGGAGCGCGGAACGGGCCGCTCCGCAGGCGATGACCGGCAGGCTTCGTCGGGGAAGCCGCGCCACAAGTCCCCGAAAGGCATTCGATTCGACACGTACCGCATCGAAGTGGGTCACGCTCACGGCGTTCAACCGGGGAACATCGTCGGCGCCATCGCCAACGAGGCCGGCATGGACGGCCGCAGCATCGGACACATCGATATTCGCGAGGACCACAGTTTTGTGGACCTTCCCGTGGGCATGCCGGAGGAGGTCTTCGACAATCTCCGGGCGGTACGGGTGCGGGGAACCGAGTTACGCATCAGCCGCGTCGAATCGAAGCCGGAGCGTTCTGATCGGCGTCCGCACGCCCATCGCTCCTCCGCGGCGCCGAAGCGCAAGGCAATGGCACCCCGGCAAGCTCATGCGGCGAAAAGCCGCGGCAAGCCCCCGCGCCGCTAACGCAGCGGCTGTTCGCTCGCGGCTGCGGGCCGGTGCAATTGTGGGCGCCGCGGTGTCTTTGCGTGGAGGTTGGGGAGCGGCACGCCGGCCAGCCCCTGCGGTGCATACCCCAGCAGGCCGGCGGCGCGTGCGTTGAGGAGCAGGGCGGTGCCGGTGGCATCAACGGCCAAGCCCGCATCCGTCATCGAATCGAGCCGCTCGTGGACGCGGCCCTGCAGCCATTTCGTCCCATCGGTCACGACCGGTTGCCTACTCCTCCGCAGTTGCTCCTGATCCTTACAGTCCCAACCGACCGTCCCTGCCGCGAATCGATCGATACCATGAGACGCCGGAAGCCATCCGCGTGCGGTATTTCGAGCGTCGACTCAGCGCCGGTCCGGATCGCTGTCGGCTAACAACATGTCCCGGGCTTTCTGGCGATCCGGGCGCAGGCTCGTGCCGGCGCCGATGATCGTTGCCTCCTTGCGTGGAATCCACACCCGATCTCGCCGCCGTGACGACGGCCTGCCGCGGCCGACCGAAAACACCGAGGCGCGGCCCGAAGTCGCGGTGAGGACGACACAGCAGTTCGCCGTGACATTAAGAAAGCGCATTCTCCATGCCTGTCCGAGCGGACATTTGGCGACGATGCCGCCTGCGGCGGCGACCGGTACGAATCTTAAGAAGCGATCCCCACCGACCGAGGCTGCGACCGCACGACTCTCTCGTATTCCGATACCTCTGGATGACTGTGGCGGGGATGGCGCCCACCCACGATCCAAGCGAATGGGCCGCTGGCGCCGGGAGGGATGACGTCCTCGCGGGCGGCGCCCCCCGATGATCCGGAGGCGAACCGCACGTCATCGAGATCGAGTGCTTTGCCAGTCGCAAGAAACGTGCACTGCCAGTACCCGACACTTGACAGGCAAGAGTCCTATTGCCTATTATTAAGGCAAGTAATTTATTGCCTATAGAGATGACGGGACGCGACGATACCGACGCATTGTTCAGGGCGCTCGCCGACCCCAGTCGGCGCCGGCTCCTGGATCTGCTGCATGCACACGACGGGCGGACGCTGAATGAGCTGTGCGAACACCTGGACATGACTCGACAGGGCGTGACGCAGCATCTGCATGTTCTGGAGTCGGCGAATCTCGTCGCGGCCGTGCGGCGCGGCCGCGAAAAGCTGCACTTCCTCAATCCGGTCCCGTTGCAGGAAATCTACGAGCGCTGGATCGCCAAATTCGAGAAGCCGCGCCTGAAGGCGCTGGCCGATCTGAAGAGACGACTGGAGAAGACCCATGGCTAGATCAACGTTCCTCTACGTCACCTATATCCGTACCACCCCGCAGCGGCTCTGGTCGGCACTGACCAGTGACGCGCAGTTCATGGAGCGCTACTGGTTCGGCACGCACTGCGAGAGCCACTGGACCGCGGGGTCCCCGTGGAAGATGGTGCGCCCAGATGGCATCGTCACCGACGCCGGCGAAATTCTCGAATCCGACCCGCCGCGACGGCTGGTAATTCGATGGATGCACCAGAACCGGCCCGAAATCAAAGTTGAGGGCGAATCGCGCTGTGTCATCGAGCTCGAGCCGAACGGAGCAGCGGTCAAACTCACCATCACCCACAGCGTCGAGCGCGAGCCGTCGCAATTGATCACGGCGGTGTCCGGCGGGTGGCCGAAGATCCTCTCGAATCTCAAGTCCTTGCTGGAGACTGGCGACGTCGCGCTTCAGGACGCCCACCAGACCGAATGCGCTCGCTGATCCCTTACCCGGGCAGCCGCCCGTCGGACGCCAGCTTTGCGGCCATGCCCTCGAATGCGGCCCAGGTCGCTCGCGCCAGCGCCCCGCCGACGCTGACCCGGCGCACTCCCGCGGCCGCCAGATCCGCCACCGCAGCGCCCGTACCGGAGAGGTTCGCATTCACCGGCTTGTCGAGCGATTTCACCAGACGCTCGATCACGCTGAGCTCCTTGATCCCCGGCGCATACAGGCAGTCCGCGCCCGCCCTGCTGTACGCGGCAAGCCGGGCGACCGTCATATCGAGGTCGGGTTGCCCCAGCCAGAATGCCTCGCAGCGCGCGACGAGGATCACGTCTTGCCTGCTCCGATCGATTGCCTCTCGCGCGGCGCGCACCCTGCGGACCGCCTCCTCGAGAGAGTAGAGCCCGGTGCCGAGGCGATCCTCGATCGACAGCCCTGCGACCCCGGTGTCGATGCAGCGCGTGACGTTATGCGCAACACCCTCGGGAGAGTCAGCGAAACCGGATTCGAAATCCGCGTTGAGCGGCAGATCGGTCGCGCCGACGAGAAAGCGCAGATGGCCCAGCACCTCGTCCACCGTCATTTCACCGTCGGCGCGTCCGAGCGCCCAGGCCGCCCCGGCACTCGTTGATGCGAGTGCCTTGAAGCCGAGCTTCGCCAGACGGATGGCACTGCCGCCGTCCCAGGGATTCGGCAACACGAAGCACCCGGATTGATGCAGCGCCCGGAATGCGCTGCGACGTTCGGCAATGCTGCTCATGCTCGCGCCCCTACTGCGCCGGCGGCGGGGTGAACCCCAGCGGTCCGGCAATCCGGTTCCAGGCGTTGACCGCAGCGACGGCGAGCGTCAGGCGCCAGAACCCGTGCTCGCCGAAGGCCGCCCGCGCCGCCTCACGCACGGCAGCGAGTTCACCGTGCCGGGTGAGATCGGTCAGTGCCTCGGCCCATGCCAGCGCAGCGCGCTCTTGCGCCGTGAACCCCGGGGCCTCGCGCCACACCGCCAGCTGATCGAGCCTGCTTTGAGCAATACCGGCCTGGCGCGCCCAATTCACATGCAGTTGCAGACAGAACGCACAGCCATTGAGCTGGGAGGCGCGCACCTTCACCAGTTCCAGAAGACCTTTGTCCATATCCTGGGCGGCGCTCTGGCTGAGCGCACGCAGCGCCGCAATCGCCTCCGGGAAGTGCTCTGCGAACTGTTCGAACTCGACCGGCTGCGACCCGCTCATGACTCGCTCCTCGACAACACGCGCACGCCCCGCAATTGCTTTTCTCAGGGCCCGAATATAGTATTCGTGCCCTGATATTATGCGCAAGGGAAAAATGACCATGGATCGTGCGGGGGTGGCTGCGCCGAGGATCCCGCAAGTGGGCGAAGGCAAACGCGGCGAGGGCGGTTACTTTGGCTACCTGCTGCGCCAAGCCGCCAACGCCCAGCGGCGCCGAATGGACCGGACGCTCGCATCCGTGGGTCTGACACATCCCCAGTTCCTGGTCATGACCATGATCCGCGCCTACCCCGGATGCTCGAATGCCGACATCGCCCGTCTCGCGATGCTAACGCCACAGACGGTGCACGCCATCATCTCGACGCTGTCCTTGAAGGGCCTCGCGGCACGCCGGCCGGATCGCGCGCACGGCCGCATCGTGAACATCGAACTGACGCAGACGGGCTCGGCACTGCTCGATGCTGGACGCTCGCGGGCATTGGCACTGGAGTGCGACCTTCAGCAGATGCTGAGTGCCGCGCAAGCTCGGGTGGTTCGCCGCTGGCTGGTCCGGGTGGCCAGCGATGTGCCGGCAGAGACGTCCGGCTCAATCCGGTCGGGCGCTGCGGTGAGATCCCCCGCCGTCCCTCGCGCCGCCGTGCGGCAACGGGCCGTTCCACCGGCCGCAGCCCGCAGGCTCCGGCGCGGCGCTCAAGGCAGCGGATGAAAGAACAGCGTCCCGATCTTTCCATCCGGTCCGAGCGGCCCGATCAACACCTCGAGCTTTCCGTTGGCGAATGTCGCCCGATAATCGTCAACCCCTGACGGCAGCACCCGATAGAAGCGCAGCGAGCGAAAAGCACCCATTGACCTGAACAGCGCGGTGGAGTTGGCCGCCTGCTGGTGCGCGGCCGCGGCGAGCGGCGCGGTCAGCTCGGCATACAGGGGCTGACCGGTCCGTTCGTAGGACTCGATCTGGCGCCGAATGGCCGCGGCAGTCCCCGAACTCGCCCTGTTTTGCCGGATCCGTCTGCGCAAGTCAGCCGCCGCCCGCGACGCGACGCGCCGCGTCACTCGTGTCGCGCTCTGCCGAAGGCCATTCTGGTGCAGGATCAGAGCGGTGACTGCACCATGAGAATCGGTGTGGAAGCTGATCTGTGCCGCCACCACCGTGGCAAAGAATTTGCTCGGACTTTCCGGGTACCACTCGACCGGCGGCTGACCGGTGAGCTGGGCGAAATAATGATCGCCACGACGGAAGACATGGAAAAAGGCGCGCGCAGACAGCTGGTAATACCCGGCGTACTTGTCGAAGTCGGCCGGATCGAACGGAATTTCCTTCTGCGGTCGCCTCTGTGCGGCGAGGCGCCGCGCCTGCTCCGCTGCCGCGGTACGCGGCGCCTGACTCATCTGTGCCCGAGCCGTCGGGGCCACTGATGCCCCGAGCACAATCGCGGCACCCAGCGCGCCGCTCAGCAGGCTCGAGACGAGCACGCTTCTGACAGCTTCAACTGGCCCAATGGTGCCCCGGCTCATAACCACCTCCTAGACTCGCCCCTGCACCGGCACCGCCCGTCGCGCGAGGGCTCCCGTGCGGCCAAGGTGCGGCGGCCCTGCGGTACGGTTCAGGGCCCCTCGCCCCGAGCACCCGGCCCCGCGCGCAACCGGTCCTCGCCCGCACGGCGCATGTTACCGCTGTGCATCCGCTGCTGTCTCCGGTCGGGCCTCCTCGGCCGCAATCGAGTGCCGCGCCACGGCCGCGTTCGCCAAATCGAACGCCCGAGCGCGACCCGGGTCCACTTCA
>JAJZFQ010000286.1:14996-20236 GCA_021805275.1 Pseudomonadota bacterium
CGCACCGCCGCGCCGAGCGCATTGCCTCCCGAGGGCATCCCCGCATAGCATCCGGCCATGGAATCCTGCCTCGGCGCCCTGTTACCCCTGTTCGAGCGCGAGCGCGCTGCCGGCCGCGCGACCGCGCTCGCTGTCCTCCTGAGCACTGCCGGTTCGACCTATCAGCGTCCGGGCGCACTGCTGCTGATCAGCGCAGGGGGAGCCTACGCCGGGCTGATCTCCGGCGGCTGTCTGGAGGGCGATCTCGCCGCTCATGCCCGCTCGGTGATCGAGACCGGTCGAGCGCAACGGGTCACGTATGATCTTCGCAACCCCAACGACCTGATCTGGGGTCTCGGCGCCGGCTGTGAGGGCGCGATGCACATCCTGATGCTGCGTGTTGGCCCTGCGGAGGGTTGGCAGCCGCTCGCCCATCTCGCCCACGCCTTCGCAGCGCACGAGGCGACGGCCGTTGGCCTCGTCGCAGAAAGTGACGCCCCGGACATCGCGCTCGGCGCCGTTGCGCTTGCGGGCCCCGACACGGCGAACCGGCTCACAGCCGCGGGGCAGCAGGCGCTCGCCGCGGCGAGCCGCTCGAGTGAGCCGCAATGGCTCGAGCTTCCCGGGCGCTGCCGGCTGTTCCTCCTGCCGCTCGCGCTGCCACCCCGGATCGTTGTGCTCGGCGCCGGTCCGGATGTCGTTCCGGTAGTACAGATCGCCGCGCAGCTCGGCTGGAAAGTGACGGTGATCGATCACCGCGCGGGGCTACTGCTGGCCGAGCGTTTCCCGGCCGCCGAGCAACTCATCGAGGCCGGCCCCGAGCAATTCCTGGCGTTGACGAATGAGCGGCCGTTCGACGCCGCCGTCATCATGACGCACCAGCTCGAGACGGACCGTGAGTATCTGCGTGTACTGGCCCGAACGGCTCTGCCTTACGTCGGCTTGCTCGGGCCGCCGGGGCGCGCGGCGCGGCTGCTCGGTGAGATCGGTTCCGACGCGCACCGGTTGGGCGAGCGGCTGCACGCGCCGGTGGGGCTGGACCTCGGTGGGCGCTCCCCGCAAGCCATCGCCGTGTCGATCGTCGCTGAGATCCTCTCCGTGCGCAACGGACGGGTGGCCCGCCCCGTGCCGCCTCGCTGAGCGGCGGTTGGTGCCGCATGAACGCACCGGGCAGCGAACTGCATGCGTTGGTCCTCGCCGCCGGCGCCTCGCGCCGCTTCGGTGCCATCAAACAGCTCGCGCGCATCGGCGAGGAGCCGATGCTGCTGCGCGCGGTGCGGTCGGCGGCCGCTGCCGCCGACCGCACCTGGGTGATACTCGGCGCCCATGCGCAAGAGCTCGCCGCACTGCTGGAGCCGGTGCCCGTCACGGTATGCGTCAACGCCAACTGGCCCGAGGGACTCTCGAGCTCGATTCGCGCCGGCATCGAGCGCCTGCCGAGCTCCTGCGACGGCATCCTGTTGACACTGGCCGACCAGGCGCTCGTCAGTGCAGAGGATTACGCGCGACTCGCGCACCTCTGGCGCAACGCGCCGCAGTCCATTGCCGCCGCCCGCTACGGCTCAGGTCCCGGCGCACCGGCGATATTTCCGCGGTGGCTGTTCGCGGACCTAGTGAAGCTGACGGGCGATACGGGAGCGCGGGCGTTGCTGCTTGAGCATGCCGCGAGGGTGCTCGAGGTGCCCATGCCCAGTGCGGGCCTCGACATCGACACCCCCGCAGATCTGGTCGCGATGGCGGGATCCACCACGAAGTGATGCCCGCAGCCGCCAGACCCGTCGCAGCGCATCCGCCAAGACAACGGTGACCGTCGATCCGTGCGACTGACCGGGGTTCGGCGGCGCGAGCTGACCGGATCGGGTGGATCTCCTATACTTCCTGCTCGCGAATGCCCAGCCGTCGCTCGACGGCGCCCAGCGCGCGGAGGCGCTCATGAGATTTTCCATCCTGGTCAACGGCACGCGGCGCACGGTGGAGGAGGATGCGGACACGCCGCTGCTGTGGGTGCTGCGCGACGAGCTGCATCTGGTGGGCACCAAGTACGGCTGCGGCATTGCCGTCTGCGGCGCCTGTACGGTGCATCTCGGGGGCGTGCCGGTGCGCTCCTGCGTCATCCCGATCTCGGCGGTCGGTGCGGCACCGGTCGTGACCATCGAGGGGATTGGCGAGAGCGAGTGGGGCCGAAAGGTCAAGGCGGCCTGGCTTGCCCTCGATGTCATGCAGTGCGGCTATTGTCAGGCCGGCCAGGTCATGACGGCGACGGCACTACTGGCGAGCAATCCCCGCCCCACCGACCAGGACATCGACCAGGCGATGCACGGCAACATCTGCCGCTGCTGCACCTATACGCGGATCCGCGCAGCGATCAAGCAGGCCGCCGGCCTGCCGAGCGTCGATACCCGGGAGGACCGCTCATGAGCGCCGAGAATGCCGCGCACGAGCCGGATCCCGCGGCCTCGAGAGGACCGCGCCTCACACGCCGCGCGTTCCTCGCCGTGGGTCTGGCGGCCGGCGGCGGTCTGCTGCTGACGCTGCGATTCGTCGAGCGGGCCTCGGCCGATGAGGCGATGATTGCCGCCTATATCAAGATCGCTCCGGATGGCATCGTCACGATCACCGCCAAGAACCCGGAGATCGGCCAGGGCATGAAGACGACCCTGCCGATGTTGATCGCCGATGAGCTCGACGTGCAGTGGCGCAACGTGCGCGTCGAGCAGGCCATGCTCGATCCAGTCTTCGGCGCACAGTTCGCCGGCGGCAGCCTCGGCACGCCGCTTAACTGGATCCCGATGCAGCGCGTCGGGGCGGCCGCCCGGCAGATGCTGATCAGCGCCGCGGCGCGCCGCTGGCGCGTTCCGCGCGCCGAGTGCACGGCCAAGGCGGGCATGGTGCGCCACGCATCCAGCGGGCGGACGCTCAGCTACGGCGCACTGGCGAGCGCGGCCGCATCGCTGCCGGCACCGGATCTGGATTCGGTCACGCTCAAGGCACCGGGCGAATACACGATCATCGGGAAGTTCACCGGCGGCGTCGACAGCGCGCGCGTGCTCGACGGCGAACCGTTGTTCGGCATCGACGTGACGCTGCCGCAGATGAGTTACGCGCTGTACGAGAAGTCTCCGGTATTCGGCGCACGCCTGGTGCGCGCCAACATCGAGCAGATCAAGGCGCTGCCGGGCGTGCGCGATGCGTTCATCCTGCGCGGCAGGGAGGCCAATGCCGCAGTGAAGATGGGCCTCGTTGACGGCGTCGCCATCGTCGCCGACAAGTGGTGGGATGCGCAGAAGGCGCTGAAGATGCTGCGCGCCGAATGGTCGCCGGACTCCGCGCCCGGCCAGAGCACGCAGGCATTCGAGCAACAAGCCGCCCGGCTGGCCGGTTCCGCGCCACAGACCATCATCCGTCGCGACGGGGACGTCGAGGCCGCCCTGGCGCAGGCGGCGAAGATCGTGCACGCCTCGTACGCGTATCCGTTCCTCGCTCACGCGACGCTCGAGCCGCAGAACTGCACCGCCAGAGTTACGCCCGACGGGGGTCTGGAGATCTGGGCACCCACCCAGAATCCCGGTCCGGGGGCGAAGCTGGTGGCGCGCACGCTGGGGATCGATGCCTCGCGCATCCGCGTGCACATGACCCGGGTCGGCGGCGGCTTCGGCCGGCGACTGAGCAATGATTACATGGTCGAGGCCGCCGCGATCGCCCAGCGCACCGGCCGGCCGGTGAAGCTCCTGTGGACCCGGCCGCAGGACCTGCAGCATGACGCGTATCGGCCGGGTGGCTTCCACTACTTCAAGGCCGGACTGGACGCGGCCGGCAAGCCGATGGCCTTCCGCGATCATTTCGTCACGTTCGGCCGGAACGGCCAGGTCGCCGACTCGGCCGATCTGCCGAGTGGGCACTTCCCGGCGGGTTACATCCCGAACCTCGAGTACGGCCGCTCGCTGATCCAGCTCGATGCGCCCACCGGCCCGATGCGCAACCCCGGCGGCAATGCCCTAGCGTTTGCGTTCGAGTCGTTTCTCGACGAGCTGGCGCACGCCGGCGAGCTCGATCCGCTCGCCCTGCGCCTCGCGCTGTACGCGCCGCCGCGCGTACAGCCCTCGCCCCGGGCGCGCTTCGGCATGAAGATCCCGCCGTTCGATACCGGCCGGGCGAGGGGGGTGCTGCAACTCGTCGCCGAGCGGGCCCGCTGGACACACCGGCAGAAACTACCGGCCGGAACGGGACTGGGTCTCGCCTTTTACTACAGCCACCTCGGCTACGTCGCCGAGGTGGTCAAGGCGAGCGTGGACCGCGAGGGCGTGCCGCAGGTCCACAAGATCTGGGCGGCGATCGATATCGGCCGGCAGATCATCAACCCCGCCGGCGCATTCAACCAGGCGCAGGGGGCGATTCTGGACGGGCTGGGGCAGGCGCTGCACCCCTTCATCACGCTGCAGGACGGTCAGGTGGTGCAGAGCAATTTCGACACGTATGCGCTGCTGCGCATGCACGAGGCGCCCCCGGTCGAGGTGCACTTTCTACGCAGCGACAACGATCCAACCGGACTCGGCGAGCCGGCCCTGCCACCGGTGCTGCCGGCGCTGTGCAATGCACTGTTCGCCGCCACCGGCAGACGCATCCGCACGCTACCGATCGATCCGCGCGCGTTGCGCCGTTCGACTGCCTGAGCCCTCGGGCGCGCCGAGCGAGGGCTCATCCGCCGGTTGTACGCAGCAGCCTGCGCAGCTCGGCGAGCGGTCGCCGACCGCCGAACAGCCCGTACTCACTCAGTTTCAACCCGCGTGCCCGGGCGATCTGGCGCAGCCGGATGCCGTGCTCCTTGCTGGCGGTGAAGTACTGCAGTGCGGCGCCGAAGCGCTCCGCCGCGACGACGCGCTGATCGACCGGCAACCCGCTACGCAGCACGCCCGCGGCTTTCGTCCGGCCCGAGGCGTTCAGCGCACCAAGATCGGAGTAGCCCCGCAGCGCCCCCGATCGGATCGGCCGCGGCAGGGGCGCACAACAGCGCATCGAGATCGCCCGCCATGTCGCGCCCTCGCCGGTAACTCCCGACGATCTCGGCGCGCTCGACGCCCGGCACGGCGGCGAGGAAATCTCTCAGGGGCTCGGCATATTGCGCAGCCTGCGACAGCGGCAGCCGACGGGCCGTCTCACTCGCGGGACGCGTGAGCGCCTGCTCGAGCCGCCCCCGCAACGCCGGCCCGAAACCCCGCACGCCGGCCAGACGTGCGGTCGCAAGGACCCGGCGCAGAGCCGCC
>JAJZFQ010000078.1 GCA_021805275.1 Pseudomonadota bacterium
GTCGCGCTCTCCACCGCCATGATGTCGCTCACCTGCACGGTCTTCAGCAGCGCCGCGATGCGCGGCATCAGATCCTTGCCGAAGGTGCTCGACGGGCCGAACACGTGCGTGTAGGGCGCGGCGAGTGCCGCGATCTGCGCAGCGATGGCCGCGGCGAGCGGATGGGCGTGCACGGGATGCTCGACGGTGAGCACCGTGCCGACGCCGGCGAGGGTTGCGGCCTGCTGCGCCAGATCAGTGGCGTCCGCAGCACAGATGACGACCGTGACGGCAGCGTCGGTCACCGTCGTGGCGCAGGCGACGCATTTGGCGGTCGCGACGCTGAGTGTGCGGCCGTCGTGTTCGGCGACGATGAGAATGTTCGGGTTCATTTACAGCAGTCCTTTGTGCTTCAGCGCCGCGAGTAGCTCGGCGGCATCGTTCACCCGCACACCCTTGCTGCGCTGCGCGGGCGGTTCATAGCGCAGCGTCTTCAGCTGCGCGCGCGGCGTGATGCCGAGGGACTCCAGCGTGAGGGTGTCGAGCGGCTTCTTCTTCGCCTTCATGATGTCCGGCAGCTTTACGTAGCGCGGCTCGTTCAGGCGCAGATCCACGGTCACAACCGCCGGCAGATCGACCTCGAGGGTCTCCAGTCCCGCGTCGACTTCGCGCGTCACCTGAGCCTTGCCCTCGGTGAGTTCAATCTTCGAGGCAAAGGTGGCCTGCGGCCGATCCCACAGCGCCGCGAGCATCTGCCCGGTCTGACCGTTGTCATCATCGATCGCCTGCTTGCCGAGCAGCACCAGGAAGGGTTGCTCGCGCTCGATGAGCGTGCGCAGCACGCCGGCGGTGGCGAGCGGCTCGAGCGGGGTGTCGGTCTGCACGTGCAGCGCGCGGTCGGCGCCCATGGCGAGGCAGGTGCGCAGCTGCGGCTGGCAGTCCGCCGGACCCACCG
This sequence comes from Pseudomonadota bacterium, assembly GCA_021805275.1. The sequence continues at coordinate 935 of JAJZFQ010000078.1, forward strand.
TCACGACCACCACTTCGTCGGCGGCGCCGCGCTCCTTGATGCGCAGCGCCTCCTCGAGTGCGATCTCATCGAAGGGGTTGACGCTCATCTTGACCCCGTCGGTGAGCACGCCCGATCCGTCGGGCTTGACGCGGATGCGCACGTTGTAATCCACAACGCGCTTGATGCCGACCAGTATGCGTTTCATGATCTCGCCATCGTCACCAGAGAGTCCGGCCAATATAGCAGAGGATCGCGCTAAACTGAGTCATGCTCGGTTACGCGCTGCGCCGTATTGCGGGGATCTTTCCGGTCCTGCTGATCCTGCTCACCGTATCGTTTTTCGTCATCCGTCTGGCCCCCGGCGGACCGTTCGCGGCGGCGCGGGCGCTCTCGGGGCGCACCCGCGCGCAGCTGCGCCAGCGCTACGGACTCGATCGGCCGCTGGCCGTGCAATACGCGGCGTACCTGCGCGCGCTCGCGCACGGGGATCTCGGCCGCTCCTACAGCCTGCGCGATGAGCCGGTCGCCGGACTGATCGGTGCGGGGCTGCCGGTGAGTGCCGAACTCGGTGCCGCGGCGCTCGCGCTCGGTGCGCTCGGCGGCATCGCGCTCGGCATGGCGGCGGTGCTGCGCCGCGGCGGGGTGATCGACCGCGCGCTCTCGCCCCTGGCGGCCGTGACGCTCGCGCTGCCGAGCTTCGTCACCGGTCCGCTGCTCGCGCTCATCGTCGGGGTGTGGCTGCGCTGGCTGCCGGTGGCCGGCTGGCAGCCCGACACGCCGCGCGACCTGGTGTTGCCGGCGATCACACTGGCGCTGCCGCTGATCGCCTCGATCGCGCGCCTGACGCGCGCCAGTCTCCTCGAGGTGCTCAACGCGAGCTACATCCGCACCGCGCGTGCACGCGGCCTCGGTCGCGCGCGGGTCCTGTGGCGCCACGCACTGCGGCCGGCGCTGGTGCCCGTGGTGAGTTATCTCGGGCCGGCCGCGACGTATCTGGTCACCGGCTCGCTGGTCGTGGAGAGCGTGTTCGAACTGCCCGGGACGGGTCGCTACCTGGTGATGGGCGCGATCGACCGGGACTACACGTTGGTGATGGGCATGGTGCTGGTCTACGGCACGCTCACGCTGCTGGCGAACCTTGGGGCGGACCTGCTGCACGCCTGGCTCGATCCGCGGGTGCGCCATGAATCCCCGTGAGCCAAGGACGCGCGCGCGGCTCGCCGCTCTCGTGCTCGGCGCGCTGGTGGTGCTCGCGCTGTTGGGGCCGGCGGCCAGTCCGTACTCCTACCGCGCGCTCGACTGGCGGCACCTGGCGGTGCCGCCCGGGTTCATCGCGCACCATTGGCTCGGCACCGATGCGCTCGGGCGCGATCTGTACGTGCGCACGCTGAGCGGACTGCGCCTCTCGCTGCTGATCGGGGTGCTCGCCACGGGGGTGAGTGTGCTGATCGGGGTCGCGTGGGGGGCGGGCGCCGGTTGGGCGGGCGGGCGGGTCGATGCCGGGATGATGCGCGTGGTCGATGTGCTCTATGCGCTGCCGTACCTGTTCATCGTGCTGATCCTCGCGGCGCTGTTCGGGCGCGGCAACATCGCGGTGCTGCTGGTGGCGATCGGCGCGGTCGGCTGGCTGACGCTCGCGCGGGTGGTGCGCGCCCAGACGCTCTCGTTGAAGCGCCAGCCGTTCATGGAAGCGGCGCGCGCCGCAGGCTTGAGCGACCTGCAGATGCTGCGCCGGCACGTGCTGCCGAATCTCGCCGGCACCGTCGTGGTGTATGCCACGCTGATGGTGCCGCAGATGATCGTGTACGAGAGTTTTCTCAGCTTCCTCGGGCTCGGCGTCGAGCCCCCGCGCGCCAGTCTCGGCAGCCTGATCAACGCCGGGGCGCGCCAGATGTTGAGTGCCCCGTGGCTGCTGCTCGTGCCCGCGGTGGTGCTGATCGTGTTGCTGCTGGCGTTCAACGTCCTGGGGGATGCGCTGCGTGATGTCCTCGATCCCCACCAGCGCTGAGCCGATGCGCGCGCAGGAGGAGGCGCCGGCGCTGCTCGCGCTGCACTCCCTCAGCGTGTGCTTCGCCGGCGTGCCCGTGGTCGATGCGGTGTCGCTCACGGTGCGCGCGGGGGAGTGTCTCGGGGTGGTTGGGGAGTCCGGCGCCGGCAAGAGCCTCACCTTCCTCGCCGCGCTCGGACTCGCCCCGAGCGCCGCGGCGGTGAGCGGCCGGGCGCGGTTCGGGGCGACCGAACTCATCGGGTGCTCCGAACGGGCACTCGATGCGCTGCGCGGCCGGCACATCGGCGTGGTCTTCCAGGACCCGATGGGGGCGCTGACCCCGCACCTGCGCATCGGTGCGCAGCTCACCGAGCCGATTCTGCGGCACACCGGCTGCAGCCGGCGCGCCGCGCGCACCCGCGCGCTCGAGCTGCTCGAGCAGGTGCGTCTGGCGGCCCCGGCGCGCTGCCTGCAGCAGTATCCGCACGAGCTCTCCGGCGGGATGCGCCAGCGCGTGCTGCTCGCCCTGGCGCTCTCGTGCGATCCGCAGCTGCTGATTCTCGATGAGCCGACGACCGCGCTCGATGTGACGATCCAGGCGCAGATCCTCGCGCTGCTGGCGCACATCAAGCGCGAGCGGCGCCTCGGGTTGGTGTTGGTGACGCACGACTTCGCGGCGCTGGCCGGCCTTGCCGATCGCGTGGCGGTGATGCGCGCCGGCCGGGTGATCGAGACCGGGAGCGCCGGGCAGGTGTTCCACACCCCGCGCGAGCCGTACACGGTCGAGTTGCTGCAGGCGGCGCGCGAGCCGGCCGGGCCGGGCGGCGCGCCGGGGGCCCGCGGCGCCGGGGCGCCGGTGCTCGCGGTGGAGGATCTCACCGTGCGCTACCGCCAGAGGGGTGCGCGGCTGCGCCGCGGGGAGATCGTGGCGCTTCAGGCGGTGACCGTGGCGATCGCGCCCGGGGAGTCCCTGGCGGTGGTCGGGGAGTCCGGCTGCGGTAAATCGACGCTGACCCGCGCGGCGCTGCGCCTCACGGGCGCGGCGCACGGACGCATTGCGTGGCTCGGGCGCGAGGTCGGCTCGTGGCCCGAGCGGCGCCTGCGAGCGCTGCGCCGCAACTTGCAGCTGATCTTCCAGGACCCGCTCTCGAGTCTCGATCCGCGCCTGAGCGTCGAGCGGCTGGTCGCTGAGCCGCTCGAGGTACACCACGGCGAACTCGACGCTCAGGCGCGTGCCGCGCGCGTGGCGGCGATGCTCGAGCGCGTCGGGCTCGATCCGGCGCTCGCCGCCCGCCGGCCGCACGAGCTGTCCGGCGGGCAATGCCAGCGCGTCGGCATCGCCCGGGCGATGATTCTCGCGCCGCGGCTGCTGGTGTGCGATGAGCCGCTCTCGGCACTGGACGTGCGCGCCCAGCGGCAGATCGGTGCGCTGCTCGATGCGCTGCGCCGCGAGCAGGGCATGAGCGTGCTGCTGGTCAGTCACGATCTGGGCGCGGTGCGCCGCGGGTGCGAGCGCGTGCTGGTGCTGTATCAGGGCGCGATGGCCGAGCTCGCCCCGAGCGAGGCGCTGTTCGCGCGGCCGCTGCATCCCTACACGCGCGCGCTGCTTGCGGCCGTTCCGGTTGCCGATCCCGACGTGCAGCCCGGCCGCCTCGCGCAGGTACGGCTCACCGACAGCGAGCCGGCGCCGGCCGGCGGGTGCGCGTTCCGGACCCGCTGTCCACAGGCCACGGCGCGCTGCACCGAACAGCGCCCGCCGTGGGTCGAGGCCGGTGCGGGCCGATGGGTGGCCTGTCATCACTTCGAGCGCGGGGCCGATGGTATGCTCTGAGCATGAACGAGTCGGTCATTCGTCCCAGTGAAAGCCTGCGGCAGGTGCGCTACGAGATCCGCGGCCGGCTGGCCCGTCGCGCGCACGAGCTCGAGCGCCAGGGCTATGAGATTCTCTCGCTGAACATCGGCAACCCGGGGGCCTTCGGGCTGCGCACGCCGGAGACGATGCGTCTGGCGATGATCGAGAACCTCTCCGAGGCCGAGGGCTACTGTCACCAGAAGGGGATCTTCCCGGCGCGCGAAGCGGTGGTGATGCAGCAGC
>JAJZFQ010000108.1 GCA_021805275.1 Pseudomonadota bacterium
CCCGCCATGATTATCCGTGCTCAACAGGCCTTGCATTTGCAAGGTCTTGAGCCTGTGGCGGAAACACGAGCCGATCCTCATTCTTACGGTTTTCGTCGGAGTCGAGGTACGCAGGATGCTATCGCACACGTGTTTAATTTGTTGGCGAGAAAGGTCTCGGCGCAATAGATTTTTGAGGGAGATATCAAAGGTTGCTTCGACAACTTCGGACATGGATGGATCGAAGATCACGTTCCGATGAACCGGAAGGTTCTCAGGGACTGGCTCAAAGCTGGATATGTGCAATCCGGGAAGCTCTTCCCGACGGAGGTAGGCACCCCGCAAGGGGGTATCGCCTCGCCGACGATCGCAAACATCGCGCTGGACGGTTTGGAGACGGTGCTGACTGAGCGGTTTGGCTCAACGGCAACAGCTATCAACCGACTCCGCGTGCGGTTGGTGAAATATGCGGATGACTTCATCATTACTGGTAGCTCGAAAGATCTGTTGGAGGTTGAAGTCAAACCGTGCGTCGAGGCATTCCTCGCCAGACGGGGTCTCCAGCTTTCGCAAGAGAAGACTAGAATCACGCACATCTCGGAGGGTTTCGACTTCCTCGGACAGAATGTACGCGAATATGACAGCAAACTTCTCACTAAACCGTCGGCCAAAAACATAAAGGCGTTTTTGCGTAGCGTCCGGGAAGCCATCACGGTGAACCGCTCGGCGAAGCAGGAAACCCTGATTGATTTGCTCAACCCGATGATCAGGGGTTGGCCAATTATCATCGGCCCGTCGTCGCAAAGAAGACGTACGCGGCGGTGGATCACCACATTTAGCGAGCGCTATGGCGTTGGGCACGACGCAGACATCCAAACAAATTGCCAGACTGGATCTCGGAGGAAATACTTCCGAACTCAGGGTCCGCGGCACTGGGTGTTTGCGACTTAAGCCCGAGGGTATAACGGCGAACCGAGAACGCTGTCGCTGATCTCAGCCTCAGACACTCGCATCGTCCGGCACGTCAGAGTTAAATCGGACGCTAACCCATTCGATCCGGCTTGCGACTCTTACTTTACGCGGCGCCAACGCTCGCGGATGTTGGAGCGGCTACAGGCGCGTGGCTTCCCTAGACGAGTCTGGCAGCAGCAACACGGCAAATGCCTGGGATGCGATCAACTCATCGACGAAGATGACCGATGGGCGATTCAACCCGCTGTTCCGCTCAAGACCGGTGGTACTCGCTCACTCAGCAACTTGAAACTGCTGCACTCTAGTTGCCGACGTCCCTTCCGCATCGCCACGAAACTAGCTTTTGTGCGCGATCACTGGGTGCCGGCTCCATGAATATGGGGCTTCCTTCATGCTTGAGCCGGATGCGGGGCCAACTCGCATGTCCGGTTCTTAGAGGGGCGTGGGCCGGCAATGGTCCGCGCCTATTCGACCAACGCTCACGCCGAGTAACAATCGTGGCGGGGCAATGCGAGGGGCTGCGACTCCTTTTCGGGTAGCCGTGGTGTGTACAGTTCGATTAATGCTGCCGGAGATGCCTTCTGGCAAGTTAACGTTGAACGTGCCCTCGAATGTATCCTCGTCCAAAAGCGAGCCCGTTCACCCCCTTGACTATCCAGTGCATGCGTAATATCTTTCTTACACGTATCCACCGGAGCTGAACGCTGAGGACTACAGGGGAACGCCTGCTGGCTGTACTGGGGGCGCTGGCCAATCCGCATCGGCTGCGCATCATCGGAGTGCTCAATGCAACGGGCCGTGAGTACGTGAGCCAGCTTGCGCGAGAACTCGGCATCAGTCGGCCATTACTGCACCTTCATCTGCAGAAGCTGGAGGCTGCGGGCTTGGTCAGCAGCAAGCTCGAGCTTTCCCCCGAAGGCAAGGCGCTCAACTACTTCGAAGTGACTCGATTTGCGATAGAGATCACGCCGGCAAGCATCTCTAAAGCCATAGCGACGCTCCCGACAGAATCAAATTGAAATAGGGGTTCGGTATGACGGCTGTCGATGTTCCAGACATCATTTACGCGTTGGTCCTCGGCACCATGGTGATCCTCGGAGTCAAATACATCTCCGGAATTATTCAGGCCTGGGCCGTCGGGGCAAGCGAGAAACAATACCGCGCTCTTGCCGAGAAAGCCGCAGCCGCGCAGTCGGAAAGTCAGGAAGCCCTGTCCGCTATTCAGGCGAAGCTTTCCAAGATGGCATCGAGTCTGGGGGAGATCGAAAAGATTCTGAAGCAGGTCGAATGAGATTACACGTCAACTTCCCGTGAAAGGGAGCGAAATGTGAATACCATGTCCAGCTTGCGGCTCAATCTCCTGCGCGTGTTCTATCTCGTCCTGGTGATCGGGATTGGACTGGAAATGCACGTATGGTCGAAGATGATCTACCAGGTCTATTCAATGCGACTGGATTCCGGGACAGTGATCTGCATGCTGTTCGCTCTTTCCGTGCTGTCAATCTTGGGCCTGCGATACCCGTTGAAAATGCTGCCGGTGCTGTTCTGGGAATTGACCTGGAAAGCCTCCTGGCTGCTCAGTGTGGCACTGCCGCATTGGCTGCGGGGGCAGTGGAGTAAGGATCTAGGGACAACTACATTCGAAGTCGGGATGATCGTTATCTTTGTCCCGCTCGTTCCTTGGTCCTATGTCTTTGAGTATTTCGTGAAGAAGCCAGGGGATCCATGGTGGCGACATCCGACGGCGAACCCTGTGGACGCGTGATCGCCTTACAGACTCGATGACAAGCGAAATTGCCAAACCGTTATGAGCTCGTTAGTCGCCGGTGCGAGCATGGTGATCCAGGCTAGTGTCGGTCGATCATCTGGGCGAACTTCTCGTAGGACTTGAGGCGTTGCCACCAACATGATCTGTGCAGAGTTTCCCTAGCAATGCGCCACTGCGCTCACCGATGCGCGATCCGGTCAGGAGTCGATGCACGCCGCCTGCGCGGGCGCGTCTCAGTGGATGTGAGTTTCGCGTAGAACATCGAGCACGTCGTGCGTAAATCGAGCGATGGCGAAGTGATTCTGCAAAGAATCGAAACCACGCCTGACAACGATGACTCGGGCAGACGGCACGATGACCGCATATTGGCCACGGCTGCCGTCCATGGCAAAGGTCCTCGGCGGCAGGCCAAAGCGCCGACCGAAGACCCAAAAGCCCGCGCCGTACCGCGGCCAGTGCGGATTGCTCGGCTGTGCTCCGCTGGTGCTCGACACGTAGCGCACCCAGCCCTTCGGCAGAAGCCGCTTGCCGTCGGCAATGCCGTGGTTTTCATAGAGCAATGCGAGGCGCGCCGTATCCCGCGCCGTCATCCACACCTCGCTCGACATCACATAGCTGCCCTGCCAATCGGTCTCCGGCGTCGTGTGCGTCATGCCGAGCCGCCACAGCAGCTCGGTAAAGGGAAACGCAAGCGCCTGGCGTCCGAGCGTCGTCATCAGACTGTATGTGGCGAGCAACAAATCGTCGTTCGCATAGTTGAATCGGCTGCCCGGCTCGACCTTCAGCGGCGCCACCGCGGCAGTCTGCGCGACCGTCGAGCCCCCATAGTAGACCGACACGGTGCGGTTCCCCGGGCCATCCGTCCAGAGCCCGGAGTTCATCCGCAGCAGCTGATCCAGGGTGATTGCGGCACGCGGATCCCCGGGATGACGCCATTGCGGGATGTTCGCCGGCATCGAAACCTTGATCTGGCCGAGTTCGACCGCCCGGCCGATCAGGGTTGTTGCGAGGCTTTTCGCCATCGACCACGTGCGCTGCGGCGTGCGCCGCGTCAGGCCGAGGGCATAGCGCTCGGCCACGATGCGTCCGTCGAGCAGAACGATCACGGACGACGTTTTGGTCCCCTTGCCATAGGTCAGACCGTCGAAGGCTCTGCCGACGAGCGCATCGAGTGCGGCGGCCCGCTTGGCGGACAACTGCGCGCGGGCATGCATCGCGCCGAGCGGCCACGCCGCGCCAGCGAGCGCAGGTGGACTCAGTGCGCGCGGCAGTCCCGGCAGCAGACGCGCCACGGTGAGATTTGCCCCAATCGGCAACTGCGTACAGCCGAGCAGCCTGCGCCAGACGGCGATGCGCGGCGGCATGCGCGCATCGAACTTGACGCTGACACTCCTCGTGGAGCGATCAATGCGGGTCGGCCATGCATCGAATGTGTATCGCCATCCGGGAAGATCGTCGCGGTCAATGGTGGCTGCGGGCATATGAGCGACGAAGGTGTCGCTGCAGACGATGAGCGCCTTGTAACCGGCCGCGATCTCCCGCTCGCGCAGGGCCCGTTCGTGCGCGCTCGCCGACGCGCCGGTCATGCCGAGGAGCAACGCCGAGATTGCCCCGGCGGCGGAAATTCGCGTGACTCGCATGCACTGACTCCCCCGTCAAACCCGATGCGTCTCGGTATCGGTCAACATCTTGCTTAGGCCAACCGGGCGAATGCACATCTGCACTCTGCCTCGAATCATCACTGTGGCTTGGCGCGCGTACGCCCCGAGCACACGGTTTCCGTATGCACCCTACCCCATCATGGAGATACGCCGGTGTACGCGCAGTGTCAATCACATCGCCCGTGCACCACCGGATGGGCGCTGAGCCGATGCGGCGGGCGGCGCAGCGCTGGCCGGGGCGCGTCCCGATCCACCGTTGAACCGCGGGGCGGGCTGTTTTCCAACAGCCCGGGCGCGACGCGCGTTCCGGGGCGAGCCGCGGTGTGCTGTCGGGATGCCGGCGCGCTGGCGCCGCGGCACGACGGCTCACGTCGCGGTGGGCACCGCTCGAGTCCCGTCCGCGGCGGCGTGACGGCCGGGCAGCAGCCGGGCGGAGTTCAGGATGAAGATCAGCTCCGAGGCGACGTGGATGAACGCCGCAAGCAGCGGATTGAGCAGCCCCAGGGCAGCGAGCGCAATGCCGAGCGCATCGACACCCAGGGTGCCGGCGAAGTTCACCCAGATGATCCGCCGCGTGCGCCGTGCCAGAGCGAGCGTATCGGCGAGTC
>JAJZFQ010000097.1 GCA_021805275.1 Pseudomonadota bacterium
TGGTGAGCGCCTGGAATGTCGGGCAGCTCGAGCAGATGCGCCTGATGCCCTGCCATGCGCTGTTTCAGTTCCACGTCGCCGCGGGCCGCCTGTCCTGCCAGCTGTATCAGCGCAGCGCCGACGTGTTCCTCGGTGTGCCGTTCAACATCGCCAGCTACGCGCTGCTGACGCACATGATGGCCCAACAATGTGACCTCGAGCCCGGGGAGTTCATCTGGACCGGCGGGGACTGTCACCTGTACGCCAATCACCTCGAGCAGGCGCGAACGCAGCTCGAGCGCGAGCCCTTCCCGCTGCCGCAGCTGCGCATCCAGCGCCGCCCGCCCACCCTGTTCGACTATCGCTTCGAGGACTTCGAGATCATGAACTACCAGCATCACCCGGCCATCCCTGCGCCGGTGGCCGTCTAGAGGCGCCCGTGGCCGGTAAGAGCGCCGCTCGCGGTGCGCCCCTGTTCAAAGTACGCCGCTCGGGCGTGCACGGCCGCGGGGCGTTCGCCCTGCGGCGCATCCGCAAGGGCACCCGCATCGTCGAGTACCTCGGCGAGCGGGTCTCGCACCGCGAGGCAGACCAGCGCTACGAGGACCGCGAGGAGCGCGACAATCACACGTTCCTGTTCATCGTCGATGCGCGCACCGTGATCGACGCGGGCGTCGGCGGCAACGACGCCCGCTTCATCAATCACTCCTGCGATCCGAACTGCGAGACGGTGATCGAGGAGCGCCGCGTGTTCATCGAGGCGCTGCGCACCATCCAGCCGGGAGAGGAGCTGCACTACGACTATCAGCTCGGGCGCTCGCAGGACGATCCGCCTGACGTCGACGAGATCTACGCCTGCCGCTGCGGGCAGGCGAACTGCCGCGGCACCATGCTCTGGCCGCCGAAGAAGAAAGCCGCGCGGCGCGCGGCAACCGGCGCGCAGGGCGGCAAGCGCTCGCGAAGCACCCCGGCCGGCGCGGCGCACGCACCGCGGCGCAAACGCGCCGCGAAGCCGGTCCGGTGAGATGATGCGCGTCAACTCCGGACAACCGCGCGATTGGTCGCTCGCGGCCGTCATCGGCGCCATCGGCGTCGTGTACGGCGACATCGGCACCAGTCCGCTCTATGCTCTGGAGTCGACGCTCACCGAGGCGGGACACTTCGACCGGCTCTCCGTGCTCGGCTCGCTGTCGCTGATCGTCTGGGCGCTGACGATCTCGGTCACGATCAAGTACGTCAGCATCATCATGCGCGCGGACAACGAAGGCGAGGGCGGGATCCTGGCGATGTTCGCGCTCGCGCAGCGCAACAGCGTCGCCGGCACCCTTTGGGCGCGAACGGTGGTCGGACTCGCGCTCGCCGGCACGGCGTTCTTCTTCTGCGACTCGCTGATCACCCCGGCAATCAGCGTGCTCAGTGCCGCCGAGGGCATGGAAGTGCTGAGCCCGAACTTCGCGCACCTGGTCGTGCCGGTCACCGTGGCGGTGATCGTGGCGCTGTTCATCTACCAGCGGCGCGGCACGGCCAAGGTGGGTGCGCTGTTCGGGCCGGTCATGATCGTGTGGTTCCTGGTGCTCGCGGTCACGGGCATCAACGCGATCCGCGCCAATCCGGTCGTGCTCTACGCGCTCGATCCGATCTACGGCGTCGAGCTGCTGGTGCACCGCCCGGGCGTATCCTTCGCCGTGATTGGCGCGGTGTTCCTGTGCCTCACGGGCGGTGAGGCGCTCTATGCCGACATGGGCCACTTCGGCAAGCGCCCGGTGCGCATCGCCTGGTTCACGCTCATCTGGCCGGCGCTGATCATCAACTACTTCGGCCAGGGCGCGCTGCAGCTCTCGCAGGGACATCCCATTCCGCAGACGCTCTATCTCATGGTCTCGCCCTCGGCGCTGCCGTGGATGGTGATCCTCGCCACCGCCGCCACGGTCATCGCCTCCCAGGCCGTCATCTCCGGGGCGTTCTCCATAGCCCGCCAGGCCGTGCAGCTCGACCTGCTGCCGCGCATCCGCGTGCTGCAGACCTCGGCGACCGCCCTCGGCCAGATTTACGTGCCCGTGGTCAACTGGCTGGTGTGCGCCGCCGTCATCGCCTTCGTCGTCGGGTTCGGCTCCTCCGACGCGCTCTCCGCGGCCTACGGCTCGGCGGTGGTCGGCACCATGCTGATCACGACCATCCTCGGGGCATTCGTCGCGCTGCAGCAATGGAACTGGCCGAAGGGCGTGGTGGCGCTGCTGTTCGGACTGCTGTTCATCGTCGACTTCGTGTTCTTCGTTGGCAACATGACCAAGGTGCCGAACGGCGGCTGGATTCCGCTCGCCCTCGCCGCGGTGCTGTTCACGCTGTTCATCACCTGGCGCAGCGGACGGCTCGAGCTGCGCGCCGCGCTCGCGCGCCAGGCGATTCCGCGCAGCGAGCTGCCGAATCTTCTCGCCGGAGTGCACCGCGTGCCGGGCACCGCGGTGTTTCTCGCCAGCACCCCGGACCTGGTGCCCTCGGCGCTGATCCGCAATCTGGAGCACAACCGCGTGGTGCACGAGCGGCTGATCATCATGACGCTCGAGATCGTGCGAACCCCTCGGCAGGACCCCGCCAACCGCGTGGAGATCGACGAGGCGCTGCCGGCGGTCTACCTGGTCACGGCGCGCTTCGGGTTCATGGAGACCCCCGACGTCGCCGAGGCGCTGCGCGGTTGCCGCGCGCGGGGTCTGAAGGTGTTCATGGAAGACAGCTCGTTTTTCGTCGGTCAGCACGTGGTGCGCGCACGCGAACTGCCCGGCTGGCGCGGCCTGCAGCGGCTGCTGTTCGCGCGCATGCAGCGTCACAGCACCCAGGCGGCCGAGTTCTTCCGCATGCCCTCGCGCGGCGTCGTCTCGCTCAACACCGTTGTGGAAATCTGAGGCCGCGCGCGGCCGGACACCGATGATGCGGCACCGTCCATGAGCCTCCTGCAGCCGCATGTCTCGCTGATCGTGGCCATGGCCGAGAACGGCTGCATCGGCCGCGACAACGGACTGCCGTGGCGGCTGCCTGAGGATCTGCGCCGCTTCAAATCGCTCACCATCGGCAAGCCGATCCTGATGGGACGGCGAACCTACGAGTCGATCGGCCGGGCGCTGCCCGAGCGGCGCAACCTCGTTCTGACGCGCAATCGCCAGTGGCAGCGCCCCGGCGTGCTCGCCGTGCACTCCCTCGGCGATGCCCTCGGCTGCGTGCGCGATGAGGAGCAGTTGATCGGCATCGGCGGGGCCGAGGTCTACCGGCTGTTGCTGCCCTTCGCCCGGCGCATCTATCTCACGCTGGTGCACGCGGAAGTCGCCGGCGACACGTTCTTCCCGGCCATCGACCCGACGCAATGGGCCGACGTCGAGTGTCAACACCACGCGGCAGGCGAGCACAACCCCTATGCGTTCACCTTCATGACTCTCGAGCGCAAGAGCGCCCCGCAGCCTCCGGGCGCTTACTGAGCAAGCGCCTGGGCCACCGCCTGGGCGAAATACTCGATGGTCTCCACGCGCAGTCCCGCGACGTTGATCCGACTGTCGTCGGTCATGTAGACGTGGTGCGCCTCGCGCAGGCGCCGCACGGCCTGCGGGGAGACTCTCAGGTAAGAGAACATGCCGCGCTGGCGGAGGATGTGGCTGAAGTCCTTGTCCGGACAGGCCACCGCGAGAGCCCCGGCCACCGCTGCGCGCAGCGTCTGGATGCGCGTGCGCATGGTGGCGAGTTCACCCTGCCATGCCGCGCGCAGCGGCGCGCTGGTGAGGATCTGCGCCACGATCGCCGCGCCATGATCCGGCGGCATCGAGTACAGGCCGCGTGCGATGCGCACCAGTTGGGTGAGCGCCGCATCGGCCGCCGCGCCGCTCTGCGCGAGGACCATCAGTCCGCCGACCCGCTCGCGATACAGACCGAAGTTCTTCGAGCAGGACGTCGCGATGAGCGCCTCGGGCAGCTCCGCGGCGAGCAGACGCAGACCGTAGGCATCCTCCTCGAGCCCGCCACCGAGCCCCTGGTAGGCCATGTCGATGAACGGCAGCAGCTCGCGGCGGCGCATGAGCGCGGCGATCTGGCGCCACTGCGCGTCCTGCAGATCCGCGCCCGTCGGGTTGTGGCAAGAGGCGTGCAGCAGCACCACCGAGCTCGGCGGCAACGCATCGAGCGTGCTCATCATCGCATCGAAGGCGACCCCGCCCGTGGCCGCATCGAAGTACGGATAGCGCTCGAGCTTCAGGCCGCAGTTCGACAGCAGCGGCACGTGATTGGCCCACGTAGGGGTGCTCACGTACACGAGGGCCTCGGGGCGCGCGACCCGGATCAGTTCCGCCCCGAGGCGCAGTGCGCCGCAGCCACCGGGCGCCTGCACCGCACAGAGCCGCTCGGAGCGGGCCAGCGGTGAGTCCGCGCCGAGCACCAGCGTGCGCATCGCCTCGTTGAAACTCGGGTTACCCGCCGGCGCCACGTAGGTCTTGGTCGTCTGCGGGGCGAGAACGGCCTGTTCGGCCTCGCGCACGGCCTGCATGACGGGTGTCTCGCCCCGCTCATCGCGGTAGACACCGACGCCGAGATCGACCTTGCGAGGATCGGGATCGGCCCGGAAGGCGGCCATCAGGCCGAGGATGGGGTCCGGCGCCAGCCGGTCGAGATGCTCAAGCACGGGGGTCTCCTCGCCGCAACTTTCAAACGGCGGTGGCGCCAGTTTACACGGTCAGCGTCACAGTTCCGGTCTCCCACGGTTCAAGATCGAACCGCCGACGCCGATACTCGCATCAGTACCGCTGCACAGTGGACCGACTCGCCCTTGAGCGGTGCAAGGACCCCGGGCGGCATCATTTAGAACAGGCTTGCGCAGCTCGTGATTCAGATCATCGGTAGCGTCGTCGTCCTCGCCTGCGTGGCGGTGGGCTTCATGATCGAGGGGGGAAAGCTCCTCGCTCTTTGGCACCCTGCCGAGTTCCTGATCATCATCGGGGCGGCCTTCGGCGCCTTCCTCACCAGCAACCCGATCAAGGTCGTCAAGGCTTCCCTCGCCGGCATCGTCGCGCTGCTGAAGCAGGAGCGCTACGAGCACGAGGACTACGTCTCGATCCTGAAGCTGCTCTACGAGGTGCTGCTGCGCATCCGCAAGGAAGGACTGATGGCGATCGAGGCCGACGTCGATGCGCCGAACGGCGGGCAGCTCTTCAAGAAGTATCCGCACATCGCCGCCGACCATCACCTGCGCCACTTCGTCACCGACAGCCTGCGTCTGATGGTCGGCGGCAACCTCGATCCGCACGAGTTCGAGAGCCTGCTCGATGAGGAGCTGGAGACCTTCCGCCAGGAAATCCACGAGCCGGCGCACGCGGTGCAGCGCATGGCCGATGCGTTGCCCGGGTTCGGCATCGTCGCCGCGGTGCTCGGCATCGTGAACACCATGGCGTCGATCGCCGGCGCCGATACCGCGAGCATCGGTGCGCGAGTGGCCTCGGCACTGGTCGGCACGTTTCTCGGGATTCTCGTCTCGTACGGCTTCGTCGGCCCGCTCGCTGCCGCAATGGCCCACGCCGCGAACGACGAGGTCAAGGCCTTCGAGCTGGTGAAGATGGCATTGGTGGCGAACGTGCGCGGCTACGTGCCTGCCGTCGCGATCGAGTTCGCACGCAAGCTCCTGTTCAGCGACGTCCGGCCGAGCTTCGCCGACCTTGAGGCGAAGTTGAAGGACAAGCCTGCGAAAGCCTGATGGCCGCGCAGAAAGAAGAACGGCCCCTCATCGTCGTCAAGCGGGCGCGGCGCGCAGAGGGTGGACACCACGGCGGGGCCTGGAAGGTCGCCTACGCCGACTTCGTCACCGCCATGATGGCCTTCTTCCTGGTCATGTGGATCGTCACCGCGGTGAACAAGGCCGAGCGCGCCGCGATCTTCAACTACTTCAAAAATCCGAGCATGCAGTCCGGGCACAGCCCGCGCGCGGCCCCCGGGCCCCAGGGTCCCGGCGGTGCCAGCACCAGCCCGATCAACCTCGGCGGCGGGCTGAACGGCATGAATTCCAGCACTCATCCGATCGCCGCGACCACCGCACCGAACAAGGGCGCCGGCAGCATCGACCTGTTGCAGTCGCGCCGGAACATCAGCTCCGAGCTGGCGCGCAAGCGCCTCGAGCACGCCGACCACAAGCGCCTCGAGTCCCTGATGGCCGAGCTGCGCCAGGCGGTCAACAAGAGTCAGGCACTCAAGCCGTTCAAGAACCAGCTGCTGCTCGACATCACCCCGCGCGGTGTGCGCATCCAGATCGTCGACGCCAAGAACCGGCCGATGTTCGACCTCGGCAGCGCGCGGCTGCGCAGCTACACTCGGCGCATCCTGCAGACCCTGGCGCCATACCTGAACACGGTACCGAACCAGATCGCCATCATCGGGCACACCGATGCGCATCCGTATCCCGGACACAACCACTACACCAACTGGGAGCTGTCGGCGGACCGGGCCAACGCGGCGCGCCGGGCCCTGGCGCAAGGCGGCCTCGCACACCACAAGGTCGCCCGGGTGGTGGGCCTCGCCTCGACGGTGTTGTTCGACAAGATCAACCCGTTCGATCCGATCAACCGGCGCATCAGCATCATTGTCATGACCCGGCGCGAGGCCGAAGACGCCCTGCGCGCCGATACCGGCTCGTCGAGTTTCGCACCCGCTGCGCCAACGCCTGCCATCCCCGCGAACGCCGCCCCGGGCACGCCGCCGCGGCGGTGAGCGGCGCCTCTTTCCTCACTCCCGGCTCACCGCCCGGCGCATAGCCTTGGCGTGCGCATCCGGCCGTGCACCCGGGCATGGCCGGATGCGCACTGATTCGGTGCACGAGCAGGCCTGCGGTCGCTGCAGCCTCGAGATTTCAAAGACCTGCGTCCCGCCCGGGCCCTGGCACGGGGGGTGCTTGGTCCTCCCTGCCCTTACCGACGCGTGCTCACCTAAGGCTCACCATGCACAAGCTCGTCCCGACACTGTCCCGCGCCGGGGTCGTCCTGGGCGTCCTCGCAACCGCGAGCGCCCGCGCTGCGCCATTGGCGCAGGAGACCTTGGCGCAGATCCTCGCCAACACGGGCATCAGCGCCTCCGGCTACCTCGCGGCGTCTTATTACGCCTCCACCGCAGACAACAGGTACCATCAGTTTGACACGGCGCACAACACCTTCCAGCTCGATCAGGCCGCTCTCAGCCTGGGCTACCAGCCCCAGCAGGGCTTCGGCGCGCTACTCGATGTGATCGCCGGAGACGACGCCAAGATCGTCAACGCGGCCGAAAGCGCCTCGGCCTCGAGCAACAATGCGTTCGACCTGCTGCAGGGCTACCTGCAGTACGTCCACGGGGAACTCGAGCTTCAGGCCGGGAAGTTCACCACGCTCGCCGGTGCCGAGGTCATCGCGCCAACGGGCAACACGAATTTCTCGCGCTCCCTGCTGTTCTACGCCGAGCCGATGACCCATACCGGCGTGCGCGCCACGTACACCGTGAACAGCACCCTCAGCGTCATCGTCGGGCTCAACAACGGCTGGAACTACACCCGCGTCAGCTCCGGCTCCAAGACCGTGGAGCTGGGTCTTGCGCTGCATCCCTCTTCGCGCCTCTCGCTGAGCGCGCAGAGTTACATCGGCAATGACCCGGTCGACCGCGCCCGGCGCACGCTGATCGACACTGTGGCCACCTACAACGCCACCACCGCACTGCAGTTCGTGCTGAGCTATGACTGGGGCCGCCAGGACGCGAGCGCCGTGACGGCCGGGGGCCGCTGGAGCGGAGTTGCGGCATACCTCAACCAGCGGCTGAGCCGCCGGTGGCGCGTCTCGCTGCGCGGGGAATCGCTCGACGATCGCAACGGGTTCGTGACCGGAACCGCGCAGACCCTGGCCGAAGGGACCGTCACCGTCGGCTACGACCCGAAGGCGCAGTTCGAGCTAAGGCTCGAAGGCCGCTACGACCATTCGAACCGCCGGACGTTCCAGGACTCGCACTTCGCCGCATCCACCGGGCGCCCGCTCCTCCGCTACAGCGATCACCAGAGCGAGCTGGCCGTGCAAGGCGTCTACAGCTTCTAGCCCCCCAGCGCCCCGCCGCAGGCGGCCGGGTGATTTCCCGCATGCCCGCCTCGGACGGAACGTGCTATGGTTAATAGGTCGCAATTTATCGCCGCACAGCGGCCCTTTGCCATGCCGAAATCATCCGCCCCGGTCCCGCAGCCGGTCGAGACGGCCCCGCCGATCTGGACCAATATCATATTGTTTTCGTTGACATTTCTGGCCGCCGCCGTGCTCGTGCCCTGGTACGGGATCGTGCACGGCTACAGCACCGCGGCCTGGGTGCTCCTCGGGGTCTTCCTGACGGCGAACGAGCTGTCGATCACGGCGGGCTACCACCGCCTGTGGGCGCACCGTGCCTACGAGGCCCACTGGAGCCTGCGGGCGCTCTATCTGGTCTTCGCCACCATGGCCCTGCAGAACAGTGCCTGGAACTGGTGCAGCGGCCACCGCCGTCATCACCTGAACGTCGACGACGAGCAGCTCGACCCGTACTCGGCGCGGCGGGGCTTCTGGTTCTCGCACATCGGCTGGATGGTGCGCGAGTACCCGAGCGGCAAGTCTGACTTCAGCAACATCCCGGATCTGCGCCGCGACCGCATGCTGGCGTTTCAGCACCGCTACTACCTGCCGCTCGTGCTGCTGACCAACATCGGCCTGCCGCTCCTCGCCGGATGGCTCACCGGGGATCTCTGGGGGGTATTGCTGCTCGCCGGGGTGCTCAGACTGGTGCTGAGCCACCACTTCACGTTCTTCATCAACTCCCTGGCGCACATGTGGGGCACGCGCCCGTACACCGAGGAGAACACCGCGCGGGACAACCCCGTGCTCGCGGTGCTGACCTTCGGCGAGGGTTATCACAATTTTCACCACATCTTCGCGCACGACTACCGCAACGGCGTGCGCTGGTGGCAGTGGGACCCGACCAAGTGGCTGATCGCCGCCCTGCAGTGGGTGGGCCTCACCCGCAAGCTCAAGCGCACGCCGGTTTTCCAGATCCAGCGGGCGCTGCTCGCGATGCAGTTCGCACGGGCGCAGAGCGCGCTCGCCCGCGTCGCCCCGAGCGCCGCACCCTCGCGCATCAGCGAGCTGCACCAGCATATCGCGCGCGAATACGACAGCTTCCTCGCGGCCATCGCCGACTGGGCCAAGGTGAAGGAGCAGTGGCTCAACGAGAAGAAGCGCGCCGTCGTCGAGCACTGGGAGCACACCAGCTTCCAGCTGCGCTTCAAGGAGCTCGAGCAGCGGCTGCGGCTGCAGCGCCGCCGCCTGCGCGTGCTGCAGGCCGAGCTCGCCTGAACCTGCGTCCCGCGCTCGACACGACACTCTGGCATGGGACGCATTTTCGAAGTCCGCAAACACACCATGTTTGCGCGCTGGAACCGCATGGCCAAGCAGTTCGCGCGCATCGCCAAGGACATCACCATGGCGGTGAAGGCCGGTGGTCCGGATCCGGCCAGCAACCCGGCCCTGCGACGCGTGATCCAGAACGCCCGCGCGGTCAACATGCCGAAGGACAAGGTCGAGGCGGCCATCAAGCGGGCGAGCGGCCGTGACGCCGCCCACTACCAGGAAGTGCACTACGAGGCGTACGCGCCGCACGGCGTGGCGCTGCTCATCGAGGCGGCCACGGACAATCCCACCCGCACGGTGGCCGCGGTGCGCAACATCGTCACCAAGGGCGGCGGCAACCTCGCCACCTCGGGAAGCGTCTCGTTCCTGTTCAAGCACATGGGCGTGTTCCGCCTCGATCCGACCGGCATCGACTCGGACGACCTTGAGCTGTACCTGATCGATCACGGGCTCGAGGAGATGGGCGAGAGCACCGGTGAGGGCGGCGAGCCGCAGCTGGTGATCCGCTGTGCGTTCGAGGACTTCGGCCGGATGCAGGAAGCCCTCGAGGCGCGCGCGCTGACGCCGCTGTCGGCCGAGCGCGAGTACGTCTGCACGGTGCCGAGCGAGCTGCCCGAGGCGCAGGCCCAGGAAGTGCTCGCGCTGATCGACAAGCTCGAGCAGGACGATGACGTGCAGCGGGTGTTCCACACCCTGGCGTGAACCGGCGGGGCTCCCCGGCGGTCTAATCTGGCATGGGCGTCATGCGCGTGCCGAGGGCATCCTCGAATCCGAAGTTGCGCATGTCGCGGACGCGCTGCGGGTAGAGGATTCCATCGAGGTGATCGACTTCGTGCTGCACCACCCGCGCATGGAAACCCTCCACGGTGCGATCGATGGGCGCACCGTGCAGATCGACTCCCCGGTAGCGCAGCCGCGTATGGCGCGGCACCAGCCCGCGCAGGCCAGGCACCGACAGACACCCTTCCCAACCCTCGGCCTGTTCCTCCCCGAGCGGTGTCAGCTGCGGGTTGACCAGCACGGTGTAGGGAACGGGCGCGACGTGCGGATAGCGTGGATTGTCGAGGACTTCGAAAATCACCACGCGCAGACTGACACCGATCTGTGGCGCGGCGATTCCGGCGCCGTTCAGCGAGCGCATGGTGTCATCCATGTCGCGCACCAGCGCTTCGAGCTCGGCATCGAAACGCAGCACGGGGGCGGCCACCTGCCCGAGCAGGGGCTCGCCCATCTTCAACACCCCTCGTACGGCCATGGGTGTACAGTACAATATTTCTCGTCCACGGGAGTGACACCAGATGTGGAACAAGACTGACCCTGAAGAGTCCTTCCGCAACACGGTCATTTGGGTGGCGGCCGCCGTGGTCGCCGCCGCACTGGTTGGTGTCGGCGTCTACTACCGCTTCCACAAGCCGCACCCGGCTCCTGCCGCCACGCCAACGACGATTCCCGCGGCGGCGAGCAGCACACCGACTCCACTGCCGGGCGCGCAGCAGACAGCGGCGGTTCAGAACCCCGTTCCCTCGCCCGCTGCCGCGAGTGCCAAGCCCCTGCCGCCGCTCAATGACAGCGACCCGGTGGTGGTCGCGGCGCTCGATGGGCTGATCGGCCATCCGGCCGTGGCGCGCTTGCTGGTGCCGAAGAACATCATCCGGCGTGTCGTGGTCACCGTGGATAATCTGCCGCGGGCCAAGATCGCCGCAGACCTGCGTCCGATCCAACCGACCGCCGGCACGACCATCGTCGATCGGCAGGGCGGCATCACGCTGCTCAGCGCGCGCAACTACGCGCGCTACGCACCGTTCGTGGACGTGGTCGGTCAACTCGACGTGCACTCGCTCGCGCAGCTGTACTTCCGGCTGTATCCGCTGTTCCAGCAGGCCTACGAGAGCCTCGGCTATCCGGGCAAGTACTTCAACGATCGCCTGGTGCAGGCAATCGACAGCATGCTCGCCACCCCGACGGTGAGCGGGCCGGTGACGCTGGTGCGCCCGAAGGTGTTCTGGCAGTACTCGGACCCGAAGCTCGAGGCACTGCCTGCGGGACAGAAGCTGTTGATCCGCATGGGACCGCAAAACGCGGCCATCATCGAGGCGAAGCTGCGCGCCTTCCGCGCACTCATCGCCAAGCCGCCCCAGTAGGGCACCGCTCAGCCGGCCCGATCGAGCGCCTGGCGCAGCTGCGCCAGGAGTTCCCCGTGCACAAGCGGATCGAACGGCGCACCCGCCTGCCAGTCGTACGCCCAGGGATGCGCCGTGCGCAACGCTTCGGGCTCCCCGGCATAGCGGGGAATGACGTGCGCGTGCAGCGCCGGCTCTAGGTTGCCGAGCATCGCGTAGTTGATGCGCAGCGCCCCGGTGACCGCGAGCACCGCATCGCCGAGCCGCGCCAGGTCGAGCAGGAAACGGGCACGCCCGGGCGCATCGAGCGCATTCAGGCTCGGCACCACCGGATCGGGCAGCAGCAGCGCATAGCCGCGCAGAAACTGCCGCTCCCCGAGAATGGCCCAGCCCGACTCCAGCCGGCCGATGACCCGCGGCTCGGCTGCGGCGCGCGCCGCCTCGACCTGGCGGTGAATCGCGGTGTCCCGGCGGCTCAGCATTCGACGCCCAGAACGCGCAGCGCGCCGAGCGTGGTCGTGTACCCGGTGTGCTCGACCGCCTGCCAGCCACGCCCGCGCGCCGCCTGGACGTTCTCGGCCCGATCGTCGATGAACACCGTCTCGGCCGGCTCCAGAGCGAAGCGCCGCTCAGCCTCGGCGTAGATGCCCGCCTCGGGCTTCATGACCCCGGCGAGAAACGACGGCAGCGCGCCGTGGCCGATGCGGTGCAGGCCGTATTCGCGCGCCAGATGTGCCCAGTGCAGATCGCCGATGTTGGACAGCAGGTACACCCGGTAGCGCTCGCTGAGCTCGTTGGCCAGCGCCACCATCGCCGGCTGCAGCTCGAACATGTCGACCCAGCTGGCGTGTGCGGCGGCCAGATCCATCGGCTGACGCGCGAGCTGCGCGAACCGCTCGAGCAGCTCCCGGCCGGAAAGCCGACCGCACTCGTGCTCGTGCAGCGCCACGCGGGTGAGCACCGAGTTCAGATCCCGGGCGTCCGCCCCGTGCGCGCGCAGAAACTGCAGAAACCGCTCGCTGTCCAGGTGCACGAACACCCAGCCGATATCAAACACCACGTTGCGCATCGGACGATCTGCTCCTTAGGATTCTCGCGCGGCCCGTCAGAGCGGGAACGGCATCACCATCCCGGCATCGCCCGGCGTCAGGTTCACCGCCACGACGGTCGCCTTGGGAAAGAAATTGAACTCCGAGGCGCTCGCCCAGGTATAGGCGCCCATCGCCCGCCCGATGATCAGATCGCCCGCATCGAGCTTCGGCAACAACAGGTTCTCGGCGATGACATCGATGCTGTCGCAGGTCGGGCCGGCGAGCACCGAGGGCAGGCGCTGCTCGGAGTCCTTCAGCGGCTCGACCGGGTAGCGCGCGTGATCGTAGAGCTGGCCGCTGTAGGAGCCGTACAGACCGTCGTCGAGGTAATACCACCAGTGCCCTTCGCGGCGCGCGCGGCCCATCACCGAGGCGACGCCGATCGCGGCCGGGCCGACGATGAAGCGGCCGGGCTCGGCGATCACCCGCACGCGCTTGGGCAACGCCTCGAGCGCGCTGCGCAGCGGCTCGCAGAACCGCTCGATGTCCTGTACCGGCTGCGTGTAATCGATCGGAAAGCCGCCGCCGATGTCGAGCGTGTCGAGCACGCCGAGCCGGCGGCGGCGGCCTGCGGCCATCAGGCCCGCGCAGGCGTGCAGCGCCTCGACGTGCTTGGCCGAATCGCCCGCCTGGGAGCCGACGTGGAAGGACAGGCCGCGCACGGTGATGCCGAGCTCGGCCGCGAGCCGCGCGAGGGCGAGCACATCCTCCGGGTCGCAACCGAACTTGCGCGACAGGTCGCACACCGCTCCGGGGCTGCGGAACGAGACGCGCAGCAGCAGCTCGGCGCGATCGGCGAAGCGCTCGAACTTGCGCACCTCATCGGGGTTGTCGGCCACGAAGGTGCGCACGCCGAAATCCAGCGCGTTGCGGATGTCCTGCGGACGCTTGATCGGATGGGTGTGGATGCAGCGCGCCGGATCGACGCCGAGCCGACGCACGAGCTGCACCTCGCCACTGGTGGCGAGGTCGAGAAAGCCTCCCTCGGCGAGCACGGTCTGCACCACGGCGGCGTGCGGCATCGGCTTCAGCGCGTAGTGCAGATCGACGCGCCCAAGCGCCGCGCGCAGCTTGCGGAACTGCACCCGCACGCGTTCGCAGTCGAGTATGAGCAGCGGCGAGCCGAACTGGCGCACGAGGCGGCGGATCTCCGCCGGCTGGAAAGGATCGACGAATCGAGTGCGTCTGACGCTCATGGAGTCTCCTGCTTCGCGCCGGCGGCGGCGCGGCGCAGCCGGTCGCGAATCGCCGCCCAGGCTTCGCCGTCGGGCACTTCCTGCACCAGGATGCGCTCGGCGCCGCATTTGTCGAGGGCACGCAGATGCGCATACAGGTCATGCGCGTATTGCGGGGCGCGCGCACCGGCGTCGATCCAGGTGACGCCCGGATGTGCCGCGGCGCTCGCACGCCAGGCCAGCACGGCTACCGGCCGACCGCCGTGCGTGAGCGCGGCGCTGCGCGCCTCGATCTGCCCGGACGGCACGATGCTGAGGGGTGTGCTCGGGGCGTAGTGCGCCGGCGTGCTGCCCGGGACGCGCGGGGAGCCTGCGTCGGCACCGATCGCGAGCGGGCCGATCAGCGCGCTGATGTCCCCGGCCGTGATGCGCCCCGGCCGCAACAGCCGCGCCACCCCGTCCTGGAATGCCACGATGGTCGACTCCAGTCCGATGGTGCACTCCCCGCCGTCGAGCACGATGGGCACCGTCTCGCCGAACTCCTCGCGCACGTGCTCGGCGCAGGTGGGCGAGACCCGCCCGTAGCGGTTGGCCGAGGGCGCCGCGATGCCTCCGCCGAAAGCGGCGAGCAGTTGCTGCGCCACCGGGTTGGCGGGCACCCGCAGCGCCACGCTGTCCTGTCCGCCGGTCAGGCTGTCATCGACACCCGCGGCACGCGGCAACACCAGCGTGAGCGGCCCGGGCCAGAACCGCTCGGCGAGCCGCCGCGCCTCCTGCGGTACTTCGCGCGCCCACGCGGGAAGCTGGCCGATGTCGGACAGGTGCACGATCACCGGGTGGCGCGCCGGCCGCCCCTTGACCGCGAAGATGCGCCGCACCGCCACCGGGTTGCGCGCATCGGCACCGAGTCCGTAGACCGTCTCGGTCGGAAAGGCGACCAGCTCGCCGGCGCGCAGCGCGCGCGCGCCAGCCGCGATCTGCGCAGGTGTCACTCGACTCATCCGCCCGCCCCGTCGCGCCGGCTAAGGCAGCGCGCGACGCACCCAGTCACCGTCGGCGGCGCGCACCAGCTCGTACGCCGGCCAGTAGTGATCGTCGAGGGACAGGGTGATGACGTGCGGGGCGTTGTTCCAGCCGAGCGTGGTGATCCGCACCGAGCCGTGATCGGGCCGGTGGGCCACGGCTTGCAGGAACGCATCGAGATCTAGGGTCGGCCGGCCGTCAACCGCGACGATGCGCAGTCCCGAGTACAGGCCGTATCGGGCCGCCGGCGAGCCGTAGTCGAAGTTGTCCACGTAGACCCCGACCGGCGGCACGCCGCGCTGCGCCAACATCGAGTGGAAGGGCCGCTGCAGCGTCGCACCCGCCCACTGCACCACCCGGTGCAGGCGCGTTCCGGAGAGCACGACCGTCGGCACGTTCAGCCTCAGCGCCTGGCGTCCTCGCCATATCGTCAGGCTCACCCGGCTGCGATCGGCAGTGGCCCGCTCGACCTGCTCGAAGCGGGTGACCACGTGGCCGTCGATCGCGAGCAGCAGGTCGCCGGGCTCGAGCAGCCGTGCGGCGGGCGACCCGCCGGTCGTGCGGATCACCGTCAGCACGACGCGGCGCGTTGCGCTGTGCGCGGCGAGCCGCTGGGCCCAGACGGGGGTTAGTCCGATCAGCCGCGCGCTGGCGAGCGGCGTGAGCCCGAGCTCCACGTCGAGGGAGTGCAGCGGCTGGCCGCTGCGCATGCGCTCGATCATGTCGTGCACCGGCCCGATCGGCACGCCCTGCAGGTCCTGACCCACTCCGGTGGCGGTATCGAAGGCGAAGCTCGACCACAATCCGATGACCTCGCCACGGCCATCGCTGAGCACCCCGTCGAAGTTGGTCGGCGGGTTGACCAGCTGGATGCTCTCGATATTGGTGTCGCGGAAGCGCATGGTGCGCGACAGCGGCAGCTCGAGCGGCTCGATGCTCGAGACCTCAGTGCTGCGAAAGTGCAGATCATTGTCGTTGCCGATGCCGACGACGTCGATCGGCTCACCGGAGACCAGCGGGTGCATCACGAGCTGCGCGGAGCGGACCGGGGTCGAGCCGATCAGCCGCGGGTCGTAGGCGACGACGGCCAGGTTATGAATCGGGCTGACGTACACCACCCGGCCCGGCACCTGCACGGTGCCGGCGAAGGTGATCGTGACGTCGCCCAGCGCGACCGGAACGGTGTTGCGGTCCACCACCACCCAGCCGCGCCGGGCGTCCACCACCAGGCCGGTGCCGTGGTAGTAGTGCTCCGTCACCCCGGAGACCGAGTACGGCATGCTGAAGGTCACCGCCACCAGGGAGTGGGCCAGGTGGTTCAGCACCGGATTGCGGTAAACCGGGAAGCCGGTCGACATCACCGGGTGGGGCGGACGCGGCGGGCCGGCCGGCAGCGCGCGGCAGGGCCACAGCCCGATGTGATCATCGCGCACGCAGTACTCGGCCGGAAACCAGCGCCGCTCCATGCGGAAGTAGGCGAGCTCCGTACTGTTCGGGTCGCTGGCGAGCGTGAAACGCACCGTCGCGTAGGCACCGTCGGGAATCCGGGCGATCGCCCGGCGGAAGTCGCCCAGCGTGTCGATCGGCCAGGTGTCAATGGCATGGATGACCGCCCCGCGCGGCACGCCGGCGGCCCCCAGCACGTAGCCCGGGTTGGCGACCCAGACCCCCCGTGGCGGCACGTTCAGCTGCAGCGCCATCTCATAGGACAGCGTGTTGAGCACCGCGTCGCCGAACTGCACGTAGGCGTCCGGCGTGATGGCGTTGAGGTCTCCGACCGGCAGCGTCACGGAGATCCTCTGCCCACCGCGCTCGAGCTGGAGCCGGATCTGGCGGCCGACCGAATCATCCAGGATGCGCTCGAGCGGCCCGAACGTCGTCACGTAGCGCCCGTCGATGCGCACCAGGATGTCCCCGGGCTGCAGCACGCGCGCACTCGGGGAGCCGGGCAGCACAGTGCTCACCACCAACATCCCGGTGCGCTGCGGATATGCCTTGCGAACGGCCGCCTCGAGCGGGCGCCTCAGACCGAGCCGCCCCAGCTCGTCAAACGGGGTGTAATGGAAGATGGTGTAGAGCGTGCCGCGGCTGACGGACCGGCCCCGCTGAATCAGACGCAGCGCCCGTTGCACCGCCGCGAGCGGCAGGTAGAAGCTCGAGGCCGCGTTGTTGGCGCCACCGGCGTTCAGGGCCACCACGTGCCCGCGGATGTCGATGACCGGCGAGCCGGAGGAGCCGCCGGAGGTGCCGGAAGCCGCCTGCAGGTAGAACGTGTTGAAATCGTTGTAATTGCCGAACCCGTAGTTGGGCGCGCGACGGTGCAGCCGCGCGAGCGTTCCGGCGAGGATCGACAGTTGTTCCCCGGCGTTGTTGCCGATCACGCGGATTTCCCGTCCGACCTGTGCCCCGGCCGGATCGAGCTCGAGTGCCTTGGGGTGGATGTAGTGCAGCTTCTTCGGGTCGAACCGGTAGAAACCGAAGTCGTGCACCGGGTCGCGGTAGATCGGATAGATCGGAATCTGCTCGCGGTCGAGGAAGGTGGCGGTCGCCGTCACCGGTCCCGGCGTGACGACGTGGCGGTTGGTGAGGATGATGCCGCGCTTGGCGTCGACGACGAAACCGGTCGCCTCCGCGGTCTCGTTGACGTCGGTGTCGAACGCCCGATCCTGGTTGAAGTTGATCGCGACGACGCTGCTGGCGATGCGCGCGAGCGTGGCAGCCCACGTCGGATTGGACTCCAGCGCCGCGGCCTGCCGCGCCAGGTGAGCCGCCACGGCCGTGCCGCCCGGCAGTGCCCGCGGCGGAGCGGCGCGCACGGCACTCGTGGCCAGGCCGGGCGAGAGAATCAGCAGACACAGGCACAGCAGTCGCAACACTCGCATCATCCCCCCGAATGACAGCGCCCTAGCGGCCGAGCAGCACGAGTGCCCACACGGCGCAGAGCAGTACGAACGACATGAACACGGCAGCCGAGCCGAAGTCCTTGGCCAGTCCGGCGAGCGCATGGCGTTCGAGCCCGATGCGATCGACGGTCGCCTCAATGGCGCTGTTGAGCAGCTCGACCACCAGGATCAGCAACACCGGGGCGAGGAGCACCGCGCGCTCGATGCCGTCGCGCCCGAGCCACAGCGCGAGCGGACCGGCCAGCGCGGCGAAGGTCAGCTCCTGGCGGAAGGCCGCCTCGCCCCGAAAGGCGCCGGCGAGTCCCCGCCAGCTTGCCCCGAAGGCGCGCAGGACGCGGATGACGCCTCTGGGCTTGAGGCCACGCTCGATGGCTATGGGCTCGGTTTCCACGCAAGGTCCAGCTGTTTGGCCGCCCGCACGTCATCGAGCCGCCGTACCGGCATGGTATGCGGAGCGCTCCTGAGCTGCTCGGGTTCTTGCGCAGCCTCGAGCAGTATGTCCGTCATGGCCTGTGCAAAGGCGTCCAGGGCTGCCTTGCTCTCGGTCTCCGTCGGCTCGATCAACAGACATTCCGGCACCAGCAGCGGGAAATAGGTCGTCGGGGCATGCTGGCCATGATCGAGGAGCCGCTTGGCAAAGTCCATGGCCGTCACCCCGAGCTCGCGCGCCTGGCGGCGCAGTGTGAGGATGAACTCGTGGCTGGCCCGGCGGTGCGGATAGGCGGCCTCGAATCCCGCCCGGGTGAGCCGCGCCAGCAGGTAGTTGGCATTGAGGGTGGCGTACTCACCGACCTTGGCCATGCCCTCGCGACCCAGCATGCGCATGTACACGTACGCGCGCAGCAAGACCCCGACATTGCCCGCGAAGGCCGACAGCCGGCCGATCGAGTGCGGCAGGTCGCGCTCGGCGAGCCACACGTAACGCCCCTCCCGGCGGGCCACGACGGGCACCGGCAGGAACGGCGCCAGGCGCGTCGCGACGCCCACCGGACCTGCGCCCGGGCCGCCGCCGCCGTGGGGCGTGGAGAAGGTCTTGTGCAGGTTGACGTGGATGACATCGAAGCCCATGTCGCCGGGGCGCACCTTGCCGAGGATGGCGTTGAGGTTCGCCCCGTCGTAGTAGAGCAGGCCGCCCGCCGCGTGCACGATGCGCGCGAGCTCCTCGATGCGCCGCTCGAAGACCCCCAGGGTCGAGGGATTCGTGAGCATGATGCCGACGGTCTTCGCGCCAACCGCGGCCTTGAGCGCGTCGATGTCAACGTCGCCCGCGGCATCGACCGGCACTTCGCGCACCGTGCAGCCGCACAGAGTCGCCGTCGCCGGGTTGGTGCCGTGCGCCGCCTCGGGCACGATGATCTCGGTGCGCGCGAGCTCGCCGCGCGAGCGGTGATAGGCGCGCATCATGGCCACCCCGGCATACTCGCCCTGGGCACCGGCCATCGGGCTCAGGGCCACCGCCTGCATGCCGGTGACCTCGCAGAGCATCTGCTGCAGCTCGAACAGGCACTCGAGCACGCCCTGGCCGAGCGACTCGGGCGAGAGCGGATGACGCGCCAGGAACTCCGGCAGCATCGCGTACTGATTGCACGCCTTGGGGTTGTATTTCATCGTGCACGAACCCAGAGGATAGAAGTGCGTGTCGATGGAGAAGTTCAACCGCGACAGCCGCGTGAAGTGCCGCACCACCTCGAGCTCGCTCACCTCGGGCAGCAGCGGCGGGGCGGCGCGGCACAGCGCCGGCGGCAGATCGGCGCTCGCCTCGGCGCCGGGCAGCGGCGGCCACTGATCGTCCGCTCCGCGGCCGCTCACCGAGTACTCGAAAATCAGCCGCTCCAGGCGTGCATCTCGTACAGCGCTCATCGGTTCAGATCTCCTCACGCGGGGCGCGCATCGCGCAGACACTCATCGAGGGCGCCGCGGTAACGCTCGATGTCCTCACCGGTCTTGGTCTCGGTGGCACACACCAGCAGCGCCGGACCGAGCTCCGGATAGTCCGCGCCGAGGTCCCAGCCACCGAGGATGCCGCGCGCCGCCAGACGCTCGAGCAGCGGGGCGGCCGGCCGCTCCAGGCCGAGGGCGGCTTCGTGGAACACCGGCTGCGGAAACATCGGCCGGACCCCAGGCAGAGCGCTGAGCGCTGCGATCAGCTCCCGGGTGCGCGCATGCGAGGCGATTGCGGTGCGCCTGAGCCCCTCGGGGCCCATCAACGACAGGTGGATCGTGGCGGCCGTGACCATCAGGCCCTGGTTCGTGCAGATGTTCGAGGTGGCCTTGGCCCGCCGGATGTGCTGCTCGCGCGCCTGCAGCGTCAGGGTGTAGCCCGGCCGGCCGTCGGCATCGACGGTGCGCCCGACGATGCGCCCGGGCATCTGGCGCACGTGCGCCATCCGCGTGGTCATGAATCCGAAATACGGCCCGCCCGAGGACAGCGGGATGCCGAGCGGCTGGCCTTCGCCGACCACGATGTCCGCGCCCTGCCCGCCCCACTCCCCGGGCGGCTTCAGCAGCGCGAGGGAGATCGGATTGACCAGCGCGATCACCAGGATGTTGCGCGCATGGGCCCAGTCGCTCAGCGCATCGACCGCCTCGAGGCGACCGAAGACATTGGGCTGCTGGATGACAAGCGCGGTGCAGTCCTCGGTCGCGTAGGGCTCGAGCGACTCGAGCGCGGTGCAGCCGCTCGCAAGCGATAGCGGCAGCTCCTCGAAGGTAAGGCCCTGGTTCCCGGCGATGGTGCGCGCGACCCGCCGGTAGTGCGGATGCACCGTGCGCGGCACGAGGATGCGCTGGGCGCGCGAACGCCGGTTGGCGCGCACGGCCATCAGGCTCGCCTCGGCGAGGGCGCTGGCGCCGTCGTAGAGCGAAGCGTTCGAGACGTCCATGCCCGTCAGGCTGGCCATCATCGTCTGGTATTCGTACAGCAGCTGCAGCGTGCCCTGGCTCGCCTCGGCCTGGTAGGGCGTGTAGGCGCTGTAGAACTCCCCGCGCGTCGCCACCGCCCACACGGCCGCCGGGATGTGGTGCTCGTAGGCGCCGGCGCCGATGAAGCACAGGGGCCGCCCATCACGGCGTGCGCGCTCGCTCATCAGCCGTGCCAGCTGCATCTCGTTGAGCGCCTCGGGCACCCCGGCGAGCGAGCCGATGCGCAGCGCCGCGGGGATCTCCTCGAACAGCCGCTCGATGTCCTCGACGCCGATGAGCGCGAGCATGGCCGCGACGTCCTCGCGCGTGTGCGGAACGAAGGCCATCAGTGGCCCTCCTCGGAAGTCAGCTGCGCGTACTCCGCCGCGCTCAGCAGCCCCCCGGGGGCGCCCGCGGGACGCACCCGCGCGAGCCAGCCCTCGCCGTAGGGATCGGTGTTGAGGGTCTCGGGCGCACTCTCGAGCGCAGAGTTGCCCTCGATGAGCTCTCCGGCGAGCGGTGCGTACACGTCGGAGGCCGCCTTCACCGACTCAATGACGGCAAACGGCTCCCCGGCGGCGACCGAGCGGCCGGCCTGCGGCACCTCGACGAACACCACGTCGCCGAGGGCATGTTGGGCGTGATCGGTGATACCGACTTCCACCGTGCCGTCGGGCCGCGTCCGCAGCCACTCGTGGGTTCGGGTGTATTTGAGATCGGAAGGAACCTTGCTCATGCGACGCTCCGTTGGGTCGGACCAATGGGGATGGAGGGATGAGGGATCGAAACTCGGCGTGCGGCCCTCGAGCTGTCAGCCGATGAGGGATTTGCCGCCGCGGACGAACGGCGGGTGCACGAGGCGCGCGGCGAGCCGCTTGGCGCGCACCTCGACCTGCACCGTGCCGTGGGCGGCGGCGGGGATGCGCGCCAGCGCAATCGAGCGCTGCAGCGTCGGGGAGAAGGTGCCGCTGGTGATCTCGCCCGTGCCCCCGTCCGCTGCGATCACCGGCTGATGCGCGCGCAGCACGCCGCGCTCCTCAAGCACCAGGCCGACGAGCTTGCGCCCAACGCCGCGCGCGCGCTGCGCCTCGAGCGCTTCGCGACCGATGAAGGCGCGGCCCGGCCTCAGTGCGACCGTCCAGTCAAGCGCGGACTCCAGAGGGGTGGTGTCCTCGTCCATGTCGCTGCCGTAGAGGTTCATCCCTGCCTCCAGGCGCAGCGTGTCGCGCGCGCCGAGGCCGCACGCCACGACGCCGGCGGCGGTCAGCGCATGCCACAGCGGTCCGGCCGCGGCAGCCGGCAGCATGATCTCGAAGCCGTCCTCCCCGGTGTACCCGGTGCGCGAGATGAACCAACCGTCGATCTCGGCTCCGACGAACGCCCCGAGCGCGAGCGCGCGTGCGGCCGCCTGCGGTGCGAGCTGCGCAGCGACGCTCGAGCGCGCTTGCGGACCCTGCACCGCGAGCATCGCCAGGTCGGTCCGCTCGCGCACGCTGACGTCGAACGGCGCGGCGTGCCGACGGATCCACTCGAGGTCCTTATCGCGGGTGCCTGCGTTGACGACCGCGCGGAACCACCGCTCGGCGAGGTAGAACACGATCAGATCGTCGATGACGCCGCCACGCTCGTTGAGCAGGCAGCCGTAAAGCGCCTTGCCCGGGACGGTGAGCCGGCCGATGTCGTTGGCGAGGAGCTGCGCGAGCAGCGGCCGCACGCCGGCGCCCTCGAGGTCGATGACGCACATGTGCGACACGTCGAACACGCCGGCGGCGCGCCGTACCGCATGATGCTCGCCGATCAGCGAGTCGAATTGCAGGGGCATGTCCCAGCCGCCGAAATCCACCATGCGCGCCCCGGCAGCCTGGTGGATGGCGAATAAAGGGGTTCGTCGTGCCATGGAGCCTCCCGGAAGACAAAAAGCGGCAGACGTCAGCCTGCCGCCCCTCTGTCCGGTGACCTGAGAGATCGGGCAACGCGTGCCCCTCCCCTTCGGTGGGCAGGACGCCGCATACGCCTGCCGCTCTCCAGAGACTCCGCGCAGAGCCTGAGGGCCTGCGCAGTCTGCCGTTCGTGGGCCTGAGCGTTTCCGGGCGGGAATTGCGCCTTCGGCGTTCCGGCCGCTGGGCCGGACTCTCTCCGTGCAGACTGATTTTCGGAGCGGTAGGATCATAGCAGCCTTTCGGCCCCAGGGCAGCGCCCCCCATGCACCGCTTGCGCTCGCGCCGGTGGTCGCGGCAGACCGCCTGGCCCGGTAAAATCCCCGATTCGCCCCAAGTCACCGAAGTCACTGGCAGGTTCCCCATGTCGTCCATCGCGCGCCGCTCCTCCGTCCAGGTCACGATTGGTACCGTGTGCGTTGGTGGCGCGGCGCCCATCGTCGTGCAATCCATGACCAATACGGACACAGCCGATGCGGAAGGCACCGCGCAGCAGGTGAAATCCCTTGCGCGCGCCGGCTCCGAACTGGTCCGCATCACGGTCAACTCCACGGAGGCGGCCGCGGCGGTGCCGCACATCCGCGAGCGTCTCGACCAGATGGGCGTCTCGGTGCCGCTCATCGGAGATTTCCATTTCAACGGACACAAGCTGCTGCGCGAGCACCCGGCCTGCGCCGAGGCGCTGGGCAAGTACCGCATCAACCCGGGCAACGTCGGGCGCGGCAGCAAGCGCGACCCGCAGTTCGCCGAGATGATCGAGACCGCCTGCCGCTACGGCAAGCCGGTGCGTATCGGGGTGAACTGGGGCAGCCTCGACCAGGATCTGCTGGCGCGCATCATGGATGAGAACGCGACGCGGGCCGAGCCGCTGAGCGCCCAGCAGATCATGCGCAACGCGGTCGTGCTCTCGGCGCTGGAGAGCGCCGCGCGCGCCGAGGACCTCGGCATGCCGCACGAGCGGATCATCCTCTCGGCCAAAGTGAGCGGAGTGCAGGACCTGATCGCGATCTACGGCGAGCTCGCCGCGCGCTGCGACTACCCGCTGCACCTGGGCCTGACGGAAGCCGGAATGGGTTCTAAGGGCATCGTTGCCTCGACCGCCGGCATGGCGGTGCTGCTGCAGCGCGGCATCGGCGACACCATCCGCGTGTCGCTCACGCCGCAGCCCGGTGGCGACCGCACCCAGGAGGTCATCGTCGCGCAAGAGATCCTTCAGACCATGGGGCTGCGCGCGTTCCTGCCGCTGGTGACCGCCTGCCCGGGGTGCGGCCGGACCACCAGCACCGTGTTCCAGGAACTCGCCCAGCGCATCCAGTCGCACATCCGTCACCGCATGCCCGAGTGGCGCCGCGCGTACCAGGGGGTCGAGGACATGACCGTCGCGGTGATGGGCTGCGTCGTCAACGGTCCGGGGGAGAGCAAGCACGCCAATATCGGCATCAGCCTGCCCGGCACGGGCGAGCGGCCGGTCGCGCCGGTCTACGAGGACGGGGAGAAAACCGTGACGCTCAAAGGCGAGCACATCGCCGAGGAGTTCCAGGAACTGCTCGAACAGTACGTGGCGCGCAGCTTCAACAAGCGGCCGGCGCAGGACACGGCCGCCGCCTGAGGGCGGCATGGCCCAGGAGAGCGACATGAGCGAGGCGTTGAACGAAAAAAAATGCAGGCCCTGCGAGGGCGGCACGCCGCCGCTGACGCGGGCCGAGGCCGAGGCGCTGCTCGGGCGGCTGGCGCACGGCTGGGTGCTGTGCGAGCAAGGCCCCTACTTGAGACGTGAGTTCCGCTTCGCGGACTTCTTTCGCACCATGAGCTTCGTCAACGCGCTCGCACACCTCGCCAACCTCGAGGACCATCATCCGGATCTGGAGATCGGCTACGGCTACTGCCGGGTGCAGTACACGACGCACGCCATCCGCGGCCTGTCCGAGAACGATTTCATCTGCGCCGCCAAGATCGACCGGATCGCGCTCAGCTGAGCGCCGCAGCGCCGCGGGCCGCCCGGGGCAGCTCCCCGGTGAGGCCGAGCGCCTGCCCGATGAACAGCCGCTTCAGCGACTCGCTGCGGTTCACCCAGGCAAGTCCATGGCGCGCCACGTGCGCGAGCGGCCCACCCTCGTGGGCGAGAAACCGGTTGAACGTGTCGATGGCGAGCGTCATCGGCGCCAGCTCGCTCTTGCGCCAGCGCTCGTAGCGGCGCAGCACGATGGAGGCGCCCGGATCCTCGCCGCGACGCTGCGCATCGAGGACGCACTCGGCGAGCGCCGCGGCATCGAGCAGCCCCAGGTTGACGCCCTGGCCGGCCAGCGGATGCACCACGTGCGCGGCATCACCGATCAAGGCACTGCGTGCCGCGGCGAGGCGCTCGGTGCGCAGACTGCGCAGCGGCAGCGCGAGCCGCTCGGTGGTGAGCCGCACCGCCCCAAGCACCCCGTCGGATGCCTCGAGCAGCGCGGCCTCGAACTGCTGCGGCGCGAGAGCCATCCGCTCACGCGCCTGTGCCTCAGCGACGGACCAGACAATCGAGCTCGTGCCGTCGGCGAGCGGCAGGAACGCGAGCGTGCCGGCGCCGAGGAACCGCTGCCACGCGGTGCGCTCGTGCGCACGTTCGGTGGCGACGTTCGCAACGATCGCGCTCTGTCCATAGCTCTTGACCTGGGCCGCCAGCCCGACCGCCTCGCGCACCCGGGAGCGCGCCCCGTCGGCGCCGACGAGCAGGCTGCAGTGCAGTGCATCGGCCCCGAGCTGCACCTGCACGTCGTGCTCCCCGATCGCGAGGTGCGAGAACTGCGCCGGGATGACGGTGCCGCCGGCAGCGGCGAAGGCCTCGAGCAGCGCGCACTGCACCAGGCGGTTCTCGGCAATGGTGCCGAGATTCGGCTCGCCCGCATGGGCCGCATCGAACAGCAGTGCATCGGGGCTGCGCGCCGGCAGATGTGCCGGCCACACGCACATGCGCTCGTAGGGTTGGATCCGCTGTGCGGGGAGGCGCTCCCAGGCCCCCGCCGCCCGCAGGATCCGCTCGCTCGCTCGCGACCACGCGGACACACGCACATCGAGCGCATCGTGCGCCGCTGGCGGCGCTGCGCGCACCGGCTCGAGCAGCCCGATGCGCAGCGGCCGGCGGGCCGTGCCGCCGGCGCGCTGCAGCAATGCGCCGGCACACGCGCCCACGGGACCGCCGCCGACGATCAGCACGTCCCAGCGTGAGACCTCGAGGCTCATGTGAGCGGCAGCTCGCGCGCCAGACGCGGCGCGGGCCCCCCGAAGCCGAGGCTCACCCGGGACAGCGCACGCTTGGCCGGCGGCGACAGGTCGAACAGCACCAGACCGAGATTGCGCACCAGACTCGCCCCGGGCAGCGCACTCGCGAACAGCTTGACCAACGAATCGGTGAAGCGCACCACGCCGCCGCGGTCGGCGGCGCGCGCCTCACCGTAGGCGCGCAGCAGCGGCTCCGCCCCGGGATCGCCCTCGGCCCCGGCGATCCGCTCCGCGAGCAACGCCGCATCGCGCAGGCCGAGGTTGAATCCCTGTCCGGCGATCGGGTGCAGCCCCTGCGCCGCGTTGCCCACCAGCACGGTGCGCGGCCCGACCGTCTCGGCGGCGCGCGACAGCCGCAACGGGTAGGACGCCCGCCGGCCGACGCTCACGAACCGTCCCACCCGCCAGCCGAAACGCTCCTGCAGCGCGGCCAGGTAGTCCGCCTCCCCGAGCGCGAGCAGCTCGCTCGCGCTCGCCGGCGCGCATGCCCAGACGGTCCCGTAGCCGCCGCCGTGCAATGGCAGCACCGCCACCGGGCCGGCGGGAGTGAAGCGCTCGTATGCGGTGCCATCGTGCGGCCGATCGCTGATCACCGCCGCGGTGATCGCCACCTGGGCGTAATCCTCGATCTCGGCCGGGATGCCGGCGGCGGTGCGCACCAGCGACTCGGCGCCGTCGGCCGCGACCAACAGCCGCGCCGCGACGGTCTCGTGCACGCCGTCGGCACCGAGGACGGTGAGACTCGCCCCGTCAGTGTCGCTCTGCACCGCGGTCACCCGCGCCGGCACGCGCAGCGTGACGCCGCCGGCGCGCTGCAGCGCGCGCCACAGCGCCGCCCCGATCACGCGGTTGGAAATGACGTGGCCAAAAGTCTCTACGCCCTGCTCCGCGGCGCGCAGGCGCGCGCTACCGAATCGGCCCGCCTCGGAAACGTGGATGGTGCGGATGGGCGCGGCCTCGCGTGCGAGTTCGTCCCAGACGCCCAGTCCCTGGAAGATGCGCCGACTGGCGTTGCCGAGCGCCGTGGTGCGCTCATCAAAGCTCGGCTGCGCGCTCGAGTCCGGTGCCACCCCCTCGATGAGCAGCACGCTGCGCGCGGTGCCGGCGAGCGCGAGCGCGAGGCTCGCCCCGACCAGCCCGCCGCCGACGATGGCGACATCGACCTGCCGCCGCGCCCCGCCGCGCGCCTCAGGCTCGGGCACGCTGCCCCCGCCCGGCGCGCGGCAGCGCGCGCCCCGCCACCCGCCCGGCATCGGCCAGCGGCTCGGCCATCAGCGCCTCGATCTGATCGGCATCCTTGGGCACCCCGTCGCTGAGCACCTCGGCGCCGCTGCGCGTGACGAGGACGTCATCCTCGATGCGCACGCCGATCCCCTGGAACCGCTTCGGCACGCCGCGCGCGCCACGCGGGATGTAAATGCCGGGCTCAACGGTGAGGACCATGCCCGGCTCGAGCACCCGCCAGGCGTCCCCGACCTTGTAGTCGCCGACGTCGTGCACGTCCATCCCCAACCAGTGACCGGTGCGATGCATGAAGAAGCGGCGGTAGGCGCCATCGCGCTCGAGTTTCCCCGGCCGGCCCTTGAGCAACCCGAGCCGCACCAGTCCCTGGGTAACCACGCGCACCGCCGCCTCGTGCGGCTCGTTCCAGTGATTGCCCGGCCGCACCTTGGCGATGGCGGCGAGATTGGCCTCGTGCACCACGTCGTAAACGGCTCGCTGCTCGGGACTGAACCGCCCGTTCACCGGGAAGGTGCGAGTGATGTCCGAGGCATAGCACTCGTACTCGCAGCCCGCGTCGATCAACACCACCTCCCCGGCGCGCAGCGGCTGATCATTTTCGTTGTAGTGCAGGATGCAGCTGTTCGGTCCGGAGCCGACGATGGGGTAGTAGGACGTATCGGCCCCATGGCGGCGGAACTCGTGCACGATCTCGGCCATCAGCTCGTATTCCATGCGGCCCGGACGGCAGAAGCGCATCGCGCGCACGTGCGCCTGCGCGCCGATCCTCGCCGCCTCGCGCATCAGCTCGAGCTCGGTGCGCGACTTGAACAGCCGCAGCTCGTGCAGCACCTGGTCGAGCGCCACGAACTCCTGTGGCGGATGTCGCCCGTTGCGCGCCTGGGTGCGCAGGCCGTTCACCCAGCCGACCACCCGCTGATCGAACTCCGGGTAGATGCCCATGGTGTAGAACACCTTGGCGCGGTTCTCCATCAGCCCCGGCAGGATCTCGTCGATGTCCGTGATGGGGAAGGCATCGTGCGCCCCGTAGGTGCGACGGGCCCCCGCCGGCCCGGCGCGCCGCCCGTCCCAGGTCTCGCGCACCGGGTCACGCTCGCGCACGAACAGGATGTACTCGGCCTGTTCGCGGCCCGGAACCAGCACCGCGACCGCCTCCGGCTCGCCGAAGCCGGTCAGGTAATGGAAGTCGCTGTCCTGGCGGTACGCGTAGTCGACGTCATTGTTGCGCCGGCGCACCGGCGCGGCCGGAACGATGGCGATCGCATCGCGCCCCATCAGGCGCATCAGGGCGCTGCGACGGCGGGCGAACTCTTCGGCGGGACTGGCGGGCTTGATCAATGGTAGGGCGCTCCGGGTGAGGTGGGCGCATCACGCAGCGGGGCGAGTTCCTCGAAGACCACTTGGACGCTGACGCGCATGAATTCGACTAGTTCGGCGTAGGCTTCCTCGTTGGCCTCCTCACTCTGGCTCGTGTCGACCGAGGCGCTGCCGATTGCCGTGATGTCGTTGACGATCTCCCCGACCTCCCCGGGCATGCTCGGCGCATCGCGCAGCACGCCGAGACCCAGGCCGTAGAGGAACCCCTGACACCACAGCGCCAGTGCGCCGGCCCGCTCGAGGATCGACTGATCGTCATCGGGCAGCAGCAGCCCGAACTGCATCTGCGCCCCGTTCAACGCCCCGGCGGTGTCCCGATACAGCGCCAGCAGCACCTCGGCGCCGCTCGCTCCAGCCTCGCCCTCGGGCAGGATGTCGAGCAGCCAGTCCTCGAAGCGATACCCCGGCGCCGAGCACAACGAACCGGCCAAGGTGCCGTGGGCCTCAGCCGCCTCGGCAAGGGAATGCTCGCCCGTGAGGACCCCTTGGATCTGCGCATAGCTCGATTGCATCATCGCCGGACATTATGCCGCATGTCGGCAGCGGCGGTTTCCCGACCCGCCCGGGAGGCGATGTGGCGCCCGCATTGACCGCGTGGAGAGCCCGGCACTATAGTCTGCTCAGCATGAGCGCCGCCGCATCCACGCCCCTGGAGACCGAGATCACCCGACTGTCGAACCGGGTGGATGAACTGCTCGCCGCGCTGGAGCAGCTGCGCGAGGAGAACCGGGCGCTGCGCCAGCGGCATGAGTCGCTCAACAACGAGCGCGCGACGGTGTTGCAGAAGAACGAGCAGGTGCGCACACGGGTCGAGGCCATGATCGGACGGCTGAAGACGCTGGAGCATGGCGCATGAGCCAGGACCCCGCGCGCGTCAGCGTGCGCATACTGGATCGGGATTACATGATTGCCTGTCCGCACGAGGAGCGTCCGGCGCTGCTCGATGCGGCCGAGTACCTCAACGCCCTGATGCGCGAGGTGCGCGACAGCGGCAAGGTCATTGGCCTCGACCGTATCGCGGTCATGGTGGCGCTGAACATGGCGAACGAGCTGCTGCAGGTGCGCACGCGGGGCACGCGGGTTTGCGTCGAGGCCGGTGACAAGGTCCGTGCCCTGCGCGAACGGGTCGAATCGGCGCTCGGACAGACCCAGCCCCTCGAACTGTGAACCAGGATGCGCCGCAGGCGC
Source organism: Pseudomonadota bacterium (assembly GCA_021805275.1). The sequence goes on from JAJZFQ010000097.1 coordinate 29,599, forward strand.
ACCGCCTGCGCCCGGCGAGGCTTTGGTGTACAGTGGGCCGAGCGTCGCCTGCGGTGTTCGATACGCGGGCCGGGTTACCTCGGACCCTAATTGAAACACCCATGGGACATTGGGGCTTGCCGGCAGAATTGTGCAAGTCCGCCCTGAGCGGAAAGCCTTACCTGCCGCAGTCCGTCCCACTTGTTGCTCCGGTTCGAGAGCAACGGTTCGCACCGGCACATGCGGGTGACGCTCCCTGATTCCAGCCTCGCGGCGGCCCGCGCGCGCTTGCGGGCCTCGCTCCGGCAGGTGCGCCGGAGCATCCCGCCTGCCGAGCGCTCGCGCAGCGCGCGCCGCGTCGCGCTGCTCGCCGAGCGGGAAGGACTGCTGTGCCCGCAACGGCGCATCGGCCTGTACACCGCCCTCACCGAAGAGCTCGACACCGCGCCATTGCTCGCGCTCGCCCGCCGCCGCGGCTGCCGCGTATACCTGCCACGCATCGACCCCAGCCCCACTGCGCGCGCGATGCAGTTCGTGCAGGAGAGCGCCCGGGCGCTGCACAATCGATTCGGAATTCCTGAACCGCTCGGTCCCACGCTGCCGAGTGCGCGCGCGCTCGACATCGTCTTCGTCCCGCTGGTCGGGTTCGATCGGCGCGGGAGCCGTCTCGGCATGGGCGGCGGATATTACGATCGCGCCCTGGCGTTCGCGCGGCTGCGCGCCACGACGCACTCACCTCTGCTCGTTGGACTCGCCTACGCGGCGCAGGAGCTCGTGCGCATCGAGCGCGCCGCACACGACGTGCCGCTCGACATGGTGATCACCGAGCGGCGCATCATCCACTGCGGCAGCCGACGCGCCTCACCCTGAGCAGCGGGAACGGTACGCCGCGCTCATCGAATCGCGCGGCGCGGTCCATCGGCGGTTAGCACATCCTCTGAGGACTTGCTTGTATTTTTGTTTCGCATGTATATACTCGGCCCTCGGACTAACCCGTCAACTGGAGAGCCAACATGGCGAAGGCAAAGAAGAAGGCCGCGAAGAAGAAAGCTGCGAAGAAGAAGTGAGGCCTTTCGCTCGGCGGCCGCACGAGCGGCCGCCGAGTGAACAAAGTCGATGCCCTCGTGCCCGCGCCAGCGGGCACATTCGTTTCAGCCCCCGGGAATCGCAGTGACACAGACTCCCCGCTCAGGTTCGAACGATTCCGATGCCAAGAAGCGACGCAGCGCCGTAGCGGCACTCGATTACATCGAGCCCGGCAGCGTGCTCGGCGTCGGCACCGGCTCCACCGTCGGGCACTTCATCGCGGCGCTCGCGACACGCCCCGGACTGATCCGCGCGGCCGTATCGAGCTCGGAGGCCACCAGCGGTCTGCTGCGTGCCGCCGGCATCGAAGTCCTCGACCTCAACGAACTCACCGGCCTGCGCTTGTACGTCGACGGCGCCGACGAGGCGACCCGGGCGCGCCATCTGATCAAGGGCGGCGGCGGTGCGCTCACGCGCGAGAAGATCGTGGCCGCCGCCGCGGAGCGCTTCGTCTGCATCCTCGATGAGAGCAAGCTGGTCGGCACCCTCGGCGCCTTCCCGCTGCCCGTCGAGGTCATTCCGATGGCCCGCGCGCTGGTGGCCCGCGCGATCCAGGCGCGGGGCGGCCGCCCCGTGTGGCGCCGCGGACTGGTCACGGACAACGGCAACCACATCCTCGACGTGCACGGACTGTCGATCGTCGACCCGTGCGCCCTCGAACGCGAGCTGGGTGCCATCGCGGGCGTGGTCACCGTGGGACTGTTCGCGGTGCGCCCGGCAGATGTGCTGCTGGTCGGCACGGCGACGGGCACCGAGCGAATCTAGCGGGCCTGCCCCTCAGCCCTCGGTCCCGGCGGCGACCATCAGGGCCGGTCGCGGCGACTCCTGCACCAGATCGCGCAACGTGAGCTCGCCGCAACGGTGGCGACGCGCCTCGTCGATCGCGCTGAGCAGCCGGTCGATCGCGGGGATCGGCACCTGGCGCAGATTGAAATCGCCCGGACGTCGGCTGCGGGCCACCTCCAGGATGTCCGCGAGCCGGATACGGCCGAGATCGCGCGCCGGCAGCAACGAGTCGTCTTCGGTGACCACCAGCAGTCCGCCGTGCTCGAGCGCGAGCACCATCTGCGCGAGCGCGATCTCCGGCAGGCCGAGATCGGTGGCGAGCGCATTGAGGCTCCAGCGCCGCTCGCCCGTGAGATACGCCCGCCCCACCAGATACATCACCCGCAGGGCCAGCTGCTCGACCTCCGCGCCCGAGAGCTTCAGCTCCTGCAGGCCGAGGCGCAGGTAGGTTGGATTCTGGATGTAGAACGACAATTGCGCGCCGGCGAGCAGGATCAGCCAGCCGAGGTACGTCCACAGCAGACCGGCGACGATGAACGCGAAGCCGGCGTAGACGATAGCGAGGCGCGTCGAGTGCACCACGAAGGCCGTGAACATCCGCCCGACCGCGCCCCAGAGCACCCCTGCGACCACCGCACCGATCAGCGCCGGGCGGGTGCGCACACGAGTATTGGGCACCAGCAGGTACAGCCCGGTGAAGGCCACGATCAGCATCGCGTCGGGGGCGAGCTTGATGCCTGCGGTGGTGAGCAGGTCGACCCACGGCAGGCGCGTCAGATCACGGAACGGCGCACTGTCGATGGCACGGTGCGACAGGCCGATGAACATCATGAGGATCGTCGGCCCGCCCACCACGAGCGTGAGGTACTCGGTGATACGGCGCGCGAAGCTGCGCGGCTTCTGGACGCGCCAGAGGAAATTGAAGCTGTCCTCGACCTTCTTGATCGTGCCGATCAACGTCCAGGCGAGCAGCGCGAAGCCCACCGAGCCGAGCACCCCGCCGCCGACTCGATTGGCAATGTTCATCACGCGCGAGGTCACCTTCGCGGCATCCGCCGGCCCGAGGGCGCTGAAGAACTGGTAGACGACCGGCTGCAGGTCGCCGCCCGCGCCGAACAGCTTCAGGATCGCGATACTGAAGGCCGCCAGCGGGATCAGGGTCAGGAGCGTCGTGTAGACCAGCCCCATTGCGCGCAGGTTGATCTGCCCGCCGGTCATATCGCGCAGCACGGCGTACGGATAGCTCAGGCCGCGTATCAGCCAGGAGCGCGTCGGACTCCCGCTCTCGGCGGAACCGAAGAACCAGCCATCGAGGAATGCCCAGATTTTCGCCCACATGCCCGGTAGAGATTAAGCGCCGCGCACACGTCTGTCACCCGCGCCGCACTCAGGCACCCATGCCGCGGCGCGCGCGAATCAGCTCGTAGGCCTCGATGATCTGCTGGGTTCGCTGCTTGGCATGCTCGAGCATCGATTCGGGCAGCCCGTTGGCCTTGAGCTTGTCGGGGTGATTGCGGCTCAGCTGGCGACGGTAGGCGCGCACCACGTCCCGGTCGCTGTCAGCGGCGCCGACGCCAAGCACCTGGTAGGCCCGCTCCAGATCTTGCGTTCCATCCGAGCGGGCCTGCGCGCCTGTGGCGCCTGCATGGACGCGCAGCGCCGCCTCGATCTGGGCGAATTCCATGGCCGAGATCCCGAGCCGCGCGGCGATCTGGCCGAGCAGCGGGCGGACCGGTCCCTCCAGATCGTTGCCGGCGAGCGCGGCGCGCACCTGCAGCTCGATGAACACCCGCTTCAGACGCGGCCGGCCGACACAGACCCGGTTCAATTCGCCGAGCTCGCCGGGCAGGTCGAAGCCCGGCCGCTTGCCGGCGCTGAAGTGCTCGATCGCGAGGTGCACCTGCGCTGCAGCGAGCCCCAACTGCCCCATCACCGCGCGCGCGGCGGCGATCTCCTGCTCGGAGACCCGGCCGTCGGCCTTGGCCAAAAATCCCATGACCCGAAAGGTGGCACGGAAGAAGCGCTCCCCGACCGCCGCCGCCTGCGCGAAGTGCCCGCCGGCGGCGCGCTGCTCGCCGTAGAGGTCGAACTGGTGGCCGAGCAACGCCCCGAGCACGGCCCCGACCGGTCCGAAGCCCAGCACGAAGCCGAGCAGCCCGCCGGTAAGCTTGCCGGTGTATCTCATGTGCGTGCGGGTAAGTGCGGGCCGTGCATGCGCTGCTATAGTAGCAAGCATGGATGCGCCCACCGTCTTCCGCACCTCGCTGCGCGGCCTCGAGAAAATCCATGAGGGCAAGGTCCGCGACATTTACGCGGCGGGTCCCGATGCTCTGCTGATCGTGACCACCGACCGGCTCTCGGCCTTCGACGTCGTGCTGCCCGACCCGATCCCCGGCAAAGGACGCGTGCTGCAGCGCATTTCCGAGTTCTGGTTCGAGCGCACCGGGCACATTATTCCGAACCACCTCACCGGGCGGCCGCTCGAGTCGGTGGTGAGCGATCCGGACGACCTCGCGCTGCTCGCCGAGCGCGCCGTGATCGTCAAGCGCCTGCAGGCCCTGCCAATCGAGGCGGTCGTGCGCGGCTACCTCGCCGGCTCGGGATGGAAAGACTATCAGCGCACGGGCCGCGTGTGCGGCGTCGCGCTGCCGCCGGGGCTCGCGCTGGCTGCGCGCCTGGCGGCGCCGATCTTCACGCCGGCGACCAAGGCGGCCGCCGGTGAACACGACGAGAACATTTCCTTCGCCGAGACCGAGAAGCTGATCGGCAGCGAGCTGGCCGCCAAGGTCCGCGCGAGCGCCATCGCGCTCTACGAGTTCGCCTGCGCCCACGCGCGCGCGCGCGGCATCCTCATCGCCGACACGAAGTTCGAATTCGGTCTCGACGAGCACGGCACGCTCACGCTGATCGACGAGGCGCTGACGCCCGACTCCTCGCGCTTCTGGCCGGCGGCCGGCTATCGCCCCGGCGTGAACCCGCCGAGCTTCGACAAGCAGTTCGTGCGCGATTACCTCGAGACGCTCGACTGGAACAAGCGCGCGCCGGGCCCGAAGCTGCCGCCCGAGCTCATCGAGCGCACCAGCGAGAAGTATCACGAGGCGCTGCGCCGGCTCACCGGACCGGCGCTGTGAGCGGGCACTGGATCGCTCCCTCGATCCTGTCTGCGGACTTCGCGCGGCTCGGCGAGGAGGTCGAGGCGGTCACGGCCGCCGGGGCCGATCTGATCCACTTCGACGTGATGGACAACCACTACGTCCCGAACCTGACCATCGGCCCGCCGGTCTGCGAGGCGCTGCACAAACGCGGCCTGAAGGTTCCGATCGACGTGCACCTGATGGTCCGCCCGGTCGACCGGATCGTGCCGGACTTCGCGCGCGCCGGCGCCGGGTTCATCAGCTTCCATCCCGAGGCGAGCGATCACGTCGATCGGACCATCGGGCTGATCCGCGAGCACGGCTGCCGGCCCGGCCTGGTGCTCAACCCGGCCACCCCGCTTGAGTGGCTGGATTACACCCTGGAGAAACTCGACCTGGTGCTGATCATGTCGGTGAACCCCGGCTTCGGCGGCCAGCAGTTCATCCCCTCGGCCCTGGAGAAGATCGCCGCGGTACGCCGGCGGATCGATGCGCTCGGCCGCGCGGTGCGACTCGAGGTCGACGGCGGGGTGAAGGTGCAGAACATTGGCGCCTGCGCGCGCGCCGGCGCGGACACCTTCGTCGCCGGATCGGCGATCTTCGGCAGTGTGAACTATGCCGAGACGCTTCGCGCCATGCGGGCCGAGATCGCCGGCGCGTGAGCGCCGAGCGCCCCGCGCTCAGTCTTCCGGGCCGGAGCCGGCCGAACGCCCACCCTTGCCGGTCGGCTTGACGGGCACGACGACCGGGCGGGTGCGCATCTTGGGACGCGCGTTGAACACGACGATGGTCTTGCCGGTGGCGCGCAGCAGGCCCTGATCCTCGAGCACCTTCAGCACGCGGCCGGCCATCTCACGCGAACAGCCGACGAGGCGCGAGAGCTCCTGGCGACTGACCTTGATCTGCATGCCCTCCGGATGGGTCATGGCATCGGGCTCATCGCACAGGTTGTTGATGGCGTGCGCCACCCGGCCGGTCACGTCGACGAACGCCAGATCACCGAGCTTGCGATTGGTGCGGTCGAGGCGTGTTGCCAGCTGCGTCGCCAGCTCGAACACCAGCCCGGGGCTCTCGGCGGCGATCTGCCGGAAGCGCGGGTAGGTCATCTCCGCCAGCTCGCAGGCGTTGCGCGTGCGGACCCAGGCGCTGCGGGTGGCCTGGTCCTGGAAGAACAATCCCATTTCACCGAAGAACTGCCCGCGGTTCAGGTACGCGAGCACCATCTCGTTGCCCTCTTCGTCCTCGATCATCACCTCGACCGATCCGCTGATGATGTAGTAAAGAACATCCGGCAGATCGCCCGCGTGGATCACGACCGTCTTCGAAGGAACGGCGCGGATACGGCAGTAGCTGAGAAAGCGATTGATCGCCGGAATATCACTCAGCGGCTTGACGACGTTTTCTTCCATCACCGGCTCCCCGCGTAGAAATGTGGTCCTGAGGAGAGAAGATTACTTAATTTGTTCCCCAGGACGAAAGCGTACCTCACGGGGTGCGGGGAAAACCAGCGCGACGTGCGTCCGGGGGTGCCGGAGAGGCTCAGATCCAGTAGGCGGTGGCGGTCATGACGCGGGCGGTGAGGCGCATCAGTGCCCGTATCGGCAGCGGCAGCTCGACGCCGCCGGCCGCACGGGCATTCGCGCCGTGCGCGATCTCATCGGTGCGCATCGCCCCGACGATGGCGCGGCTGCGGGCGTCCTCCCCGGGGAGCGCCTCCAGGTGGGCATCGAGGTGTCCCTCGACCTGACGCTCGGTCTCGACCACGAAACCGAGGCTGATCCGATCGCCCAGTGCGCCCGCCAGCGCGCCGATGGCGAACGAACCGGCATACCACAGCGGGTCGAGCCGACTCGGCCGGGACTTAAGCTCGCCGAGGCGCTCGGCGCACCAGGCCAGGTGGTCGGTTTCTTCCCGCGCCGCATGCAGGAGCATCTCCCGGGTCGATGCACCGTGCGCGGCGAACGCCTGTCCGTGGTAGAGCGCCTGGGCGGCGATTTCCCCGGCATGATTGACGCGCATCAGGCCGGCGGAGCGCCGGCGGTCGTCCGCCGACAGCGTTGGCTGGGCCGTTGCAGGCGCCCCGGGAACCGGGCGGGCGGCCTGGGCCGGCGCGCCGAGGGCGCGCAGCGCCCGGTCCGCGGCGCCGATCCAGGAATCGAGGGGTGGGCAGGCTGGCATGGTCCCATTATATAAGGCTGCACCGCCCGGTGGCCGATCCCCCACCGCCCGGCAGGGCCGCCGGCTGCGCTGCCTTTTGCAATACGGGCCGGCCTTCAGTAGACTTGCCGGCCCTTTGGATCGGGTCCTTTTTTGGGATCGAAGCCCCTGCAGAGGCTCTTATGAAGACGGTTTTCGCCAACTCCGGCAGCGTCCGCGGCGACTGGTTCGTGGTCGACGCGAACGGCAAGACTCTGGGTCGCCTTGCCACGCAGATTGCCCATCGTTTGAAGGGCAAGCACAAGGCTGATTACAGCCCGCACGTCGACATGGGCGACCACATCGTGGTGCTCAATGCCGGCAAGGTGCGCGTCACCGGGCGCAAGCTCAGCGACAAGATTTATTATCACCATACCGGCCACATCGGCGGTATCAAGTCAATCGCGCTCGAGAAGCTCCTTGCCGAGCACCCCGAGCGGGCCATCGAGTTCGCGGTCAAGGGCATGCTGCCGAAGAACCCGCTGGGTCGGCGCATGTTCAAGAAGCTCCACGTATTCGCCGGCGGCGAGCACCCGCACCAGGCTCAGCAGCCGCGGCCGCTTGAGATTTAAAGGAATCTACCGATGGCAGTCCAGCAACAGAATTACGGCACCGGCCGACGCAAGACCGCGACCGCGCGCGTGCACTTGCGACCGGGCAACGGCAAGATCGTGATCAACGATCGGCCGCTCGACCAGTTCTTCGGCCGCGAGACGGGCCGGATGATCGTTCGCCAGCCGCTCGAGGCCCTCGAGCTCACCGGCCGGTTCGACATCAGCGTGACCGTCGATGGTGGCGGCATCACCGGCCAGGCCGGCGCGATCCGCCACGGCATCACCCGCGCGCTGATCGAGTACGATGCGACCTACCGCAAGCCGCTGCGCGATGCCGGGTTCGTGACGCGCGATGCGCGCGAGGTGGAGCGTAAGAAGGTCGGTCGCCGCAAGGCCCGCCGCGGGACGCAGTACTCCAAGCGCTAACAGGGTCTTGAAGCGGCGGCCGAGGAACGCTTCAATAGCGGCCTCGGCGCGACGCCCCTGTCACGCTGGCCACCTGGTTTTTGGGGGATCGTCTAGTGGTAGGACAACGGACTCTGACTCCGTTTACCTAGGTTCGAATCCTAGTCCCCCAGCCAAGCCCGACGCGGCCCACCACGAGGTGGGCCTCGTTTTTTGGCCCGCCGCCATCGTTGCGCCGACGCCCGGTCGAATGCGCCATTGCGCGCCGCGCCCGACCCTCGCCTGTCGCTTAAGTATTAGAATATTATGATATGCTGCACCCCTGCGAAGGACGTAGGACCGGCCCGGGCCGCCGGCTCGGCAAAGTGCCGTGAGGGCCTCTGCACGATCTGTCGCGACGTCGGACCCCGGGGAGCTGCGCGGAAGGCCGCGGTGACAAGCAAGCGAACATGCGCCAACAACTCGTGAGCGGGCCTTGCGCTCCAGGATGCGGTATTCGCATCACGCCTCCCGATCGCCATTTTTCCCGCTCAAATCGAGCGCCGCCGGAGCCAGGGCGGCTCTCGGCCGCTCGGCGCGAACGCCCAGCCTCCGGACTGCGCGCCCCCGGAAGCTTGCGCCCCCTTCCCGAGCCCGCTCTCAAGCCCGGCTCGCGCCCATCGCGGCCCGCTCGCCGTCTCCACCTAGCGTCGGAATCAAGCCTCGACCCGCCAGAGCCGCACGGTCCGACCGATCGGATCGGCCGGCGCCGGGCACGGCGGCCGCAGTTTTTTGTTTTTTTACGCCCGCTTACATCGAGCGGCAGTAGACTTTCCGCGCCACGGCGGTCATGTCGGTCACGACGGGCAGCCACAGCGCGACAGTTTCGGCTTCCAGCCGGTTTCAGCCAGAGAGTTTCGGACACGACCCGGTGACGTGATGCCCACCATCACAATAAACGACAAGACGATCCGTCCCGGCTCCGACGATGGAGTAATCCGCAAAACCGAACTGGTCATCAGCGGCGTGCTGCGCGGCGGGGTGCTCCTCAGCGTCGCGGTAATACTCGCCGGCGTGTGCTATTACTATGCACTGCGTCTGCTCGGCCGACTTCCCCCCACAACCTTTCCGGATACGTTGGCGGAGGTCGGCGCCGGTCTGCGGGCCGCCAATCCGGTGGCGATCGTCACGGCGGGCCTGCTCGTCCTGCTCGCCACGCCCGTGCTGCGGGTCGCGGTATCAATCGCCGCCTTTGCCATCGAGAAAGATCGCACCTACGTCACCATCACGGCGATCGTTCTGGTGATTCTGCTGTTCAGCATCTTCGGGATCGGGTCCTATCTTGGCCGACCGGGCATGACGGACGTATCGAACAGCACGCTTGGCGTCTTAATCGTCATCGCGCTGAGCAGCATGTTCGCCGGTTTCGTCGGCGCGCTTGCCGGACTCGGCGGCGGCGTCTTCATCGTGCCGATCCTGACGCTCATCTTTCACGTGTCATTTGCTACGGCGATCGGTGCCTCCATCGTGTCGGTGATCGCCACCTCCTCCGGCGCGGCGGCTGCCTATGTGCGCGATCGGATGACCAATCTCAGGGTCGGGATGTTTCTGGAGATCGCCACCACCGCCGGTGCAATCTGCGGCGCTCTGGTGTCCTCCATGCTCAACGATACGGTGCTGTTCATCGTATTTGGCATGATCCTGCTGATCTCGGCCATACCGCTCGTCATGCGTCTCGGGGAGGAGCTGCCGCGGGGCGTGAAGAACCATAAATGGGCCGGGCGGCTCAGGTTGCCGGGCACCTACTCCGACCACCGTACGCACCAGGACGTCACCTACCAGGTGGCGCACGTACGCATCGGCTTCGGCATGATGTACGTGGCGGGACTGGTTTCCGGCCTGCTCGGCATCGGCAGCGGCACCTTCAAGGTGCTGGCGATGGACACCGCGATGCGCCTGCCGATGAAGGTTTCAACCACCACCAGCAATTTCATGATCGGCGTGACGGCAGCCGCCTCGGCCGGGATCTTCTTTCAACGCGGGGATATGGACCCGATGATCGCCGCGCCGGTGGCGATCGGGGTACTCGGCGGCTCGATGCTCGGCGCGAAGACGCTGAACCGGATGTCCAACGTCCACCTGAAGAAGATATTCGTGCCGATGATCGTGCTGGTCGCGGTCAGCATGTTGGCTCGGGGTTTTGGCTGGCTGTAAAGCGCAGCTGCCCCGAGAGGCGCACGCCTCGGCACGCCCTCAGCGACGCATCAGCAGCGGCAACGCACTCGTGTGTATGAGCCGGCTCGAGGTGCCTGACACCAGCCAGTTCAGCATCTCGCCACGCCGGAACGCCCCCATGATGAGCCCATCGGCCTGGCAAGCGGTTGCCGCCTCAAGCAGGACGGCTGCCGTCTTGCGTCCCTCGGAGGCAACCACCCGATAGGTGGCCGCGGTGGTGATCGGCATTATCGCCGAGCGCGCCGCCTCAAGAGCACTCTCCTCTTGGTCGACCGCCACCGCCTCGACATGCTCGGCAGCGGCGAGCAGCGGCGCGAATGCGGCGAGCGCGCGTCGCAACGGTGGTATGTCGCGCCAGCCGACCACCAGCCGCCGACCAAAGTCACCCTCCCAGGCGGGCGGCACCATCACCACGGGATGGCGGGTACGCAGCAGCGCCGCGCGCAGCCCCTCGCGATGTCCGATGGGCTGTGTGTGAGGTGCGGCGAGCACGACCAAGCTTGCTGTCTTGCGGTAGTGGCGCATCACGCGCCATTCGTCGCCCTTGTACAGATCGAGCTGGGCGGAGATGCCGCTCGCGCGCGTCCAATCGGCAGCGATGCCGCGCAGCTTTTCCGTTTCCCCGCGCTCCCGATCGACCAGATGCTCGACCTCGTATTCGGACAGCTGCTCCTGAGACGGCAGGACGATCGAACGCGGGCCAATTTCAACATGTGCCAGCCGCAACGGCTGCCCGAGCCGCGCGCTCATCACCGCAGCGGCGCGCAGGCACTGCAGCGCGCCGGTTGTGGAAGTAAGCAGCACCAGGATGAACTTGGATTCCATGATCGGCACCTCTGCGGCTGGGGCAGCGCTCTGCCCCGGGGGCTGCACCCCTGAATATTATCGCGAGGGGCGCCACAATGTGCACCTGTGCCGCCCGCCCCGGCGCCAGGCTGATTTCCCTCCACGCCGTGATCCGGCGGCCGGCGGACCCGTCGCGAGCGGCGGGCAACGCCGCCGTCTGCGGAAAGTCAGCAAAAGCCGTCAAACTGGGCTGGATTTGCGGCCGATCGAGCCCGAACCGCCAGCGGGCCGGTAGCTGGGAATTGGCTTGCGCCGGGGCGGGGGGGCTCGGCCTGTGCCGCTACCGCTCCGGCGGCACGCCTGCGCCGGGGTTGTAGCGCGCCTTCTCAGGCGGACGCCACCGCCGCCACAGCAGGCTCAGGCCCAGCCACGCACAGAGCGCCGCGAGCGGCCAGGCGAGCAGCTGCGGCACCCAGAAGCCGAGTACGGCAAGCACCACGAGCGCGCCGCCGGCGACGCTCAACACCCCGCGCTCGGAGTTGCCGAGCACTCGCCGGTTAGCGATGGCCGCGCCCACCGTGTTGGCCAGGCGCAGCGCGCTCGCCGCCGCCCGCGAGGAGCTGCCGCTGCGGGAGTTGCGCGCGAGCGGCGGCTGCGGCTGCGGACGTCGGCCCTTTAACTGCAGCTCCGTGGCGTTGGCGAGGTCGCGCTGGTACTGCTCCTGCATCTGCCCGGCAAACCCCGTGTCCTCCATGGCGGCGTCGATCTCGCAGTTGGCCAGCCAGCTCGAGAGGTTCAGGTTGGACGAGCCGACGCGCGCCCAGCGTCCATCCGCCACGGCAGTCTTGGCGTGCATCATGCTGCCGTTCCACTCGAACACCCGGATGCCCGCCTCGAGCAGCGGCCGATAGCCGGCGCGCGACAGGGCGCCGACCGCCGGCAGATTATTGCTGCCGGGCACGAGCAGTCGCACATCCACACCATCGGCCGCTGCGGCCGCCAGGCCGCGCACGTAGGTCGGGATGCCGACGAAATAGGCGTCGCTGATCCACAGGCTGCGGGTCGCCATCGCGGCGATCAGGCTGTCGAGCCGGTACATCGCCCCGTGCGCCGGCAGAGTCGCGATGACCCGCAGCGCCACCTCGCCGCAGGCTTGCGGCGGCGGCGTCGCCGGGAAGGCGAGCGGCGCGCCGAGTCCCGCCCAGCTGTCCCGGAAAGCGGCCTCGATGTCAGTCACGGCCGGGCCGGCGATCAGCACGCCGCTGTCGCGCCAAGGAGCCACGCCGCGCGTGGAATCGCCGAGCCACTTCGCGGCGATGCACACCCCGGAGATCGAGCCCACCTGCCCGTCGACCACCAACAGTTTGCGGTGGTCGCGCCCGATCCACCCGAGCGGGCTGTCCACGCGCGGCCGGTTGAAGGCTCGCACGAGCACCCCGGCGGCCCGCAGCGGTGCGAAGAAGGCGCGTCCCGCGTTGCCGAGGGTGCCGAACCAGTCGTGGATCAACGCCACGCCCACCCCGGCGCGCGCCCGCCCGATCAGCAGATCGCGAAACCGGCGTCCCACGGCATCGTCGGCAATGATGTAGTTCTCGAGCAGCACGTAGTGGCGCGCGTTCTCGATCAGCCCCGCCCAGGCCTGGAAATGGGCCTCCCCGTCGATCAGCAGCTGCACGCGGTTGCCACCCACCAGCGGGGCGCCGGCGGCGCGGCTGAGCGCCTGACCGGCGAGCAGCTGCAGCGAGGCAAACCGCGGATGGACCGCTCGGGAATCCGCGCCGCTCATCGCAGGGGTGTGGGCAGAGGCGGGCATGGCCGGTGCGGCGCGCCGCTTCAGTGCCCCGGTCGGGCGGCCGGGATACGCGCCGCAGGGCCTCGGCTCATGCGCCTCTCCCAGTACGACACGGCGAGCAGCACCACCGTCCCGAGCGCCGCCGGCAAGAAGAGATTGACCTGCCCGGTGACCGGTGCGAGCAGCACCAGCACGCCGGCCGCCAGCACGTGCGACAGCGGAATCACGCCGTACACCAGACGCTTGTAGAACGCGCTGCCGAGCAGGTACAGGCAGGGCCCGGCGGCGAGTACCGCGACCTGCGCGCGCGCCGGCGCGCCAAACGGCCGCGCCAGCACCACATCGCCGCCGACCGCTGCGGCGATGATTGCGGCAATGAGGATCGCGTGGATGTAGTGGAAGCTCGCGCCCATGCGACCCGGATCGCGCGACTGCACGATCGCCGCCGTCGCAGCGCGGCTCGAGGTGCCGAAATACAGCCACCACATCGCGAGTGTGCCGAGGAACGCCAGCAGCGCAGCGAGACTCTCCCCGATGGACGGGATCCCGGCGCGCCCCAGGGCCGCCCCGGTGACGAGCAGCGATTCCCCGAGCGCGACGATGACGAATTGCTGACAGCGCTCGGCCAAATGCGCACCCTCGATGGTCCAATCGCGGGTCCGCGAGCGTCCCAGCCCGGGCAGCGCGAAGCCGAACATCGGGGAGAGGTACTCGCACAGCACCGCGGCCGGCCAGAGCAGCAGGCGCAGGCGCGGCGCGGCGAAGCCGCCGGCGAGCCAGAAGATCGCCGCGATGAGCACCCAGGCGAGGATGCGCCGGTAATTGGCCGCCAGCGCATGGCCGGCGGGCAGGCGCGCAACGACATAGGCGGTACGCCCCACCTGCATCGCGGCATACGCAAGCGCGAACAGCCAGCCCCGCTCGGCGAACGCCTGGGGAATGCTCGAGGCCATCACCAGCGCGAGCGCCATGCTCGCCAGGAGCAGGGTGCGGATCGCGGGCGTCTGCGGATCGAACCAGTTGGTGACCCAGCAGGTGTACTGCCAGCCGAGCCAGACGGCGAACCAGAGGATCAGTGCCTGAGCGACCCCCAGGGCGGTGAGGTGATGCCAGAGGAGATGACTCAACTGGGTGAGCGCGAAGGCGTAGACCAGATCGAAGAACAGCTCCTCGCTGGTCACGTGCGCCGGCGCACCGTCGCGGCGGCGCAGCAATGGGTGCACGTCCTGCACATTTGCCGGCGCGCTCACGTCCGGTCGCTCAGCGGTCGGCGGCGGTGCGCATGGCCGGTCACGTCGCGCTCAATCCCCGGCGATGGTCATCTCGCCGACCAGCAGCGAGCCGCAGCGGATGGTGCCGCGCGCGTCGATGTCGTCCCCGAGCGCAACGATGTCCTGGTACATCCGGCGCAGACTGCCGGCGATGGTCACCTCGTGCACCGGATGGACGATGGCGCCATCCTGGACCCAGAACCCACTCGCCCCGCGCGAATAATCCCCGGTGACGCCGTTGACCCCCTGGCCCATCAGCTCCGTCACCCACAATCCGGTGCCCATCTCGCGCAGCAGCGCCTCGCGCGAGCATGGCGCAGCGGAGCCGACCAGCAGATTGTGAATGCCGCCGGCGTTGCCGGTGGTCTTCAGTCCGAGGCGCCGCGCCGAGTAGCTGCCGAGCACGTAGCCCTGCAGCACACCGCCATCGACCAGCTCGCGGTCTTGCGTTGCTACGCCCTCGGCGTCGAACGGGGCGCTGCCGAGCCCCTTCGCAATGTGGGGCCGCTCGCTCATCTGCATGCCCGCCGGGAACACGCGCTCGCCGGCCGCATCGAGCAGGAAGGAAGCCTTGCGGTACTGGCTCGAGCCGCTGATCGCCGCCAAGAAATGCTGCACCAGGCCTCGGGCCATCTCCGCGGCAAATAACACCGGCGCGCGCCGGGTGGTCAGCTTGCGCGCGCCGAGCCGCGCGCAGGCGCGCCGCCCGGCGGCGAGCCCGACCTCCTCCGGGGACTCGAGCTCGAGCGGGTCGCGCGCGGCGGTGAACCAGTAGTCCCGCTGCATCTGCTCGTCCTGCTGGGCCACCAGCGCACAGCTGACCGAATGGCTGGTAGCACTGAAGCCAGCGAGAAAGCCGAGCGAGTTGCCGTACACGCCGGTGTGACGCTGCGTATTGACCGAGGCGCCCTCGGAGTTGGTGATGCGCGCATCGACCTGCATGCCCGCGTGCTCGCAGCGGCGCGCGATGTCGATCGCCGCCTCGGCGGCGATCTCCCAGGGATGATCGAGGTCCAGATCGGGAATCGTGCTCGCCAGCGCCTCGCGCTCGGGCAGCCCCGCATAGGGATCCTCGGCGGTGTAGCGGGCGATCGCACAGGCCTTCTCGATACTCGCCCGCACCGCCGCGCGACTGAGATCCGCGGTACTCGCACCGCCCTTGCGGTGGCCGAAGTACACCGTCACCGCCAGACCCCGGTCGCGCTGGTATTCGATCGTCTCGACCTCCCCCAAGCGCACCGAGACCCCGAGCCCCTGGCCCGTGCTGGCATCGGCCTCGGCCTGGGTCGCGCCGAGCCGCGCAGCCTCCTCGAGCGCGAAGCGGACGACGTCCGCGAGCGGTGTGCAGGGAGCGGCGTGCGGCTGCAGAGCCTGTGGCATGGACGGTCCTCGTTGGGCGGATCACCGCTGGCTGCCGTGCTCACGCGGCCGGGCGGAATGCGCTAGTGTAGCAGCCATGCACCGCCGCCCACCGCATCCGCCCCGTGCGCGCCCCTGAGCCCGAGCCGCACGAGCCGACCGAAGAGCCGCCTAGCAAGAGCGCGCGCAAGCGCGCCGCGCACGCGGCCCAGGACCTCGGCGAGGCCCTGATCGCCCTGCGCGACCGCGACCTCGAGGCCCTCGAGCTGCCCACGGTGCTGCTCGAGGCCGTACGCGAGGCCCGCGGCATCCGCAGCCGGGCTGGCGGAGCGCGCCAGCGGCAGTACATCGGCAAGCTGATGCGCCAGATCGACCTCGAGCCGATCCGGCGGACCCTGGCGGCCCGCAGCGCCGCGGACGCCGAGGAGACTCAGCGCTTCAAGCGTGCCGAGCACTGGCGCGAGCGGCTGTTCACCGAGGGGGAGACGGCTCTGGAGGCGCTCGCCGGGCTCCGTCCCGGGCTCGATCGCAGCGAATGGGCGAGCCTGCTGCGGGCGGCGCGCGCCGAACGACCCGTCGGCGGTGCCACCCAGGGACCGGCGGGCCGTGCGCTGTTTCGCGCTTTGCGCCGCCTGCTTGGGTAGAATCACCCGGATGAACGCGCTCGTCGGCATCATCATGGGCTCCACGTCGGACTGGGAAACGCTGCGCGCAGCCGCCGACATGTTGGATAAGCTGAGCATCGCCTACGAGGTCAGGGTGGTCTCCGCGCACCGCACCCCCGACCTGCTGTTCGAGTACGCCGCGAGTGCGCGCGGGCGCGGCCTGGAGGTGATCATCGCCGGAGCCGGCGGCGCGGCACACCTGCCCGGCATGACCGCCGCCAAGACCATACTGCCGGTGCTCGGCGTGCCGGTGCCGAGCAAGACCCTCGGCGGACTCGACTCGCTCCTGTCGATTGTGCAGATGCCCACCGGGGTGCCGGTCGCCACCTTCGCCATCGGGGCAGCCGGCGCGGCCAACGCCGCGCTGTGCGCCGCCTCGATACTCGCCAACCGGCACGCAGCCGTGGCCGAGGCGCTCGAGGCGTTTCGCCAGGCGCAGACCGCCGCGGTGCTCGCCCAACCCGATCCGCGCGCGGTCCGCTCGTGACCGTCGGAATCATCGGCGGCGGCCAGCTCGGCCGCATGCTCGCACTGGCCGGCTACCCGCTCGGTCTGGACTTCGTGTTCCTCGATCCCTCGCGCGAGGCGCCGGCCGGCAAGGTCGCCCCCGTGCTGCATGGCGCGTTCACCGATCCGCAGGTGCTGAAATGGCTGTCGCGCGAGTGCGAGGTGCTGACCTTCGACTGGGAGAACATCTCGGTCGAAGCGCTGCGCAAGCACGCGCGCGGTCCGCGGCGCGCACGCATCTGCCCGCCACCGGTGGCGCTCGCGACGGCCCAGGACCGTGTGGCGGAGAAGCGGCTGTTCGAGCGCCTCGGCATTCCGACGACGCGCTGGCGTGCGGTCGAATCAGGCGCGGCGCTCGAGCGGGCACTGCGCGAGGTCGGCCTGCCCGGGGTACTGAAAACCCGGCGCATGGGCTACGACGGCAAAGGCCAGGCGCGCATCGGCACCCACCAGGAGGCGCTGCGCGCCTGGCAGAGGCTCGGCGACGTGCCGCTGATCTACGAGGAATGGGTGCCGTTCGAGTGTGAAGTGTCCATCATCGGGGCGCGCAGCACGCGCGGGGAGACCGTCTTCTATCCGCTGAACGGCAACGTACACGCCGACGGTATCCTGCGGGCCACGCGTGCCCCCTACGGCCCAACCCGTTGGCAGCGCAGCGCCGTCGACTACCTCACTCGCTGTCTCGAGCACTTCCATTACACCGGGGTGCTGACCATCGAGTTCTTCGTGCGCGAGGGGCGCCTGATCGCCAACGAGATGGCTCCGCGAGTGCACAACTCCGGCCACTGGACCATCGAGGGCAGCGCCACCAGCCAGTTCGAGAACCACCTGCGCGCGATCCTGGGCTTGCCGCTCGGCTCGACGCGCCCGACGGGCCACAGCGCCATGGTAAATCTGATCGGCGAGATCCCCGCGCGGCAGTGGCTGCTGGAGTTCGAGGGGCTGCACCTGCACGATTACGGCAAACAGCCCCGACCGGGACGCAAGCTCGGGCACTGCACGCTGGTCGAGGCGACCGCCACTGGGCGCGACCGTCTGACGCGGCGGCTGCTCGGGCGGCTGGCCCCGGGGGTACGGCTGCCGTAGCATACCTGCCAGCCATGTACATCGAGCCGTTTCATCTGAAGGAACTGCCGTTCAGGCTCAGCCCCGACCCTCAGTTCCTGTTTCTCTCCAAGCAGCACTCCCGCGCCAAGGCGTACATGGAGTCGACGATCTGGTTCGCCGACGGCTTCGTGGTGATCACCGGGGAGATCGGCGCGGGCAAGACCACGCTCATCGAGTCGTTCCTGCGGGAGATCCCCCAGGACGTTGTGGTCGCACAGATCAACCAGACGCAGGTCTCGGCAGTCGATTTCCTGCAGTCGCTGCTCGCGCAGTTCGGTTTCTCGCCGTTCAAGATGAAGAAAAGCGAGCTGCTGGTCACGCTGAACAACTTCCTCATCGAGCAGTACGCCGCCGGCCGGCGCGTGCTGCTGATCGTCGATGAGGCCCAGAATCTCTCCCAGCGCGTGCTCGAGGAGATTCGTCTGCTCTCAGGCGTGGAGACGACCAAGGAGAAGGTGCTGCGCATCATCCTCGCTGGCCAGCCCGAACTCAACGCCAAGCTCGATGCCCCGGAGCTGGTGCAGCTGAACCAGCGCGTACGGCTGCGCTTTCACCTCGCCGCGCTCTCGCCGCAGGAAACCGCCGAGTACATCCGCCATCGGCTCGAGGTCGCCGGGGCCGCGGAGCGGGAGATCTTCGCGCCGGACACGTTTGCCGAAATCCACCGTTATACCGGTGGGGTTCCCCGTCTGATCAACACCCTGTGCGACACGGCCATGATGGCCGCCTACACCGATGACCGCGACCATGTGCTCCTCGCCGACATCGCCGGGGCGATCGCCGAGCTGCAGTGGGTGGAATACGCCGCTCGCCCGCAGGGGCTCGGCTCAACGATGGCGGCGCGCGCGCGCGCCAGAGGCGACTCGGTCGTGCCACCGCTCGCGCGGCTGCAGGTGCTCGATGGCGCCCACACGCAGCAGGAAGTCGCGCTGCGGCCCGGGCGGGTCATCGTCGGGCGCACTCCGGACAACGATCTTCAGATCGACAGCCGCTTCATCAGCCGGCATCACTGCCAGATCACCACCACCAATCACGCCAGCATCATCGAGGATCTCAACAGCACCAACGGGCTGTACGTGAGGTCGCTGCGCGTGCACCGCCACTACCTGCGTGACGGCGACGTGGTGTTGATCGGCAAGCACGAGCTGCTCTACATCGACGGGCGCCTGCCGCACACGCGCGCCAACCCGAACGACACCCTGCCGGGGATTCCGACGCTCGGCCACGAGGATGACACGCTCGCCGGCGAGGAACTGCCGGTCGAGATCCCGACCGTCTCGCCGCGCTCCTAGTCGAAGTCCCGGTCCGGCGGCGGGCGTGGGGCATCCCCGGGCTGGCGCCCGCGGGCAGTACCGCCCGTCCCATAGCGCTCCCCGAGCGCCCGGAATTCCCGCCGGCGCAGCAGCAGCACCGCGCCGGCGAGCACGCCGGCGAGGCCGGCCAAGCCGGCGATCAGGCTGCGCGCGCTTGCGTTCGAGGCGAGATAGCTGTACGCGAGCGCGGCCAGGCCGAGCGTGATGTACAGCCAGGGCAGTCCCTCATAAAGCCTTCGCGGAACGTGCATAGACACCTCAGACGTGGGTGACCTGCAGGATGCTGTGGCGGATCTGCTCGCTCAGGACGAACTGCGCATCGGCCGCCACCCGCATCAGCACGCCGTCGAACTCGAGCAGTCCGCTGCGGTTGACGTTGACGACGCCGCGCTCGCGCAGCAGGTCGATGAAGCTTGCGAACAGCGAGCGGTCGAAGAACTCCGGTGAATTCAGCCCGTAGAGCAGCGCGATCCGCTGGGCAGCGAACTGGCAGCGCTCCTCGAGCGTCGGCTGACTGATGGCGCCGGAGCCCGCCTCGACCAGCAGCGCGATCGCGAGGTAATAGCGCTCGATGGTCTGCAGCGTGGCCTGCGCCAGGATCGACAGCTGCATCGCCTGCGCGCTCGCCGGCGGCGGGCGGCGCCACACGGCGCGTTCGGCATCGCGCTCCAGCAGCCCATGCCGGGCGAACTCCTCGAGCGCGCGCTCGACCACCGCCGGCAGCTCCGTCTCGCTCCAGCGCAGGAACAGCTCGGCGTCGATGTATGGATAGATGCGCCCGACCAGGCGCACGATGTCCTCGTGCGGCACCGCGGCGTTGCTCAGGAACACGCATGCCAGCAGCGAGGGCATCGCGAACAGGTGCAGCACGTTGTTGCGGAAGTACGCGGCGAGCACCGCGCTCTCGTCGCTCATGCGCAGCACGTCGCCGAACGGATGGCTCTGCCGCTGCAACATCTTCATCGCCTCCCCGTAGACAACGACCTGCGCACCCGTCATGTTCGTCACGGTCATCCGGGCGCTGTACGGAAACCCCGCAAGCAGCGAGCGGTACACATCGATCTGCCGGACCAGATCGGTCTGCGGCAGCGCCTGGCGGGGCATGGCGAGCAGTGCCATCGCCAGCAGGTTCACCGGTGTGACCGCGGCGGCGGAGTTTATGTTGCGCATGATGCGCCCGGCGAGCTCGTCCACCGCGGCGCCAATCCAGGCCGCGCGCGTGTCCTCGTCGAAGGCGCGCTCACGCCACGGCCCGTGCCGATCGAGAATCTCCTCGAGCGCGATCGGCTCACCGAGGTTGACGTGCACGCGCCCGAAGCGTTCGCGCAGCCGGCCGAGCGAGCGGACCAGCCCGAGCACGCTTTCCTTCTCCTTCGGCTTACCGGAGAGTTCCCCGACGTAGGCCGCCCCCTCCATGATGCGCTCGTAGCCGAAGTACACCGGCACGAACACCACCGGCCGCAGTGGATCGCGCAGAAAACTGCGCACCGTCATCGAGAGCATCCCGGTCTTCGGCTGCAGCAGCCGCCCGGTGCGGCTGCGCCCACCCTCGACGAAGTACTCGATCGAGTGGCCGCGGGCCATGATGGTGGCCAGGTACTTCATGAACACCACGGTGTACAGCGCATTGCCGCCGAAACGCCGCCGGATGAAGAACGCCCCGCCCATCCGCAGGAAGCGCCCCACGATCGGCAGGTTCAGGTTGATGCCGGCGGCAATGTGCGGCGTCGCGTAACCATTGACGTAGATGACGTAGGAGAGCAGCAGGTAGTCCATGTGGCTGCGATGACACGGCACATAGACGATCTCGTTGCCCTGCGCGGCTTGCTCGAGCGTCTGCAGGTGACCGACCTCGACACCGTCGTACAGGCGGTTCCACAGCCAGGTCAGCACCCGCTCGAGAAAGCGCACGAAGGCGTGCGAGTAATTCGCGGCGATCTCGTTGGCGTAACCGGCGGCCTCGCGCAGCGCCGCCCGGCGCGTGATCCTCTTCTCGCGCATCAACTGCGCCACGGCGGCACGCACTGCGGCCGTGCGCAGCACGCGCGTGACCACCACGCGCCGGTGGGACAGGTCCGGTCCGATTCGCGCGGTGCGCCGCTGGACGTACAGCGCCCGCAGCGCGCGGGTGACCCGGCGGCTGCGCACCGCAAGCCCGCCATCCTCCCCCATCAGGCTGCGCAGGGATATCGGCTCCTCGAACTCGAGCAGTGCATTGCGGCCGTTGAACAGCACCTGGAAGAATTTTCGCGCGCGGCTGGTGAACGCCCAGTTCTCCACCAGCAGCAGCCGGAACCAGGACTGCTCGCGCTGCGGTGCGCGGCCCCAGTAGACCGCCACCGGCACCAGGTCGACGTCCGCCTGCGGGTCGGCGTCGAGCGCGCGCAGCATCTGCTCGATGTTCGGCGGCGGGCGGCGATCGAGCCGCTCGTTCCAGAAGCCGCGCAGCCGGCCGAGGTAGAAATACGAGCGCAGCTCACCGCGCCGGCGCAGCAGTCGCTTGCGCGGCCGCGGCAGGCGCATCTGGTCGCAGACGTTCTGCAGCACGGCCCGATCGACCACGCTGTGCCGTTCGAGCACGTAGCACACCGGATGGGCGCGATCGCGCAGACGCGTCGCGGCGTCCTCGGGGAGGATCTTGCAGCGCACCCACAGCGCCAGCACTCGGTGCAAAAGCCAGTTCATGCAGTCATCCGGCCCGCTTGCCGCCGTGTCGCATCCCTCGGTACGGGCTCGCCGCGGGTCTTATTCGAAGGCCAGCTGGGGCAAGTCGAGCGCAATAAGGAAATATTCGAACAGGGTCTGAATGACGCGGATCTGATTGTGCAGGTTGTGATCGCTCTCGAGCAGGTGTAACGCGGCGCGGCAGGTTTGCGCGAAGCGCACGCTGTGCTCGAAGGGCACGACCGCGTCGTGCCAGCCGTGCACGATCGCAGTGGGACAATCGACGATACCGGCGCGCAGCGGCGGCAGTTCCGGGAAATACAGCGCCGGGGCCATCAGGAAGATCGCTTGTGCGTGCAGGACCGAGGCGCTGGCCACGGTCACGTAGCCGCCGAGGCTCGAGCCGACCAGCACCAGATCGCCGGTCAATTCCTTGCAGTAATCGGCCAGCCGCGCGATGCGCTCGCGCGGGGCGTCGAGCCCGCGGTAATCGACTGAATGCGCCTGGTAGCCCTCGCTGCGTACGACCTCGGCGAGGGCGGTGATCTTGCGTCCCCACGGGCCGCTCGCCTGGCCGTGCGAGAACACCACGTGACGCTGCAGCGCGACCGGTGCGGTCGCACCGGAGCCTTCTGCCGTGGCAAGCGACTGGTCACTCATCGGCCAATGATGCCGACAAACGCCCGATGAAGCCAGCGCGCGGCGCGGGGCTCAGTGGCGAAGCGTCGCCTCGGCGGGCGCTTTGGCCGCCGGGCGCGTGGCGAGCCGATTGACCGACACCGGGCGGGCGCGGCTCGCGGCGGGCCGGTGAGTGACCAGCCAGGTGTCAAACTCACCGGCGCGACGCGGCGCGATGCCGAACAGCAGGCTGACGCTGCCCTCGGCGATGGACTGCGGATGATTGATGCGCTCGTCGCAGAACACGAAAAAGCGCTCCTCGGCAGACTCACCGACAAACGCCCCCCCGTCGGCAAGCCGGGCGAGGTAGGCGTCCACCATCGAGCGGCCCCGCGCCCAGGTGGCCGGGCTGTTCTGCTCGAACAGCATCCAGCGGGTACCGCGCTCGACGCTCGCGACGATGCGCAGCGCCAGGCGCCGGGCGGTGAGAAACTTCCAGTCCGGCGAGCCGCTGCCGCCCGCGGCGAGCGTGCGCGCGTTGAGCGGCGCAGTGCCCGAGCGGGTGGCGAGCAGCGTATTGATGCCGGCCAGGGAAAGCCGCGCCCGCTGTGCCGGAGACACCTCGGCGGCCGGCGTGAGACCGGTGCGCAGCACCAGTTCTTCGTCGGCCGCGCCGGCCGGCCGGCTCTCCTCGGCCCGGGACAGCAGCCCGGCGGCCGCCCCGCCGCAGGCGAACGTCTCGAGCCGGCCGCGCAGGCGATCGAGCGTGCGCAAGCGCGGGTAGTACATGACGGCGTGATCGCTCCTGAAGGGCCACTTGCGCATCGCTTCGATGACCTGCTGCGGACTGTCCCAGGAGCCCGGAGGGTCGACGAGCAGCAGCGCATGGCGGTCCCGGCACAGGCGTGCCCCCACCAGCAGCGTGCCCAGGCCGACGTCCTGCTCGCGCGAGAGCGGCGGAATGCACAGGAAATCGAAGGGCTCGGCGCCGAGGGCGAACAGGCCCGTCGCGTCGGTGGCCGAGCCGATCACATCGTAATCGGTGATCGGTCCGCCGTCGTCCCCGTCGGGATTGGAGCCGACGTACCCGACGCCGAAGCCGCCCGCCGCGGATCCGGAGCGATCCGGCCGCTGCGCCGGCAGAGGCGGCACGACGTGCGCCAACTGCGAGCGCGAGAGCACCTCGGTGACGAACCGGTCGGCCTCGGGCGCGAGGGACATCCGGCGAAAGATCTCCTGGTCCTCGACGCGCTCCGAGCCCGCCGCGCGCACCCGCTGCAGCACCAGGTTGAACGTCCCGTCGGACTCGGCGATGCCGTCGTAATCGACCGAGGCGCGCAGGTATTCCCGCGAACCGGGGTGCACGCCCGCGAGCCGCAGGGCGGCCGGACCGGCCGGCAGCGAAACCGTCGGGGCCCGCGCACCGTTGGCAACCCGCACCACGAGCGCCCGGGATCCGCCGCAGGCGAAGAACTGCTCCAGCGCATACGACAACGTCGAGGGCTGCCACAGCCCGCCGAAAATCCGCTCGAACTCCGCGAAGCTCGCCACCGGCACCGGGCGGTGCAGCGGGCCCTTCAGCGCACGGCCGACGAATGCCGTGACCGGCTGGCGACACAGGCCCGCCGAATCGACGTCATCATCCTGCAGAGAAAGGCCTGGACCGCCGCCAACCACCCGTACGTCCCCACGGCGTTGTTTTTTGTTGAATTCGCTTCCGACTGTACCACAGAAGCCGGCCGGACCGCCCCGTCAGTGCGCAGCCGGATGCGCGCGCACCGTGCTCGAGCCGGTGTCGGCGCCGGAGCCGCTGGAGCGTGCCGTGGCGGTATCACGCGCGGCGCCCGCCTTGTGCTTGCGCCTCGTGCCGTGCTGGGTCTTGCTGTCCGCAACGCCCCGGTGCTTCAGCCTCGCATCGTAGCGGGCCATGATCTTGCGGAACTGGGCCGTGGTGAGCGGCAGGTGGGTCTTGCCGTTCCAGGCCGAGCCCTGCGGCAGACGATTCTGCACCAGCGTGGCCTCGAGCCCCTCGCCGAGCAGTCCCTGTCCCGACACCGGCAGCGGCACGACCTTCGGATCGGCCACCAGCGAGCGGACACGCCGCCAGTCGATGCGCTGCTGCGCGCGCGCCAGATCGTGAATCAGACCGCGCGTGAGCATCCGATCGAGCAGTGTCGCGTTGCTCTTCCACGGCCGCTTGTCATCCTGCAGCGGTCCATAGGCCTGCATGTACAGCCGCCCGTGACTCCAGCCGAAGAGGAACGGCTGATTGACAATGCGCACCGGCGTGCCGTTCGGCACCTCCTTGAACAGTTGCTTGATGTCCTCCGGATAGAGGTGGACGCACCCGTGGCTGACGCGTCGGCCGACGCCGGCCGGCTTGTCGGTGCCGTGGATCAGAACGTTCGCATAGTAGCCATCCGGGGAAAGCGGCATCGCCCAATTGCCGAGCGGATTGGTGGGGCCGGCGGGGACCACCCGCGGCAGCGGCACCCCCTCGCGGGCGTGCTCCGCCAGGATCGAGCGCGGCACGATCCAGGCCGGATGCGCGATGTGCCCGGCGACGCGCGTCAAGCCGGTGTACGTGGGCCAGCCGACCCGGCCGATTCCGACCGGGTGGGTGATGACGACCTGCGGTTGCCCCGGCCTGTGCGGCGGGAAATAGAACAGCCGCATCGCGGCCACATTGACCACGATGCCGACGTGCGGCGCGTCCGGAAGAATGAACTGCGTCGGTACGATCACCCGGGTGCCCACCGGCGCCAGCCACGGGTCGACCTTCGGATTGGCATTCTGGATCGCGTCGTTGCCGACGTCGAACAGGCGCGCGATGTCGGAGAGCACCTGGTGCGGCTTGATCCGCACGACCTGCACTTTACCGACGACGTCCTGCCCCGGCTTGAGCACGAAGCGTTCGGTCTGCACCGGCGCCGGCAGCGTAGGCGCCCCAGCGGGCGCCGGAGCGACGGCCGGCTGCGGCGCAGCGGCGCGCGCATGCGCGTGCAGCGCGGAGCAGCCGCCGGCCAGCAGCAGCCCGACGGCGAACGAGACACTGGAGTAAGCGCGATTCATGTCGGCGGATTATGACAGGTGTAAGAGCCGATAGGTTTCCGCAGGCCAGAAAAAAGCCCCGATCCGCGCAGGATCGGGGCGATAAGGCGGACTCGCGTGAAGGGGGTCGTCCGCCCAGGGGGACTCAGTGAAGGCGTGCCCAGTGAAGGATCCGAATGTCCTCTGAATCCAGGTTGAAGTTGACGGCGAGCAGCGCGCGCAACTCACGAATCTCGCGCCGGTCGCGCAGCGGCTCGCGAAGTTCGACCACCCCGCTCCACTCATGGGTCGAGGGGCTTTCGGCCACGGCGCCCCCACCGGTGAGGAAGTGCGTGTAATACTTCGTAGCCACATTGAAAGGTTAGCCCCACCCGCCTGTACCGACCGTGAAGCGGTCCGCAGAATGTCGCTCTTCTGCGACCCGGTGCTGGCGTCGCTTGAGCGCACCCCGATCAGCACCCATGAGCCGATACCGTCCGCCCGCGCCCCCGTCTTCCCAGTACATCACTGCCCAGGGCGCCGAGCAGCTGCGGCTAGAGCTTGACGAGCTGTGGCGACTCGAACGTCCCCAGGTCACCCGCGCGGTGGCGGCGGCAGCGGCCCAGGGCGACCGGTCGGAAAATGCCGAGTACACCTATGGCAAGCGCCGGCTGCGCGAGATCGACCGGCGGGTGCGATTTCTGCGCAAGCGGCTCGAAGGAATGGTGGTGGTCGATCAGCCGCCGACCGATCCGCGCCGCGTGTTCTTCGGTGCCTGGGTAACCTTGGAGGCCGAGGACGGCGAGCTCATCCGCTACCGCATCGTCGGACCGGACGAGATAGACCGCGAGCCGGGGTTCATCAGCATGGACTCCCCACTCGGCCGCGCACTGCTCGGCCGGCGGCTGGACGACACACTGAGCGTAGCGCTGCCGGGCGGGACCCGGCGCTACGTGATCGTCGAGATCTGCTACGTGCCGGCCTGATGGCCGGGGGCTACCACAGCACGCGCACGTTCTTGAACTGCCAGGGGTCCGAGGTGTCGATGTCCTCGGGGAACAGACGCCCGCGCTCGTGCAGCGGCGTCCAGTCGGTATAGCGGCCGACGACCGGGCCGAGGTAGGGCCGGCAGATCTCGATGTTGCGCTGGAAGTCCATCTCCTCGGGCTCGATAAGGCCGCGGTTGGGATTCTCCATCGCCCAGATGACGCCCGCGAGCACCGCGACGGTCACCTGCAGGCTGGTTGCATTGTTCCAGGGCGCGAGCCGGCGCGCCTCCTCGATCGACAGCTGCGAGCCGTACCAGTAGGCGTTCTTCTTGTGCCCGGCGAGCAATACCCCGAGCTCGTCGATGCCGCTGACGATCTCCTCCATCAGCAGCCGCTGGCGCTCCTGCTGCACATAGTTGCGCCCGAGCAGCTCGTGCACCGACATCACCGCCTGATCGCAGGGATGGTAGGCATAGTGCACCGTCGGGCGGTAGGCCACCTGCGAGCCCTCGCGCACGGTGAGGTAATCGGCCAGCGAGATCGCCTCCCCGTGGGTAATGCAGAAGCCGTGGAAGTGGCCTGCCAGCGGCGTCCAGGTGCGCACGCGCGTGCCTGCGCCGGGCTGCATCAGGTAGATCGCCGCCTGACATCCGGTCTCGTGCCGCTTCCCGTCGCGCGGAAAATTCCGCTCGTGCGTCCCCCAGCCCATCTCGCTCGGCTGCGAGCCCTCGCTGACGAAGCCGTCGATCGACCAGGTGTTGACGAACTCGCCCGGCTCCTTCGCCACGCGGGTGCGCTGCGTGTCGCGCTCGGCGACGTGGATGGTCTTCACGCCGAGCTGGCGCGCCAGCGCACCCCACTCGGCGCCCGAGGCGGGTGTCGCGGTGTGCACGCCGGTGTCGGCCGCGATATTGAGCAGCGCCTGCTTGACCAGGTGGGAGACCAGACCCGGATTGGCCCCGTGGGTCAGCACGGCCGTCGGCGAGCGCTCATTGCCCTGACGCAGCGCGAGCGCCTCCTCGCGCAGCGCGTAGTTGGTGCGCCGCCCCGCTGGCACGGTCGGGTCGGTGTAGCCACCGGGCCAGGGCTCGATGCACGTGTCCAGGTACATCGCGCCCTTCTCCCAGCACAGCTTGATCAGCGCCAGGCTGGAGACGTTCACCGAGACATTGAGCAGGAAATCCCCGCGCCCGATCAGGGTGCCGAGCACGCGCCGATAGTTCTCGCGCGTCAGCGTCTCGCGCACGAAGCGCACGCCATACTGCGCGGCCTCGACGCTGCCCTTGTCCTCGGCGGTCACGATGGTGATGCGCTCGGCCGAAATGCCGATGTGTCGCAGCAGCAGCGGCAGAACACCCTGGCCGATGCTACCGAACCCGACCAGGACGATGCGCCCGGGAAACTCGACGTGGATCTTGTGTTCGCTCATCTCGCTCATGATTACCCGATAAATACAGCAGAGGGCGCCTGGGGCGGGACTGGCGATCCGGCGCCGACGCCAGCGCGGAGGGTATCAAAGCGCGGCGATCGACGAAACGCCGAGCTCAGCCCTCGCGCCAGTGGGGCGGATACGTGCGCTCGTAGCCCGGCAGCGTCGCGATGCGCTCGAGCCAGCGGCCGAGGGCGGGATAGTTGATCTCCACGGGCATGAAGCGCGAGGCGAGCTCGCGCGCCGCCGGTCGCTCCAGCGCGCGCTTCAGCAACTGAATGCCCGGGAAAATCACCATGTCGACCGCCGAGAAGCGCTCACCGACCACCCAGTCGGACTTCGACAGCCGTCCCTCGATCGTGCGCGCCTCGCTCGCCACCGCGTGCATGGCCTGGGTGATCTCCTCGCTGCGCAGATCAGCGTTGCCGGCGAACACCGCGCGGGTGATCGTGCGCAGCTGCGGCTCGATGTACGCCTGGTACTCGCAGATCACCCGCATGATGGTGCCGGCCTCCTCGGGGCTCGCGCCGAAGATGGGGGGCTCGGGGTACTTCAGATCGAGGTAGTAGAGGATGGCGAGGGACTCGAAGCAGATGTAATCGCCGTCCTTGAGCACCGGCACGCGCCCGCGCGGGTTCATCTGCAGCATGTGCGGGGACTTGTGCTCCTGCTTGGAGAACTGCAGCAGGTGTGCCGAGTAAGAGAGACCCTTGTGCTCGAGCGCGAGCAGCACCCGCCACGCGTACGGACTGCCGCTGCCCCAGTAGACCTCGATCGCCATCCGTCCCCCCTGTGGTTGCCCCGGAATTGTACCGGGTTCCGGGCAGCCGGTGCCGCGCGGCGCTCGCCCCTGCCGCCGGTTCGCCCGCGAGGCCTTCGCTGCATAGAATGGGGCCGGCACCGGCGGCTCGCGCCGCCGCAACGGCGGGACGCACATGTTCGACACATTGATCAGCGCGCACGAACTGGCACGGCGGCTCGGGCAGACCACGCTCGTCGTGATCGACTGCCGTTTCGATCTGGCCCGGCCCGACTGGGGCGAGGCGGCCTATGCCGCGGCGCGCATTCCGCAGGCGCGCTACGCGCACCTGGACCGGGATCTGTCCGGGCCGCTCTCGAGTGCGAGCGGACGGCACCCGCTGCCGCCGCCCGCGGCACTCGCCGAATGCTTCGGCCGCTGGGGGATCGAGGCGCACACCCAGGTGATCGCCTACGACCAGGGACCCGGTGCGTTCGCCGCCCGACTGTGGTGGCTGTTGCGCTGGATGGGACATCGGCACGTCGCGGTGCTCGACGGCGGGTGGGCCGTCTGGCAGGCCGAGGGACTGCCGCTCGAGAGCGGTGCGCCCGCCGCCGCGAGCGCTCGGCGCTTCACCGGCCGACCCGACCCGCGGCTGCTGGCCGATGCGCCGGAACTCGAGCAGGCGGTCGCATCGGGGGAGCTCGAGCGAGGCGAGCGGCTGTTGATCGACGCGCGCGGGGCGGATCGCTTCGCCGGGCGGAACGAGACCCTCGATCCGGTCGCCGGACACATTCCCGGAGCGGTGAACGAGCCCTTCACCGAGAACCTCCAGGAGGGCCGCTTGCGCGCCCCGAGCGCGCTGCGCGCCCGATACCTGCAGATCCTCCGGGGCCGCACCGCGAGCGAGGCGGTGTGCATGTGCGGCTCGGGGGTGACCGCCTGCCACACGCTGCTCGCGCTCGAGATTGCCGGCCTCGGCGGCGCGCGGCTCTACGCCGGCTCGTGGAGCGAGTGGATCGGCGATCCGAGGCGGCCCGTCACCCGGGACGGCTGAGGGGCGGCACTGGGGAAAATTTTTCCCGCGGGACTTTCACTGCAGCACCATTTTGATATCTTGCGCGGCGAACGCACTCCCGCGCGGCGTACGGAAATCACCGACGTGGCCGTAGATCCCAAGAGCATCGGCACCCCCCAGTACAACCCTACCTCGCCCTGGCGCATCGAGGACTCCCTCGAGCTCTACCATGTCAACGCATGGGGCAAGGGCTATTTCGGCATCAACGCGGCCGGCCACGTCGTCGTGCGCCCCGATACGCTGCCGGGGAGCGACATCGACCTGTACGAGGTGATCGAGGGGCTCGAGGCCCGCGACCTCACCACGCCGGTGGTGGTGCGCTTCTCGGACATCCTGGCGCATCGCCTGAAGCATCTGCACGATGCGTTCGCGCAGGCAATCGCCGAGAACGACTACCGCAACCGCTATGCGGCGGTGTTCCCGATCAAGGTCAATCAGCAGCGCCTCGTGGTCGAAGAGGTGTACCGCTACGGCGCGCAGTTCGGCTTCGGCCTGGAGGTCGGCTCCAAGCCCGAGCTGCTCGCCGTGATGGCGATGACCGAGAACGCCTCGGACCGGCTGATCGTGTGCAACGGCTTTAAGGACGACAGCTACATCGAGGCGGTCACGCTGGCGACCAAGCTGGGTCGGACCATCATCCCGGTAGTGGAGAATTTCGACGAGCTGGCGCTCATCCTCAAGCACGCGGAGAAATACCGGGTTCGCCCGCGCATCGGTGTGCGCGTAAAGCTGGTGACGGAAGGCTCGGGAAAGTGGCGCGACTCGACCGGTGAGAAGTCGAAGTTCGGGCTGTTCATCACGGAGATCCTCGAGCTGGTGCGCGAGCTCAAGGCGCGCGACATGCTCGACTGCCTGCAGCTCGTACACTGCCACCCGGGCAGCCAGCTGCAGGACATCCGCCGCGTCAAGGACGCGATCAATGAGCTCGCGCACGTGTACGCGGAGCTGAAGCTGATGGGCGCGGGCTTGCAGTATATCGACGTCGGCGGTGGGCTCGGCGTCGATTACGATGGCAGCGGCACCAACTACACCTCTTCGATGAACTACACGCTGAACGAGTATGCGAACGACGTCGTATACCGCATCGCGAGTGTCTGCAACGCGCGCGCAGTGCCGCACCCGATGATCATCAGCGAGTCCGGGCGGGCGGTCGCCGCCTATCACAGCGTGCTCATCTTCGATGTACTCGGCTCCTCGGCGCTCGACAAGTTTCGCGTCACGGGCCGCGAGGAAGAGGACTACGGCGGCGGCGATGAACTGCCCCAGCCGGTGCACGACCTGTTCGAGGCGTTTCGCTCGGTCAGCCGGCGGCGGCTGGTCGAGTGTTATCACGACGCGCTCACCGCGCGCGACCAGGTGCTGCAGATGTTCAACCTGGGGCTGCTGTCGCTGGAATTCCGCGGCCTCGCCGAACGGCTCTTCTGGGCCACCTGCGCCAAGGTGCGCGACTGCTGCCGGCGCCTGGAGCGCCAGCCGGAGGAACTCGAGGGGCTCGAGTCGATTCTCTCGGACACCTACTTCTGCAACGTCTCGGTTTTCCAGTCCCTCCCGGACAGCTGGGCGATCGATCAACTCTTCCCGATCATGCCCATCCACCGCCTCGATGAGCTTCCGACGCGCACCGGCGTGCTCGCCGACATCACCTGCGATTCCGACGGCAAGATCGATCACTTCGTTTCGTTGCGCGACATCAAGCACACTCTGGAGCTGCACGAGCTGCGTGCCGGGGAGCGCTATTACCTCGCCGCCTTCCTGGTCGGGGCCTATCAGGAGA
Organism: Pseudomonadota bacterium; assembly: GCA_021805275.1. Next base: position 61,074 of record JAJZFQ010000097.1, read on the forward strand.
CTCTCGGCGACCTGCACAACCTGTTCGGCGATACCCACGTCGTGCACGTTCGCCGGCACGACGAGGGCGGCTGGTGGATCGAGGAAGTGGTCAAGGGCGACACCGCCAACCGCGTGCTCGAGTACATGGAGTACGACGTGGCAGAGCTGTCCCCGGCGCTGATGCGCGACTGCGAGCGAGCGATCCGCGACGGACGCATGAGCATCGCCGAGAGCCAGGTGCTCAAGCGATTCTACGAGAGCGAACTGGACGGGTACGCCTACCTGGAGCCGGCGGGAAGCTAACTGTTGCGTCGCTGCTACAGACTTCGGGTGACTTCGCCCGAACCGACCCGGCAAGTGTTTGCGTCCCGCAAAAGCTGGGAGTAGCATCGGTCCGGTTCCAGTCCGCAGTGGATTGATCACGTTTGAGTTTCCGACTCCTTCGATCCGCTCCGCTCCGCGCATCCTCCTGGGGTGAGCCTCTCGCAGGCTTCTGGGCCAGGGGCGGTGTTGGTGCACCCGGCCCAAGCATGTCCATCCACGCCCTGTCCTTCCCGACTGATCCCGCGATGCCCGCCACCGACGCGAGCGGCCGGCGGATCGCGCTGCCAAGAGAGACTTCCGGATGACGACGATTTATGTAGGCAATCTGCCTTTCAACGCCACCGAGCAGGATGTGAAGACGCTCTTCGAGCGTCACGGCAAGGTGGATTCGGTCAAGTTGATCAACGACCGGGAAACCGGCAAGCCGCGCGGCTTCGGCTTCGTGGAAATGGCACCGGGCGAGGCGCAGGGGGCGATCCAGGCGCTGAATGGCTTCCAGATGAACGGCCGAGCGCTGCGGGTGAACGAAGCCCAGGAGCGGGCACCGCGACCCCGTTCCGGCGGCGGTCCGTTCCGCCGCTGAGCGACGCCACGGCGACCGCCGCACAGCGCGCGGCGGTCGGCTTGTGTTGCACTCCTGGAGCCGGCCTCGGTCGACGGGCGCGGTGCGATTCCGCCATTGCCGGCGTGACAGGCCCCGCCCTGGCCTGGGGACGGCCACCGAAACGCTCCGCCGCAGTTCCAGCGGGGTTTTTTTTGGCCGCGTACCCGTCCACAATGGCAGCCCTCATGCGAGCGCTTCCGAAGGCGGCCCCGGCCGCCGCGACCGCCCTGGCTGCCGTGGTACTGCTGGCCGGCTGCGCCACCACGAGCGGACGGCATTCCACGGCCATCTCCCTCGACACCATCCTGGCCGGTCCGCGGCCGGCCGCCGAGCGGCTCCTCGACCAGGAGCGCCACCCCGCACAGACGCTGCTGTTCTTCGGTCTGCGCCCCGAATCGCGCGTGCTGCAGGTCTGGCCCCACTCCGGCTACTACACCCGTATCATCGCCCCGCTGCTGCGCGGCCGGGGCCGGCTCTACACGGCGCTGATCGATCCCGGTCACAGCCGCTTCCTGGCGGCGCGCAACGCGGCATATCGCCAGCTGCTGGCATCCGATCCGGGCGTCTATCGACGCGTACAGGTCGTGACGTTCCCGCTGAACGGCGGGGATGCCGTCCCGCCGGGCTCCGTTACGCTGGTCCTGGCCTTCGGTGATCTGCACCAGTGGATGGCCCGTGGCGCTGCCAATCAGGCCCTGACGAGCATTTACCGGGCGCTCGCGCCGGGCGGTGTGCTCGGGTTGATCGACAACCGTGCCGCGCCGGGATCGAAGCTCGATCGACACGCCCGCACGGGTTACATCGATCAGTCCTATGCCATCCGGCTGGTCGAATCGCACGGCTTCAGGCTGGTGGCCACCTCCGAGGTCAATGCCAACCCGCGGGACACCAAGGGTTATCCGGCCGGCGCGTGGACGCTGCCGCCGGCTTACCGGCTCGGCAAGATCGACCGTGCGCACTATGCGGCGATCGGGGAGCCGGACCGCTTCACGCTGAAATTCGTCAAAGCGCCCCGGCACTGAGCGCCCCGCGGGGCTACCACATCCCGCGCAGCCGCGCGCCGGCATCCAGCACCGGCTCGAGTTGGGCCGTACCGAGACCCGCCGGCGCCGTGGCTGCCGGGCTCGCGCTGCACGACAGATGCGCCAGCACCGCGGGGGAGAGAAAGCGACTGCGACCGCCATACACGTGCGCATCGCCGTGACGATGCTGGCCAGTCAGGTAGAACTTCAACGGGGCGTAGAGCAGCAGATCGGTGCGCGCCCGGGTGAGCGCGACGTAGAACAGACGGCGCTCCTCTTCGAGCAGCGCCTGGCTGCCGGCGGCGAACTCCGAGGGGAAGCTGCCGTCGACGACGTTGAGCAGGTAGACCGCATCCCACTCCATGCCCTTGGCGGAATGAACGGTAGAGAGGACCAGGTAATCCTCATCGAGCGCCGGCGGGCCGGCCAGATCGGAAGCGGCCGAGGGCGGATCGAGCGCCAGCTCGGTGAGGAAGCGCTCGCGGGACGGATAGTTCACCGAGAGGATCTCGAGCTGCTCGAGATCTGCGCTGCGGGTGTGCACCGACTCGTAGAGGCGCTCCAGGTGCGGCTGATACCACTGGTGGGCCCGCTGCACCTGCCCGGCCCACGGGCGGCGCGGATCGGCGAGCTCGAGAAGCACGGCCAGCAGCCCGTCCCAGTGCTCGGCTGCCGCCGCCGGCGGAGCGAACCCACGCAGCGCACCGAAACCGCCCGCGGCGCGCCCGAGATGATCGAGCGCCCGGCGCGCGTTGATCGGCCCCATGCCCGGTAGCAGCTGCAAGGTGCGAAATCCAGCGAGCGCGTTGCGGGGATTGTCGGCCCAGCGCAGCAGCCCGAGCAGGTCCTTGACGTGCGCGGCCTCGAGGAAACGCAGCCCGCCGTACTTGACGAAGGGGATGGCGCGCCGGCCGAGTTCGATCTCGAGCACGTCGCTGTGGCTCGAGGAGCGGAACAGCACGCCCTGGCGTTTCAGCGGCACGTTGGCCTCGCGGCGCCGCAGCACCTGCTCGCAGATGGATTCGGCCTGCTCGCGCAAATCGGCGACGGTGAGCAGTTCCGCCCGCACCCCGCCGCTACGCGCCGCCTGCAAGTCCTTGCGGAACTGGCGCGGCGCCTCGGCCATCACCGCGTTCGCAAGATCGAGGATCGGCTGCGTGGAGCGGTAGTTCTGCTCGAGCGTGATGACATCCGCGCGCGGCGTGAAGCGCTCCGGGAAGGCAAGGATGTTCTGCACCGAGGCGGCGCGGAAGGAGTAGATCGCCTGCGCATCGTCGCCGACCACCGCCACACCGGACCCGTCGGGCTTCAGCGCATGCAGGATCTCGGCCTGCAGCGTGTTGGTATCCTGGTATTCGTCGACCAGCACGTGGTCGAACTGCCCGCCGACGAGCGCTGCGAGGCGCGCATCGCTCATCAGGACATGCCAGTAGAGCAGCAGGTCGTCGTAATCGAGCAGGCTCCCGGCCTGCTTGCGCTCGACGTAGGCACGGTACAGACGTGTCAGCTCCTCTTCCCAGCGCAGGCACCAGGGGAACTGCTCCTCGAGCGTCGCGCGCAGTGGGTGCCGGGTGTTGACCCGGTGGGAATAGATCTGCAGGCAGGTGTCCTTGCGCGGGAAGCGCTGCTCCTTCTTCGCCAGCCCCAGCTCCTGGCGCAGCGCATCGAGCAGGTCGGCCGCATCGCCCCGATCGAGCACGGTGAACTGCGGGTCGAGTCCGAGCGCGCACGCGTACTGGCGCAGCAGCCGGTTGCCGATAGCGTGGAAGGTACCGCTCCAGCCAAGATGCTCACCCGCCGAGCCTCCCGAGGCGGCGCGCACGATGTCGGTGGCGCGCCGACGCATCTCGGCGGCGGCCCGCCGCGTGAACGTCAACATCAGGATGCGGGCCGGATCGACGCCGTGCAGCAGCAGGTGTGCGACGCGGTGCGCCAGTGTGTTGGTTTTTCCGGTACCCGCTCCGGCGACGATCAGCAGCGGACCGCAGCGCACGCCCCCGCGGGGCAGCGGCTCACCGAAGGAGGCCGCCCGGCGCTGCGGCTCGTTGAGCCGGGCAAGGTGGGACGCACTCGACATGACGAGCCGGACTATACGGAATCGTCTGCACTGCCGCCACGCATCGCCGCTGGCCCCATCCAGTGTGCATCGCGGACGGCTACTGGACGTCTGCCGTGACGGGACGGGCCGCGCCGAGCGGCTTCAGCGCGACCCCGCAGGCGATGAGCCGCCGGCGGATGTCCTGCTCCACGGCCTCGAAATCGACCTCGACCTGCTCGCCGTCGTGGCGCGGCGTGCGGGCGTCGCTGAAATCCACCGCCAGCCCCGTGGCCGAGAGGATGCGCGCGTTGACGCCCGCCCGGTACGGAGCGGACTCCGCCAGCCGGTTCACGTCGAGCAGCAGATCGGCCGCCGGCGCAGCCGCCGCCTGCGAGAGCAGGTACACCCCGATGAAGGCCTGGTAGGAACGCTCATCGCTCCACGAACCGAGCGCCGCGCGCACCGCCTCCAGCTGCCGGTTGAAGCCGCGCACCCAGCGCGGCAGCCGCGGCACCCCGAGGGTGGCGGCGAGCTGACCGGCCGGCGAGTCGGCCGGCGCGAGGGCGAGGATGAGGAAGTGGCACAGCTCGAAATACGGCAGCGCGCCGGCCAGCCGGTAGCTGCGGCAGGACAGCCATTGCTGCGGCGCGTTGCGCCGCAGCACGATGTGGTAGCCGCCGAGCTGCGCCTTCAGACCCGCCGCCCGGGTGAGGGAGCGGGAAAATCCCAGCACCGGGACGCTGTCGCGCCGCCGGGCATGGGCGATCAGGCGCTGCAGATAGGCCGCCTCGCGCCGCGCACCATCCTGCGCGAAATAGCGCTCCACGGCGAAGGATTCGCAATAGCCCTGCACGCCGCGCAGCACGTGTCGCAGCAGGGGCCGGTATTCGGCCCGGTAGGGCGAGGCGAGCGGCGGGTGGCGGGAGTTCCATCCCTGCGCGGTGTCGCGCTCGAGACGCTTCGAGGAGATGTGCGCGAGCCGTTCGCTGAAGGGCTCGTAGTAGCACGTGGTCGCGGGCAGCACGCGGAAGCGGCTCCACACGTAGGTGCTGGCGCAACGCCAGCCCGCATGAACAAAAACAGCCTGCCCGGAGTCGGGCTTCTCTCGCGTCGCGCTCGTCATCATGACCGATCGAATTATTGCACAGCAAAATGTAACAGACTGTATCCCGTCGCACCGCCCGGCTGGCGGTGCTAGGCTCCCCTGCATGGACCCCCCGAAGCAGACCGTGCACTACCGTGGCCGCATCGTTTCACTCACCACCGAGGAGGTGCGGCTGCCGAATGGCCACCAGGCCACGCTCGAGGTCGTCCACCATCCGGGCGGCGCCGTGGCGGTCGCGATCGATGCCGAGCGGCGAGTCTGCCTGCTGCGCCAGTACCGGTACGTGGCCGGCGGCTGGCTGTGGGAGCTGCCGGCCGGGAAACTCGAGCCCGACGAGCCGCCGCTCGCCACCGCGCAGCGGGAGCTCACCGAGGAGGCCGGCGTGCGGGCGGCGCACTGGCAGAGCCTCGGGACGTACCTGAGCTCCCCCGGGGTCTTCACCGAGGTGCTGCACCTGTTTCTTGCGACGCAGCTCGAGACGACCATCGCCGCGCACGAGCAGTCCGAGGTGATCGAAGTGCACTGGATGCCCTTCGAGCAGGCCTGCCAGTGGGCCGAGCGCGGCGAGATCCGCGACGGCAAGAGCGCGATCGGTCTGCTGCGCGCCCGCTTTGCGCTCACGGCGAGCGACGCGGCAAGCGCCTCACCCTAGCGCCCCGGAGGGCGCGCTCAGGCCAGCCGCTCGATGTGCGAGCGCTTGCGGGCATTCGTATAGCGGTAGAAGCGGCGCAGCTCGGCAAGCACCCCGTCCTCGCGGCCGCTGCGCGCCGCGTGCAGCAGCCGCTCGAGCCGGCGGCAGAACCGCTCCGCGTAGCCACTCGCGTGGCGGTACAGCTCATCGCGCCCCTCGGCGAGCTGCGGATCGATGCGGGTGCGCTCGAACAACAGCCGCCGCAACTCGACGGGGAATCGCCCGGGACACTGTCGGCGCATCAGCCAGTAGCTCGCCACGTATTTGTCCACCTCGGCCTGCATCTCCAGCTCGAGCAGCGACACCGGCCGGTCGTAACTCGCATTCCAGGCGAGGTAGAGAAAATGACTTACGCCCTCGAGCGCGGTCCACCAGTCCGCGACGTTCCCGTCGTACAGCCGCACCATCGGGTCCTCGCGCCCGAGCCGCTCGAGCAGCGCCGGATCGAGGTACAGCGACACGGCCACCTCCTCCTCGGGCTCACCGCCCTGAGCGACGATCAGATCCTCGGCGCCGACACGCGCGCGCACCTGCGGCGGCAGACAGGCGCGGTCGGTCACCAGGAAATCGTACACGTCGTAAGCGACGCCCAGGTCGTAGATACCGCCGATCAGCTGCTGCAGGCGCCTCAAGATCATGTGTTTCAGTGCAGCGCCCCGAGCGTGGTCGCGGACCGGGCGAGCGGCTCGACACCGAGACGTTTCAGCAACTCGTGCGCACGCCGGCTACCGGTCTTCAGCCACAGCTCGTACAGCCGCAAGATATCCTTGTGCGAATGGGCATAGCCGACCTCGCTCACCTCGTTGAGCGCATCCACCATGGGCTGAAATTTCTCCGCAAGCTCGGCGAACACCTGCGCGAGCACGCCCGCCCGCCGGGCCGCCTGGCTCTGCGGCGCACCACCTGGGGCGAGGGCGCGGGCCAACGTGCCGTAGGCGCACCCGCCCATCGCAATGTGATAGTCGATGTCGATGAGCCTGCGGGCGAAGCCGCGCGCCAGAAAACCGGCGATGAACAGCGACACATCGCCGAGACGCTGCAGAGCGCGGTCGCGCTCGGTGCGGCTGTGCGCTGCGAGCGCCTCGGACATCATGACCACGAGCGGCTTGACGCGCAGCCCCTCGCCGGTCGGCTCGAACAGTGCCTCGGAGCGGGCGAACAGCGTGAGCAGGTTCACCACGTAATGCTCGGTCTGATCCTCGAGGGCGACACGCTGATTCGCGAGCACGCCATGCAGGGCGTCCTTGAAGTATTCCTTCAGGTTGGCGACCGGTTGGATTCGGCTCGACATGGATCGCTTACCCTCCCGAGCGGCGCGGCGGCACGGGACCGCCGGCCGGCACGCACAGTTGATCACACTCGACGCGGAAAACCGCGAGCCGGTACGCATTTTAGCGGGGATTTTTCCAGCGCTGCCACGGCCGTCGCTGGCAGCGGAGCGCATCGAGTGCTGACAGCGCGCAGCGCCGTTCAGCGCCACAGGGCGCGGTAGGACAACCCGAGCGACATCAGCCGCTCGAGCAGCTCGCGGTACTTGATGCCGGCGGCCAGCGCCGACTCGGCGAAATCCTCGCTTTCCTCCAGGTTGGGATTGGCGTTGGCCTCGAGCGCATAGACTCGCCCCTCGGCGGTGAGCCGGAAGTCCATCCGCGCGTATCCCGACAGTCCCAGCACCCGGTAGATGCGCCGCGAGAGCTTGTCGAGCTGAGCCTCGACGCCGCTCGGCAGATCGCTCGCCCGACGGGTCGTGATGCCGTAGCGGTCCCGATAGGCCCGGTCCCACTTCACCTTGCGCGTGGCGATCCCCGGCAGCGACTCGGGCAGCGTGCCGAATCCCATTTCCCACACCGGCAGTCGCGTCAAGCGGTCGTTACCGAACACGCCCACGTACAGCTCGCGGCCGGGAATGAATTCCTCGACCAGCGCATCGGAGCCGACCTGCTCGTAGATGAACTCGACGCGCTCCTTCAGCCGGGCGGCGTCCTCGACCACGGAGGCCTGCGAGATGCCGAGCGAGGCATCCTCGGTCGCCGACTTGACGAACAGCGGATAGGTGAGCTTGCGCGGCGCGCGCACCGGCGCCCCGCGACGGAACACCGCGAAGCGCGGTGTCGGGATACGGTGATAGGCGAGCAGCTGCTTACTCAGCGGCTTGTCGCGCGAGAGCAGCAGGCCGCGGGGATTGCAGCCGGTGTATGGCTGGCGCAGCAGCTCCAGGTACGCCACGACGTTCTGATCGTACGTGACGATGCCGTTGAATTCCTCGAGCAGGTTAAAGGCGATGTCCGGCTTCCAATCGGCAATCGCGAGGCGCATCTCGGTCAGGCTGTCGAGCACGCCGAGACAACGGACGTCGTGTCCGCCCCGCCGCAGCGTCGCGGTGACGTCGTACTCGGTACGCCACTCCTCGATTTCCCTCTCCGAGTGCCCCGTGAGCGACTCCGGCGGCACCAGGCTGGCATGCACCACGACCAGGATGCGCAGCTTCTTCATAACGGGATGTGCGGCGTCTCGCCCTGTGAGTAGAACGACACCAGTTTGCCCAGCATCCAGCGGGACACGTGTGTCGCGTCGCGACGGCTACCGCGAATGTACAGCTGCAACGCCTCGCTACGGTCAATCATCGTGCGCATGATCTCGTGCACACTATAGCGCGGCAGACCGAGTTCGTGCGAGACGGCCTCGATGAGCGTGCGCTGGTGCGCGCGCAGCAGCGTCGCGGCGCGCACCGCGTCCCGGCGCGGCCGCTCGACGGCGAACAGCCACTGCAGCAGCCCATCAACCATGGTGCGCCGATAGCGACGGTAGCGGGCAACCTTGCGCCGATAATGCTCCGCGAGCGTGCGCGTGTTGGTATCGATCGGCTCGACGCGTGCGCGCGTGCGTACCGGCGCGGGCTGCTCGCACACTTCGCTCATCAGCTCATCCACGGTGCGCAGTTTTCGCACCGCCGGCCAGTCGGCATAGCGTTTGCGCCAGCCCGAGTGAGGCGTCAGCCAGACGGCAAACGTTTCGGCGAAATCCTCGGTCGGGTGTGCCTGTGCGTACCAGTCGCCGAGGTGATGCACGTAACGGCGGCTGCCCGGTCGCGCCCGGTAGCGGTCCGGATAGCGCTGCGAGGCCGGCCCGAACACCTCGCGCCAGCGCTTGCGGCGCCGCAGTCGGTAGGCGTTGTCGATCGCGTGTCCGGCCTCGTGGCGCAGGATACGCATGAACCAGCGCGAGTTTCCGCCCTCAACCTGTCCCATGATGCTGCGCTCGAGGCGCATGAGGCGCGGATGCGCCAGATAGAACGGCACGGCGATCCCCGGCACGCCGTCGGGCGAGAACCACTCCTCCGCGAGCCAGATGTGCGGCCGCAGCCGGATGCCGCGTGCACCGAGCTCCGCGTGCAGCCGCTCGACGGCACGCTCGATGTTCGAGCCGCGCACGCGCAGGCCGAGGTCGCAGAAGCGCACCTGCAGCAGCTGCTCATCGCTGAGGCGGGTCCACGGCCGGGCCCGCCGACGGTTTCGCGGTGTACTCATGGGTATCTTCGTGGCCCCGCCGTCGTACGGCGGGGCGCGACCGAGCTTAACAGCGCGCGCCGGCGCGTTCAGCCCATCTGCACCAGCGCGCGTGCCAGCAGACGGTCGGCGAAGGACTCGATCAGCGGGGCGCGCAGCAGCTCCACCCGCCAGGCCGCCGGGATGCCGCCCACGCCGTAGAAGGCCCCGGCCAGCTGCCCACAAACTGCCGAGGTAACGTCCGAGTCACCGCCGAGATTGGCGGCATGCAGCACGGCGGCCCGGAAACTGTCGGTCGAGGCGAACGCCTCGAAGGCGCCCGAGAGCGCCTGTAGGATCCCCCGGCCGGCCCCACGCGCCGGCGCGGCGCGCTGCTCGGCGAGGATGCGCGACTTGGAGGCGCCCGAGAGTGCCGCGAGCAGCGCGCGTGCCAGGTCGGCGCAGGCGGCCAGTACCGCGCCGACCTGACAAGTCGTGCGGGCCGCCTCGCTCGCGAGGCGCACGGCCTCCTGGGGCGAGGCGAACGCGAACAGCACCGCCGGGGCGACGCGCGAGAGCGGCTCGGGGTCGAGACGCGCCGGATCGTGCGACCCGGAGAACGGCTGCTGACGCCAGCCGGCCTGCGCCAGCGCTCGCGCGGTGCTCGCGGTGATCCCGACACATTGGCCGGTGCAGGACAGGTGTCCCTCGCGCTGCCAGCGCCGGTAGCGCTCCACCTGGTCGGCCGGGTCGAACTCCTCGCGCTCGAGCAGGCTCTCCGCGAGGCACAGGGCCATGGCCGTATCGTCGCTCCAGCCTCCGCGTGGCAGTTTGAACGGCCCGCCGCCGAGCAGATCGGCCACGGGTGCAAACGTTCCGGGCCGGCGGTACTGGGTGGCCGCGCCGAGCGCATCGCCGAGCGCCAGCCCGAGCAGCGTACCGAGATAACGCTCGCGCAGCACGCGTGCGGCCGAAAGCGCGGAGGGATCGAACAGCGGATCGCTCGGGACCGGGACCGCGGGTGGCTCGGGCAGCGCGATCGTCCGGGCCGGCCAGGCCCGGACGTACTCGCGCTGCGCGCCCGTTTCTGGAATGTCGGGCCACTCCAGCGAGCGCGCCGACTGGCGCCACAGGCCCGAGAGCTTCTCCAGGGCCCGCTCACCGCCGAGTCCATGCTCGGCCAGCAGACAGCCGATCACCGTCGCGCTGCGCCCGATGCCGGCGCGGCAGTGCACGTAGCAGGGCTTGCCGGCCGCGAGCGCCTCGTGCAGGCAGTCGAGGATCTCGAGCATGTGTTCGCGACGGGCGGGCACCCCGTGGTCGGGAACCGGCTTGCGCTGATACTCCACCGACAGCGGCAGCGCATCGTCGTAGCCGCCGATCTCCGTCGGCTCGGTCAGATCGAGCATCACGCGGATGCCCGCCGCGCACAGCCGCTCGAGGCGCTGGCGGGTCGCCTCGGGCGTCGCCCCGCCCGGGTGCTCCCCGGCGAGCAGGCGCCCGGGATAGACCCAGTACGTGTTGGCGAGCGGCGTCGCGGATTCAGCGTCCATTCGCAGCGAGGACTCCTCAGGCGACCGCGCAGGACTCTTCCAGACGCAGCTCCTCCTCGAGCGTCATGGAGCGGATGTGCCGCGCCTCCAGGCCGGGGAAGTCGAACACCCGCGTATCAGCCAGCGAGCCGAGCTCGACGTGGCGCAGCGCAGAGAAGATGCTCTCGGTGCGCCCCGGAAACGCCCGCTCCCACTCGGCCAGCATGCGCTTGATGGCCACGCGCTGCAGATTGTCCTGGGAGCCGCACAGCTTGCAGGGAATGATCGGAAAGCCCCGGCCACGGGCATAGCGCTCGATATCCCGCTCCGCGACGTAAGCGAGCGGGCGGATCACCACCTGGCGTCCGTCATCGGACAGCAGCTTCGGGGCCATGGCCTTCAGCCGCCCGGCGAAGAACAGGTTCAAGAACAGCGTCTCAACGATGTCGTCACGGTGGTGGCCGAGGGCGATCTTGGTCACGCCGTGCTCGGCGGCGAAACGGTACAGCGCGCCGCGGCGCAGCCGCGAGCACAGGCCGCACATCGTGCGGCCCTCGGGCACCACTCGCCGGACCACGCTGTAGGTATCCTGCTCGATGATGTGATAGGGCACGCCGAGTGCGCCCAGATACTCCGGCAACACGTGTGCCGGGAAACCCGGTTGCTTCTGGTCGAGATTGACGGCGATCAGCTCGAAATCCACCGGCGCGCTGCGCTTGAGCGACAGCAGGATATCGAGCAGCGTGTAGGAATCCTTGCCACCGGAGAGGCACACCATCACCCGCTCGCCCGCACCGATCATGGCGAAGTCCTCGATGGCCTTGCCGACCTCACCGCGCAACCTCGCCTGCAGGCGCTTCAGCGTCCGCGACATCGCAACCGCCGCAGTCATTCTAGGCGGCCTCGCTCGCGGCCGGTCCGAGATATTTCGCTTCCGCGTAGCGGATGTAGGCCGCCGCCGAGAGCGCCTTGCCCGTCGCGCCGCGCAGCAGATCCTGCACCGGCACCTTCGCGCCGAGGCCGTACACGTTGGTGCGCAGCCAGCCGAGCAGGCCGGAGAACTCCCCGCGCGCAAGCTGCTCATCGAGCGCCGGCACGGCGCCGCGCAGGCTCTCGTACAGCTGCGCGGCGATCACCGCGCCGAGGGCGTACGAGGGAAAATAGCCGAACGAGCCGACCGACCAGTGCACGTCCTGCAGACATCCCTCGGTGTCGTTCGCCGGACGAATGCCGAGCCGCTGCTGCATGCCGGCATTCCACGCCTCCGGCAGATCGCGCACCGCCAGCTCCCCGAACAACAGCTGCTTCTCCAGCTCGTAGCGCAGCAGGATGTGCAGCGGGTAGGTCAGCTCATCGGCGTCCACGCGGATCAACCCGCGCCGGACCCGGGTGAGGTGCGCATAGAGGTTCTCCACGTTCCACTCCGGCCCGCTCACGGCGAAATGCTTCTCGAGCAGCGGCAGAACGTAGCGCGCGAACGGGCGGCTGCGGCAGACGATCATCTCCATCAGCAGCGACTGGCTCTCCTCGAGCGCCATGCCGCGGTCGCGACCGACCGGCTGGTCGCGCCACTCCTGCGGCAGGCCCAGGTCGTACATCGCATGTCCGGTCTCGTGCAGCGCCCCGAGCAGCCCGGTGAACGGGTCGGTGCCATCCAGCCGGGTCGTGACCCGGATGTCGCCCGGCACGCCCTCGGTGAATGGATGCTCGCTCTCATCGAGCCGGCCGCGATCGAACGGAAAGCCAATCTGCTTCATGATCTCGACGATGAGCGCGCGCTGCTTGGCGAGGGGAAACTTACCCGCGAGCGGGTGCAGCGGGCGGCCTTCCTGCTCGGCGATGGCCTCGCGGATCAGCGCCGGCAGACGGCGTGAGAGCGCCTTGAACATCGTGTCGATGTCCACCGTCGTGATACCCGGGCTGAACTCGTCGACCAGCGCATCGTAGGGAGCGAGGTTGAGCGCCTGGCCGAGGAGGGCCGCCTTGTCCCGCACCAGGTGCACGACTTCCTCCAGCTGCGGCGCGAACTGGTCGAAGCGGCCCTGGGCGCGCGCATCGAGCCAACAGACCTCGGCGCGCGAGACCGCCTTGGTGAGCCGGGAGATCAGCGACACCGGGGTTGCGATAGCGTGGTCGCGCTCCCGGCGCATCTCGCGCAGATTGGCGATCTGCCAGTCCTCCATGCCCTGCTCGTTGGCCTGCGCTCGATCGAGCAGCCGGCTGACGCGCGGCGCGGTGAGCAGCGCGTGGTGCTCGGTCTCGAGTGCGGCGAGTTGCTCGCCACGGATATCTGCGCTGCCGCGCGGCATCATGACCGCAGCGTCCCAGCGCAGCAGCGACAACGCGCCGCGCAAGGCGTGAAGCCGCTTGAACTCCTGCTCGAGCTGTTTGTACGGGGAAGCCGACACGAATACGTCCTGGACGCCGGCCGCGAACCGCACGCCGGTCCCGCAGGGGCGCGCCATAAAGCGCCATTGGGCCCGCCCAGTTTAGCAGGGAGTGCCTGGATTTCCCGCCGGGATGAGAATAAAAATTCGAAATTTCAATAAGTTACATTCGACATGCCGGCTTGACACTCCATGCTGCGGGGCGCTCGGCAGGCCCCACCGGAGCCGCGGACGGGGCCGCACAACCTTCCGGTACACTGCACCCTACAGCCGTGGCCAGCGGGCCACGACGATGCCGATGCCGATCGAGACGGCCAGCAGCAGCATAAGGACCAGACCGATGAGGAAACGGCGCATCGAGCGCATGATAAACCGGAGCGCGGCGCGATGAGCCTGCGGGTTGCCCTGCTCGCCTCCGAGGTAACCCCGCTGTCCAAGACCGGCGGGCTGGCGGACGTCGCCGGCGCCCTCGGCGAATGCCTGCATGCCGCGGGGCACGACGCGCGCCTGTTCACCCCGGGCTACGCCACGATCGACCGATCGCGCTTCGCACCGCAGCCGGTGGCGGGCCTGCAGGACATCCCGCTGCAGGTCGGCCCGCACCGCTACCTGTTCTCGCTGAGCGAAGTGCGCCTGCCGGGTACGGGCGTGCCGGCTTACCTGATCGAGTGTCCGCCCCTCTACGGCCGCGCGACGCTTTACACCGCGGACGCCGATGAGCACCTGCGCTTTCTCGCCTTCACCCGCGCGGCGCTCCTCGCCTGTGCGCGGCTCGGCTGGGCGCCACAGATCGTGCACTGCAACGACTGGCATACGGCGTTCGCGCCGCTGATGCTGCGGACGGGGTTCGCGCAGGAGCCGATCTTCGCCGAGGCGCACACGGTACTGACCATCCACAACATCGGCTACCAGGGCGTGTTCGGCGCCGCGGACATAGGGGACCTGGACCTGGCAGATCAGACCCACCTGCTGCACCAGGACGATCTGCGCGCCGGACACATCAACCCGCTGCGCCACGGCATTCTCTACGCCGAGGCGCTCACCACCGTGAGCCCCACCCATGCGCGCGAGATCTGCACGGCTGAATACGGCATGGGTCTGGAGGACTCGCTGCGCCTGCGCGAGCGGGACCTCACCGGCATACTCAACGGAGTCGACTACAGCGTCTGGGACCCACGCTGCGATACGCAACTGCCGCGCCACTTCGATGCGGAACACCTTGAGCTCAAGGCGGACCTGAAGCGCACGTTCCTCACCCGCGTGGGGCTCACCACGCCTCCCGCGGTTCCCCTCGCCGGCATCGTCAGCCGGCTCGCCCTGCAGAAGGGCTTCGACCTGATGTTCGACACGCTGCCGTCGCTGCTCGAGTCCCGCCCGCTCGCGCTCGTGGTGCTCGGCACCGGGGAGGCGCGTTACGAGCAGTTCTTCGCCGGGCTGGCCGAGCGCTTCCCCGGCCGGGTCGTGTTCCAGCGCGGCTACGACGAGGCGCTCGCGCACTGGATCGAGGCGGCCGCCGATCTGTTCCTCATGCCCTCCCGGTACGAGCCCTGCGGCTTGAACCAGATGTACAGCCTGCGCTACGGCACGGTGCCGGTGGTGCGCCGCACCGGGGGGCTCGCCGACTCCGTCGCGCACTTCGATCCGGGCACGGGTGTCGGGACCGGAGTGGTGTTCAACAACTTCGACGCACCCGCCCTCACCTGGGCACTCAATACCGCACTCGACTGGTACGCCGAGCCGGCGCTGTGGCGGCGGATCGTGCAGAACGCCATGGCCCAGGATTTCTCCTGGACGCGCCAGAGCGGGCAGTACCTGGAGATCTACCGGCGCCTGGCCGGGACGTCTTAGAGGGGGCCGCCCGCGCTGCTCGAAACACTCGATCGCCCGTAGCGTCGCACCCTTCGAGCGTCGCCAGGCAGCGACCCGGCAGCGCCTCGGAGCGGCACGTGCGCGACCGCGGGAACCTGCGCCTCGCAGCGCACTCTCACTAGAGCATCGGCTCATCGCCCTATGCCGAGCGGCACGCAACAAAACGGCTCAAGCGGGCACAGGAAGGTCACCCAATTATGGCAGGCATTGGAACTCCCGGCCGTGGCTGCGCGTGGGGCGCTGCAGCACTTTTCGCCGTGCTGTGCGTCGCGGCAACGCCGCGCGCGTTCGCCTCAAACCTATTCAACGTCTACGTCGGTGCCGCCTACGCGCGCTCGAACCTGCGGGCCAAGGACAGCGACCCTCTCCCGTTCGGCGGAGGCGGCCCGCTAAGTGGCTTCAGCCGATCCGATTCGGGCTATCAGCTCAGTCTCGGCGTACGCGGGTTCGATCTGCTCGGCGCGGAGGTGGACTATTTCGACCTCGGCAGCGGTGGCGTCTCGAACGCCCATTCGCTGGCCGGCGGCCCCGGGGCGGTGACGAGCGCGAGTCTCGGGCAGAAGGGCGAGGCCGCCTTTGCCGTGCTCTACCTGCCCGTGCCCGTCGTCGATCTGTACATAAAGGCTGGCGTGGACCGGATCACCTCGGATCTCGGCGCACATTTCACCCCGCAGGGACTGTGTGTCCCTACTGCCTGCGTCCCGGAGTCACTCTCGCTGCACGCCACCACCAGCGGACTGGCGCTCGGCGCGGGAATACAATGGAAATTCAGTGCCTGGGGGATACGGGCCGAGTACGAGCGCTTTACTGCCCTCGGAGAGAATCCCGACATGGTGGCCATTGGAGTGACGTGGACCATCCTGTGAGGCGGCACAAACCGGCGCCGCTGAGATTCACGCTGCGCTCGAGGGTCGTCGCACCCGAGGGATCTCCAAAGCGAGCTTTAAGTCCTGATCAGGCACGGTGATTGTTCGACCTCGGCAAGGGGTCCGAGCGCTTCCTTCAACGGTCCCAGCCAGGGCTCGTAGTTGCGCCACAGTTCCAGACCGTCCCGATTGATCGGGCGGCGCACCTGTTCCGAGCTTACCGTGCGTACGCTGCGCTTGGTCTTGTGAAACTCCAGGCATGCCTGCTCGAAGGGTAAACCGCAGTAATCGAGGATGCGTCGCACGGTTCCCTCCAGATCATTCACCGTATCGGCATGCTGAACACGCAGCACCTTGCCCGGCAGCACCTGATCCCAGTGATTCATAAGCCGCACGTAGTGCCGATAATAATGTCCGACGTCTGCCAAGTCGTAGCTGAATTCCTGACCATTGCCAAACAGCTGCTTGAAGTTACTGAAACAGCACGCCATGGGTTCCCGGCGGGCATCGATGATCTTGGCGTTCGGCAGGATAAGGTGAATGAATCCAATCTCCTGGAAGTTCGCCGGCATCTTGTCTATAAAGAACGGCGCACCCTCGCGATAGACTCGAGTCTCCTCCAGATAGATCTCACCGAGTCGGCGCAGTTCCTGCGGACTCAGGTCGACCAGGACAGTCGCATAGCGGTCCTGCTCTTGCGGGCGACGCGGACGGAACTGTTTGACAAGGCGCGGGATTTCCGGCAACTCCAGCGTGCCGTCCACTAGCGAGTGGGAGGCCAGAATCTGTTCCAGCAAAGTTGATCCGGCGCGCGGCATCCCGACAATGAAAATCGGGTCTGGCAGTGCGCAACCCATGCCACGTCGGGCAGCAAAAAACTGCGGCGTGAACAGCGTTTCGCGCACTTCGACCAATCGCTCTCGAACCGTCGCGGTGTAGGCCGACTCGGTTCGCCTCAGTGCATTGCCGCGCGCGTAGTATTGGAATGACTGCTCGTATTGTTTTCGGTCCTCGAACGCCTTTCCCAATGCGAAGCAAGCCGGCACATGCTGGGAGCTCAGCGCGGCATCTGCCTCAATGCGCTGCATCACTTCGATGTCCTGGTCGCTGAAACGATAGGTCTTCATGTCGGCCAGAGCCGCATAGGCGAAACCGATGCAGCCTCTGCGTCGCATCAGGTCACGGAAGCCGACGATGGCTTCTTCGGCCTTGCCCTGGTTGCGCAACCCGAATGCGACGGCGAATTCAGCTTCGACATCGTCGGGTGTCTCCGCCAGCAGCTCCCGATACACACGCTCCGCCTCATCGTGCCGGCCCAGTCCATCGCACGCGCTGGCGTAAAGCTTGCGGATCCTGCGATCCCCCGGATACAGCGCGAGCAGCCGTCGCGCCTGCAGCAGCGCCGGATAAAAGCGTCGGCGCTGTACAAACACCATTCCAAGCTCGTATCGCGCGGCGTGATAGTCCGGATCACTGTCCAATACCGCCTCCAGCAGGAGTTCAGCATCGTCGTAATCCTTCCGGTCCGCGCGCACCTGCGCGAGCAGCCGCAGTCCTTCGAGATGTGGACCGTGCTGGGTCAGATAACCGCGGATCATGGCTTCGGCCCCGTCGAGATCCCCTTCGCTGAGACGCGTCGAGGCCTCGAACAAAGGCGCCGGCAGACCCTCGATCTTGGCAAGCGCCGCCGTGGCACGCGCGAGTTCTGCGCGCCGGCCCGCCGCCCGGGCGATCCTAATCAGCGCCCTCCATGCTTCCGGCAGTGCGTCATTGAGTTCTACAGCGCGACGGAACGCTGCCTCGGCAGCTGCCCGATCACTGCGTGCCCACAAACACAGCGCCCGTTCCTGCCAGAGCAATCCAGACAGCGGATGCTGGCCTTCCAGCTCATCGACCCGCCGGAGCGCACCCTCATGGTCACCGGAAAGCCGCAGGGCGCGCACCTGCCCCAGCGTCTCCTGTAAGAGATCAATCTGGTGGGGTCTTTGATCATCGGCGGGCATGAGTCACAGGATATGACGCGGGCAGTCCTGAAGCCAGCGTGACGGCAGGCAATCCTTACGCGAGGCGGGCTGTGGCCTCGCGAGCACCGGTCAAGCCGCGGTCGGTTGTCCGCGCGATCGAGCTTACCCCGCTCGCCCGAGGCCGAGGGACCAAACCGCAAGGCGAGATCAATGGCGAACGGCGCCTCCAGTCGTGCAGGCCCAATGCACCGCCGTGAGGGAAAGCACGCGGCGCTTGCCCCATGACCGTACCGAGCGCCAGCGCGCCTGCGAGCGATGGATCGGGCGACTGACAGCCTGACGCGATCTGGCGGACTCGCCGGGGTCGCGCCAGGGCACAACACTGATTTCTCAAGGAGTTTGCCCCTTAACCCGACTTCGCGGATTCGCGGGGTAGAGCGAGGGTAAGGCGCTGATTTGTCAGGGAGCGACCCCTGTAGGTCTGCACTACACGGGGGCAGCGGTGGCGGCCTGGGCGGCGGTAATTTTCGGCGGTGGCTGGGCAGGCAGGGTGAGCTTGAGTCGTTCGATCAGCAGCTTCAGATCCGGCTCGGGCTGCGTGTAGCGCGTCAGGGCGAGTTCGCGGCCGTCGCTGGTCGGGATGCGCACGTCGATCATCTGCACGGCGGAGAACTTCTCCAACACGCTGCGCGTAGTCAGTCCGGGGGCGAGGTGCTTGAGGCGATGGCCGAGCGTCACGTGCAGGCAGTAGGCAAGGAAGGCGATGAAGATGTGCGCCT
>JAJZFQ010000039.1 GCA_021805275.1 Pseudomonadota bacterium
CCTGCACCGCCGACTCGAAGTTCAGCGTCATCCGCACGCCGTGAATGCCCAGATAGTCGACGTGCGCCTGGCAGTCCCCCGCATAGAGCATGCCGCCGCCCGGCAGTGCGAGCCGGCCGTGCACCACACGATCGGCGTGCTCGGGCGGGATGTGCGCGGCCATCGGCGTGTCGGCGCCGCGGATGAGCACCTCGATCCGCGCCCCGAGCGCATGCTCGTAGAAGTGCAGCGCCTCGGCACAGTTGCCGTCGTAAATCAGATAGAACATCACTTCAGGCATGGTGAACTCCTCTTACGTCAGGCCTGCGGGACGGTCACAAGAACGGGCATCACTTCGATGGCATCGCCGGGGAAGATCGTGACGTGCGGGTGGCGCTCGAACATCCGTGCCAGTGCAGCGCATCTTCGCGATTGAGGGTGTGATCAATAAAGACGACGTCGATGTCGACGGAGAGCCGCGGCATGTCATGCACAAACAAATTCAGTGCTGTGCCTCCCTTGAGCGCAAAGCGAGGCGACCGGAACACCACCGGGGCCACGGCGAGCAATACGCGCACGGTGTCGACGTATCGCGGATTCATGGCCGCCTCAGGTCCAGGCGCTCGCCGGCTTTCGTCACGGCCACCCAGCGTTTTCCTCCGCCGATACGCTGGCTATGCCGCAGTGCAGTCGCGGCCCAGGGAAGTTCCAACTCTCTTGAGAGGAGTTCGGCGAGACGAACGACCTTGATTCTCTTGGTGTGTGCGAGCAGCGGGTCCAGCACCTTTTCCCGCAAGCTATGCAGGAGTTCGACGAGCTGCCGCGCTTCCTCGAGCGGCTGAATTTTCCCCACATCACTCAGGAACTCGAGGAGCGCGCGCTCCGGTACGGAGACGAGTACGTCGGGGCGGCCGGTCGGGAGGGCTTGCAGGCCAAGTCCCTTGGGGAGCTGATCATCGAACAGCTGAGTCGCCTGATACCGGCTGGGAAAGCGCTCGGTGAACCACGGGGGGAGGCGCTTGGGCGCATCTCCCCATAACGTGAGCATTTCTCTGAACCTGACGCTTTGGCGGACTCCGCGCCAGTCGAGGGCCGTCTTGCCGCCGACATGAAAGTCGGTCATTCGGTGGGTGAGGAAGGCGAGGCAGCCGTCTCGGGAGAGCGTATCGCCGGGCAGCATGTAGACGCCGCGGCCGAGATGGGTGAGCCATCCGCTGCGCGCAAGGTCCGAGGCCCGGAATTCGCTGACCCCGTACTCTCGGAGCGCGGCCGTGCTCAGCGGCTCGCCACGGGGGAGTTTTGCGAAGACCTCCTTGAATGAGAACTTAGGCCTGGATTGAGCCATAAGATCAAGTATAGCGATCAAAATATGCTGCGCCATATGGCCAGCATGAATATTTCATCGAAAATACCTGAGCGTTAGAGTCAATTACCACGGTTTTTATATTCCGCCCGACCGTAGCGGAGACCTCGTGAAGTGTCCAAGCGAGACCCGGATGCGAGGCCGGAAAGGTCATGACTCCCAGTCTTTGAGCTCGGCATCGAGGACATCAAACCGGTCCGGTACCCTGGCTTCCCGAAGTGGCGGCGCCGTCGAACCAGAGGCAGACCGTATTCTCAGCCATGCGGCCGCTCCCCCGGGGCGCAGGCGCGGACCGCCGAGGGCGGGCCGACTGCGCGCCGCCCGATCTTATGAGAAGTCTGCCGCCTCATAGAGGGGCCGGATTTCGATGTCCGAGTCTGCGGGCATCGGGTTCGGGCACCGACGGACCCATTCCACCGCTTCCTCCAGTGAGCAGACCTGCCAGAGTCAGAACCCGGCGACCACCTCGCGGGGCTCGGCGAACGGACCGTCGCTCACGGTGCGCGCCTCGCCTGAGAAGCGCACCCGCTTGCCGCAGCGGCTCGGCAGCAGCCCGCCGGTGTCGAGGAGTACGCCGAAGCGCAATGAGCGCTGCACGAACTCGACCATGGCCTGCATCAGCGCCTGCGGTGGCCCGGACTCGCGGAACGATTCGGCGTGACGAATGAACGTGAGGTACTTCATGGAGGCGGCTCCTGGTGAGTGCGATTCTGATTCAGATGACGAACGAGAGGGGCACGGATCGACAGCGGTCGCGCCCGCGCGCGCCGACTGGGCTCTGCACGGGCTTCCACGGTGGCGGCGCACGCTCCACGGTTCCTTTCCGCCCGCCGAGGCCGACTGGGGTCGCGTTCACACCCTGAACGATCCCACGGGCGCCTGCGCGAGCGGGAGTTCGAAAAGCCGCGCGACGATATCGAGAGCCGCGTTTCCAGGACCGGGAAGCGCCGCTTCATTGAAGTCAAGGGACGCGTGGCGGGCGCGGGCTTCCTCACCGTGACCAAGAACGAGATCCTGTACTCGTTCAACACGCCGGAAAGCTTCATCCTGGCCATTGTGGAATGTCTCTCCGACGGCGCACACCAGGTTCACTCCCTTCGACGACCGTTCGAGGGCCGAGGTGTGACCACGGAGTTGAATGGCTCGCCGGTGAGTTTTCCCATGACGGATCTGTTCGCCCCGGCCGAGACGCCATGCTGAAGCTCATGAGAGGAGCGGGCTGAATTCTCAGATTTCCCACTAGACGGCCGCTTTTACATTATCCAGTGGCGTTTTTTGCAGATTTTCTGCATTATAAGCCACTATTTTTGCCGGCTACTGTCATGCTCATCGAGTTCAGCGTCACCAATTTTCGGTCCATCGCCGAGCGCCAGACGCTTTCACTCGCGGCGAGCACGCGCAAGGAGCTGCGCGCAACACATGTCATCGAGGACCCGCCGCTCCCTCTGCTCAGCGCGGCAGCAATCTTCGGCCCCAATGCCTCGGGCAAGAGCAATCTCTTTCGCGCCATCGCCATGCTGCAATGGCTGATTCAATGGTCTGCTGGGTTTCAACCGGGACAACCCTTACCCCTGACACCCTTTAGGCTCACAGCCGAATTGGCGAAACAGCCATCCGAGTTCGAAATTCATTTCATCGCTGACGGTGTGCGCTATCAATATGGTTTCTCTGGCACACAACAGCGGGTCGTCGCAGAGTGGTTGCATGCCTATCCCAAGGGACCGGCGCGGCTCCTGTTCGAGCGGTCACTCGACTCACAAATCCGCCCAACCTGGAAGATGGGACCCAGCTTCGAGGGCTCCGCACAACAGCACAAACTCTGGCAGGAATCCACCCGGGACAATGCGTTGTTCCTTTCGACAGCGGTCCAGCTCAACAATGCCCAGTTACGACCAGTGTTTCATTGGCTCACGCAAAGGCTTGTCGTGCTCACACAGGATTTGGCAGTGAACCCTGTGCCGAGTTTCGAACTGCTAAGCGACCGAGCTGGCGCCGTTCGTCTCATGTCCCTGCTGAAGGCTGCCGATGTCGGCATTGAGCGCCTGGAACTGAAGGAAGACGATTCGGCACCGCCGTGGCCCGTAGGTGGGGTGCGGCTGGTCGTCCAGCGACCGTCGACTCCGGAAGATCCGTCACCCAAGCCCCAGTCCATGCGTGTGTTGGCCTGGCACACGCAAAGCGACGGGGAATCCATTGCCTTCGATTTTGGAGACGAGTCGAACGGAACGCGAAAATTATTCGAGCACGCGGGTGGTCTACTACGTGCCCTAGACACTGGAGCCACCGTCTGCATCGACGAAATCGATACCAGTTTGCACCCCTACATTACCCGCTTCCTGGTGCAGCAGTTTCAGAGACCTCACAATCGCCAAGGCGCGCAACTCATCTTCAGCACCCACGACACCACGTTGCTGGATCCGGAGCTGCTGCGTCGCGACCAGTTCTGGTTTGTCGAGAAGGACTCGCGCGGCTGCTCAAGCCTGACTCCCCTGCTCGAGTACTCCCCCCGAACGGGTGAATCCTTGGAGCGGGGCTACCTCAAGGGCCGCTACGGCGCCGTTCCGCTCATTGGAGCCCTGGAGCCGTAGCGGTGGCGCGCGCTTCCCGCTCTCCGAAATCCTTCCAGCGCCGACAGGGCCAAAGACAGCCCCGAGCGGTCACGCTCATTGTTTGTGAAGGCCAAACCGAGCGCACCTATTTTGAAGCGTTGCGACGACGTCTGCGGCTCACCCATGCGGAAATCCTGTTTCCGGTCCCCGCCGGCAGCGCTCCAATCAATGTCGTCGATCACGCAATCGAAAAGGCGAAGGAGTCGGGCGGATACGATTTCATCTATTGCGTTTTCGACCGCGATCGGCATGAATCCTTCCACCGAGCTTTGAACAAGCTGCGCGACAACGCCAAGCGGCACCCGTTGCACGCCATCGTCAGCATCCCCTGCTTCGAGTACTGGATACTCTTGCATTTCGAGAACACCGACGCGCCATTCGACATCTGCGATAACGTCATAGACCGGCTCGAGAAACACCTACCCGGTTATACCAAGACGGATGGCAAGCAGATTGAAAACATACTCAATCGGATCGAGAACGCCTTGCAGCGAGCGCAAGAGCGATTCCCTGATCCGACCGCACCGCTCGACGATCCCCATACGGCCGCTCATTGGCGGGTCCCGCACCTGTGGAACATCGCTGCCCAGGATCCCGGAACATGAATCGGACGAAGCTCATCGAGGATGCTCTCCCCCTGGAGGCCATCCACAAGGCGAGCGCGCGCGAAAAATCTATCCGCCACGGTCATCCCAGCACGGTGCATCTCTGATGGGCGCAACGACC
Organism: Pseudomonadota bacterium; assembly: GCA_021805275.1. Next base: position 4,678 of record JAJZFQ010000039.1, read on the forward strand.
CTGGGCTGCAGCCCGAGCCGTGATCGTTGCGCAGATGGTCGACGATCCCTCGTCGGATCCAGATCCGCTTCCGATGGAGAAGGCCCCAGCGAAGGAGCGCCAGCGCCGCGTCAAGATCATCGAGGATCTCGTGCCATGGAAAAGCACCCCGAACGAGGAGGTGCTGACCGCACACCGCGCATCCGAGGGATCCGCAGGCCTCAATTTGCCGCCTTGATCTGCGCCGCCCACTGCTGAAGCTGCGCGAGTGTGATGGGCGCGAGCCCGCCCGGCACCGCGGTACTGTTCCAGATCTC
>JAJZFQ010000262.1 GCA_021805275.1 Pseudomonadota bacterium
TGTCGCGGACGTTGGTGCGTCTGCAAGCGAAGCTGCGCGGACAGGTGGGCAAGGCCATCGAGGACTTCGCCATGATCGGCCCGGGCGACCGGGTCATGGTGTGCCTCTCCGGCGGCAAGGACTCCTACACCCTGCTCGATATCCTGCTGTCGTTGAAGCGCAGCGCGCCGGTCGAGTTCTCCCTGCTCGCCGTCAACCTCGATCAGAAGCAGCCGGGCTTCCCGGCGCACGTCCTGCCGGAGTACCTCGCGGGCCTCGGCGTGCCGTATCACATCATCGAGCAGGATACCTACAGTGTGGTCAAGCGCGTGGTGCCCGAGGGGCGCACCCTGTGCGGACTGTGCTCGCGTCTGCGTCGCGGGGCCCTGTACCGCTTTGCCGCCGAGCACGGCATCACCAAGATCGCGCTCGGCCATCACCGCGATGACATCGTCCAGACGCTCTTTCTGAACCTCTTCTTCGGCGGCCGGCTGAAGGCGATGGCCCCGAAGCTGCTCTCCGAGGACGCCCGCCAAGTCGTGATTCGCCCGCTCGCCTATGTCGCGGAGCGGGACATCGAGCGCTATGCACGCGGCCGGCGCTTCCCGATCATTCCTTGCAAGCTGTGCGGTTCGCAGGACAATCTGCAGCGAGTGGCGATCAAACGCATGCTGACCGAGTGGGAGCGTGCCTATCCGGGACGCACCGAGAGCATCTTCTCCGCGCTGCGCCAGCTCGATCCGGCGTCCCTCGCCGACCCGCGCCACTTCGATTTCGCCGGTCTCGAGGCGCAACGCATCGAGCCGATGAGCGCCGCGGAAGAGCTTCAGCTCGCGGCGGCCGGCGGCCAGGGCTGATCGACGCGCGCTGTCCCATGGATGCCGCACTCGCTCTGCCGCTCGCCAATGCCTACTGGGTCTATCCCGGACTGCTGCTCGCCGGGGAGCATCCGCTCGCCCAGGGCGCACCGGCCGTGCGCGAGCGCCTGACGCGGCTGCGCGATGCGGGGATTCGCGTCATCATCGATCTGACCGCGCCCGGGGAGATCGACGGGTACGACGATGCGCTGCCGCTGGCGGTGGAGTACCACCGCAAGCCCATTCCCGACCATGGCGTGCCCGAGCGGCGCGAGCATATGCACGAGATCCTCCAGTGTCTGCTCGAGTCGCTGGAGGCCGGCAAGCCCTGTTACGTGCACTGCCGGGCGGGAATCGGTCGCAGCGCCACGGTGGTCGGCTGTCTGCTCATCGAGCGCGGTCTCAGCGGCGAGCAGGCGCTCGTCGAACTCGAGCGTCTCTGGGAGCAGTCGGCCCGCTCGGCGGACTGGCCGCGCATCCCGGAAACCCCGGCGCAGCGCGAGTACGTGCGCACCTGGACGGCGCGCTCGACGCCCCGACGCGAGGCGGCGGCGATGGAGGAGGATCCGCTGCTCGATGCCGCCGCGCTAGCGGCCGCGCGTGCATTGCGCGAGCGCTTCCTCGGGGCGTTGCTCGGGCTGGCGGTCGGCGATGCGGTCGGCGCGGCCACGCAGTACCGCCGGCCCGGTACCTTCACGCCGGTCGCCGACATGCTCGGCGGCGGACCGTTTGCGCTGCCGCGCGGGGCCTGGAGCGACGATACGGCCATGGCACTGTGCCTGGCGCAGAGCCTGCTCGAGTGCGAGGGGTTTGACCCTGCCGATCAGGTCGAGCGCTATCGGCGTTGGCAGCGCGACGGACACCTTTCGGCCACCGGTCAGTGCCTCGGCATCACTGCGAGCACCGCGCGTGCGTTGGCGGTGGCCGGCTGGCGCCAGCAGCCGTTTTCCGGTTCGCACGACCCGGCGCAACTCGACCCGGAGCCGCTCTCGCGGGTCGTCGCCCCCGTGCTGTTCGCGTTCGCGGTGCCGGCGGAGGCCGAACGGCTGGCCCGCGAATCCGCCCGCACCACCTGCCAGGCCCACACGGTGCTCAACGGCTGCGCCGATCTGGCGCGGGCGCTGCTCGCCGCGCTGCACGGAGAGCCGAAAGTCCGGATTCTCGCCGAGCAGCGAGCGGCTCCGGCGGGCAGCGCCGGCAAAGGCGTCACGCGGGCACTCGCCGGGGCGTTCGAGGCGTTGGCTGCGACCCGTGATTTCCGCGCCGCCGTGCTGCATGCGGCCAATCTCGGCGGTGACTCGGACGTGACCGCAGCAGTGTGCGGGCAACTCGCCGGGGCGTTCTACGGCGCCGCCGCCATCCCGGCGCCGTGGCGCGCAGCGCTGCTGCGCACCTCGCTCATCGAGGCCTTCGCCGACCGGCTGCTCGCACACGCGCTGGTGCACATGGGCTGAAGCGAGGCGCTCGGGCTGCTAAGCTCCCGGCTCCCGCATTGCACTTGCCCCGCGTCGGGCGAGGTGGCCGATGAGCGCACCGCAGAGCAGGCCGCGGACCGCCCAGTGGGCCCGCTTGAGCGATGAAGCGTTGCTGCAGCTGCGCTTCCGCGACTTGCACCTGAGCGTCGATCACTCGGTGATCCACAAGCACGTGCACCGTCTCTACGAGGAGCTCCAGGCGCGCGGCCTGACGTTCCACCCGCACGTGTGGTTCTCCGAGGAGTGGTTCTCGCCAGACGGCGTGCCGGGCATCGCCGTCCCGTTCTACCTGGCGCACCCGCGCCTGATGCGCCTCGAGCGCAACATCATGGGCGAGGTCGAGGGTGGCAATGCACGCTGGTTCATGCGCATCCTGCGTCACGAGGCCGGCCATGCCATCGACAACGCGTACCGACTGCGCCGGCGCAAGTGCTGGCGTGAGGTGTTCGGGCCCGCTTCGCGCCGCTACCCGGACCGTTACCGGGCACGCCCCGGCAGCCGCCGCTACGTGCATCACCTCGGCGACTGGTATGCGCAGGCACATCCCACGGAGGATTTCGCCGAGACTTTCGCGGTGTGGTTGACGCCGCGTTCGGCTTGGCGCCAGCGCTATGCCGAGTGGCCGGCGGTGCGCAAGCTGCACGTGGTCGATCAGCTGATGCAGGAAGTGCGCGAACAGCGCGCGCCGGTCCGCAACCGCGATCGCGTCGAGCCGATCGAATACAACACGCGTACGCTCGCGCAGCACTACCGCCGCAAGGTGGTGCGCTACGGTCAGTACCGGCGCAGCATGGTCGAGGGGATGTTGGCCTGGGTGTTCACCGAAGAGCGCCCGCGCAAGGACGCCGCGCGCGCCTGTGCGCTGCTGCGGGCGCATCAGCGCGAGCTCATTGATGCCGTCTCGCGCGAACTTGCTCTGCCGCGCTATAGTGTACGTGAGATCATGCTGATGATGATCGATCGCAGCGAGGCATTGCAATTGTACGTGCGCGGCAGCCGCCGCGACGCCGTGCATGTCTCGCGCTGGCTGCTGGAGCGGCTGGTGTCGATGTATTCGCAGGGTGAAACGCCACACATTTTTCTATGAAGAAACTGCGCACGCTGGTCGTGATGCACTCCAGTCTGGTGCCACCGAAGACGCTCACCAATCACAGTGAGAAGGAAATCGACGAGTGGCGAACCGAATTCAACGTCACCACGACGCTGCGCCGCTGCGGTCATGATGTGCGCTGTCTTGGCGTGCTCGACAGTCTGACCGAGATGCGCGTGGCGATCTCGGAATGGAAGCCGGACGTCGTCTTCAATTTGCTCGAGGAATTCAACGGCATCGTCACCTACGATCAGCACGTGGTGGCGTACCTCGAGCTGCTGCGCCAGCCGTATACCGGCTGCAATCCGCGTGGGCTGATGCTCTCGCGCGACAAGCCGCTGAGCAAGCAGTTGCTCGCCTATCACCGCATCCCCACGCCCCGCTTCGAGGTATTTCGGCGCGGCACGCCGGTGCGCACCGCGCGCAAGCTCACTTTTCCGCTGTTCGTGAAGTCCGCCACCGAGGACGCCTCGCTCGGGATCGCGCAGGCCTCGGTGGTCGATGACCTGCCGCGGCTGAAGGAGCGGGTGGAGTTCATGTACGAGCAGATCGGCTCCGATGCGCTGGTCGAGGAGTACATCGAGGGGCGCGAGCTGTACGTCGGGGTGCTCGGCAACGAGCGGCTGGTGCGCCTGCCGGTGTGGGAGATGGCGTTCGGCTCGATGCCCGAGTCGCTGCCGATGATCGCCACCCGCAAGGTCAAATGGGATCACGAGTATCGGGAGCGCTACGGTATCACCACGCACAAGGCGAGCGATCTGCCGAGCGGCGTGGAGGTGCAGCTCGATAAGCTCTCGCGGCGCATCTATCGGGTGCTCGGGCTGTCCGGCTATGCGCGCATGGATTTCCGCCTCACCAGCGACGGGCGGCTGTATGCGCTCGAGGCCAATGCCAACCCCAACTTGCAGGAGGGGGAGGACCTCGCCGAGTCGGCGCTCGCCGCCGGCATCAAGTACCGCGATCTGCTCGAGCGGATCATGAAGCTCGGGCTGTCCTACCGCGCCCTCTGGCGCTGAGCGCGCCGCGCTGTCAGCACTCGGGGCCATGCGCTGCTAACGCTGCGCATGGAAATTCCGTGCGGCCGACCACTAAAATGAGCACCGGGTCGCGGTTTTCACCGCGGCGTTGGATCAACTTTGAGCGCAGGCGGCCGTTGTCATCAATGGTACGCCGCGCGGGAGGTCGAACCATTCATGTCGAGCCAAATCCAGCCGGTCGGGAATCTCACCGAGTACTTCAAGGATGCGCTGCGCGGGGCGCTCGCCAATCAGCATCTGGCGCTCGAGGAGCAGACCGAGCATTACGTGGTGAACCTGCTCACGCTGTTTGCCCGCTCCGAGGCGCTGTACGAGTCCACCGCCGAGGGGCTACGGCTGAAACCGCTCGTCGTGATGCTCTCCGAGGCGCTCGAGGCTCGCACCCGTGCGGAGCGCGAGCGCGGGCTGCAGCGTCTCGGGGACGTCTCGTTGTTCATTGCCGGGTTCTTCGCGCGCGGCTTTGCGCGCAAGCTGATCGATATCGATTATCACATCGCCATGGGCGGGTGCGCCTACGACACGC
>JAJZFQ010000280.1 GCA_021805275.1 Pseudomonadota bacterium
GTGGTGATCCTCGGGCGCACCAACCTCTCGGAGTGGGCCAACATTCGCTCGGCCCACTCGACCAGCGGCTGGAGCGCGGTCGGGGGACTCACGCGCAACCCCTACATGCTCGATCGCACCGCCTGCGGGTCGAGTTCGGGGTCGGCCGCTGCGGTCGCGGCCGGGCTCGCCGCGGCGGCCATTGGCACCGAAACCGACGGCTCAATCAGCTGCCCGTCGGCGATGAACGGCGTGGTGGGCCTGAAGCCGACCGTCGGCCTCGTCTCGCGCGCAGGCATCGTGCCGATCAGCCAGTCGCAGGACACCGCCGGCCCGATCGCACGCACCGTGCGCGACGCGGCGATGCTGCTGACGGCCATGGCCGGGCGCGACCCGAAGGACCCGGCGACCGCGCACGCCGATGCGCACCGCACCGACTATGCCGCGGGACTGCGCCCCGGGGCGCTCAAGGGCGTGCGGCTCGGCGTCGCGCAGTTTCTGCTGAAGAACTTCTCGCCCAAGACGCTGAAGGTGTTCCGCCACGCCCTGGCGCTGCTGAAGGCCCAGGGCGCAGTCCTGGTGAAGGTCGATGACGAGCACCTCGCGCCGCTGGCGAAGAACGAGAACCTGGTGCTGATGACCGAGCTGAAGGCCGACATGAAGGCCTACCTCGCGGCCTCGCCGCCGGCCGTGCGCAGCCGCACCCTCGCCGACCTGATCACCTTCGACAACACACACGCGCGCCAGGAGATGCGCTGGTTTGGACAGAGCCTGTTCCTGGCGGCCGAGCGCACCAAGGGGCTCGACGACCCGGCGTATCTGCGCGCGCGCGCAACCAACCGGCGCCTCGCCGGACCGCAGGGCATCGAACGGCTGCTCAAGGAGCATCACGTCGTCGCGCTCATCTCCCCGACGCAGGATCCGGCTTCGGTCATCGATCTGGTGAACGGCGATGCCGGCATCGGCGGCGGCGACAGCACGCTGCCGGCCGTGGCGGGCTATCCTTACATCACGGTGCCGATGGGCCAGGTGCAGGGGTTGCCGGTGGGACTGTCGTTCATCGGGTCGAAGTGGTCCGAGGCGCGGCTGATCGATCTGGCCTACGCGTACGAGCACGCGGCGCGCGCTTTCCGCACGCCGACGTACTCGCCCAATGTACTTAACCGCAACCCGGTCGGTCGCCCGCTCTGCGCCGGCTGACTCGCCTCATGAGAGGCTCTCCGGGGCGGCACGGGCATCGGCGCGGTATCGGCTGAGCCAGACCTGCAGCCGCGCGGCGTCCATCGGTCGGGCGATGAGAAACCCCTGGTACTCGTCGCAGCCGGCGGCGGCGAGCCAATCCCGCTGGCGCGGATGTTCCACGCCTTCGGCGACCACCCGCGCCCCGATCGAACGCGCCATGTCGATGATCGCGCGCAGGATCGCCGCATCGCGCGTGCAGGTGGGAATGCCCGCCACCAGGGAGCGATCGATCTTCAGAGCCGCGAGCGGCAGGCGCATCAACTGACTGAGATTCGAATACCCGGTCCCGAAGTCATCGATCGCGACGCGCACACCGAGGCGACCGAGTTCACCCAGACAGCGCAGCGCCGCCCCGGCATCGCGCATCAACGCCGACTCGGTGATCTCCACTTCGAGGAGTGACGGGGCAACGCCGTGGCGCTGCAGCGCCGCGCCGATCTCCCCGTGCATCTGGCGCGAGCACAGCTGCACGGCGGAGAGGTTGACCGCGACCGGAACGTCGAGCACCCCGTCCCGACGCCAGCATGCGAGCTGCCGGCACGCCTCCTCGAGCACCCACTCCCCGAGCGGGATGATCAGGCCGCTCTCCTCGGCGATCGGAATGAACTGCGCCGGTCCCACCGCGCCCTGCGGTCCGTGGCGCCAGCGCACCAGTGCCTCCAGGCCGCTCAAGCGCCCGGTGCACAGCGCGAGCTTCGGCTGATAATGCAGCTCGAAGCGCTGCGCTTCGATGGCGGCGCGCAATTGCGCCTCGAGACTGACTCGGCGCAACGCCGCCTGGCGCATGTGCGAGCCGAACACTTGCGTGCTGTAGAGCCGACGGGCACGCGCATCGTGCAACGCCGCATCGGCGTTGGCGAGCAACTCGGTCGCAGCCAACCCGTGCACCCCGGCCATGGCCAGACCGATCCGCGCGCTCACCGAGAGCAGATGCGGACCGATCCTGCGACTGTGCCCGAGGCGCGCGGCGAGGGCGCTGGCGGAGTCGGTGAGCTCGAGCACCGTAAGCCCGGAGCGCACCAGAACGAAGTGATCCGGTCCCAGGCGCCCGACCGTATCCTCAGGCGCCGCGGTGCGGATCAGATCGCCGGCCACCTGCGCCAGGATCGTGGTACCGACCTCGGCACCGAGCGAATCGACGATGTCCTCAAGGCCGCTGATGCCGATCGACAGCACGCCAACGGTCCGATGCGCCGATGCGGCCGCCGCCAGAATGTCCGTCAGTCTCCCCTGCAGCGCGGTGCGATCCGCCAATCCGGTCAGCGCATCGCAGCTGCGACGCCGCGCTGCATCGGGCGACGTGTCACAGGCGTCGAGCAGATGCGTGCCGTCCTCGAGCGCCCCTTGCAGCAGTTGCGCCCGCTCGGCGCGATCGGCCGCGGGCATCGGTCCGCTCGCGAGCGCCTCCACCATGGCGGCGGCGGCGCGCACATCGGCAGGATCCTCGAGATAACGGCTGCACTGCACGGTGAAGCGACGTACGAGGGCACGGTCGCGCGCGCCGATCTGCCCGGCTCGAAGGCACGGCTCGAGCCGCTCGCCCAAGCGCAGCACGACCGAGGAGAAGCTCAACAGGCCCGAGGCGCGCGCGGCGCGCGCCAGGCGATGCAACCGAGCGCGCACGAGGCGGGCGTCACGCCCCCGACAGGCGCTACCGGGGGCCTCGGCCAGCGCCTCGAGCCGCTGCGCGAGCGATGCGAACGCCCGCTGCGCTTCCGTGCGGGTGGCACACCACGCGGGCATCCCCGTCAGGCGCATTGCGGCGCGCCGTGTTCGATCGTAGGGACGCAGCGGATGGCACGGGCGGCGGCGGCGACGTCATCGGTTGTCATCGGGCGGAGGAGCGGCGTGCGGCGCTCGCCCGAGGCCCGCCAGAGCGCCTCGCGCAGGTCGATGAGGCGGCCCGGCAGCCGCCCCAGCGCCGAGCGCCGCGCCGCAGTTGCGGCACGGCTCGGTCCGGTGGACGACCAGGGCAGAACGTCGCACGGCGAATCGAGCCGATCGCCGCTGCGGCCCGGATGTTGAATGGTTCGCAGTCGTTGGATTTGCATGATCACGCACTCCACCATCGGCACGCCAAGCCAGGCGCGGCGCACGGGCGCAATGAGCGGGCGGGTCGGGAGGCCCCGGTGAGTGGGGAGCGCGGGGACAATGGCGCCGGGAGGGACGCAGCGTGCGTCTTCAATGCGACGCACGGAATAAGGTGCGTCCGGGTCGCTTATGTTATCTGGATTTCGCCGCGGGACTGCGAACTCGGTCACAGTCCGGCTCGGTAACCGAGCGGCGCGGCAGACCGGCGAGCGCGTTGATCGCCTCCAGCGCCGTCAGTATCCCGGCGGCGCTGTCGATCAAGCGCATGCGCCGCGCGCGCGCCGCCGCGCGCAGAGTCTCGAAGGCCTCTTGACGGCTCAGGTGCAGCCGCTCCATCAGGACCCCGCAGGCCGTGCTGATGGTCCGAGAGCGCTCGAGCGCCTCGCTCATCCGTGCCAGCCGCGCCCGCAGCTCCCGGGCGTCGGCATAGCGCTGCAGCGCGGCCAGAATCCCCGGAATGCACTGCGGCAGCGCCGCGTAGCGGGCGGCGAGGAACGCGAGCGCGCCGTGTTCTGCAGCGTCGGCCGCACGGCGCTCGTCCCACTCGGCCGCGAGCACGATGAAGGGAATCTCGAGCATGCCGGAGAGCGTGGCGCCGAGGGCGTAGTCCGCCTCGGCGCCGGCGGCCGCGCAGAGCACCACCAGATCGGGTGTCTCGGCGCTGACCGCGGTCATCAGCTCGGTCGGATCGGTGTGCGCCACGGCGGAATGCCCGCGCTCGAGCAACAGATCCGCAACGCGAGCGGCAACCGACGTGTCGTCCGCGGTGATGAGAATCCGCCAGGATTTGACGCGCTGGGTGCTCACTTCGTCTGTATCACTCCTCTGCCCGACCCGTGCGCCGCGCCGGTCCCTCCGGCACCGGACCTCACCCCGCCGGGCCGGGGGTACGGCTGCCTGAGTCCTGGGGGTGATCCCCGTGCGCTGCGCGGGGCACAGGCCTCGGTTCGCGCACCGCCGCCGCCGGGGCGCTTCGATGAACTCGCCACTGATCGCCCGGGGATACACAGTGAACAATCCGCGCTGAATCGAGCCTGAATGTCCCGCCCGACGTCGCCAAATTCAGACGCCGCCGCAAGGATGCGCATGGTGGCCCGGCGCGGCGCGTACGTCCGCACCGTCGCTGCACGGAATTTCAGGCGCTGCTGCGCCCACTGCGGCGCGCGGTCGGCGTCGCCTGAGCGGTCGCAATCAACTCCAACACTTCCCCGATCAGTGCGCGCATCGCCAGCGTCGCGCGCTCGGCATCGCCCGCCACGATAGCGTCCAACACCTCTTCGTGCTGAGCAATGCCCGCCGCGCGTCCCTTGATGCGGTTGGTGAAGCGGATCGAGATGCGCAGCGCCGTGTTGATCATCGGGTCGAGCTGCGCGAAGAAACGGTTGCCGGTGGCGGCGAGCACCGCGGTGTGGAAGGCGATGTCGGCCGCCACCGGCTCGTCATCGCCCTGTCCGGCCGCCTGCATGCGCTCGAGTCCGGCGCGAATCTGCTCGATCGCCTCGCGATCGGCGCGGCGGGCCGCGAGCGCCGCGGCGGCCGGCTCGATCGCCAGGCGCATCTCGGTGAACTCCGCGAGCAGTTGCAAGGAGAACTTCCGCTCGAGCAGCCAGCGCAGCACGTCCGGATCGAGCAGGTTCCACTGCG
>JAJZFQ010000169.1 GCA_021805275.1 Pseudomonadota bacterium
TCGTCTCAATGAGCGAGTTCTGCGCGCAGCTCCTTGCGCAATATCTTCCCGACATTGCTCTTGGGCAATTCGTTACGGAAGTAGACGTGCCGAGGAACCTTGTATGCGGCCAGGGACTGGCGACAGTGATCGATGATGTCCTGCGCCGTTACGGACGGATTCTTTAACACCACGAACAGTGCGACGACTTCCCCGGAATGCTCATCGGGCTGGGCAATGGCGGCAGCTTCGAGCACCCCCGGGTGCGTCACCGCCACTTCCTCGACTTCATTCGGATATACATTGAAGCCCGACACCAGGATCATGTCCTTCTTGCGATCCTGCAGGTACACGTAGCCCCGCTGATCGATGTAGCCGATATCCCCGGTGCGCAGCCAGCCATCGGGCAGCACAACCTTGGCGGTTTCATCCGGTCGATTCCAGTATCCACGCATCACTTGAGGACCGCGTACACAGACCTCGCCGGGTTGTCCGCTCGGCAGATCGTCTCCTGCGTCGTCCTTGACCGTCACGTCCGTCGAAGGAATGGGCAGACCCACCGAACCGTTGAAATCATCGCCAATGGGATTGATGGTGATCGCGGGCGATGTCTCGGTAAGACCCCACGCTTGCGTCAGTATCTTGCCGGTGACTTCCTTCCAACGCTGAGCAACCGCCGCCTGGACCGCCATGCCGCCACCGAGGGTGATCCGCAAGTGGCTGAAGTCAACGTCGGCAAATCCCGGGGTATGAAGGAGCGCATTGAACAGAGTGTTTACCCCGCTGAAGAACTCGAATGGCTGTCGCTTCATTTCGGCCACCAGCTGCGGAAAATCGCGCGCATTGATGATCAGTACGTTCTTCCACCCCAGGTAGGCAAACAGCAGGCAGTTCGCCGTCAGGGCAAACACGTGGTAAAGCGGAATCGCGGTAATCAGTGTGCCCGGCTCGGCCGAGAAATAGCCGTCGAGCCATGTCATCGCCTGTAGAATGTTGGCAGTGAGATTGCCGTGCGTCAGCATGGCTCCCTTGGCGACACCGGTCGTACCACCGGTGTACTGCAGAAAGGCCAGATCATCACCGCCGAGCGGCTCGGGCCGCCAGCGCATGCCCCGTCCGGCCCGCACCGCGGCACGGAGCGATGTTGCCAGGGGCATCTGCCATGGCGGCACCTGCTTGCGACGATGGCGCACCACGTAGTTGATGACCCACGATTTGGGCGCCGGCAGGAAATCGCCGACGGCTGTCACGAGAATGTGCTTCAGACGGCTGTGCGGCGCCACCTCCTCGACGACGTGGGCGAAGTTCTCCAGCACCACGATCGCAAGCGCACCGGAATCGTCCAGCTGATGTGCCAGTTCCCGTGCCGTGTAGAGCGGATTGGTGTTGACGACCACGAGCCCGGCGCGCAGGGCTCCGAACAGCACGACCGGGTATTGCAGACAATTGGGCAGCATGATGGCGATCCGATCGCCCTTGCTGAGTCCGACGGATTGCAGCCAGGCCGCGAATGCCTGGGTCATCTCATCGAGCTGTCCATAGGTGATCACCGTGCGGAACTGCTCGAAGGCCGCCATGCTCCGGTATGCGGTGCAGGCGTGCTCCACCAGCTCCGCGAGTGAACTGAGGCGCTTGAGGTCAACCTCGGCCGGCACCCCCGGCGGGTAGGACTGCAGCCAGCTTCGGTTCATCGCGACGCCCCTTCTCGTCGGTCTTGTGCGGCGTGACCGCATCCGCAGGACGGCTTCCGACCCGCACGTGCTGCAGTGTAGCGTGCTGCCGATGCCTGCGGAATCGCCTCGCCGGCCGGGATCGTGTGTGCGGTAACTCACGGAACGCGCCGGGTCCGCCCCGTATGCTCAGACTGGCGGCCGGGGGCCCGATGGCGCAAAGCGCACGCGCCTCGACGGCCCACCGTTCTGGAGGGCGTCATTTGGGTAAATCGCGACAAACTGCAGCATCCGGCAAGACCGTTCAGGAGCCGGTCGAGCGCGACCAGCTGGAGGAGACCCTCTCGCTCGAAGGCCTGGCCCCCGGGCACGGCGATGTGCACGGACTGCATCCAGTCCCGATCCCGGCGAACTGGGTCCTCGAGGGTGCCCCGCTCGCTCGTGAACGTTCCCTCGCCTCCAGCAGCGACGGTACGGCCTGTGCGGTGATGTGGGACTGCACCAGTGGATGCTTCCAGTGGGAATACCGAGGCGAAGAGTTCGTGCACATCCTGCAAGGCTGCGCGCTGATCGACAGCGCCGGCATGAGCCGGCGGCTGCAGAGCGGCGATACCCACGTATTCCACACCGGCTCACGCTACCGCTGGACCGTGCCGGATTATGTGCGCACCGTGACATTCCGCCTGCGTGTGCAGCCGAGCGGCCCGCTCGGACGTCGACTGCAATCGGCCCTCGGCGGATCATGGCGCGCCAAGCGCACCCGCCCATCCTGAGCCGGACTGGACCTGAGCTTTATTCGGGTGCGCTGCGCTGCAGGGGGCTGTTGCCGAGGAAAATCTCTATTTTGTCCCGATAGGTGCGCGAGAGCTTCAGCTCCTGTCCACCCTCGAGCATCAGAAAGTACTCCCCGTTCATGTGCGCGCGCAGGCTCTTGACGTAGCGCAGATTGACGATCGTCGAGCGGTGCACGCGCTGGAACATCCTCGGGTCGAGCAGTTCCTCGAGCTCCTTCATCGTACCCCGCAGAATGTGCGTATCACCTTCCGCGTGCACGCACATGTAGTCGCCTGCGGCGTCGATCCACTGGATCGAGGCGATAGGCACCCGGGCGGTGCGCCGCCCCTGGCGGATCGGCAGGATGTGCGGGCGGCTGGATTCAATTGCCGTGCTGCCGTGCTCGAGAATAGTCTCGAGCTCGATCTCGCCCGAGCCGGTGATCTCGGCCACGACCTCCATCAGCTTGTCGCGCTGGTCGACCGCGTGCCGCGCCTGCACTTCCTGCCGCACACGCTCCAGCGTCATCTCGACGCGACGCTCATCCAGAGGCTTCAGCAGATAATCCAGGGCGCGCGCCTCGAACGCGCGCAGCGCGTACTGGTCGAAGGCGGTGACGAACACCACCAGTGGCACGCTCTCGCGCGGCAGACGCGCGAGCACTTCGAAACCGGACAGCATGGGCATCTGGATATCCAGAAACACCGCATCCGGTCGCTCCCGCTGGATCAGACCGACCGCATCGCGCCCATTGCCGCACTCTGCGATCACTTCAAAATCCGGCGTCTTGCGCAGCGCCCGCTCGATGCCACGCCTCGAGAGCGCCTCGTCGTCGACGATGACGGTCTTGATCTTCATGGTTTGCCGACCACGTCCCGCTTTCAGGGGCCGCAGCAGGAAGGCAAGCTTACCCTATCCTGGCGTCGCGATGCGCTGCGCCTCAGGCAGGCTGCGGCCCTTCCAGGCGGGTGATCGGCAGTGGTCGAGCCAGAAGCGATCCCTGGCCGAAATCGCAGCCGACGGCCGTCAGCCAGCGCAACACCTGCTGCGTCTCGATCTGCTGCGCGGCACAGTGGATACCGAGCACCTTGACCGCCTGAACGATCGCCACGACCATGGCCTGCGCCAGCTTGTCCTTCAGGGCGGCCGTACTGAGGCGCGCATCGATCTTCACCAGGCGGACGGCCTTGGAGCGCAGCAGCGGCATCACGGCCGAATCGAACGAGAACCCGTCGATCACCACGAAACAGCCGAGACGCTCGCAGGCGCTGATGAACCGCTCGACCTGCGCACGCCGCTGGGTGCAGAGCGGCTCGGCGATCTCGAAGCCGATGCTGTCGGGTGAAATCGCGCTGCGACTGAAATGCGCGCCGAGTGTCCGCAGAAAGCGGTCGTCCTCCAGCGTGGCGATCGAGAGGTTCAGCGTGAAGCAGGTCGGCTCCAGGGTCCAGTCGGATCGGTGGGCAGCCATCCACCCGAGGAGCGCCTCCACGGCGAGCGTATCGAGCACGGCGGGATCGCGGTTCAGCCGCGGAGCGCCGCGGGGCAGCACCTCGAAGCGACGCATGCGACCTCCACTGCGCAGCTTGACGAAGGGCAGCACCTCGAGCGTCACGCTCTCTGCGGCAGCACCCAAGGTGGGTGTCAATGCGTCGACGATCAGCGGTATGGGTGCCGGTGCCGGCGGCTCCGGGATCGCCGCTGCGCGCGACGGTGCGCTTGCGCTGGGCACGGCCGGTTGGGGTGGCGGAGGAGCCAACTCGAGCGATAGCGCCTGCGCCCCCCGAGTAAGGATTTCCTCGACCGCCGTCGGCGACAGATCGCGCGCCGGCGCATGGCGCGGCGGCCCGCCCGCCGACTCCGGCGGAACATCCGCCGCGAGAGAGAGCAGCAGACCCGTCGGATCATGCTCCAGGCGCCGCGGCGGGGCCGGCCGGATCACCTCGGTCAGCGCGCGCACCAGCCCTTGCACGGACGCGGTGCAGATCCGCGCGAGCAGGCCTTCGCCCGGAGCCTTGGTTTCCGCCAGCACCATGACGAGTCCATGCGCCGCGGCCTGCGCGGTACGCAAGGGCAGAAAAACCGCAACGCGTCCGTCTTCCACCCGCTGCTCGAATGCCTCGCTGGCCTGTGTGCCGAGTCGCTCGACGGCATCGATCACCAGCGCGTGTTCGTCGGGCCCGAGCGCTCCCTCGCTGAGCCACAACACATTGCATTCGCTGTCGTAGATCGAGACCGAATGCAGACGCAGCGGCGGCATCGCGTCGCGCAGCCGCCGCCCGAGCGATTCGACGTTCTGCGGTCCGGATGCATCGGCGGTGGCGGTCTGCTCGGACCGGACGGCGTGCAGCGCCGATGAATGCATGACGTCTCCCATTGCAGAGTCGAACCAGGCTGGGTGTTGGCGAAGAGTGACAGCGTGGGGCGCTCGCTACCGTGAACTCTCTCGCGTTCCGCTCGGACATATCGCGCCG